>DXYS01000086.1:61467-152225 GCA_019415705.1 Bacteroidales bacterium | reverse complement strand
TAACACTCGATTCCATCTGTTTTAACAAATGCACCGGGATTTCGGATTGAGCCCTGTTTTCACCTAAGCGTTCCTGTGGAATGGTGGAATGGAAAGCAGTGTAGATATGCACTCCCGGGCCTATTCCGGAATAATCCCCGATAGTGATTGTGTTGCAGTCCAAAAAAATACAGTTCATGTTTATTTCCACGTTTTTGCCGATATGTATGTTTTCACCGTAATCCACGAAGAAGGGTGCCGAAATCCACACGTTTTCGCCTCGCGAACCAATTAACTCGTCGAGTAGCGAGGAAAGTCGTTCTGCATTGTCTGACGGAGTGTTATTATATTCTCTCTGCAACTGTTTGGCAAGATGCCATCTGGTGATTAATGCGATGTCTCCACAATCATAAGGCTCACCCGATAACATCTTCTCTTTTTCTGTAAGCATATCTATTTAAGAATCATGATTGATATTAGATGTGTCTTCCTTTGTGAAGACCGTCTCACGAACCTGCCCAAAATTACGCATAATAAACAAAAAATCCTACAAGTTTATGACTTGCAGGATTTTTTGCGGAGAGGACGAGATTCGAACTCGTGGTAGGATAACTCCTACGTCAGTTTAGCAAACTGGTGGTTTCAGCCACTCACCCACCTCTCCTTTGATGCGGGCTTTCCGCTTTCGTTGTGCAAAGGTAGCTATTATTTTTATAATTGCAAATCTTTACATGTTTTTTTCGGTCTTTTTTTCATCTTGTCCTATGCTGTGTGATTTCTTGTCATCATCTTTTGGGGCCGAAGAGGTTTTTATATGTTTTTATTGAATCTGAAGATTAAGATGTAAATTTTAAATTCTATCTTTGCATGTATAAAATATCAGGCTGTTTAGCCGAGCGTTTATGTCGGTTTTAAGCAGACCTGATGACTGTTGAGTCTGAATTAATTGTCGGAAATTGGGTCAAAACTTGTTTATTAAGCGCTTTGCATCAATTATTATTACAAAGAGGCGCTTCATTTGGCTTAATTTAGCATTAAATTTATATCTGTGAAGTAACTGTAGATACTTAAATCATTAATAACCAATAAAATACTTAAAATCATGAGCAAAGTAGTAACTTTAGGAGAAATTATGCTCCGTCTTTCGCCTGTGGGCTGCCATCGTTTTGTTCAGGTCGATCAATTTGATGTCATCTGGGGCGGTGGTGAGGCTAACGTTGCTGTCAGCTGTGCCAATTACGGACATGACGCCTATTTCGTAACCAAACTTCCCAAGCATGAGATCGGTCAGGCCGCTCTCAATTCGCTCCGCCGTTATGGTGTTAATACAGACTTCATCGCACGTGGCGGCGACCGTGTAGGTATCTATTATTGCGAGACCGGAGCATCTATGCGTCCCTCTAAAGTTATTTATGACCGCGCTAATTCAGCTATCGCAGAAGCAGACCCCGTCGATTTTGATTTCGATAAAATAATGGAAGGCGCAGATTGGTTTCACTGGTCTGGCATCACACCCGCTATCAGCGACAAGGCTGCCGAGCTTACACGTCTGGCTTGCGAAGCCGCAAAACGCCACGGCGTAACCGTGTCGGTTGACCTGAACTTCCGCAAGAAACTTTGGACAAAAGAGAAGGCTCAGTCAATTATGCGTCCTCTTATGAAATATGTTGATGTCTGCATCGGCAACGAGGAAGACGCCGAGCTTTGTCTCGGTTTCAAACCTGACGCTGACGTAGAGTCGGGCGAGACCAATGCCGAAGGCTACAAGGGCATCTTCACTGCCATGGCCAAGGAGTTCGGTTTCAAATATGTCATCTCGACTCTCCGCGAGAGTTTCTCTGCAACACACAACGGCTGGAAAGCTATGATTTATGACGGCAAGACTTTCTATGAGTCAAAACGTTATGATATTAATCCTATTATCGACCGTGTCGGCGGCGGCGACTCGTTCTCGGGCGGTATCATCCACGGTCTGCTGACAATGCCCTCGATGGACGAGGCTCTCGAATTTGCGGTTGCCGCGTCTGCTCTCAAACAGACTGTGCCGGGCGATTTCAATCTGATGAGCGTCGATGAGGTCAAGGCTCTGGCCGGAGGCTCTGCAAACGGTCGCGTGCAGCGCTGATATGCGGTTTTTTAATATTCCAATCATTAATAATAGAAGTAATGGCAAAATTTGATAAACTTTCTGTATTGAATAAATTGGCGGCTGCCCCGATGGTACCCGTCTTCTATCATAAGGACGCAGAGATAGCCAAAGCGGTTGTTAAGGCTTGCTATGAGGGCGGTGTCCGTCTATTTGAGTTCACTAACCGTGGCGATTTCGCCCATGAAGTTTTCGCCGAAGTGGTTAAATTCGCTGTTAAAGAGTGCCCCGAAATGGCTATGGGCGTAGGCTCTGTGATTGATGCCCCGACAGCTGCTCTTTATCTGCAGCTCGGTGCCAACTTCGTTGTCGGCCCGCTCTATAATCCCGAGGTTGCCAAAGTCTGCAACCGTCGTTGTGTCCCCTATATCCCCGGCTGCGGCTCTGTCAGTGAGGTAGGTTTCGCACAGGAGGCCGGATGTGACGTATGCAAGCTCTTCCCCGGCGACGTCCTCGGCCCGAAAATGGTCAAGGGTATGCTCGCCCCGATGCCTTGGTCTAAAATCATGGTCACAGGCGGCGTAGAGCCCACGGCCGAAAATCTCCGTGCATGGTTCTCGGCAGGCGTGTTCGCCGTAGGCATGGGCTCTAAACTTTTCCCTAAAGATCGTGTCGCTGCCGCTGACTGGGCGTATGTCACCGACAAATGCCGTGAGGCCTTAGACATCATTACAAATATTTGATTGCCTATCTCTTACCATATTAAATATCATGAAACAGTTTAACGACGAGAACTTCCTTCTTCAGACTCCGACTGCTCAGCGTCTTTATCATGAATACGCAGAGCATCAGCCGATTATCGACTATCACTGTCACCTCATCCCCGAATACGTAGCCTCTGACCATAAATTCGAGAATCTCTCGAAGATATGGCTCGAGGGAGACCATTATAAATGGCGTGCAATGCGCACAAACGGTGTCGACGAGAGTTATATCACAGGCGCCGGGACTACAGACTGGCAGAAGTTTGAGAAATGGGCAGAGACCGTTCCTTACACAATGCGTAACCCGCTATATCACTGGACACATCTCGAGCTTAAGACAGCCTTTGGCGTCAACAAACTTCTCAATCCTTCGACTGCAAAGGAAATTTATGATCATTGTTCGGCCATGCTTCAGACTCCCGAGCGCACTGCCCGCGGACTGATGAAACACTATAATGTGGAAGTTGTCTGCACGACTGACGACCCTGTCGACTCGCTCGAGTATCACATCAAGGTCCGTGACGACAATTTCGGCGTCAAGATGCTGCCCACATGGCGTCCTGACAAGGCTATGGCCGTCGAGGATCCCGCTGCCTACCGCGCTTACATCGACAAGCTCGCCGAGGTTTCGGGTGTCAACATCACCAAGTTTGCCGACGTCATCGCAGCTTTGCAGAAACGTCATGACTTCTTTGAGTCGGTCGGCTGCCGTCTCTCTGACCACGGCATCGAGGAGTTCTATGCCGAGGATTATCCTCCCGCCGAAATCGAAGCCATCTTTGACAAGGTTTATGGCGGCAAGGCTCTGACGGCTGAGGAAATTGCCATGTTCAAGACAGCTATGATGGTCGAGTTTGCCATTATGGACCATGACTCGGGTTGGACACAGCAGTTCCACTACGGCGCTATCCGCAACAACAACTCGCGCATGATGGCACAGCTCGGTCCCGACACCGGTTTTGACTCTATCGGTGACTTCACCGTGGCTAAGAAAATGTCGAAATTCCTCGACAAACTTGCCTCTCGTGACAAACTTGGCAAGACCATCATCTACAACCTCAACCCGCGAGACAACGAACTTGTAGCCACGATGCTCGGTAATTTCCAAGACGGCCGATATGGCGCAGGCAAGATACAGTTCGGCTCGGGCTGGTGGTTCCTCGACCAGAAAGACGGCATGGAGAAACAGATGAACGCTCTTTCAAACCTCGGTCTGCTCAGCCGCTTTGTCGGCATGCTCACCGATTCACGCTCGTTCCTCTCTTATCCGCGCCACGAATACTTCCGCCGTACTCTCTGCAACCTCATCGGCGGCGACATAGAGGCCGGTCTGCTTCCTGCATCTGAGATTGATTTTATAGGTAAGGAAATTGTGGCTAAAGTCTGCTACGGCAATGCCAAGGAATATTTTAAATTTTAATGACCATGGCTAACAAATCTGCTGTCGCTACCGCGCGTATGACCAACTTCCGCTGGGTCATCTGCGCCCTCCTCTTCCTTGCCACCACCGTCAACTATATGGACCGTCAGGTGCTATCGCTGACATGGAAAGAGTTCATCTCGCCCGAGTTCCACTGGACTGACGCCAACTATGGTCTGATTACGGCCGTATTCTCTATCGTTTATGCTGTCGCCAATCTTCTCGCCGGCCGTTTCATCGACTGGATGGGTACGAAGAAAGGTTATCTATGGGCCATCGGCGTTTGGTCGGCTGGAGCCTGCCTCCATGCTGTCTGCGGCATCGCCACCGAGCACTATATCGGTCTCGATGACGCCGCCGGCCTCGTGAAAGCCACCGGCGACCTCGCGGTGACCATCGCCACCGTCTCGGTTTACTTCTTCCTCGTTGCCCGCACGATTCTTGCTCTCGGCGAGGCCGGCAACTTCCCTGCAGCCATCAAGGTTACGGCCGAGTACTTCCCGAAACGTGACCGCGCTTATGCCACCGCCATCTTCAATGCCGGCTCTGCTATCGGCGCTCTTGTCGCTCCGTTCTCTATCGGCCCGCTCGCAAAATATTTCCAGAGCATCGGCTGGGGCAACGGCTGGGAAATGGCCTTCATAGTCATCGGTGCGTTAGGTTTCGTCTGGATGGGTTTCTGGATTTGGCTCTATAAAAAACCGGCCGAGAATCCTCGCGTCAATGAGGCCGAGCTTGCTTACATCGAGCAGGACGACAACGCTCCTGACGAAACGGCCGAGCAGAAAGCCGAGATTGAGGACAGCAAGACCGCTACCATCCCCTTCTTCAAGTGTTTCAAATATCCTCAGACATGGGCCGTCTTCTTCGGCAAATTCCTCACCGACGGCGTGTGGTGGTTCTTCTTGTTCTGGACTCCCGCCTACATCTCTGACGTGTTCAAGCTCTCTACTTCTGAGGGTGAAGGCATGATGATGATATTTGTGCTCTATCTTATCACGATGCTCTCGATTTACGGCGGTAAGCTTCCGACTATTTTCATCGACAATGCCAAACGCAGAGGTATCATCGTCGACGCTTACTCGGCACGTATGAAAGCCATGCTCATCTTCGCCGTCTTCCCCCTCCTCGCGCTTGCCGCACAGCCTCTGAGCTCAGTTTCGCAGTGGATGCCTATCATTATTATAGGTATCGCCGGCGCAGCCCATCAGTCTTGGTCGGCCAACATCTACTCTGTCGTAGGTGACATGTTCCCCAAGAGCACTATCGCTACCATTATCGGTATCGGCGGCATGGCCGGCGGTATCGGCTCATCGCTTATCAACTATGGCTCGGGCATTCTCTTCGACTACGCCGCTCAGACCAACATGGCCTTTATGAGCTATGAAGGTAAACCGGCAGGTTACTTTATCGTGTTCTGCATCTGCGGTGTGTCTTACCTTGTGGGCTGGTGCATAATGAAGCTCCTCGTGCCCCGCTACAAAGCTATCGAAGTGCCCGCACAACGTTAATTAATAGAATACCTGAAAAACAATGAAGAAATTAAATCGTCAGGCCGTTGAGGTCAAACAGCGTCCTGTCAAAGTTCTGCAGTTCGGCGAAGGCAACTTTTTGCGTGCCTTCGTTGACTGGCAGCTCGATATCGCCAACGAAAAAGGTGTGATTGACACATCTGTCGCTGTTGTCGTGCCCCGTTTTCACGAGAGCAAGGCAGTTGACATCCTCAATTCGCAGGATAATCTCTATCATGTCTGCTTGGAGGGTATTGAGAACGGCAAGCCCGTCAAGGCCAACCGTCTCATCACCGTCATCGCTGACGCATTCAACCCCGGCGCCGACATGGAGCGCTATCTCGGTTATGTCACCTCTCCAGACCTTAGGTTTGTAATATCCAACACCACAGAGGCCGGCATCCGTTACGAGGAAGATGATGTTACCGTCGACGCTCCCCGCACTTTCCCCGGCAAGATTACTTCCCTGCTCCATCGCCGCTGGCGTCATTTCAATGGCGACCGTGACAAAGGTCTGTATTTTATCTGCTGCGAGCTTATTGAAGACAACGGCTCGACTCTGCATGAGTATGTCCTCCGTCACGCCCGTGAGGCCGGTCTCGAGCAGGACTTTATCGACTGGGTCGACGAGGCTTGCGTCTTCTGCGACACCTTGGTTGACCGCATCGTGCCCGGCTTCCCCCGCGACACCATCGACGAGGTACAGGCCGAGCTCGGCTACGAAGACAATGTCGTCGTAAAAGGCGAGTACTATCATATCTGGGCCATCGGAGGCAAAGGCTATGAGAAAGTTCATGCCGCCCTGCCGCTTGACCGCGCCGGTCTGCATGTGCTCTTTATGCCGTCAATCAAGCAGTTCCGCGACAAGAAAGTGCGCATCCTCAACGGCTCTCACACCGGCCTTGTGCCTATCGCCCTTCAGCTCGGCTGTGAGACTGTTATGGACGCATTCAATACGCCCGATGTCAACCGTTTTGTCAACGAGATGGTCGAGCGTGAGGTCCTTCCGATGATTGACGAGGACCCCGAGGAGCTCAAAAAGTTTGCCGCAGGCATCCTCGAACGCTTCTACAATCCGTTCATCCGCCACATGCTCAAGTCGATCTCGCTCAACTCGCTTTCGAAGTGGGAGGCACGCAATTTCCCCACCGTCCGCGACAACTATGCCCGCACAGGCAAAATCGCCGACTACGAATGCTTCACCTTCGCCGCTCTGTTGTCGCTCTACGGTCCCGGCTCGGGCTTCGAGCCTGATGACACTCCCGAGCACGTCGAGTTTATCCGCAAGAACTGGCATGAAGACGACTGGTCGCGCACCGTCAAGGATATCCTTTCGGGCGATATCTTTATTGAGGATTTCGAGGCGCTTGCGCCCGGTTTCACAGAGCGCGTGGCCGAATATCTCGGACAGATCCGCTCACTCGGCATGGCCGAAGCTCTTAAAAACTTTTTAAGCACTCATTAATGAAAGAGATACTTAAAATCAATCCCGCCGACAACGTGGCTGTCGTCCTCGCCGACGACGGTCTCGCTGCCGGAGCGGTTTATCAGGACGGCGATGTCACTGTCACTCTCGTCGAGCCTATTGCTCGCGGTCACAAATTCGCGCTCCGTCACATAGCCAAGGGCGAGCCTGTCATCAAATACGGCAACCCCATCGGTTACGCTACCGCCGACATCGAGCCGGGCATGTGGATTCACAGCCACAACCTTCACACGGGTCTCAGCGATGACCTCACATACACCTACTCGCCCGTCAGCTGTGACAACAGCCGCTCTGACGAGCAGCTGACAGTCGACGGCTATCTCCGCTCTAACGGCGAGATGGGAATCCGTAACGAACTCTGGATTGTCCCCTCCGTCGGCTGTGTCAACGGTCAGGCCAACGCCATTGTGGCTCGCATCAAGGCCGAGTGTGACCTGACAGGCATCGACGACGTCCGCGCTTTCACCCATAACTACGGCTGTTCGCAGCTCGGTCAGGACCATGCCAACACGCGTGCCGCCCTTGCCGCGCTCATTAAGCATCCCAATGCCGGCGGCGTACTCGTTCTCGGCCTCGGTTGTGAGAACAATCAGGTTTCGGGCATCAAGGAGCAGCTCGGCGAGTGGGACGAATCGCGCGTCAAGTTTCTAATCTCTCAGGAGGTTGAGGACGAGATTGAGGCCGGTTTTGAGATCTGCCGCGGTCTGCTTGAGCAGATGCGAGTTGACCGTCGTCAGCCTTTGCCTGTGTCGATGCTTAGAGTCGGCCTGAAATGCGGCGGCTCTGACGGCCTGTCAGGTATTACGGCCAATCCGTTGGTCGGCATGTTCTCTGACTGGCTGATTGCTCACGGCGGTACGACCGTGCTCACTGAGGTCCCCGAGATGTTCGGCGCAGAGACCCTGCTGATGAATCGCGCCCATGACCGTAAAGTCTTTGACGCAACTGTCAGCCTCATCAACGACTTCAAGGGATATTTCCGCTCTTACGGGCAGCCTATCTATGAGAATCCCTCGCCCGGCAACAAGGCCGGCGGCATCACTACTCTCGAGGAGAAGTCGCTCGGCTGCGTTCAGAAGGGCGGTAAGAGCGAGGTGGTTGACGTGCTGACCTATACACGCAAGATTACCCGCAACGGACTCAACCTGCTGACTGCTCCCGGCAATGACCTCGTGGCCTCTACGGCTCTCGCTCTGTCAGGCTGCCAGATGGTGCTCTTCACCACCGGTCGCGGCACACCTTTCGGCACCTTTGTCCCGACGATGAAAATCGCCACAAACAGCCATCTTGCCCATATGAAGTCTAACTGGATTGACTTTAATGCCGGCACGATTGTCGAGGACGAGACTGCCGAGCACGCCCTGACGTGCCTTATCGGGAAAGTACTCGCCACCGCTTCGGGCGAGCATCTCAAACACGAGAAGACGGGCGCTAAAGAAATCGCTATCTTTAAAACCGGCGTCACCCTCTGATGATGGCTTCGGTTAGACTATATTCTGTTACAGCGGCAGGCTTAATGCTTGCCGCTGTCTTAACAGGCTGCCGCTCGTCCATGACGGTGACAGTCTCAAATCCGCTGCCGATGCAGCGCTCCGGCGAGATGGCCGAGCTGCCTTCGTCCGCCGTCACAGCGCGTTTCGGACATGATTTCGTGGTCAAAGACACTGACGGCCGGGAGCTCCCGTGGCAGCTTACCTCTGACAGTACGCTGATATTCCCAGTCGCCGTCGGGCCCTCTTCAACAGTAAAATATAAGATAGCAGCCGGCAAGCCTGCTGAGTTTGCACCTAAGGTCTACGGCCGCAAATTTCCCGAACACAAAGACAACATGAACTGGGAGAACGACCTCGCGGCTTATGTGGCTTATGGGCCGGCGTTGCAGCAGCGCGGTGAGCGCGGTTTCGGCTATGACGTGTGGACCAAGTCGGTCGACACGCTCGTCATTGAGCGCCGCAACTGGCTTCGCGACCATGGTAAGTCGCTCCACAAAGACCACGGCAACGGCATGGACGCCTACATCGTCGCAAACACTCTCGGCGCCGGCACGGCTGCCCTGCTTGACGACGAAGGCCAAATCATCTTCCCGTGGGCATGGCGAGACTACCGCATCACTGACTGCGGCCCCCTGCGCTTTCAGGTCGAATTGGTCTATAACCCCATGCCTTTACTCTGCGGCGCCGAAGTCACCGAGCATCGCCGTATACGTTTGGATGCCGGCTCTGATCTCAACATGACCACTGTCAGCTATGACGCCCTGCCCTCGCCCCGCAGCATTGCCACGGGCATCGTCATCCATAAACAAAACCCTTACGGCGAGCTCGCCGACTCTCGCCGCGCCATCATCGCCTACGCCGATTCGACTGACAATGCCGCCAACGGTAACGGTGTCATATATATCGGCGCATACGTGCCGCGCGACGATGTCAGCGTCACATATCAGCCTGTAATCGAGCCGGCCCGCGATGCTCTCGGTCATATCCTTGCCGTGAGCACCATCAATCCGGGCGAGGACTTCACCTACTGGTGGGGCTCGGCATGGTCAAAGAATCCAACCGGTCCGCAGACTCCGGCCGAGTGGCTCGACCGTCTGCGCCACCGCGCTGACTGCATCTCTCATCCGCTTATAGTTAAACTTAAATAATCTCGTCTATATCCATGAAATTCAAATCCTTGTCTATTGCTTTACTCGGCCTGCTGCTTTGCGCCGCCATGCCTGCCGAGAAGAGAAAGCCCGTGGTCTTTATGATCGGCGACTCGACTATGGCCAATAAAGACCTTCGTAAAGGCAATCCCGAGCGCGGCTGGGGCATGATGCTTCCCGGTTTTCTCTCTGATGACATCACGGTCGACAACCGTGCCGTCAATGGCCGTTCTACCAAGAGTTTTATTGATGAAGGCCGTTGGGACGCCGTCGTGGAGAAACTTCAGCCGGGCGACTATGTCGTCATCGAGTTTGGCCACAATGACAGTAAGGAGGACCCCGCGCGTCACACTGACCCCGGCACGACCTACGACGCCAATCTTACACGCTTTGTTAAGGAAGCCCTTGCCAAGGGCGCTCAGCCTGTGATTTTTAATTCGATTCCGCGACGCAATTTCGTCGGAGACTCTCTTGTCGACACTCACGGCGAATATCTGACCGCCGCTCGCCGTGTCGCCGAGCAACAGGGCGTGCCGTTTGTAGACCTTAACACACCTGTGGCCAAATTTATCACAGAGCTCGGCCCCGAGGAGTCTAAAAAATATTTCATGCACGTCGCTCCCGGCACTGTTCCCCTCTGCCCTGACGGCAAGACTGACGACACGCATCTTAATGTGAAAGGCGCTCGCGCCGTTGCCTCGATTGCCGTCGACGCTCTCGCCGAGGCAGTTCCGGCCCTTGCGCCCTATGTGCGTCATTATGACTTCGTTGTGGCCAAAGACGGCAGCGGCGACTTCTTCACCGTGGCCGAGGCCATCGCCGCGGTGCCCGACCTCTGCGGCAAGCATCGCACGACCATCCTTGTGCGCTCCGGCGTCTACAAGGAGAAAATTGTCGTGCCCCGCTCCAAAATCAATGTCTCTCTAATCGGTCAGGGCGACGTCACCCTCACCTATGACGACTTTGCCTCGCGCAAGAATATCTTCGGCGAGGAAATCGGCACAGCCGGCTCGTCGTCATTCTTCATCTATGCCCCCGACTTCTATGCCGAGAACATTACCTTTGAGAACTCGGCCGGTCAGGTTGGTCAGGCAGTTGCCTGCTTTGTGGGCGCTGACCGTGTGACATTCCGCAACTGCCGTTTCCTCGGCAATCAGGACACCATCTATACATGGGCCCGCGGCCGCCAGTATTATGACAACTGCTACATCGAGGGCACCGTCGATTTCATCTTCGGACGCTCGACGGCAGTCTTTGACCGGTGCACCATCCACGCCAAACGCCGCGGCTATCTGACCGCACCGTCGACTGATGTCGACGTCGATAACGGCTATGTCTTCCTCGACTGCAAGCTGACGGCCGACGAGGGCGTTGACCGCGTATATCTTTCGCGTCCGTGGCGTGATTATGCCAAGGCTGTCTTCATTCGCTGCGAGATGGGCGCGCACATCCACCCCGAAGGCTGGCACAACTGGCGCAAGCCCGAGCGCGAGCAGACGGTCTTTTATGCCGAATATGGCTGCACGGGCCCCGGAGCGGACCGCTCTCAGCGTGTAGCCTTCGGTCGAGAGCTTGATACAGACGAGGGCTATGATGTTGCCTCTCTCCTTGCCGGCGACGACAACTGGGTGCCGACAGTCGCCGACAATCAGGCTTATGCCGTTATCTATCCATGATTTTAATTAAGATATGAATATATCTCGTTTGTCATTAGGCGTTGTTCTCCTTCTTGCTGCCGGTTTTATTGCCGGAGCACGCAAGCCTCAGGCCACTGTCTATGAGTTTGAGCGTGAGATGCCCGTGTTTCTTGACTCGATACAGGCGTCACTTACCTACCCCTTGGCGTGGCGCAATGACACTACCGGCGATTTCGAGCAGTGGCGACGCACGGCACGCGCCAAGATATTCGAGTGTATGCTTGAGCCGCCGACGGTTGCCGCTGAGCCGGCTCTCGAACTCGTCGCCGAGGAGCGTCGCGACGGCTATACGGCCTTTAAATATATGGCAAATATCTCGGCGTGGTCTCGGACTGCTATATATGTCCTCATGCCTGACGGCCCGGGACCGCATCCGGCCGTGGTCGCTCTACACGATCACGGCGGTCACTACTCTATCGGCAAGGAAAAGATGATACGGCCTTTTGCCTGTGACTCGGCAGTCGTCAAGGACGCCGATGCGTGGGCCGCGCAATGCTATGGCGGCCGCTATTTCGGTGACTACCTCGCCTCGCGCGGCTATGCCGTTATCTCGCATGATGCACTCCTCTGGGGCGAGCGCGGACGCCGCGAAGGGCCTGACGGCCGCGCGCTCGAACGCATAGCCGGCAACTTCCTCATGCTCGGACGCTCGCTGAGCGGCTTTATGACTTACGATGATATTGCAGTAACGGAGATACTGGCCTCGCTACCGGGCATAGACCCTCAGCGTATCGGTGCTGTCGGTTTCTCGATGGGTGCTTACCGCTCGTGGATGCTCGCTGCATTATCTGACCGCATCAAGGCTCAGGCATCGGTCTGCTGGATGACTACCACCGCCGACCAACTCTCGTGGGCCCACGGCCGTGAGAAAGGCGGTCACATTAATCTCCTGCCAGGCCTGCGCCGCTGGCTTGACTATCCCGACATAGCCTCGTTGGCTGCGCCGCGTGCCGCCTATTTCATCAACGGCGCCTCTGACAAACTCTTCCATCCCGACGGCGTCGCGGCCGCCTACGGCGTGATGCGTGACGTCTACCGTTCACAGGGCGCAGCCGACAAATTCAGAGGCGAGATATGGCCGATGCCTCACGACTGCGGCATAGCTGTGCAAGACTCTGTCGTCGCCTTCTTTGACCGCGAATTGCGCTGACCCGTTGTCAGGCGTCGCGGCTCATCAGATTACAGATATAAGATTTATAGACAAACGGTGTCGCGTCGACATCGTGCATATTTTGTGTGACGCTGGCCGCGATGGCCTCGTCATAGCCATCGAGAGCCGCAAACGGCGCGAACTGCGCCGCGCGGCTGTCCGTCCTCAAGGGCTGCCGTGTGCGTGAGACATGATGCGGCAGATTGATGATGTCGTCATAATTGCTCATGCGTTGTGTCCTCCTATCTGGGTGTTGCGTTGGCGCTGTGTCGAGCCTTCGCAGTAGTTCAGGCCTTTCAGAATGGCATTTTTGCCGAAACGCTTTTTGATATTCATTATTGCATGGCAGTAGCGGCGTTCTTTGTCTAAACGTGCGGCTTCCTGTTTACTTCGCCTGTTGATTTCATCATAGTCTGTAAAAAGCTGCAATTGTATCGGCGTGTCATGTTTGACTGTGATTTCACACTCGTTGATGACATGGTTGGCCGAGATGTTGATGCGGCGTATTAATAACGCTTTGTTGGTTATACGGTCAAACAATTCGTCGACAGCCTCGACTATAATCTTGGTTGATGATGTAGGTGCGCCAAGGTTTATCGATGAATTTGAGTAAACCGGGATTTCACGTCCGTAGCGGTCAATCGTTGTTGCTCCGTGATAAGCGGCTCTTACCGCCGGATTGTCTAATGAGGTGGTGTCGTAACCGATGTAGAGCCCTATCTGGTCTGTGGCTACACCTTTTTCGAGCATGTCTAATGACAGTGAATCAGCCATTTCCAATACAACTGTGCGTGCGCGTGTGGCATCGTATGGCTCGCAAAGCGCTTGTCCGCTGCAGAGCGACCGTATCTCGGGTCGGTATGCCTTAATCTGGCTGATGGTGACGGGCTCCCACCCCCACGCATGGTCGATTAGCAGTTGTGCATTGACGCCGAAGAGACGGTATAATAATGATTCGCGCTCGATTGAGCATCGCGCTATGTCGCCCATTGTCCTCATGCCGGCCGCCTCAAGTCTGCGCGCGATACCGCCTCCCACCCGCCAGAAATCGGTCAGCGGCCGATGGCTCCACAAAAGTCGTCTGTAAGTCATTTCGTCAAGAGAGGCTATCCTCACGCCGTCGCGGTCAGGCGTCATATGCTTTGCCACAATATCCATTGCGACTTTGGCTAAATAGAGATTTGTTCCCACTCCCGCCGTGGCCGTGATGCCGGTCTCCGCAAGAATCTCGCGTATTATCTTCACTGCAAGTTCGTGCGCATCCATCCTGTAGGTTTTAAGATAGTCGGTCACGTCCATAAATACCTCGTCAATCGAGTAGACATGTATATCTTCGGGAGCGATATAGCGCAGATATATTCTGTAGATGCGAGTGCTGTAGTCTATGTAGAGCCCCATGCGCGGTTTGGCAGCTATATAGTCTATGGCCGTCGTCGGATTGGCGGCGAGCACGCGTGCCGAATGCGAAGTCTGCCTTACGCCGCCGGGACGGCGATGTCGGTTGATGTCTCTGACAAGACTCACTACCTCAAAAAGCCGTGGGCGTGCACCACAGCCGAAGGCCTTGAGCGCCGGCGACACGGCGAGACAGATGGTCTTGTCGGTACGGCTGCGGTCGGCTACGACCAAACAGGTATCTAAAGGGTCGAGGCCGCGTTCGACACATTCGACCGATGCGTAGAAAGATTTGAGATCAATAGCCACATATTGACGCTTAGAATCCATAATTGTGCGATTTTCAAAGTCTTGATAAATTTTGAGAACGAAATAACCATAACTTTGATTGCGAAATTACAAAATTGATTTCTAAATGCCAATTGTTTTGGGTTGATTTTCAATATTTGGTTGCTCTTAGCCCATATAATGTAACTGCGAGAAAACAGATTAATGGTAAAACGAAAGATAAATTGACTGACGGCAAGCCGAAATCTGCTCCGCTGTCTATGATTGCGGCCTGAACGGGTGGCAGCAGCGAGCCGCCAAGGATTGACATAACGAGGCCGGCAGCGCCTATTTTGGCGTCATCGCCTACTCCCTCTAACGCGAGGCCGTAGATGGTCGGAAACATCAGTGACATACAGGCCGAGACTGACACGAGGCAAATCAGACCTGAGTGACCGTCGCAGAGTATCACGCCGGCGGTCAGCACTGCGGCGGCTACAGCGAGTACTGTCAGCAGATGCCGCGCATCGATAAACCGCAAAAGCCATGTGCAGACAAAGCGGCCGCAGCAAAAGGCCACCATAGCCGCGATGTTGTAACGCTGCGACAGCACCTCGGCTTCTGTTTCAGACATGCCCTCGGCCATGAAGATGCGGCTGCCGTATTGTATGATGAATGTCCAGCACATGATTTGGGCACCGACATAGAAAAACTGTGCTATGACACCTTCGCGATATCTGCGGTTTGACATCAGACGCGCCAACGAGCCGCGCAGATTGACCTTAGCCCCGTCGTCGCCCGCACCTCGCGGCATTTTCACGACGGCAATCAGCACTATCATGGTCAGTATGAACAGACCGAGCAGCAGATATGGCTGCACAAGCACCCACAAATCGCTGTCTCTGACGGCTGCAAACTCGTTGTCGTCCAACAACGCGCGCCCGTCGGAGTCGAGAGGATTGAGCCGAGACTGGATATAGTGCATTGCCACCCACATGCCGGCCAACGAGCCGATAGGATTAAACGCCTGCGCCAGATTGAGGCGTCGTGTTGCGGTCGCTGACGGACCCATGGCGAGAATATAGGGATTGCAGCTCGTCTCTAAAAACGACAGGCCGCATGTCAGGATGAAATATGCGGCGAGAAACGGATAATACTGTCCGCTGAGCATGGCCGGGTAAAACATGAACGCACCGCCTGCATAAAGTCCGAGCCCGACAAGCACTCCCGATTTGTAAGAAAACCGTCTGATGAACATTGCCGCCGGGAAAGCCATCGCGAAATATCCGCCGTAAAAAGCCACTTGCACGAGTGATCCTTCGGTCACACTCATACGGAAAATCTTTGAAAAGGCCTTGACCATCGGGTTGGTGATATCATTTGCGAAACCCCACAGTGCAAAGCATGACGTAATCAGCACAAACGGCAGCATGGCCGCGAGGGTGTGAGCGCCCAACAGGCTGCTCCCGGCTCTTTTATCTTGTTGTGATTGTGTTTTGTCGCGATCCATCGTTAAGGTTATTTTTGCAAATTTAATCATTTGCATGGTCTCGCACAAACCGTGCCGGACGACGTCTGTAGCAAAAATATTCGACGAGGCCCCTGACGGCGAGATATGACACGAATGCAATCCACAGTCCGTGGTTACCGAGACTGTCGGTTAACAGATAATATATGGCGAAAAATATGGCCATCGACGCAGCCATCGACAGCAGCATCAGGCGTGTGCGCGTCAGGCCGATGAGTATACCGTCCCATATGAACGCCGTAACACCGGCCAACGGTACTGCGGCAGCCCACAGCAGATAACGGCGGCAGTCTCTTATCACCTCCGCATTGTCAGTCAGCAGACTGACGATTAAATCTCCACAGGTCAGATACAAAGCGGCAAATGCTATGGCAATCCCTGTGCCCCATCGTCCGAGAGCTTTTATCACGTCAGTGAGTCCGGAGCTGTCGCCGCGCCCGGCGTTTTTGCCGGCGAGAGCCTCACCTGCAAAAGCAAATCCGTCCATAAAATAACTGAAAAACAGAAACATCTGCATCAGCAGGGCGTTGGCTGCAAGCGTCACTACCCCCTGCTCTGCTCCGGCGCGTGTAAACCACACGGTGACAGTCACTAAACAGAGCGTGCGCAGAAAAATATCAGTGTTGACTATGAAAAAACGCCGCAGTCTGTCTGCACGTATTATTGTCTTGAAATCAGGACGCCCCGGACGATATTTTACAAATGCCACAATGAGACCGAATATCAGGCCTGACCACTGGGCTGCCGCGGAGCCTGTGGCCACACCCTCTATGCGCATGCCGAATCCGAAAACGAGTATGATGCTGACCGGGATATTCACCACATTGGTGACTATCGCCATCCACATCGGCGTGCGCGAGTCCTGCATGCCGAGAAACCATCCCGAGAGCGCGAACACTCCCAATGTGGCCGGCGCTCCCGTTACGGCTATCATGAAATAGTCGGCTGCCAACGAGCGTGTAGCTTCGTCTGCATCGATGATGTCCAATAGTATCGCTGCGAGCGGATGACGCAAAATGCTGATTGCTAGACCTATCATTAACGCCATGCCTACGGCGCGATAAAAGATGCTGTCGGTCTCATGCCTGTCGCCGCGGCCGTAGGCTATAGCCGTCATGCCGCTTGAGCCCATGCGCAGAAAGTTGAAGAGCCAGTATAGCATGTTGAACATGCTGCCGCCGACAGCTATCGCGCCTATGAACGTTGCCGATCCGAGGTGACCTACAATCGTTGTATCGACCATCGCCAGCAGCGGCGTCGTGATATTTGACACGATGGCAGGAACGGCGATGGCAAGTATCTCGCGGTTTGTCAGGCTAAGACGCATTTCAGCATATTTTGTCGGTGTCGCCGGCCACGGAGATGCGCAGACGGTCGACGTCTAAATACTTGCGCGCCATTTCGCATATCAGCTCGGGACTTAGTGATGCCAGAGTCTGTTGACGTCTTTCAAAATAGTCTGACGGTGTCCCGACAAGACGTTCTATCTCATAGTGGTCAATCATCGTGAACGGTGAGTCGAGGGTCGATGCGAGGTCTGACGATACATTGGCGCGCAGGCGTGTCAGTTCGTCGGTTGTGAGCGGTCGGTCGGCCATATGCCTGATTTCCGATTTGACTTCGTCGATAACTTTGCCGACAAAACTGTTGTCGCACTGAGAGCTCACGACGACATAAGCCCCTTCACGCGAGCCGCAGAGTGCGGCCGATATGCCGTAGGTCAGCCCCTTGTCCTCGCGCACATTGAGCATCAGGCGCGAGCCGAAGTAGCCTCCGAGAGCCGTGACGGTCATGCGCAGGGCGTTATAGTCAGGATGGTCACGCTTTATTGACGGCAGCGACATGACTACGGCACTCTGCAGCGCGCCGGCCCGTGCGACTGTGCGCCTGCAAGGCTCTTCAGGACTGTACGGAACAATTTTTACAGGTGATACAAGCCCTTGTGACGGTATGCCGCCAAGACGTCCGGCAACGGTGTCAATCAGCTTGACAGAGAGTTTTCCGGCAAGGTAGGCATGTATATTTCGCGGCTCGGTTATCAGACCGTGGAATTTGATCATGTCGTCGCGTGTCAGGCGTTCGATTTCATCTGCCGGCATATACTGCGCGTCGGGGTGTGACGGGCCGCAGATGAGGGCGAGATTGTCTGTCGAGGCAAGCCATGATACCTTTGTGGTGTCTATGCGTCGCGACGCGGCTGCTTTCTGTCGTAAAGCCTCGAAGGCGTCACGCTCGAACGCCGGATTGACAAAACTGTCGATAACCGGTGCGAGCACTGCGTCAAATTTAGATGTGAGGGCTGACAGACGCAGAGTTGTGAAATGTCCCGATGCAGTGCCGCTTAGCCATGCGCCGTTAAAATCTATAAGGTCTGCCATTGCTGCCCCGTCTATTGACTTTGAGCCTTCACAGAGTAACTTTGCGCAGATTGACGCTGCATCCGAACGGCTGATATCCGACGGCCCCCCGTCGGCGATTATCGACAGACGTGCGACATCCTGCTCGCCACCCGAGAGCAGATGCAGAGTCAGGCCGTTGGGCAGCACGGTCACCTCACATTCCGGCAGCGTCAGCCGGCCGAACGAGTGTGTCTCGGGGACTATGCTGCGGTCAAGCATCTTTGTCGAGAGTTTTGAGATATCGTTCGGCAGCCTCAAGGTCAGCCGGAGTGTCTATGCCGATGGTTTGAGTGTCAGTCACGGCGACACGTATCTTGTAGCCGTTCTCAATCCAGCGCAGCTGTTCCAAAGATTCGGCAAGCTCGAGTGCCGACTGCGGCAGTTCGGTTATCTTGTCTAAAACTGACGCACGGTAGGCGTAGAGTCCGACATGGGCGTAATAGCCGTTTTTTTCAGGCCAGAGCGACGGCTCGGCATTACGTACATAAGGTATGACTGAGCGCGAGAAATATATGGCGTTCATCTTATGGTCCAAGACGACCTTGGGTGTGTTGGGGTCGCTGATGGCCTCATAGCCTCCGGCCTTGTCAAACGGGCGCACGAGTGTCGCTATTTCGACCGACGGGTCGTCAAAACATGATTTCAGGGCGGCAATCTGCTCGGGCCGGATAAAAGGCTCATCGCCCTGTATGTTGATTATCACGTCTGCCGTCGAGCCGATATTGTGATATGCCTCGCGGACACGGTCGGTGCCGCTGCGATGTCTGTCTGACGTCATCACGACACGTCCTCCGAAACCCTCGACTGCGTCATATATGCGGCGGTCATCGGTTGCCACGACGACATCCGTCAGTTCTTTTGATGCCTGTCGGTATACACGTTCAATCATTGACATGCGGCCTATCATGGCTAACGGTTTTCCCGGAAAACGGCTTGATGCATAGCGTGACGGGATAATGCCTATAAAATTCATATCTTACTATGTTTTGTTTTCGTGATCTATATAAAGTTAAAGTTGTGTCGGCTCGACATAGAGCTGGGCGTTTTCATATTTCACGACCCTGACTCTTGTGCCGGCATCGATATAAGACCCGGTTGAGACGGCGTCATATACCTTTTCGTCAATGCGGATTTTGCCGGCCGGCCGCAGGTCTGTCACTGTCTCGGCCTTGTGACCTATGAACGTAGCCGGAGTCATGTCCACGCCTATATAGCCTTCGCTGACTTTCTGACTGAGCATCAGTTCCGAGCGACGACGTATGAAGACCGGCCCCTTTGACGATGTCAGCCATATGACGACTGCGAGCGCGGCCAAGATGCCGGCTCCGACGATTATAAACGGAGTGACAAATTCTGACAGCGGTGTAGACCCTTCGTCTGCCGAATCGGATGCGGGCACAATCGCGGCCGTGAGGGCGATAATCATGGCTGCGATACCGGTTATGCCGCAGAAACCGAAGCCGGGGATGACAAATATCTCCAATGCTATCAGTATCAGGCCGATGATGAGCAGTACGACAATCCACGATGCCAATGTGCCGCTGATGAGCATCGGCAGTATGTAGAGACAGGTTGCGACGACTGACACAGCCGCGGCAAAGCCGAGACCGGGGGTGTGCATCTCCATGTAGAGTCCGCCGAGAATCAGCATCACCAATATCGCGCGCACGGCGCCGTTGCTCAGAAAGCCTATTATGTCGTCGGTCAGCGTCGGCTCGAAGTGTTCGCGCGGCGCTTCGGCTACGCCAAGTTTCGTGAGAGCCTCGTCAAGTGAGTTGACAGTAGCGTCGGAGTAGCCTTCGGCAAGGGCCTCGTCAGTCGAAAATGAAACGATATGTTCGCCACGGACCATCCCCTCGGCAATCTCGGGGTTGCGGCGCCATTGCCACGCGGAGTCAGCCTCGGAGTATATTTTGCCGTGACGCTCGGCTGTGGCGCGCATCATCGAACTCATGTAAGACTGATATTTGTCGGGCATCGGCTGACCGTCGCCTCCGACGACCGTCGCCGCTCCCATACTCGAGCCGGGAGTCATCATCACCGTGTCACAGGACAGGGCTATAAGTGCTCCCGCTGACGCGGCGTTGTGGTCGACAAAAGCCACAGTAGCAATGTCTAATTGTATTATAGCCGAGCGTATCGAGTCTGCCGCGTCAAGTGCGCCTCCATATGTGTTGAGCTTTACGACAAACATCTGCGCGTCGGCCTTGCGGGCCGCTTCAATTGCGCGTCGTGTGTGCTGCCATGCTCGGGCGTCGATTTCGTCTTCAATCGGGAGTATGTAGACCGGTCGTCCTGACGTGGCCATAGCCACACATGCTGTCACGAGCGACAGCACAAAGAGTTTAATGCGTCTTGACATAATGTTTGTTTTTAGTTTTGCCGAAATATGACGGGAGAAGACACGCTCCGGCGACAAGATATACATAATAGCTGAGTATGCGCCATATCAGCGCTAATACGAGCGCTATGCCCGTCGCGCCGATCAGGTCGCCGTAATAGTTTGTGAACAGCCACTCGCTGATGCCGCTGCCGCCGGGAGTCGGGCTGACCATCAGCACCACCCACACGACAAACTGGCGTCCGAAAACCAATAGTCCTGATGCGGACGGCACGAAACCCCAGAAAAGCGCGTTGACAACTAAATAGCGTGAGAACCACGACAGCACTGTAGCTCCGAAGACATTGAGCCACCAGCGCCGCGATGCGTTGCGTACAAAATGTGAGGCCTCTATCATATTTGCCGACGTCTGCTCGATAGCCGGCAGCCAGCGGCGCAGAAATTTCATTGAGAACAGCTTGCGCAAGGCGTTTGCCACGGCGTGAGGCCGAGCGATAATGCCGGCATATAATATCGATGTCCAGATGACGATGCCTGCATATACAAGCCAGAAGACGATTTTGATGCCTTCTAAAAGCAGGTCTCCTCCGCCGAACAATTGTTCCTCGGGAATGATGAGAAACAGTATCGGGCAGAAGATTACAAAGAACAGCTCGTCGAGGAATAACGTGGTCAGCGTCAGCGTCGTGGCGCGTCCCACGCTGATGCCCTCGCGGTTGAGATAGAAGATGGCGAGCGCCGAGCCTCCGACGGCCGACGGTGTGATGGCCGACGTGAAGGCGCACATCAGGTCTACGCGCAGCGCGCGGCCCCACGAGATGTCGCCGTCGGCTATAGTGTGAAAGCGCCATGTCAGGCCGAAGTCGCGCCCCGCCACAAAGACGCAGGCCGCTATGAGAGCCGCCACAGTGCGGTAGTCGAAACGCAGTGCGTCGAGCGTCTCCGGTTTGAAATCGTCATAGAAAAGCCAGATGACTGCGCCGATACCGATAGCGACAGGTATCAGCATGCGCCACATCATTTTGGCAATGTCCTTGACCATCTCGGGATGTTATTTATGATAATGTATTGGTTTGGTTTTGTGTCAGTTTGCCGGCTTAAGTACGGCGAGCATCTTGCCGACAGCCTCAACAGGGTCTCGTGACTCTATTAGATAGCGGCCTGTAGCTATGCCTGATGCACCGGCCTCCATAAAGGCCTGTGCATCGTCAGGGCGTATATCGCCGCTGACCACCACCGGTATCGTGACACCGGCCTCGCGCACGGTCGAAATCAGAGCTTTGATTTGGTCAAGCGGCATCGATGCATCGACCGACACGTAATCTATATCAGCGTTGCGCAGCGCTATCACTGAGGCGGCGTCGCCTACCCCGATGCCTATCACCGCCTCAGCGCCCAACTCCTCGCGCAGCTCGGCCGCGGGGCGGTCGAGACGGTTGAGGTGCACGCCGTGGATGTGAAGCTCGCGGGCTGCCTCGACACGGTCTTCGATGGTCAGGAATACTCCGGCCTCGCGACACATCGTGATGATGTCGTCTGACATCTGGCGTATCTCGCTGTCGGTCATATCGGGCAGACGGAGCTGTATCCAGCCGCAGCCGCCCTCGATTGCCATCTGTACCGACTCGGCAATCGAATATTTGTCATTGATTTGTGCTATAAACTGTAACATAGTAGGACAAAATTACAAAATAATCATGTAAAGCGTATGTCATTGATATAAATTTAGGATTATGCCGTTAAAACATAGTTTGTCGGAGACTTGTTTAATATTTAAACTTGATAAAATCACGGCATTATGTTCAGGAAAATATTGACCGCAGTCGGTTTCACATTATTGTTCGCAGTTTCTGCGTCGGCGCAGAAAGGCTATTTCGGCACACGCGTATCGTTTGATATTACTTCGCCGGCCGGCAGTGACCTTGGCCTGCGCAACGGCTCTGGCTTCTCGGTCGGAGCGATTTATAACTACCGTTTCAACAACCATGTATTCCTCGAGCCGGGCGTCTCGGTCTACTATAACACGATGGGCATACGCCCGGTCGACCGCGACGGCGAGCTTTATGACGGCTCCGTCAGTAACTGGGGCGTCGAGATTCCGCTCAATGTGGGCTATAACTTCGCCCTGCTTGACAACCTCGAGGTGTCGGTCTTCACCGGTCCTGTGTTTGACTTTAATATCACGGTTAAGGGCGTTCTTGACCCCAATTTTACAGGCCCGGCGCCGACCGCCTCTGACAATCTGCTCGACAACGGCTGGAAGCGCTTTGACTGCCAGTGGGGTTTCGGCGTAGGTGTGACCTTCGCTCACTCTTATTATATAGGTATCAGCGGCGGCATAGGCATCTCTCCCCTCGCCTCTTACAACATCGGGGGCGACACATACCGCATGCGCCGCAACAGCTTCAGCATCGCCTTGGGCTACAACTTCTGACCCGGGATTTATCGGCGCATGTGCAGCATGGCGTGAGGCAGGGCCACAAACACGGCTCCTCCGACGATGTTGCCGAGTGTGGCCGGGATGAGGTTGTCGATGACCATCTGACCGACGGTTACTGTCGCGCCCTCCATCATGCCGAGTGGAATAAAGAACATGTTGGCTATCGAGTGCTCATAGCCCAAGGCTACAAACGCCATCACAGGCAGCCAGCATCCGGCCATCTTCTCTATCAGGCGTCGCCCTGACATGGCGAGCCACAGAGCGAGGCAGACACACCAGTTGGCGCCTATACCCTTGATGAATACGGTCAGCCATGACATCGACACCTTGGCCTCGGCAATGCCGATGACAGCGTCATGGTAAGGCGCGCCTGCTGTCAGTCCGGCCATATAGACCATGAGCCACGCGAAGGCGAGCGCGCCCGCAAAGTTGCCGAAATAGACCACGGTCCAGTTGCGGAGCACGGCGCCGAAGGTATAGTCGCGGCGCATGTAGGCCGGGATGAGCATGGCATTATTGCCGGTGAACAGCTCGCCGCCGAGCACCACTATGAGTATCAGGCCTATCGGGAAGAGCGCTCCGCTGACGAGTTTCTGCACGCCGACCGGAGCGCCCGGGAAGCCGTAGCCTCCGATTACTGACAGCACACCTCCGAGTGCAATATATGCTCCGGCGAGTACACTCATTAAAATCAGGCGTTTGAGGGGCATCGTCGCTTTGGCGCGTCCGCTTTCGACGGCTTGCGACATTACATCTGTGGGCGATTTGACTGGCATGGCGTAATGTGATGATGATAGTTATTTTTCTTTTAGGGTGAATGTTGCCGTCAGCGGGTAATGGTCTGACGAGCGTATGTCGCCGCGCTTGACCGAAAGAGGCTCCAAAGTGCCGCGATAGAGGATATGGTCAATGCGGAAGTAGAAACGGTCGGCATTGTAGGTTATCATCGGGCCGAATCCTACCTCACTGACAACGCTGTGCAGGTCAGAGTGTTTCTCCAACTGGCGCAGGCTGAAGCACCCCGGCACGTCGTTGAAGTCGCCGCAGACGATGGCGTCAGGCCCGGCGAAACGGCGTATGTAGCCTATAAGTTCGTGCACCTCACGGGCGCGATAGGCGCATTTCTGCGCAATTTTCTTCAGTAACTTGTTGCGCACGAGCGACATGTTTTCTTCGTGTCCCTCAGTGAGACCTAAATAAAGCTCGCGTTCGTCATATTCCAACCAGAACGAGCGCATGTGGACATTGAATATTGTCACTTTGCGGCCGTGTATCATGGCGCGGTAGCACGCCAAGTCGAGCGTACCGGCCTCGCCCGGTTCAAAACCGGTCGCAACGGGCTCGATCGGAAATTTTGACAGCACGTTCTGGTTGCGTCCGGCCTTGAATACGTAGGGATAAAGCTTGTGCAGCGAGTCAACCTGCGCTTCGGTGATGTGTGTCTCAGCGTCAGGCGCGAGTGACGGCGATTCCTGAAGACAGACGATGTCAGCGTCAGAGTCGAGTATATAGCTCAGTGTCTGATTCCTGTCACCGGGATAGACATTATACTGATTGACAAAACCATAGGTGTTGTATGTCATAAGCGTGAATTCCGGCTGTCCATCCGGCGCTTTTTTTGTGAAAAAGTGCAGCGGACAATAGTCGAGGATAGGGCTTAGACACAACAGGAAAGCCGCGAGTTGAAACAACGCCAATTTCCACCAAGCGATAAATGTCAGCAGCATGAGCACGATTGCCCCCAATATCCATGCCGGCAAAGTCATGCCGGCAAGCGCCGCAACGGGCTCTATCTCGGGATTGACCTTGCCGGCATAGGCCGAAATAATCAGTCCCAAGTCGATGATGACGGTCAGAATTACCAAGACGGTGCGGATGATAATGAGCACCCATGACAGATGCCTCGGCTGCTTGCTGTCTGTTTCAGTTGCCATGGGAGCTGCGCGATTGTTGAGTAAGTTCAAACAGGCGGCGTTTGTCGCTGCCGGGTAAAGAGTTATAGCCGTATTTGCGGGCTTTCTCAAGCAGACGCCGATACTCGTCGGTCTCGTGATTGCATGTCTCCCCTGCTCTCCTCGTCGTCATTTTGATGACCAAGGCGAAGCATGCGCCGCAAAGCGCACCGCCGAGATGCGCCATGTTGCCGCCGGCGTTTGTGGCCGTCAGACCTATGCAGAAAAGTGCTACGACAAAGATTACGAGCCACTTAAGCTTAACACTGCCTATGAGCGGGAGATAGAGCTGCAGATTAGGCATGGTAAACGCCGCGGTCACCGCTATGGCTATCACCGAGGCCGATGAGCCCATCAGCACGGTCGGCTGAGCATCACCTGTAATCAGGCCGTAAAACAGACAGAAAAATATGCCTCCCGTGAGGCCCCCGGCGATATACAGCGTGGCGAGCTGCCGGGCCGGGCTACGCATCAGCATTATGCGGCCCATGCAGTAGAGCCAAAGCATATTGAAGACGAGTTGCAGCAGGTTAGCCTGCGCAAACATATATGTCACTAATGTCCACGGACGTCGCAACATCGCAGTGATGTCAGACGGCAGCGCCAAAGCGTCCACTGCCGATGTGGTGCCGGCGAAACTGAATATGGCGAGCACGGCGTAGACCGCGACGTTGATGCCGCAGAGCACCATGAGTACGGGCGGAAATCGCTCGGTCAGGCTGCTGTATTTAGAAGAACCAGCGGTCATTTAGATCTCCTCGCTTGCGCCAGTAAAGTATCATGAACACGCCGACTATCATGCCTCCGAGATGTGCCCAATGGGCCACGCCTGTAGCTGTGCCGGTGATGCCGTAGAACAGTTCGAGGACACCGTATCCGAGCACGAGCCACTTGGCTTTAATGGGTATCGGCAGAAACATTATGAAAATCGGCTGGTTGGGGAAAAGCATGCCGAAAGCGAGCAGCACGCCGTATATGGCACCCGACGCTCCGACTGTGGGCGTGTTGACAAGGGCGTTAAGTGCGCCGGCGTCAGGGTCTGTGAAATTATAGCCTTGTGATATCAGACGGGCGCCGCGAGTGATAATCTCCTCAATCTGCCCGGGAGTGAAGAAGTCATAATACTTTTGAATCATTATGGCAAAGACACCTTCCTGAATCAAGGCCGCGCCGATGCCGCATGATATATAGTATAGCAGAAAACGTTTTGACCCGAGAGCCATCTCGATGGTCATGCCAAACATCACCAGTGCGAACATGTTGAAAAACAGGTGCCCGAAATTGGCGTGCAAAAACATGTAGGAGAAGATTTGCAGCGGGTTGAACAAGGGCGACGAGAAATAGTGAAGGGCCAAATAATTGTTTAGGCTCGTTTCGGCGCTCGGGACAAGAGCCATAAATGCCCAGACAATTATATTTATGATGACCAGATTTTTGGTCACGGGCGGCATGCGCTGTATTATAGATGAAAAGCTCATTGGATGGGAAATTACTATCTGTTTTGGCTGGCAAATTTACGAAATTCATATCATTTTATCGCAATCTTGTGACAAAGCAGATGCGCAATCGCGAATTATTGATATTTTTTTGAAAAAATTGTTGTTTTTTCGTTTTTAACTCTTATATTTGCGTCAATAAACATCCTAAATAACCCCAAATTAATCCATTATGAACAAAACAGAACTTGTTAACGCCATTGCTGAGAAGGCAGGTCTGACAAAAGTAGATGCTAAGAATGCTCTCGATGCAGCAGTGGCTGCAATCGCTGAGGCTCTCGAAAAAGGTGACAAAGTCGCTCTCATCGGTTTCGGTACATTCTCTGTAGTAGAAAAAGGCGCTCGTCAGGGCATCAATCCCCGCACAAAACAGACTATAGAAATCGCAGCTCGCAAGGCCGTGAAATTTAAAGCCGGTGCTGAGCTTGCTGACAAAGTAAAATAATACAGCATTTTTTTACACAACAGCACAGACGGCTGTCATTATCATGATGACAGCCGTTTTTGTGTCGGCGCAGCTGACATTTAGATACATTTTTGTAACTTCGTCCGCAAATCAAACAATCTAAGTTTCAAATTTCATGAGATTACATTTTAACACACTTCTAATTATTGCCGCGCTGTCTATTACGGCGAGCTCTTGCTCGGGGGCAAAGGATAACAAGTCAGAAGCCCCTGACAATGTCACTACGATAAAGGCAGATGCCGACCTTCGCGGTCAGTGGGCTATCGAAAATATAGTTTTCAATGACTCTGACTATGTGCGGCCTGATGAGGCGGTGCCCGGTACAATTCAGTATATTGTCTTCGATGACAGTACCTACTCTATCATGACCAACTGCAACTCGATTTCAGGCTCATATACCGTTAACGGTGACAGCATCACCCTCCATGACGGTATGATGACCGAGATGGCCTGCGACAACATGGCTACAGAAGACGCGCTGCGCCGTATTCTTCCCGACATCACTTCGTTAGATGTTGAGAATGACTCTGTAGTAAGGCTTAACGGCAAGACGCCGGCCGAATGTATCTTGTTACGCAAAATTAAGACCCCGATAAAATAATCTCAGGCTATATAACAACGGCTGCCATCTCATCAACCGGATTGGCAGCCGTTTCTGTACACAGTCAATATGTTAATAGTTATTGGCTTTGCGCTCAAACCAACCTTGGTCTGCGCCGCAGACGGGGCAGCGTTTGGGAGCTGACTTGGCTTCGACAACGAATCCGCAACGACGGCACATCCATTCGACGGGCTCGGCTTCCTCAAACTCGGTGCCGTCGGTCAGACGCTCGAGCAGTTTGAGATAGCGCTGCTCGTGCATCGTCTCGACCTTGGCAATAAGTTTATATGTATTTGCGATGTTGGGGAAACCCTCGTCTTGGGCGACCTTTGCGAAGTTCTCATAAAGCGTGCTCCACTCCTCGTGTTCGCCGGCTGCGGCTTCAGCGAGATTGGTCTTTGTGTCGCCCACTACACCGGCAGGATAACCTGCCTTTATTTCGACAGAGCCACCCTCTAAGAGCGAGAAAAATCTGCGTGCATGGCTGAGTTCCTGATTGGCAGTCTCGAGAAAGATTGCGGCAATCTGCTCGTAACCTTCTTCGATTGCACGCTCGGCAAAGAGCGTGTAACGTGTGCGTGCCTGACTTTCGCCTGCGAACGATGCAAGAAGGTTTTGCTCGGTGCGGGTCCCTTTGATACTTTTCTGTTCCATATTGATACGTTTGTTATAGATTATACTTGTTGACTAAAAATCTAACACATGTATTTTGGAAAAGTTCTTGATTGATGAGATTTGGCATTAAATTGACGCATTAATTCCGGGCGATTTGCACAAGTGATAAAAAGAATGTAACTTTGCAGAGTAAATGAGCGCACGTGGCGTAATTGGTAGCCGCGCCAGACTTAGGATCTGGTGTCTCACGACGTGAAGGTTCGAGTCCTTTCGTGCGCACTCTTTCGGCCCTGATAACCGTCAGATCGGTTATTAGGGTTTGTTTTTAATAACAGTTGATTCATATCATAATAAAATACGGCCGGGGACTTTTCCCGGCCGTATTGATTAATGTGTCGTATCTGAATTTATATCAGCGTATCACAACTTTTTCGGATTTACCTGCCGTGCGGCGGATGTAGATGCCGTTGGCCGGCTTTTCGATTCGGATTCCCTGCAGGTTGTAATATACGGCTTCGCTGTCGGTTGCGCCAACACCGATGCCGTCGATGCCTGTCGACGTCAGATTGTTTTCCATCGAGAAAGAGTGCAGATTTACGCCCTTGCTGTCGGGAGATGCGAGGCGCAGGGCGATACGATAGCGGCCTGTAGCCGGCAAGTTGAATTTGACATTTTCGATTTGCGGATCGTTGGCCGCAGCTGTCACAGGAAGTGTCGTGACTATCTCACGGTTATCCTCTCCGGCGATTGTTGCAGCCTCGGGATTGCTTTCGGCGCCGGATTCGATTGATGGTTTGTCTGACTCAAGGGTGCAGAGGTAGACCTCGACATTCTCCTCGGTGTCGGCATTGGTGCGCGAGAGACCGAAGTTAACACGGCAGCCGAGATTGATGCTGTTGTTGCTTCTGAACGGCGGGAAATAAATCGTATTTTCCTTACCTGCAGTCGCGCCGCGGTCATTGGCTGAATAAATATAACATTCGTTGGCATTGTCTTTTTCAGAATACCATCCGCGGCCCTCGAAGATCTCAAATGATTTTTCGTTGGTGAAGTCATGCTCGTAAGGCATCAAGACACCATCGCCGAGCACGGCGCTTCTCGAACTTTCTGCACGAGCGCCTTCTTTGTCGCCGTTGACAACACATATACTATAATAATATTTGCTCCACTCCAAATCGGCGGTCTCAGAGTCTGTGAACGAGCAGTCGGAGACTTCCTCAACTAATGTGTATGAATCGTCAGCGGCTTTGTCGGCCATGTACTGGCGGCGATATACACGATATTTGAGATTGGCGTCATCGACATAACCGCCGTTCATGCCTTTTGCGGTGCCGCTCAGAGCCGTCCATGTGATAACCGGGTCTGCGCTGTCAGTGTTGACAGAGATGCTGAATGATGAGACAGATTTGGGAATGTCATAACCATACCATACGGACTCGGTTGTTGCAGCGTCTGACGCATCCTCGCCGAGATAGCATACGACTGCGTAAGAATACTTGCCCGAGGCGGGGAGAGCGTCGGTGAAAGCGACAGCGGCGCCGGGAGTAGCGTCGTCACCTTCGATGGTCTTGACAACGGTAGCAACGTTTTCGGCGTCATAACGTGTGACGACGGCTTTGGTCAACGATGACAGAGCTGAGCCGGTATTGGTCTTGGCGGGAAGTGTGAATGAAATCTTGGCCTCGTCGGCACCGAGATTGGTGTCGGCCTTGAAGTCTGCGACAGCGGCAGGGATGGTCTTGCTGACCTCTACCTTGATGTTGTCGACATATTTTTTATCGCTGTAACCTTTTGTTGCAGCCTTTAGACCGATATAGTAGTTGCCTGAAGTTTCGACAGTGAAGAAAACGTTGCATTTCACTTTGTCGGCAGAGGTATTATTGATTTCGACAACGTCAATCTCCTTTAGACCTGCCTCTGTTGCCTCCTGCCCGAGAAGGAATCGGAGCACGTTGTTGTGGGTGGCGGTAGTTGCTTTAGGTGTGGCTGAAACAGAATAGTCTTCCCAAGGATTCCATGGGTCAGGGTCTTCGCCGCCGTCGTCACCACTGTCATCGACAACAGTGCTGACCCACGCGTCGCAAGAGATGACATAAGGCACGCCGGCCACAAGTTTAAGCGGCGGCACTACCATAGTGGAGTTATATTCCGAATATCCGCCACTGAAGATTGCTGCGTTGTCTGAAGATGAATACGCCCATTTGTAGGAGCTGTTATCTCCGAAAACAGTGAAAAGGTTGAAATCAGCACTTGCATCGAAGGTCTGCGAGTAAGGCACATCAAATGCACCGCCGGCAAAAATGGCCTTTGATTTCGTCTCAGATGATTTCTGTCCGTTATAGACGGCCCAGACGGAATATGTGTAGGTGGCGGGACCGTCAAGGTTGGTGTCGACATAAGGTGACTCGCCTTTGTATGCGTCCTCGATGACGACAAAGTCGCCCGCGCCGTTTTTCTGACGGGCGATCACAATAGCATATTTTTCGGGATTAATCCATCCGCCGTTGTAACCTTGAAGAATGCGTTTCTCGAATGATACCTCGACATTGTCACCTGCAGCTTTGGCGACTACGTTGAGCGGGTTGAGCGGTTTCTCATCTTCGCCTACCCATTTGCAATCTATACGCGAGCTTGAAGTGTACTCTGAGTTTTCGCCGGCAGCATTAAACGGTGCTACATAGTAATAGTATTTGCCGGGAACCGATATGGCAGGATTGCTGTTTGTGGCATTGTCAACGAAGGTTGCCTTCTGGCCGGCGACACCGTCGGTGACGGTGGCAATCAGACTTGCATCGGTGTAGATTTCTGCCTTGTCAGATGACTGTGAGCGATAGATATTAGCACCGAGAGGCTCAGCGATAGCGTCACCGTCTTTATTCTTGGTCGGCCATGTCCACTCGAGTGTAACTTCCAATTTGCCGTCAGCATCAGCTTTGGCCGATGCGCCTGTGACTTTCTGAGGATAGTTGACTGACTTTTCAACTTTAATACCGGCACAAGCAAAGTAAATGGATTTTGCTGAAGAGGTGGCGCTGTGTTTTTTGCTTCGCACACCGAAATAATAGTTGCCGTCTTCCGTGATTTTGAGCTCACGCATACTGCTTGAGTCAGACGGTTTATAGGAGAAGTTGACACCGCCTCCTGATTTGCCCCAGCATTTAAAAGATGAGTAATCGTCTTTCATGTCGGCAAGAGTGCTCTTGTCGGTGCCGTAAACGATATAGAACCATTCGTCGTCGTTATAATCTTCAGATGAAACGTTTGCCTGCACATAGACTACGTCACCGGCTTTGAGCGTGACGGGAGTGGCATATATGAGTGCGGCTCCTTTTTCGCCCTCGTTGACCGCAGTGGTGCGGGCATAGGGGACGTCGCCGGATACGTATTCCCACGTACCGTCAACTTCGCCGGCCACGACTTCCCACTGCGCTTCGAACTCGTCTTGCGTGGCGGGGATTTTGTACTCGACGGGCGCGGCCGACAGACTCGCGGAGGAGGCTATCGTCAGCAACCCGGCTGTTAAGAGTAAATGTTTAATTCTCATAAGAAATATTGATTAAAAGGATTATGTGTAAGCATTTGTGATGTGTGCCGATGGTCATTTGAGGAGCACCTTGGCGGTGCGGCATGTGTGGCTGCCCTCGGCCTTTAGGATATATACGCCGGCGGGAAGATAGGATGTGGCGATATCGGCCGTGTCGCCCGAGACTGAGGCTGATGCGACGGTGCGTCCCGACAGATCATGGAGCGTAACGGCCAGCGAATCCTGACCGGGAGCATAGATGCTGTAGCCTGCCGAACACGGCTCGATGATGATGCTTTCGGGGGCATTGTCGATGATATCATAGATTGACGACAGACCGAGGATGGACTTGATGCCGCGCCATGCGTCAACTTTACCGTTGCCCCACCCTTTGCCGGTGTCTGGAAGAATGGCCGTGCGTGACGCTACATCAAGGATATCATCGATTGTAAGCTCGGGGTTTGCCTGAAGCCACAGAGCGGCTATACCGGCCATGTGGGGCGTGGCCTGTGATGTGCCGGCGCAGGTAGTCCAGTAATAGGTCTTGCGCGATTTTTTGTCAAGGTAGCTGTAATGCAGAGGATATGCCGTGACATAGCCCGAGCTCGTGGGCATGTAGGAATTGCGCGAGCTTACAATCACCTGACCGGGAGCGCAGACAACAGGCATAACGCGGCCGTCGGGAGTCTCGCCGTATGACGAGAAGTAGCTCGGCTCGCCTACTGTGCTTGTGCGGTAGCCCGAGCCGGAGATATTGGCTGTGACGTAGCTGCCGACTGCAACTGTGCTTTTGCCGGATGACATGTTGCTGTTGGTGCCGTTTCCGTCAGGGATGTCGAGGCCCGGAATGTTGCGGTTGCCGAAGTTCATGTAAGTTCCGTCACAGTACATGAAAATTTTCTGTCCGGGCTGTCCCTTGACAGTCACTTTCACGAAATTACGGCTGACGGTTGCGGCTGTGCGTCCCTCGATATAGACGTTAAGACGTGCGTAGTAGCGTTTGTTATACGGGTCAAGACCTTTGATGCCGCCCATGAAGCTGTTGGTATAAAGATTATGGAACTCCGTGCCCTCTTTTATGAGGGTCATGCGGCCGGTGTTGTCGAGAAACTGATTGATGTTGTCGCCCTGTACAACGTATGTCTCTTTTTTGTCGGGAACCTCGAACGAGTATAAGGACTTGTCGGGAGCAGTACGGCTAATAATATCAAAGGTCACGTCAAACGGGGTGTTGTCTGAGGTCCATATCTCAATCGGTCCGTAGGTCTGGAAGTTGCCGCCGACCTCCGTGTCACCCTTGACAAGCAGAGTCTTGAGTGTCGGGTCTGACGCAGGCAGTTCTTTAATAATCGAGATTGCCTGCTCGCGCTCGTTCCCGGCCGCGAGACACATTATAGCGTTATACTTCACGGCAATGTCATTGAGCGCCTCGGTGAACTCATCAGAGCCGTCGTGAGGGCCGACATTGTCGCCGAACGACAGGTTTAACACACATCTCTTGCCCTGCGCCTCGGCATATTTGCAGATGCGCTCCATGCCGTCAAGTATCTGTGCGTTATATCCGTCGCCGCATGCTACGGCAATTTCGGCCCCGCGGGCAATGCCGCGATAGTCGGGAGCGCCGTCTGTCGAACTGTCGGTGAACGAGCCGGCCATAATGCCGAGTACATGTGTGCCGTGGCTCTCGCTGCGCGTGTCGCAGTCATATGTCGAGATTTTGGCCGGGGTGTCGTATATTTCAGGGACAGACGTGCTGCCGGGATAGCTGTATACGACTTTTACGCGGTTATTGCCTTCGGCATCCGTGAAGTTAATATGGTTAGGGTCGATGCCGGTATCGAACAGGCCGACCACTATGCCGGAGCCATCGTACCCGTGGTCAAGGCCCTCGCCTGATTGCACAAGGTCGACAAATGAGGCCGGAAGGGCCTTGTCATTGGCATGTTTTAGTTTCGTCGATAACATTGCTCCGGTGACACCGTCGGCGCCGGCTACTTTTTGAGCCGCGGACGCAGCCACGCGCACAATGGCCGTACGTGTTCCGACAAGACTTATTATCTCACCGCCGCGGCTTTTAATCTCGTCAAGAGCCGACGGCGAGTCATATCTCATTATAATATCGACCTTTGACTGCGACGCCGTGGCTGTCTTGTGCTTTTGGTCTGTTGTGTTTATTGTCTTGACGATATCTCCGAGCCGAATGATATCCGAAGTGCGGAGGCTGACCTGAGAGTATGCTGTGAGTGAGAGAAGAAAAAGTGAAAGAGTTAAATAATTCCTTTTCATTAAATATAACTAAGTATTAATTGATAGCTTTTATTGGTATGTATAAAATCCGGAATACTATGTATCGATAGCAAAATTACATCTTTTTTATAAACCTCAATGAATTTTGCTTGAAAAAATGTATAATTTTGTGTTTTTAGTTTGTAAAGTCATTAATTTCGTCTACTTTTGTCAACGTCTATTGTCGGATTCGAAAAATATCCGGTCTCAGTGAGATGATTTATGACCGCCATTTAAAATATCAAGGAAGTATTTTACATAGTCAAAGTAAAAGTTTCAGCAAAAGATAAAATCACATTAATCCATAATTTCATAAAATTCATTATCCCGAATGAAGAAAACATTACTTAGTGTCGCAGCTGCCTTGACGGCATCGGCCTTTGTGTCGGTGGCGCTGGCGCAGCTAACGCGACAGACAATCGCCGACTGTCACGAAGGGCCTTCACCCAAAGCCGCTGCCGTGACCATGGACGAGGCGCATCTGCGCAAGTTACGAGCCAATATTGTCGACGAGGGAGCCAAGCACGAGTCGCTCCGCGTTATAGACCACAGTACTGCCGGTTTACGCCGTCGGACAAACCGTGCTGCCGCGGGGCGTCCGTCGCTGAAGGCTGCCTCCAAGGCCACGGCCATCAGTGGCTATGTATCCTATACCGGCTCTACGGCCGATCCGGGATGGTATAGTGTTTCAATCCCCGATCCGACAATAGTGTGGAAACGCAGTTCATCGACCTACTCTCCTTCATGCGGTTTTGTGCGCGGTGACGAACTTTACGCTTTTTACTGTGTCTCCAGTCAGAACTACGGACTAACTGATGCCGGTCTTAATATTCAGGACCTTGCAACCGGCACCGTAAAAGAGAACGTTCCCTTCCAGATTTTCGACACTCTGGATAAGGTGACATATTATACGGCATATGACGAGGCATCTGATGAGGCCTATGTCATCACGTCGAGCGCCGACGGCAATGGTTATAAGTTCCAAAAATTTGACCCCGAGTCCAAGACTTTTACAGATCTCGGCGTCACGCCTCCCGATAACGCTCTCGACATGGGCTGGAACCCGTCTGATCAGTCTGTTTATATCTTGTGTGATGACGGAGCCATGCGTAAATATGACCCAAAGGCTAAAAAATTCAATCAGGTCACATCATACAGCTATGATATGACTGATTACCCCAATGACATGGTCTGGAGCCCTAAGGATGATGCCTTCCTCGCAATGCTTGACAGTTATGACGATAATGACGAGCCTTGCACAGATATGGTACTTCTCAACCTTAACGGCACAGTCACATATCTCGGAACGCTCTCGAGCAACATGCAGTTCCCGATACTGGAGGTAGCTGACAAATACATCAACGCCAACGGCGCCAAGGCTCCGGTGATGAAAGCTTGGAATGTCAGCGGACCCGCTACATCGGGCGAATTTACCGTCACGCTTCCCTCCGCTTTTGAGAACGGCAACGCCCTGACGGGTATCGTCTATCTTGACGTCACAATCGACGGTGAGAAAGTCACGGGGTCGTTCCGCGGTAACGCCGGCACTGATGTCACGGTGCCTTTCAGCTCGACCGAAGGTCTGCACCGTTTTGCTGTAGCTCCCTACACGCTTTCAGACAACGGCCGTGTCGCAGGCACACCGCTCATCGTTGACCGCTATCTCGGCCATGACGCTCCGGCCGCTCCGGCTAATGTGACACTCGCTGCCGACAAAGTCACATGGTCGGCCGTGACAGCCGGTGCATACGGCGGATATATTGATGCGGCTGCCGTGCGCTATAACGTCTTTATCGACGGTGTGAAAATGAACGAGACTCCTGTCGCCGGCACATCGCTTGCAGTTACTATACCGGCTACAGGTCAGGTTGCTCACCGCGCAATGGTCTATGCCGTTGCCGGCGACAAGACTTCTCAGCCCGGCGAGTCAGGTAAATTCTATACCGACGGTGCTCTTTCGCTGCCTGTCAGCATAACGCCCGACGCCGGGTCGACTGACCTTGACGACGAGATAATAGCCATGTTTACTGTCGTCAAAGACCCCCTAAACACAGAGAGCCTGCGCGGATGGCGCTACGATGACCAGTCTGAACGTACGGGCGGATTCTACTGTCTCGCACCCAAAGCCAGCTCAAAAGGCGACACTTCCGACGAATGGCTGTTCCTGCCGGCTATCAACTTCACAGACAAGGACGCACATTATCGTTTCTCAATGGATGTTTGGACCGGAAACCATTATTTCACTGCTGACGAAACATATGAAGTGGTAATCGCGCAGCGTCCGACAGGCACACGCACCACTGTCATCCGCGAAGCTGCGACTGTGCACAAATCTCCTAATTTCGAGCTCTCGGAAACACTCTTCCAAGTGCCTGAGTCCGGTGAATGGTATATCGGTATCCACTATATCTCGCCGATCGAGTCTTACCGCCTCTATGCACGTAATTTCAAGGTCGAGGTTGCCAACGCATCGGCTGACAGCCCTGCAGCGGTAACCGATCTCGAGGCCGAGGCAGCATCACGAGGTGAACTTAAAGCCAAACTGACATTCACAATGCCGTCTCTGTCTATCTCGGGCAAACAGCTCGCAGCCGGCACTATGATTACAACCAAGGCCGTTTCCGAGGCCGGCGAGGCAACCATTAGCGGCACTCCCGGACAGAAGGTTACTCTTGACGTGCCCACCCTTCAGGGCGAGAACATAATCAGAGTCACGACATCGTCTGACGCAGGTACAGGCCTTGTCGCCGAGGTGACTGTCTATACGGGTGTTTACCGTCCGGCCACTCCTATCGTCGAGACCAAAGTCTCTGATGACAATCAGAAACTCACTCTCGCTATAGACATCGACGACTTTAATGATAAAGACGAGTATGTAGATCCCGCAGCATGCGACGTGACGATTTATCGCAAGATTGGCAATGAATGGCGTGTCGCCGCCGAAATCGGCAAGGCCCGTACATGGGAGTTCGACTGTCCGGCGCCCGACACTCAGGATATGTATCTCTTCGGTGTAGCCGCAAAGAATGTCGTCGGAAGCTGCGAGGAGATGTTTACTTTCGGCGTGCATCTCGGCAAACTATTCACCTTGCCGATGAAAGAGACTTTCCCCACACAGGGCGAGAATGTCAACATCACATACGAGCCTCTGAGCATCGACCATCTTTCGTATCTGCAGGCCGAATGGGGATTCTGTGAGCCGACAGATCTCGATGACGAAGCGTCAAATACGAGCGGAGTAGCTCTTTATGCAAGATTTGATTCGGAGTCACAGTTGCTGCTGCCCCGTTTCTCAACACTCGGACTCAACAATGTAAAGGTCGATCTGAGCCTATTCTTCGGCAATAAGTTCCCCGAGTCAGTCACTGTGTTTGCGTCGTCTCCCGCGATAGAGATGGAGCCGGTCGCAACGTTCACACGCGAGTCGGGCAAAGGCTGGGAGCACAAACTTGTATCGCTGCCCGCAACATTCCAGAACAAAGGCTGGGTGCAGATTTGTATCCGTGTCAACCTCAAGGGCTACTCACAGGCCCTGCTGCTCGACTCATATTCTGTCGCAGACTACCCCGATGAAATGTTCACAATCTCGGGTATAAAAGGCAATACAAGAGGTGTCGTCGGTGACAAGCTGACATATAGTGTCGAAGTAGAGAACGCCGGCACGTCTGATGCGGCACTTCCCGGCTACACATTCAAGGTGCTCGGTGACAACGGCATCATCGCCGATCTGCAAGCCGAGAACGCTCCGGCTACAGTCGGCGCAGGTAAAAAGGCAGTGCTTGATTTCAGCTTTGATGTCAAAGCGGCCCATAAGGGTGATGCACTCGTGAGATTCAATCTTCTCGGCCAGCCTTCGGCCGCCCTTACAGAGATTGAGCGAAACATCAGCCTGCTGAATGCCCCCGTGCCTGTCGTCAATGACCTTGCCGTCAACTACGGCACGAACAAAGATGTGCTTCTGAGCTGGACCAAGCCCGTATATACCGAGTCTTTTGAGGCTTTCGAGCCGTGGGCTTGCGCCGAGGAGATGCGCGGATGGCGCAACCTTGACCTCGACAAGAGCGCTGTCTGGGGCATCACAGAGGTAAATTACGAGGGCAAAGGCTTTGCAAAAGCATTCCAAGTATTCTCGTCGGCCGCTTCAGATAATCCTTACATACAGCCGCACTCGGGCGAACACTATATGCTCGGCATGTCGGCATCGAGCGGAGTCACTGACGACTGGCTGATCTCACCCGAGGTCAAAGGCGGTACAAAAATTGCCTTCTGGATGAATATCCTCGACGGGCAGTATCCCGAAACAGTGCTTGTGAAATATTCGTCAACAGGTAATGATACTGACGACTTCACACAGCTTGACGGCGGCTATATCTGTCCCGATGATAACAGCTGGCAGCGCTATGAGTTCACTCTGCCTGCCGATGCACGCTACTTCGCTCTCCATCATGTCGGCGACGACGGCAGTGAGCAGTTTGGCCTGATGCTTGACGATGTAACATTCGATCCTGTCGACGGTGTGGCTGTAGAGAGCTATAATCTCTATCGCGACGACGAGCTTATCGCCGCCGGCATCACTGACACTAATTACACCGACCGAAATGTTGACTTCTCTGTCCCCGTAAGATACTATGTTAAGTCTAACGGTAAAGTCAAAGGCGAGAGCGTAGAGTCAGACCGCTCGAACGTAGTATGGGCAAACGGACAGTCAGGAATTGACGGCGTCGAGGCTGCCAAGGCAGACATCAGCGGTATCGCCGGTGCTATTAAGATTGCCGGCTATGAGGCAGGCGTCGCATACACCATAGCCGACTTGGCAGGTCGTGTTGTCGCTGCTGACGTTACGACTGCCGGAGACAATATCATAGCTGCACAGCGTGGTGTATATGTCGTCAAATGCGGCAAAGACATCGTTAAAGTGGCAGTGAAATAATCACTGATTGAATCGACTGCCGTTGTCACGGCAGAACATCATAAAGGCTGCGCCAAGCATCAGCGAGGCGCGGCCTTTAGTTTTTTATCCGTTCTACCCCGTTGCGCGGACGCACGCCGGCATGTCGGCGGTCAACGGCGGGGAGTGTATTGATGTCAGTGTCGGTCACTCTGACGAAAAGCGGCATGAAATAGGCGCGGAGTTGTTCGAATGACAGTTTTCTGATTGTCCGGACAGTCGGGTTGAGGATTGCGTCGATGGCGCGTTCCTGTTCGGGCGTGAACAGACCCGAGCCGAATAGAGCCGACAGCTCGACCGGCTTTTTGTCGCGCATGACTTTCAGGAGGATGGCAACACGTTTTTCAGTTCTCTGCAGGCAACGTTCGCGGCGCTCTTTGGCCCGCTCTACACGACGTCGGGCGTCCTCTGCCATCGAGTCTGCCTCGGGAGATGACACGGGGTGAAGATTGCCGTCGTCTAATTCGGCTGCGATGCCTTCGGGTTTGCGTATGCGCTCGGCGCTAATGATAGCGCCGACAAGTGCGTGGCAGAGCGAGATGTTTTCGGGATTGGCGAGAATCTGACTGAGTAGTTCGACGGGGATTCGTGCGGTGATAATTCTCTGTGATGATTTGTGTGCTCGTTTCATAGTAATCTTTGTGCTTTAATTTTGCACAAAGATAAAATTACAGGTAAAAAAAACGGCGTCCATTTCGGGACGCCGTGCATTTTAACGTTCTTTAGTAGACGCGTATGAAGACGTTGGGACCGGGCTCATCGTAGTCATAGATTATAAGCCTGTCGCCCTCGAATGTGAAGTCGTATGTCTCGGCGTCGCCGTTGGCAAAGTAAAATGTGATGGTGTAACCCGAAATAATCCAGCGGCCATAGGCATCGTAGTTGAGGGGCTCGTACTCATCTGACATCCAGTCTTTAACGAAGAAAGTGCCGTCAGGCTGCAGGTCATACTGACAGTACCATATCAGGTCATAGTCAGCAGGTAGGGCGAGCTGCCACACGCCGACCAATGTTTCGGGGTCGTCGTCATCGTCACAGGATGTTATGCCGAAACAGAGCAGACCGAAGATGAATAAAAGCGGAAACAATAACTGCTTTTTCATATATATAAATATAGTTTTGGTTAAATAGGTTTCTGATTAAGCGCGAGAAATTTTATCGCACAAAGTTAAGCAAAAAATTTGAGCGGAATGTCTAACTTTGTGTCAAGCTTACACCTCAAAATTCGGATATGGAAAAGTGGAAGACTATCGATAGTGAGTATCTGCATCGCCGTCCGTGGCTGACGGTTAGGAAAGACCGTGTGCAACTGCCTGACGGACGCATACATGACGAGTACTATGTGCTCGAATATCCCTCATGGATTAATGTGCTTGCCGTGACTAAGGACAAACGCTATGTCATGGTCAGACAGTATCGCCACGGGTTGGGAGAAATTTTCACCGAACTTGTGGCCGGCGTCGTCGAACAGGGAGAGGAGCCCTTGGCAGCCGCTCAGCGCGAGCTGATGGAAGAAACCGGCTACGGCAATGGCCGCTGGCGCCTCAATATGGTCATTTCGGCCAACCCCGGTGCGTCCAATAATCTTACCTACTGCTATATCGCCGAGGATGTAGAACTTGTCGGCGAGCAGCATCTTGACGCTACCGAAGACATCGAGGTCAAGGTCGTCGACGAGGCAGAACTGCGCCGTATGCTTGAGGCCGACGAAATCAAGCAGGCACTGATGGCCGCCCCGCTCTGGAAATACTTTTACAACAAGGATATCAAACGCTGATTTCAGGCGTCCTCCTCGCGGATGATAAGAAGCGTATCGCCTGACTGGAGGCGGCGTGTGCCGTTAGGCACAATATAGCGGCCGCGTCGGCGTATCATCATGACGAGAGTGCCCTCGGGTAGTTTCATGTCCTTGAGGGTCGGGCTATGCTCTATGTCTTCATCTCCGAGTGTGATGGTCTGCAGACTTGTCGGCAAATTGTCAGAGAGTTCTACGCCGAAGTCGTCATCGTCTTGCGCGCCCTCTGTCAATCCGAGCTTGCGCGCGGCTGTCAGCACTGTCGTGCCCTGCACGAGCAGTGAGACGAGTGTCACGAAGAAGACTATGTTGAAAATCTGAGACGCTCCGTCTACGCCGGCCACAACAGGATAGGTGGCGAAAATAATAGGCACGGCACCTCGCAGTCCGACCCAAGAGACAAATGACTTGGCGCGCAGGGGCAGACGGCGGAACGGCAAAAGGCAGAGCATGACGCTGAGCGGGCGTCCGAGGATAATCATGAAGATTCCGATAAGCAGTGAGACAGCTGCTACATCTAACATCTCATGCGGGTTGACAAGCAGACCGAGCATCAGGAAGACAACAATCTGAGCGAGCCATGTCATGCCGTCCATAAATTTCAGGATGCCTCGGCGGCACGGGAGTTTTGCGTTGCCGAGCACAATGCCGAGGATATAAACGGCCAGATAGCCGTTGCCGGCGAGGTCGGTGGTGAGAGCAAAGGTCAGAAAGACCATGCCGAGAATCAGTATGGACAGCATTGCCGATGTCTGCTGGCTGTCTCCTCCGCTGTCGGCTTTGCGTCCGCCTAATCTCAGATAGGCATTGACGAGCCACACGGCAAAGCGTCCGGTGATATATCCGCCGGCAATGCCGACGCCGAACTGCAGAATGAGTTGCAGAACAATTTCGCCCGCGGTAATGTCGCCTATATTTGTCATCGCCTCTATAAGCAGTATGGTCAGCATATAGGCCATCGGGTCGTTGGAGCCGCTTTCGAGCTCGAGAATGGGCCGCAGATTGTTGCTTAATCTGACTTTATGGCTGCCGAGTATGCCGAAAACAGACGCCGAATCGGTAGATGACATAGTGGCGGCAAGCAAGAGAGAGGCGATCAGGCTGAAGTGTATATTGGTCCAGCTCATGCCCGAAAGCCACCATATAAACAGGCCTGTCACGGCAGCTGTCAGCAGCACGCCGACGGTCGACAAAACAAGACCGGACATCAAGACCGGGCGTATGGCGCTTGTTTTTGTGCCCATGCCGCCCGAGAAAAGTATTATGCACAGGGCGATCATGCCGATAAACTGTGCGGTGTGCATGTCTTCAAACTGTATGCCTACACCGTCGACTCCGAAGGCTATGCCGACAAGCAGAAAAACCAACAGCAGCGGCAGTCCGAAACGATAGCTCATTTTGCCGATTACGACACCGACAATCAGCAGCAGGGAGCCTATAAGGAGGATGTTCTCGGAGGTGATTATTCCCATAATGAGAGTGTTGTCAGGGGTGTTAAATCATTCACATTCGCTGCGACGGGCGTAGTGATGTGATGCGGCGCACTCATGGATGCTGTGGTCGACTATGATGTGACGGTTGGCCATCTCGGCAATCATAGTCATTTCATGTGATACGAGGACTATGGTGCTTGTCTGTGCGAGCTGCGCGATAATGTCATAGAATTGCGACTCAAATCTTTTGTCGACATAGCTTAGCGGCTCGTCTAAAACGAGAATACGCGGGTGTGATATTATGGCACGTCCGAGCAGGGTGCGCTGCAGCTGGCCGCCTGAGAGTGCACCGATTGGCTGATTTATATGTTCTTCAAGACCGATAAGTCTGATTGTGTCATCGACAAGAGCATCACGTCCGGCTTTGGACAGCCCTTTGGTTGCAAGCAATCCTGATGAAATCACCTCGCTGACCGAGACGGGGAAATGTGAGTCAATCATGTTTTTCTGAGGTAGATAGCCTATCAGGGGTCTGTCGCAGCCTTGGCTCTCACAGTCATGGTATATCACTCGTCCTGCGGTCGGCTTAAGAAGCTTGAGCATGATGCGCAGCAGGGTTGTCTTGCCACCGCCGTTGGGACCGGTTATGGCCATGAAATCGCCGCTGTTGACATCAAGTGTGACGTCGGTGAGCACCTGACGCATATCCCAGCCCATCGACACGTCGACAAGCGAAATCAATGCGTGCGCGTGCTGACAAGCGGTGGTGTTGTTATCGCTGCATGATTTCATCGGCTATGAGATTGATTTGTGATTCCCAGTCATAAGCAAGGGGGTCAATTTCAATAAGTCGTGAGCCTATGCGCTCTGAGATTGACCGGGCCTGACGTGAGTCAAATTCGCGTTGAAAGAAAAATACGTGCACGCTGTCAGCCACGGCGTCGTCGATAATCTCCCGCATCTTTAGCGGAGACACTTCTTTGGACTCCTGCCCCACTGAAATCTGAGTCAGGCCGTAATCGCGGGCAAAATAGCTCAGCGACGGATGCCATACGGCAAAGGCTCGTTCGGTGCCAAGACTGTCAAAGCGTTGCGTCAAGGCGGAGTCAATCGAGTCGAGGTGATAATAATAATGCTTTAGGTTGCTCCGGTATGTTGCGGCGTTGTCAGGATCGATCTCAGCTAAAGCATCAGCCATGTTGGCAGCAATAATCCTTGCGTTTTTAAGCGAAGTCCATACGTGAGGGTCTGCCGCAGCCTCCGATGATGCGTTATTATCGCCGGAGTGATTATGTCTGTCGTGGTGCGAGTGATTGTGTGTGCCATAGATGCGTTTTATGCCGTCGGACGTGTCGAATATTCTGAGAGTGTCTGACGACTCGCCGAACGCATCTTCAAAAGTAAATGCCCCGATAGTAAAATATGCCTTGCAACGGTCAACAGCGACACGCTTTTGCATCGACGGCTCGAATGTCTCGGGATTGTCGCCACGTTCGAGGACTGTCACGATATCGTATCTGTCTCCGGCGATTTGTTCGAGAATGTTGCGCATCGGCTCGATGCTTACGGCGATAAGCGGTGCGGAGTCTTTGCGGGCGTTGCTGTCACATGAGGTCATCAAAAAATGACATGCGGCAAATACAGCTATATATATAAAGACTTTGATTGCTCTGTTTGTGTCCATCATTCAGCAATGTCTGCAAGTTTGGATGTATGCAAATATTAATAATGCAAAGTTATATTTTTTTTGCCAATCGCGGTCTGCAATTTATATAAAGGTAGTATATTTGCAGAGAATATAACCTATAAACCCGTCATTATGTCAAGTACCCGCTACCAGTTGTGGCGCACAACAAAAGATTATATCTTTATCACGCTCGGAGTAGCCATTTTCGCATTTGGATTCACTGCATTCATCCTGCCCGAGAAAGTGATTATCGGCGGACTGCCCGGCATAGGCTCGATTGTATATTTCACTACCGGCATACCGGTGGCTGTCACTCAATATGCGCTCAACCTTACGCTGCTTATCATAGCCTATCGGTTTGTGGGTAAAAAGTTTGTCATCGGCACGATATACGGTGCGACGATGATTTCGATATTTATAGGCATATTCCAGCCGATGTTTACCCAGCCTTTCACGCCCGAGCCGTTTATGAATATTGTAATCGGCGGTATAATCGGCGGCTTCGGTCTGGGTCTTACATTTATTCATAACGGCAGTTCGGGCGGCACGGATATCGTGGCCGCGATAGTCAACAGATATTCTAATGTGACTATCGGGCGCATGATGCTTTACACTGACGTGTTCATTATATCGTCTTCTTTTTTGCTGTTCCATCAGATTGATAAGATTGTCTACGGTTTTGTAGTGCTGTTTCTTGTTTCGTATACAGCTGACCTCGTAATCAATACCAACCGTCAGGCCGTGCAGTTTACCATTTTTTCACCGCGCTGGAAAGAGATTGCTACGGCTATCAACAACGAGGCTAACCGCGGTTGCACGGTTATAGACGGCACCGGCTGGTACAGCAAAAAGGAGGTAAAGGTGCTTTTGGTCATGTGCCGTAAAATCGAATCGGTCGCAATCTTCCGCATAATCAAATCGATTGATGACAATGCCTTTATCACCCAAGCCAATGTCAACGGTGTCTACGGTCAGGGCTTTGACAAGGTTAAGGTCAAGATGAAAGTTGACGACACTGCCGCTACGGCTGCCAGACGTGCGGCCCGTGCTTCTGCCGAGGATGAGGTCATGAAATAAGCCGGCTCAGGCTGTCGGCCGGCGGATTGTGGGCCACGATTGTTCCTTCGGGATTTATCAGCATTGTTCCGTAAGCGTTACCTAATTCAAACCGGTTTTTTATTCGTCGGGCTTCATTGCCCGATACATTGAATTGTGTGTCAGCCGAAAGATTGTCACGCCTGACAATTTCATTAAACAAGCCTGACGAGTTGTCCAAGTTGACCGAGACGATGTCGAGTGACGGGCTCCGGTTATTGCGTAGCCATGCGTCGTATTCATTCACGGCCCGGCGCGACGAGGCGTCGGTGGCTGACCAGAAGGTCAGAAGTGTGTAGTGGCCTTTGTTTTGATTTGAGTTGATAATGCTGTCGATGCTGTCAATCTCCAAATCGGGAGCCGGTTTGCCCAAAGATGTGCGTACCCCCTGTCGGTTAAATCCGGCGGATATTACAAGCAGTCCGGCAAAAAGGGCGGTTATCAATATTGTTTTCTTCATGTCTGTATAAAACTTTTCTGACGGGCCGCGCATTATCTGCCCGGGCGTCAGTCCATTACGAATACAATATCAACGGATTTCGGCCGGTAAATGTTTAGTGTATTATATGTAACACCTTGATTGTCAGCCGAGAGGCTTTGCACGATAAGTACAGATGTTACTTCAATTAACGCTACGGACGGTAATCGGCACGACGCAGAATTTCGTCGGACAGATAAAAATCTTTAGAAAGCAAATCTGTTAGGCTGACCTCAGGGTTATGGTCAAGGTAGGCCATGACTATGCGCCATCCGACATAACGCCCTACTCTACCCGGCACTTTGCCTCCAAGTATGCTTGTGAACGGTGCGGGCGCTGTCAGCCTTGCGGCGACAGTCGGGTCCCGGTCGAACAGCAGTCTGTTTTCAAGGATTTTCTGCCACAGTTCCCGCTCGTTATGTTCAATCTCTGCGTAGGTCTCTTCGTCATAGCCGAGCGCTGCGGACGGGGATGCATTGTCGACAAGGCGCATCTTAGCCTCTGTCAATGCTCCCTCGTATAGCAGCCGGCTGATGGTTGTCGCATTATCTCCTTCATAGGGATAAGCGGTTGCGGTCAGAGCCTCGGCGATGTCATAAGGCAGCATTTCGGGCGTTTTCAGGCGTCGTATATGCTCCGGCAGTCCCTCATAGCCCGGATAAGCCGGGCCGAGATAATGGTTGAGCGCGACAATCATTACGCTGTCAGTGAAGAGGATGCTCTGACGCTTGCCCCAGACTCCGGTCGCGAAATTTGTAGCCGGGATCTGTAGACCTTCGCGACGGGCATTGGCGATGACCGAGGCGACGGTGCGCTCGGGCTTGAGTTCGGCGAATACCGAGTCTGCTGCCGGGGAGAAGATGCGCGCAGCATCGGTTTGTCGCCATGAGTTGAGGTCAGAGGCTCCGACTGTTTTAAGGAAGGCTTGGAGCTCGGCCGATGTCACGGCTTCGGTGCTGTCCGAAAGGCTGTTGATGGATATGACGGTGAACGAGCCTGTATCTGTCGTGGCCTTATGTCCGGAGCATGATGCCGTAGCCACGACAACTAAGACTGAAATAAATATATGGAAATATGTTCGTGTCATGTAAGTAATGAAAAAGACGAATTCAAAATTAATAAAAAAGAAGGCGTGAGGACGGTTGCTCTTTAAAAATATAACAAAAATGCGCAAGTTCTGTCCGAAAAGGATAAAATCGAGCCTGTGATTGGCCATTAAGAGGAATATTTCTTAAATTTGCAAAATATAAGCCATTAAACTCAGATGCCCTCATTGCTTGAAATATGCCGACAAACAACCCGCAGGCTTTACGCCTCGGTGTTCTGTCTGCTCGCCGCCGCTCCGATGATTACACTGTCGGCCGCTCCGGCTGATGAGGGCTCTGACGGCGGTAAAGGCAAATATGTGGTCGTCATCGATCCCGGCCACGGCGGTAAGGATACCGGATGCGTAGGCAAGAAAGCACGAGAGAAAGACATAGTGCTCGATGTCGGCAAGCGGCTCGGCCAAAAGATTAACGATGAGTTTGACAAAGTCGATGTGGTGTATACGCGTGACAACGACCGGTTTCTGACGCTTCAGGAGCGTGCCGCCGTTGCTAATAATGCCGGCGGAGATGTCTTTATATCTATACATGTCAATTCGGTCGACCGTCGCAACCGTCGTCGTGCCCAGATACACGGGGCATCGGTCTATACGCTCGGCCTTCACAAGTCTGAGAGCAACCTCTCGGTGGCTATGCGCGAGAACAGCGTGATGGCGCTTGAGGATGATTACAGTGAGAACTATCAAGGCTTCGACCCCAACTCATCAGAGTCGTATATAATATTCGAGCTTAACCAAAACCGTCATATGCTGCAGAGCATCGACCTCGCCGACATCATGCAGCACGAGCTCGTCTCGACCGCCGGGCGTGCTGACAAGGGCGTGCGTCAGGCCGGTTTCTGGGTGCTTTGGGCTACGTCCATGCCTTCAGTACTTGTCGAACTTGACTTTATCTGTAATGCAGAGGCTGAAAACTTTCTTGCATCGGAGGATGGTCGTGAAAAATGTGCCGATGCTTTGTTCAATGCTTTTAAGGAGTATTATACGGGTAACGGCTCGAACGGTGTCATTCACCGTGATGTGAGGACTGCCGGAAATACGTCATCTGACAACAAGAATGTACGTGCGGATGTTAAAGATAAGGAGTCTAAAGACGTAACCGTCTCGCGAAATAAGACTACTTATCATGTGCAGATACTTGCGTCAAAGAAGAAACTGAAAAAGAATGACAGCCAGCTCCGCGGCGTCAAGGATGTGGGTCATGTGCGTGACGGCAATTTCTACAAGTATTATAGCGGATCGTATAAAACCGAGTCTGAAGCCCGCCAAGCATTGAAAAAATTGAAGAAACGTTTTCGTGACGCTTATGTCATCAAAATGCGCGGCGATAAGATAATCTGAGTGATAATTAATCAAGAAGTTTAAGTTTAATAATAGATAATGAAAAAGATTTTTCGCAAAGAAGTGCTGATTGGAGCCATAGTCATTTTCGCATTGGCTCTGCTGTTTTTCGGCATTGATTTCCTTAAGGGGGTTAATGTGTTCAAGGCTTCCAACTATTACACTGCCTCATATAATAATGTAGAAGGACTGGCCATTTCGGCGCCTGTCACCATCAATGGCTTTAAGGTCGGTCAGGTGCGTGAAATCAGATATCAATATGATAACCCCGGACATGTACTTGTCGAGATGAGTGTAGACAAAAGTCTTAAAGTGCCGACCGGCTCGGAGGCTGTGCTCAAAACAGATCTTTTAGGCACGGCATCGATAGAGATTAAAATGAGTCAGGCCTCGACAATGCATAATGTAGGCGATGAGCTCAAGGGCGTCGTGGCAACAGGTCTTATGGACAATGTCAGCAAATCTCTGCTGCCGTCAGTCGAGAGTTTTCTGCCAAAGATTGATACGCTGCTCACCTCAATCAACCGTATTGTCGGCGACCCCGCCCTGTTGACCGCCGTGCGCCGTATCGACGACATCACGGTCAATCTTGAGGCTACGACACGCCAGCTAAAGGCTGTTATGGCCAAAATGTCGCCTATCGCCAACAATGTGGAGACTATCACCGGTAATTTTGCTCAGTCGAGTGAGGACTTAACCGTACTGACCGAAAAGCTCGAACGTATGCCGGTCGATACAATGGCGGAAGATCTGGCTGCTATCGTTGTCAATCTGCGAACTCTCACCGAACAGCTTAACGAGGCCGAGTCTACGGTCGGTAAGCTCACACATGATCCGCAACTCTACGATAATATAAATGCTACTGTTAGAAGTCTTGATTCGCTCTTTATAGACATAAAGAAAAACCCCAAGCGCTATATAAGCATAAAGCTGCTTTAACAAGATACTATCGCACGCCGCATTAGCCCGTCCGGGATTTTTGCGGCGTGTAGTGTGTAAAAATGTTCTTATTTGAAATTATTTCAAATAAGACAAAAACGTTGATTTAACATTGTTAAGCGCATAAGTCGCGAAATTGTGGGCGTTCCACGCATGCATAAATTATATCTCTAAATCGTGGAACAATCAGGCGGCATCGATATATGGCTGATATAATGCTATTTACGGTTATTATCTGAAGTCTTTGTTAAATGCGTGGACTCTTGGTTTGTTAAAGCACTGACATTGATAAGGTTGTAAAATAAGTTTAATTTCCAAATATTTTGAAGATTGTTTTTTATAAAAAATAATTGGAAATTTGTTATCGGAAAAAGCATAGGCCCCAACGCCTTATCTCTGACACTTTATCACGACGAAAATGGAGAAATCTCACCAACAATTGTGGGAAGAATGTCTTGCCTTTATAAAGGACAATATTCCCGGGCCTCAGTTTGAGGCATGGTTTAAACCGATAACATCTCTTGGGTTTGAAGACAACAAACTCAAGCTTATGCTGCCGTCGCCTTTCGTCGTGGATATCCTCGAGCAGCGTTATCTGTCGGTGTTGGGAGCTGCTATTCGCAAAATTTATGGCGCAGGCGTTACTTTGACCTACAACTATCTGCAGGTTCAGAATGACCCGCAAACTGCCGTCAGTATGCGCACGTCGAGTCCGTCGACAACCATACTCGAGCAGTCCAATGCCCGTCCGGCCAATCCTTTTCAGCCAAAGAATCTGGAGCCTTTTGACTCTCAGTTAAATGCTCGCTATACGTTTGAAAATTATTGTCAGGGCGAGAGCAACAAGATAGCCCGTGCAATCAGCGAAACTGTTGCGACAAATCCGTCGGTGAAGACTTTCAACCCTCTGTTTGTCTTCGGTCCGACCGGTGTAGGCAAAACCCATCTGATACAAGCAATAGGTATCCGTATCAAAGAACAGAATCCAAGCGCGCGCGTGCTTTATGTCAGCGCGAGGCTTTTCGAAAGCCAGTATACTGCCGCCAATCTCAAGGGTGAGCTGAACAACTTCTTTCACTTCTATCAGAGCATCGATACATTAATCATTGACGATATACAGGAGCTGCACAAGAAGCCCGGAACGCAAAACACATTCTTCCACATATTCAATCATCTGCATCAGAACAATAAGCAGATTATCATGTCGAGCGATTGTGCGCCGGCTGATATGGATGGTTTTGAGGACCGCCTGCTGTCACGTTTCAAATGGGGCATGTCTGTTCAGCTCGAAAAACCTGATGCCGAGTTGCGCCGTCATGTGCTTTTGCAAAAAGCCGAACAGGACGGCATTGAATTGTCTGACGAACTGATAAATTATATATCGGACAATGTCACCGAAAGTATCCGTGATCTTGAAGGTGTGATGGTTTCGCTTATCGGACGTGCGGCCGTACTTAATTGTGACATTACGCTTGATCTTGCCCGCAGTGTTATCGCCAACTCGGTAAAAATCAATCGCCGACAGGTTAATTTCGAATTGATTGTCGATCGCGTGAGCAACTATTATAATATCAATCCCGACTGCCTGTTTACCAAATCGCGCAAGCGTGAAATATCTGATGCACGCCAGATGCTTATGTATATGGCCAAGAAGCTGACCAATATGCCTGTAACGGCAATCGGCTCGCGCATTGATCGCACGCATGCGACTGTAATATACGCCTGCCGCAATATAGAAGAGCGTCTGCCGATTGAGCGTCAGCTCAGTGCCGACGTGGCTGCGATTGAGGCGATGATAGTCAACGGCTGAAACCGTGTAGGACGTCAGAAGGGCATCTTGTAGCCCTTCGAAATTATAAAATCGTAAAAGACCTTTGAGAATGTCTCGTTGTTTTCGCGCGGGTAGCGTATATCGGTAAATACCTGTGCGAGAGTTTTCTTGCCATTTTCGGCTATGAAGCGGGTCGAGTCTTCCCTACTCTCTTTTTCGCTGTAAATACGATTGATATCGTCCGGGGTATAATCTTTATAATGCTCGGTGTGCATGATGGCGTTGAGTGGCAAACGGTCGCTGACCGGCGCCTCTCCGGCAGGATAGCCGACGGTAACGGTTGTTATAGGCACAACCATTTCGGGGAGGTCAAGTATTTCGGCAATCTGCGGAGCGTTGTATGTCGTTGTGCCGAGATAGCATGTGCCGAGGCCGTTGAGCTCGGCTATAGTTACAAACTGCTGCGCGAAAATTGTTGTGTCGAGTACGGCAGACATGAACGACTGAAAATTTTCATATCCCGGCTTTGCGTCACGTGCCTGACACCAGCGGTCGAAACGATTGAAATCGGTGCAAAATGTCAGCACCACATCAGCGGCGCAGACCGAAGGCTGGTTGAAATGTGCCGGAGAAAGGCGGCGTTTCATTTCGGGGTCGCGTGTGATAATGACGCTGTAGAGCTGCATATTGCCCGTCGTAGGTGCATGCGATGCCTGTTCAAGCATATCGTTTAATAGAGTGTCGGGAATCACTTTATCGGAGTAGCTTCTTACTGTGCGTCTTGTGGAGAAATAGCATTTTGTGTCCATGTCGGTTATTATGACGTGTATTATAATGTGCAAATTAAATGATATTTCTGTGATTTTACAAACATGACACTTGAAAAAAGTTATAAACATTAGCGGTGTCAAAATTTTGTTTTGGAAAACTTTTAGGCTGTGTTCAAATGGTTAATTGATTAATATGTAACCTTTTAATGTTTTTAAATGGGAAACTTTTCGATTTTGTAGAAAAATTTCGACTCAAAAGTTTGTTATCTTCAAATATAATTTAGAATTTTGCGGACAACAATTCGTCGGAGTCGGTCAGAGCGGGCCTCATGCTTTTCCAACCTTAATTAACCCGTTTGATTGACAGATTAATACAATTGCATTAAGAATAAACAGTCAAATCATTTGACATTTATCATGGAAAAAAGTTACACCTATGACGAGGCGTATGATGCTTCGTTAAAGTATTTTGGCGGTGATGAGCTTGCGGCTCGCGTATGGGTCAGCAAATATGCTCTTAAAGATTCGTTCGGCCACATCTTTGAACTTACGCCGGATGACATGCATCGCCGTATTGCCGGCGAAATTGCCCGCATAGAGCGGAAGTATCCCAATCCGATGTCTGCCGATGAGATATATGATGCTCTGAAGGATTTTAAATACATAGTTCCTCAGGGCAGTCCGATGTCAGGCATCGGTAACCATTATCAGGTAGGCTCTCTTTCAAATTGCTTTGTCATCGGTCTTGACGGCGCCCCGGACTCTTACGGCGGTGTTATACGTATAGATGAGGAGCAGGTGCAGCTGATGAAGCGTCGCGGAGGTGTCGGACATGACCTCTCGCATATCCGTCCGAAAGGTACGCCTGTAAAGAACTCCGCCCTCACCTCGACCGGTCTTGTGCCCTTTATGGAGCGTTATTCAAACTCGACACGCGAGGTCGCTCAAGACGGACGTCGCGGAGCGCTTATGATGACTGTCTCTATCAAGCATCCTGATTCGGAGGCATTTATAGACGCAAAGATGACTGAGGGCCGTGTAACCGGCGCCAATGTGTCGGTGCGCATCGATGATGATTTCATGAAGGCGGCTACTGACGGGACCGAATATACTCAGGCTTATCCGGTAGACTCCGACAAACCGTTTATCAGTAAAAACATCAATGCCAAGGAGCTATGGGCTAAGATTATACATAATGCATGGAAATCGGCCGAGCCCGGTGTCCTCTTCTGGGATACAATCACGCGCGAGTCTGTGCCTGACTGTTATGCCGACCTCGGTTTCCGCACCATTTCGACCAATCCCTGTGGTGAGATACCTCTCTGTCCTTATGACAGCTGCCGTCTGATAGCTATTAACCTTTACTCGTTTGTCGACAATCCTTTCACGCCTCAGGCAAAATTTAATTTTGATAAATTTGCCAAGTATGTCGCCATGGCACAGCGCATGATGGACGATATTATCGATCTCGAAATGGAGAAGATTGACACCATTCTCGAGAAAATCGATGCCGACCCCGAGACAGAGGAAGTGAAATCATCAGAGCGTAATCTTTGGCTGAAAATCAAGGCAAAGACTCTTAAAGGACGTCGCACAGGTGTCGGTACAACCGCTGAGGGCGACATGCTCGCCGCTCTCGGTCTGAGATATGGCACGGAGGAGGCGACCGATTTCTCTGTCAGTGTGCATCGCGCATTAGCTCTCGCGGCTTACGGCTCGTCTGTAGAAATGGCCAAGGAGCGTGGCGCCTTTGAAATATTTGACAAAGAGCGCGAGAAAAACAATCCCTATATCAACCGTCTGCGTGAGGCTTCGCCGGAGCTTTATGATAAAATGTGTCAGTATGGTCGTCGTAATATCGCCTGTCTGACTATCGCGCCGACCGGTACCACGAGTCTTATGACGCGCACAACCTCCGGTATTGAGCCTGTCTTTATGCCTGTCTACAAACGTCGCCGCAAGGTCAACCCCAACGACGCCAGTGTCCGCATCGATTATGTCGACGAGACAGGTGACGCATTTGAGGAGTATGTTGTTTATCATCCCAAGTTTATTGACTGGATGAATATCAACGGCATCGAAGTCAAAGATAATTATACGCAGGAGGAGATAGATGCCCTCGTAGCGCGTTCGCCTTATGCCGGTGCTACTGCCAATGATATCAACTGGCTTGAGAAAGTAAGGATGCAGGGACGTATCCAGAAATGGGTTGACCACTCGATTTCTGTTACCATCAACCTGCCGGCCGATGTCAGCGAAGAAGTGGTAAACTCGCTTTATGTCGAGGCATGGCGCTCGGGGTGCAAAGGCTGCACGGTCTATCGCGACGGCTCGCGCTCGGGTGTGCTTGTAGCGCTTGAGAAAAAAAGTGAGCCGGCTGCCGGAGAGGTCAAGCCTCATGTCGCCAAGCGCCCTATCGAACTTGAGGCCGACGTTGTCCGATTCCAGAATAACAAGGAGAAGTGGATTGCATTTGTTGGTCTGATAGACGGCAATCCATACGAAATCTTCACCGGTCTCGCTGATGATGAAGACGGTATATTCTGCCCGAAATCAGTCACACATGGCAAAATCATCAAGGCGGTTGACGAGAACGGCAACAAACGCTACGACTTCCAGTTTATTAACAAACGCGGCTACAAGACAACTATCGAGGGACTGTCTGACAAGTTCAATCCCGAGTATTGGAATTATGCCAAACTTATTTCGGGTGTGTTACGCTACGGCATGCCTATCGATCAGGTGCTAAAACTTGTCGGCGGTCTCGAACTCGACTCTCAGTCAATCAACACATGGAAAATGGGTGTCGAGCGCGCCCTTAAGAAATATCTGCCCAACGGCACAAAGGCAAGCGGTCAGACCTGCCCTAACTGTGGCAACGAAACGCTTATCTATCAGGAAGGCTGCCTTATCTGCACATCCTGCGGCACTTCAAAGTGTGGATAAGGAAATAAATCGTTAGAAATGTAATTTGGACGGGGTCATGTGTTTAACATGATTCCGTCTAATTTTTTGCACCTTATAAGAAAACTTTGCATGAATTTCGCTTGAGTCAAAATTAATTATTAGTTTTGTAGAGAATCATATAATTGCGCTTGCAGAAACGTTATTAATGTAATATGCAAGAATTTAAATATTATCATCTTAGAGTATATGGATAATAAGACTCTCGATTTCGTGACTTATTGCATCAGCAAACTTGCTCAGGTGCTGAAGCTTTCGCAGGGCGACGTATATCGTCGGCTTAAGGAGTCCGGAATTATTGATGAATATATAATACCATCTTATGATGTACTGCATACATTCAGTTCTAATTATTTAATTGAGGATCTGACGGATTATATGCGTGAGAAAGGAGTGCTCGCCCAATGAAACTTTATCATTCCTCAACTGTGGCTGTAAGCTACCCCGACATTTTACATTCACGTGATTATCTTGATTTCGGCAAAGGATTTTATCTTACATCCATATATGATCAGGCTGTAAAGTATGCCCAGCGTTTTGTTCGCCGAAACCGTGAAGCGTGGATTAACAGCTATGAATTTGATTGTGATTTGGGCAGATGGAAATTGCTGCAATTTAATTCATACGATAGAGAATGGCTGCAATTTGTTGACAAGTGTCGCGCGGGAAAGGATGACACTGATTATGACATCGTAATAGGCGGTATCGCAAATGACAGAGTTATACAGACACTTGACCGTTACTTCTTAGGTGAACTCTCAGAGGACGAGACTCTTGGATTTCTTAAATATGAGAAACCCAATATTCAATATTGTATCAGGAATCAGCGACTGCTTGACGAGAGCTTGAAAATCATAGAGAGTCTGAAATTATGACACAAGAAAGTTTAATGGCTCTGAGGGCTGCAAAATGTGCTAATATCATAAAGGCTATAAGTGAGTTAGCTGATATGTCAATCATCGAAGCCACTGATTTGTTCTATAAATCTGAAACCGCGGCACTGATAGAAGAGGGCGTAAGCGACTTGCAGTGTCGCAGCGACAAATACCTCGCTACTATTGTTTTGGAAGAATATAAAGAACGACATTCACAACCATGGTGAAATTTAACACCGATATGATTTTATAAAAAATATTAAAATGATGTCGGCTATGGTATTATTCATTAAATTTACGGTTGAATGACGTCGCATGACGTTTTGTGATTAGCAAGACATTTTTTATCATACTTACATACATACTTAGAAATAATCTTTGTCCATGAAACTAAGTTTTTACATTGATTACCGCACTCACTGGGGTGAATCGCTCTATATCACCGGCGATGCGCCGGCGATGGGTGACGGCGACGAGTTAAAGGCCGTCAAAATGGAGCTCAAAGGTGAGCAGACATGGGTTGTGACCCTTGACGTCGAGGACTCGGCTATGAGATTTGACTACCGCTATCTTGTGCGTAATGAAAACGGCGGCGTCATCCGTGAATGGGGGCCGTCACATATGTTTATACGGCCAAAAGGGTCACGCCCCGGCACAATTGACATCTATGACCGATGGCAGGACCAGCCGTGGGACAAGCCGTTTTACTCGTCGGCTTTTGTCGACTGTATCTGTGACCGCGTAAAGCGTGACGAGGAGCTTCTGCCTTCAAAGGGATGCCTGAGGCTGAGTGTATCTGCTCCGATGGTCAATCCGCGTCATGTGGTGGCTGTTAGCGGCAGCTCCAAAGGCCTCGGTGAGTGGGATGTCAAGAAAGCCGTGGTAATGAACGATCATGACTATCCGACATGGACTGCCGAAATTCCCGTTAAAGGACTTGTCGCTGAGACTGAGTATAAGTTTTTGCTAATCGACAAAGAGAGTGGCGAAGTCGTCTGCTGGGAAGGCTGCGACAACCGTGTCTTAGGCTTCACTCCCGCGCCTAAAGCTACTACTTATTTGTCAGGTCTGCGCTTTGTCAACGCACAGTCTCTGTGGCGCGGGGCCGGTACGGCAATCCCTGTATTTGCCATTCGCAGCGAGGAAGACTTCGGCGTAGGTGATTTCATCGACCTCAAGAAGATGGTTGACTGGGCAGCGGCTACGGGACAGCGTTTCATCCAGCTCCTTCCCATCAACGACACGACGATGACCCACACATGGACGGATTCGTATCCCTATAATGCAAATTCGATTTTCGCCCTGCATCCTATGTATCTGCGTCTCGATGAGCTTGGAGAGCTTAAGGATGCCGAGCGCCGCAAATATTATAAGCAGCTCGCCAAGGAACTTAACGACTTGCGCGAGATTGACTATGAGCGCGTCAACAAGGGCAAGATGGAATATTTCCGGGAGATATACGCCCAGAACGGCCGCGAGACTGTCGAGTCGGCAGACTTCAACGCCTTTGTCGAGCGTAACCATGACTGGCTGATACCTTACGCCGCGTTCTGTGTGCTCCGTGACCGTTACAATACGCCCGACTTCAGCAAATGGGGCGAATATGCGGTCTACGATGCAGCTCGTGTAGAGAATCTTGTGGCTGCAAATTCGGATGAAATCAATTTCATCTGCTATCTGCAGTATCATCTTGACCGTCAGATGCGCGCGGTGCATGACTATGCTCACTCCAAGGGTGTGGCTCTTAAGGGCGACATACCTATCGGCATCTCGCGAGACAGTGCGGACGCATGGATTGACCCGCGTCTGTTCAACATGGACTGCCAGGCCGGTGCTCCGCCTGATGATTTCTCGGTTTTGGGACAGAACTGGGGCTTCCCCACCTACAACTGGGAGGAGATGGGACGCGACGGATTTGCATGGTGGAAGGCCCGTTTCCGCAAGATGGCCGAATATTTTGACGCTTACCGCATCGACCATGTGCTCGGCTTCTTCCGTATCTTGCAGATTCCCATGGACGCTGTGCACGGTCTGCTCGGTATCTTTAATCCCGCCCTCCCCTTCACACCCGACGAACTGAGAAACAATTACGACTTCTGGCTCGATGTCAATCTACAGACCAATCCGTATATTATGGATTGGATGCTCGGCGACTTTTTCGGCGAGTATACAGATGAAGTACGCGAGAAATATCTTCTGCCGCTCGGCGACGGACGCTATAAGTTGCGTGACGAGTACCGCACGCAGCGTCTTGTCGTAGATTACTTTGCAGGTCAGGAAAAGAATGATAAAAACAAACGCATTTGCGACGGTCTGCTCGGCCTGATTGATCAGGTGCTCTTTATCGAAGACCCGATTGAAAGAGGTAAGTATCATCCGCGCATCTCGGCTCAGTTCACCTACACATACCGTGCGCTTAACGATTATGAGCGTTGGTGCTTTGACCGCCTGTATAATGATTTCTTCTATCGTCGGCACAATGATTTCTGGTACAGCAAGGCCATGTGGAAACTGCCCCCGCTGATTGACTCGACAGACATGCTCGTCTGCGCCGAAGACCTTGGCATGATTCCTGCCTGTGTGCCTGCTGTCATCAACCGTCTCGAGATTCTTTCGCTTGAGATACAGCGTATGCCCAAGGACCCCAATGTAGAGTTCGGCAACACATGGAGCTATCCTTACTACAGCGTCTGCACGACATCGACCCACGACATGGGCGGTATACGCCAGTGGTGGGAGGAAGACCGCGCCAAGACACAGCGTTTCTATAACGAAGTGCTTCATCTCGGCGGTGAGGCTCCTGTCTATGCCGAGCCGTGGATTTGCGACCGTATTATAGATCTGCACCTCAAGTCGCCGTCGATGCTCTGCATACTGCCGTTGCAGGATTGGCTGTCGACCAACGGCGCGATACGCCGTAAAGACCCGCGCGAGGAGCAGATTAATGTGCCGGCAAACTCGCGTCATTACTGGCGCTACCGCATGCACCTGACGATTGAAGAACTCTTGGCCGACAAGGCCTTTGCCGGATATCTCAAGAGCAAAATCGAGCAGGACGGACGCTGAACGAAAAATCCCTGATATAATAAAAGGAGCAAACGGCCTCTATCAAGGCAACAGTTTGCTCCTTTTGCTTTGAAATACAAAGGGATTTACTATCTTTGAGATTATTTTACTCTTAAAGACCACATTATGGCCGATAAACCAGTCAAATCACGCGAGATACGACTCTTTCTGTCGTCAACATTCCGCGACATGAATGCCGAGCGCGATTATCTCATCAAATGTATTTTCCCTCAGATTAAAGAATATTGCGAGAGCCGCTTCATCAAATTTGTCGCGGTCGATTTGCGCTGGGGCATTACCGAGGAGGAGAGCCGCAACGGTCTCGTCCTCTCGTCGTGTATCGAGGAGGTCGACAACTGCCGCCCGTTCTTCATCGGCATACTCGGGAGCCGTTACGGCTGGTCGCCGACTGCGACCGAGCTGAAGATGCTCAGGCCGAGTCTTGACCGCGAGCGTGACTGGATAGAGCGCAAGATTAACGAAACGGCAAGTATTACTGAAATGGAGATTGACTATGCCGTGCTCAGAGACATGGATATCCCTCATGCCGCATTCTTCATCCGCGCAGATTCAGTCAAGATTGACGATGACTTCCGCGAGGAGAGCGGCTCTGAGGCCGAGGCAAAACTTGTCAAGCTAAAGGCTAAAATCCGCGCGCAGTCAAAATATCCTGTCAATGAATACGAGAGCGTCGAGGACTTGGGCGAAATGGTCAGACAGCAGCTGATGGAAATGATTGACGGCGAGTATCCTGTGACTTCGACAGACCGCCGCGATGCGCTTATCGACCGCCACGAGAAGGCATTGGAGCATCGCGCTGATGTGTGCTGCGATATTTCGTCAATATATAATGATTTCAATCAGTGGCTCCCGTCGGGCGAGCGTATGTATATCATAAATGGCGAACACGGCATCGGCACCTCGACCGCAATGTGTTACGGAGTCAAACGCATGCGCGACGAGGGCTGCGCACGGCGTGTATTCTATTATGACTTCGCGCAAACCGATTACGGCCGGTCGACTGCCATCGAGGCTTTCAATGAGTTTGTCGACGCTATTATCAGGCTCGAAGACGGCCGGGACTGCATCCTCGCCATAGACAACAGCGATCGTCTTGACAGCGACGAGGTTAAGATGCTGCTTGAGACACTGCATACGCTCAAATCGCGTATTGTCATTGCGGCAGGCGGTTTGTCGCCAGTGGTCTCGATGACCCAATACATGGAGTCTTGCCCTTACTCGACCATACACGGACTCACGAAGGCACAGCGGCGCGATTTCGTCGTGAATTTTTGCAAACGCTACCGCAAAACGTTGAGTGACGCACAGGTTGAGAAAATCATTCCAATCACAAATTCGCCGACCTTTCTGACAAGTATCCTTAAGCGTATCGTCGACTTCGGTCACATGGAGACTCTCGACGAGTTTATAGATAGAATTTCCGCCGATAAGTATAATGTCTACCTGTCGGGCTTGCTTGAAGAAAACCTTGAAGCTGTCAAGCAGCTTTCATGCGGATATGAGTATGGTGCCGGAACTGTGGGTGTGTCGCTGATGCTTGACGGCGTAAGTGAGGACGACCTCGTGGCGTCAACTAATATGAATGAGTCTAAATGGGTGCTGGCTCGGCCATATGTGCGCAGTATCTGTTCGGGTAATCTCGGGCGTCTGACCCTGCTGCGTCGCGACTGGGGTCATGAGTGCAAAATGTATTGGTCGACTCCTTACAGGGCCAAAATCGGACATGACATGATTAGGTGGTATCTCGCCGAAACGTCGCGATTTGCTCGCGGTTACAAGGCGGTGTCGCAGATTTACAGAGATATCTGGCATCTGCCTTTTGATGAGGTCGGAGACGAGGCGTATGAAAAGTTAAAAGAGGATGTCAGTCGCATGGCTTTGTCGCCTGACTGTATTCTCTCGCTTGAAATCAATGAGTTAAATTCTCTGTTGAACACCCCGCCTCTGAGTGTCGGGATGTTGAGAAATATCAGGACCAACAAGAGCTACGGGCGTCAGTTTGATGAGCTGTCGACCGATGACCGCAAGAGACTTTATGAGCGTATAATCCGCATCGCATGCGATGTCAACGGCGACCTGACGGCAATGGCCTATGAAGAGATAGCCAAGATAGAGGCCGAGCATGGCGAGATGCATAAGGCAGCCTTGTCTCATGCCGAGGCGCTGATGGCCAAGGGACGCTGCCATGCAGCGATAGAAAATCTTGACGGACAATTCGCTGCAAAGCCAAAAGGCTTCGCCGGTCTGTTCCGAAAAAGTCCCCTGCCCGACTCGTGCGAGGCGGTCTATGCGCAGATTATGAAAATCGACGCATACATGCTGCGTTCCGAGTTTATCGAGGCACGCAAGACTTATGTTGAGATAGAGAAAACTCTTCCCAAGATGGTTGAACAAGGCATAATCGGCGCCGAGGATGCTGATGACCTTTTGTCGATGGCGCGGATACGTATATTCTATATGTGTAACCGCTATGGTACTAACGATGACGTGAATCGTGTGGCCGCGTGGTTTAAAGACATCGACAGATGGTCGCGTCGGCGCGGACTTGACGACCGCGACACCTGCCTGCTACGATACGCTCTGATTATAAACGCGATGCGTAGCGGACGCGGTAAGTCAGTGCCTGATCTTGCCATGTGGGCAGGAATATCGGCCGCCTTAGTTTACGGAGCATATAATAATTACCACGGAGGGCGTGTGACAAATCTGCGCTCGATTGTCAATTATCACGAGACAGGAGAATATAATGACGGTTATGCAATAGTTGGAAAATATAACCGTCGCTATGACCTTCCGTTGGCGTTTGGCGAGGACTGGGAGAATGTCGACTTAGAGGTACGCAAAACCATCCTTGACGAAGACAGCTATTTTATAGCGATGCTCAAGAATATAGTCATACCTGCGGAACGATCCAAATATGACGAAAACCACGAACAACTTCGCAAGCGCCTGAAACTTTAAGGATCAACTACTTACAAAAATTTAAACCGTCGATGTCACAATTGACACCGACGGTTTTTATTATGTATGGTCTGAAGCGTTATTTGCGTGCGCTGCGTGCACTCAGATAGAGGTATGCGATGATGGCAGCATAGGCTACAAGACCGAGTATCTGAGGAATGAACTCGTCGCCGTTAGTCGGCACGGGCATGCCGCACATGATGGTGACAGCCGCGAGAACGCCGAAGAGTGCGCCCCCGGCGATGAGGCCCGAGGCAACGAGTGTGCCGCGGTCATTGCGAGCTTTGACGAGCTCTTTGTCTTTAGAGCTGTGGTTGACAAACCAAGAGATGAGACCGCTGACGAGCATGGGGGTATTGAGATGGAGCGGCAGGAACATGCCGAGGCAGAATGCAAGCGGAGGTACGCCGAGCCAGTTAAGAATCAGAGCGAGAAGCGCGCCGACGAGGTAGAGAGTCCACGGGGTCTCGCCTCCCATCATCATGGGCTCGAGCACTTTTGCCATGGCGCGTGCCTGAGGAGCCTCAAGCTGGCCGTCGCCGGTGAATCCGTAGACGTTGTTGAGCATCAGGATAACGGCGCCGACTGTGGCGGCAGAAACGAGAGTGCCGAGAAATTTCCAGCTCTCCTGTTTGCGGGGAGTCGAGCCGAGCCAGTAACCTATTTTGAGGTCGGTGACGAAACCGCCGGCCATAGAGAGCGCGGTGCAGACAACGCCGCCGACAACCATTGCGGCGACGATGCCTGATGTGCCGTTAAGGCCGATGGCAACGAAGATGCCTGAGGCTATGATTAGAGTCATAAGGGTCATGCCGCTGACGGGGTTTGAGCCGACGATGGCGATGGCGTTGGCAGCCACGGTGGTAAAGAGGAAGGCGATGACCGTGACAACAATCCATGCGATTAAAGCCTGCCAGAATGTGCCGATGACGCCGATCCAGAAGAAGATAAGCACGGCGATGAGGGCGATGACGATGAAATAGGTGATGTGTTTCATGGAGACGTCAAGTTGCCAGCGCTGCTCGGACCGTGTTTTGGCGGCAGAACGGAGCTCGCGCGACGCGAGGCCGACAGCCTGTGCGATGATGCCCGACGACTTGATGATGCCGATGATGCCGGCCATGGCGATACCGCCGATACCGATAAGACGTGGATAGTCGCGGAAAATCTGCTCGGGCGAGAGGGCTGTAATCTCCGGGGAGCCGTAGGTGCCGAATATAGGTACGAGTACCCACCATACGAAGATTGAGCCGGCGAAGATGACGAAAGCATATTTCAGACCGACGAGGTAGCCCATGCCGAGCACTGCGGCGCCTGTGTTGCATGAGAAGACAAATTTGAATTTATCGGCGACGGTCTGTCCCCATGAGTATGCGGTAGTTGAAACGACCTGTGTCCACCAGCCGAAGGTTGCAACGATGTAGTCATAGACACCGCCCACCAATGAAGCGATGAGGAGCGTGCGCGCCTGACCGCCCGATGACTTGGCTGACTGTCCCGAGATGAGGACTTGTGCTGTGGCCGTGGCCTCGGGGAAGGGATATTTGCCGTGCATGTCCTTCACAAAGTATTTGCGGAATGGAATGAAGAAGAGGATGCCGAGCACACCGCCGAAGAGCGAGCTGAGGAAAATCTCAAAGAAATTGACGGTGATTTCGGGATAAGAGGCCTGCAGGATGTATAGTGCAGGTAGAGTGAAGATGGCACCGGCGACGATAACACCCGAGCAGGCGCCGATTGACTGTATGATTACGTTTTGGCCGAGAGCATTGTTCTTTTTGAGCGCGCTCGACAGGCCGACAGCAATTATGGCGATAGGAATTGCGGCTTCGAAGACCTGTCCGATCTTTAGACCGAGATAGGCTGCGGCAGCCGAAAAGATTACGGCGAGAATAAGGCCCATGGTGACGGAGTAAGGCGTCACCTCGGCATAATCGCGCGCAGGATGCATGACCGGACGGTAGGTCTCATCGGCAGCCAGTTCGCGGAACGCGTTCTCCGGCATCTCGATGGGATCGACGTCAGTCATCGGTGGTTGCGGAGCTTCGACGCCCGCTTTGATTTTGGTGTCCATGCGATGAATGTGATGTGGTTTATGGATTTTGTGTAAGGATAATTATCGCTGAGGAATTATGAGAGTCTGGCCGGCTGTAATGCGGTCATTTTTCATATTGTTTGCCTGCCGCAGAGCCTTGACTGTCACGTGATATTTACGCGCGATGGTCGAGAGGCTCTCGCCACGTTTGATTTTGTGTTTGGTCGTTGTCTGTTTTGCCTGTTTGGTTTTTGCGGCTTTTTCTGTCTTGGCTTTAGCCTTTGCAGGTTTAGTCACCTTAGGTTCATCGACAATCTCGTTTTCGTCAATGGCCGGCTCATGATTGGGCGGCAGAACGACAGCAGACTGAGCGACAACGCTGTCGGTGGTGACGCTGTCTGCGACAGCTACAGTGATGCTGTCACCTGCAGTGCCGGTTGATTCGTAGCCCTCATAGACCGGCTCGGACTCTATGTAGCGGCGTGTGACAGTGGGGATTTTTAGTTTTTTGCCACGCGATACCTTTTTGCCAATCTTGTTAGCCTGACGTATCGAGCTGACAGTTACCCCGTATTTACGTGCAATCGATGTGAGGTTTTCGCCGCGGCGCACGGTGTGGTATTTGATGACCGTCTCCTCGACGTATTCGCCGCGCGAGTCTTTGCCCTTGACCGTGCCGTCTGAAGGCTCCACTACCCCGCGACGGGCATAGAGAGCGGCGTTGTGGTTAACGATTGAATCTTCATTTGCAAGATATGCATAAACCTGCATAGACGGCAGGACGAGTGTATAGGGACGGATATCGCCGGGTATGAGGTCGCGTCGATACTGAGGGTTGAGCACGCGAATCTCCTCGACAGGAATGGCAAGTACGTCTGAAATCTGGTCGAAGTGGACACGACGGCTGACGTGGATGGTGTCGGTCAGTACAGGCTTGCGTGCAAGAGCGGGTGATATATTGTGCTTGTCAAAATTGTTCATCACATAATTTGCCGCGATGAATGCCGGCACGTAACCGCGTGTCTCGGCCGGAAGGAATGGATAAATCTCCCAGAAGTCTTTTTTGCCGCCCCCGGCGCGACGAAGCGCTTTGTTGACGTTTCCCGGTCCGCAGTTGTATGCCGCAATGGCGAGTGACCAGTCGCCGAATGTCGAGTACAGTTGCCCGAGATATACGGCTGCGGCCTCGGATGATGCATACGGGTCACGTCGTTGGTCGACAAGTGAGTTTACCTCAAGTCCGAGTCCGGAAGCGGTGGGCAACATAAACTGCCACAGGCCTGTCGCTCCGGCTCGTGAAACGGCTACCGGATTGAGCGCAGACTCAATGACGGGCAGATATTTAAGCTCTAACGGCAGGTTGTGACGGTCGAGCGCCTGCTCGAAGATGGGAAGATAGTAGAGGCTGAGGCCGAGCATGTTCTCGACGAGCTGCTTTTTGCGCTCGGAGTACATGTCGATATAGTTCCTCACGACAGAGTTAAACGGCATCTCTATTACAGTCGGCAGAGAGGCGAGACGAGCTATGATTTGCTCGTCAGTAGCTCTAATGCTTTCACGGGAATCAGCATCGCGGTCGAGAACGGCATAGTTTTTTAGATACCAGTTCTCGAGCATTTTTGTAGTGTTTGTCTCAAAAGACTCCGGATAGACAATCTGAGATGACGTGTGCAGCGAGTCTTTTATATCGAGCAGAGACGGTGCGTTGGATGCCGGGAGTGTTATCGGCGCAAAAACCGCGGCAGATAATGTGACAAGAGATGTGATGATATTTGGTTTATCCATTTAAGGCAGATTTTATTAGTGTCAGAAAGTCAGGGCCCACAGCAATCCGACAGACGGCTTATATGATCTGTCGTCACGGAAAATCGCGGGCGATACGTCCATCGAAAGGTCAGGACTGATGTCAAAATGAGAGAGAGATGCGTCGACATATGCATCGACCATGGCGAGAAGATATACTCCAACCATACAGATTATGCACAGGTCGCGGTTGCGGCGGTAATAGTTCTTGCGTGATTGCAAGACATTTTTTAGCCAAGTTTTATCGAGATCCTCCTCTTTGGTGTTAGGAGGAAAAAAATTCATATATGAATTTGTCGAGGGGTCTGTATCCATTATGTCACGGTAGGCACGTGTATAGTCTCGCAGCATGCCGTTGTTCCATGATGTGGCATAGCCGAGTCCGAGATAACCGCCGACAATGATGGGCAGTTTCCAGTAGCGGCGGTTGTATATCTGCCCGAGACCGGGGAAAAGAGCGGACATCCATACCGCGCGAGTCGGATCGGGATTAAACTCGACTTTGCGTTCCTCCCACACATCGTATTCACTGAAAGCTTTTACCGCGACGGTGTCGACGGGGGTGACGACAAGTGAGTCGCCTGACAGCGCAATGCGGTCTTCGACCACAGCGGCCGGATGTGTCACAGGCGCTCCGACAGGTATTGAGTCGGGCAGCGCTGCCGATACTGTATCTGTAGGTGCCGGGTGACGATGGCGTGACGGCATATGCTGAGCGTGAGCCGACACGGCGAGCAGCATTGTGACAAAAAATGTCAGGAATATCTTTTTGCCTGTATTAAGCATGCCGGCTGCCGTTGTTTTCGCCTGAAGCATTGAGGTTATCAAAAATCGTTATCAGGCGCTCGAGCTCGTCGTCGTCCTTAAACGGGAAGGTGATTTTGCCCTTTCCGCTTTTGTCACAGGAGAACTGTACTTTAGTATTAAATACAGACGACAGATGCTTTTTAAGAATGTCAAAATCACTGCCGGTATATCTGCTGCCTGAGCCTTTGGTTTTGTCGGCGGCTGCCGGTGTCTCGCCGCGCTGATAGGCTTTGGCAAGTTCCTCGACGCGTCTGACTGACAGTCCGTTGCGCAGAATCTCGTTGTATAGTTTGAGCTGTAGCGACGGGTCGGATATGGTCAGCAATGCACGTGCGTGACCCATGTCCACGCGTTTGTCACGTAAACCCAACTGCACTTCGGCCGGAAGTTTGAGCAGACGCAGGAAATTGGCTATTGTCGCACGCTTTTTACCGATGCGTTCACTAAGGCGTTCCTGTGTAAGAGCATATTGGTCAATCAGCTTCTTGAATGTCAGCGCGATTTCGATTGCATTGAGATCTTCACGTTGGATATTCTCGATGAGCGCCATTTCGGTGAGCTCGGCTTCGTTTGCCGTGCGGATATAGGCCGGCACAGTCTCAAGCCCTGCTTTGATGGCTGCGCGGTAACGTCGTTCGCCGGCTATAATCTGATAGCTGTCGGGCCCGACTTTACGTAACGAGACAGGCTGGATTATACCCAACTCACGGATGGAGGCGGCCAGTTCGTCAAGGGCCTCTTCGTCAAAACTTGTGCGCGGTTGGTCGGGATTAGGCGATATATATTGTAATTTTATCTCGTTTATAGCCGACGACCCTCTTGCGGGGGTGTCGTCCATTGATATAAGCGAGCTGAGTCCTCGTCCGAGGGCATTGCGTTTATTCGACATTATTTTCAGTTGGATTGTGCTTGATGTGATTTGTTAGCGGCGCCCTGATGGCGATGCTTTGCGATTATTTCTTTGGCGAGGAGGATGTGGCTGGTAGCTCCACGGCTCTCGGCATCGTAAAGCAGCGCGGGTAGACCGTGCGAGGGGGCCTCGCTCAGACGGATGTTGCGCGGGATGACGGTGTTGAAAACCATGTCTCCGAAATAGCTTTTAAGCTCCTCGTATATCTGATTTGCAAGACGCAGACGTGCGTCGTACATAGTCAGAAGAAAACCTTCAATCTCGAGTGCCGGATTTAGACGCGACTTTATAATGCGTATTGTGTTCATCAGCTTACTGATGCCTTCGAGAGCGAAATACTCGGCCTGCACGGGGATTATGACCGAATCGGCAGCCGTAAGTGCATTGACCGTTATAAGTCCGAGTGACGGCGAGCAGTCGATGAGTATATAGTCGTATTGGTCACGTATGTCGTCAGTAAGTTTGGCAAGCACTTTCTCACGCTCGTCTTTGTTTATCAGCTCAAGCTCGGCGCCGGCGAGGTCAATGCGTGAGCCTATTAAATCGAGACCGTCCATGCATGTCTTGACCTGAGAACCGGCGAGGGGGTATGAGTCGACAAGGCACTCGTAAATAGAAGATGTCATCGAGCGCGGATCAATTCCGTAGCCCGAAGTAGCGTTGGCCTGAGGGTCGGCATCGATAATCAGCACCTTCTTGCCTTCGTTTGCAAGCGAAGCTGCTAAATTGATGGTGGTTGTGGTCTTGCCGACTCCACCTTTCTGATTGGCTATTGCTATGATTTTACCCATTGTCAATGTCTGTTGTAGATTTACTTGCAAAGTAACTCAAAAATCCGCAGAATATGAAATCTAATGACTCAAAAATGACAAGGCGTGATGGCAAATATGTCGGAAATAAGCATTAAATTTGCAATGTTTTAAAGTCAAAGCCAATATTAAGGATATGTCAGAAAACCGGACTGAGCGCCGTAAGCTCGTAATGATAAGTAACGATGACAGCATAAATGCAAAAGGGCTGCGTCATCTTGTAGATTGTGTCGGCGAAAAGGCCGATGTTATTGTCGTAGCCCCGGCTGTGCAACATTCGGGCATGTCGTCGGCATTCACGGTCGACTCGTCGTTACGCATAACGTCCCATGATGATTACAACGGCGCACGAATGTTTAGTGTCAACGGTACGCCTGTCGACTGTATCAAATTAGGTTTGCATGCTGTCTGTCCGCGTCGGCCCGATTTGATTCTGGCGGGTATCAATCACGGATCAAACTCCGGGACGTCTATAATCTATTCGGGAACTATGGGCGCTGTGTTGGAGGGTTGTATGGAAGGTATTCCGTCAGTCGGATTTTCTTTGCTGCATCATTCGATTAAGGCTGATTTCTCTCTGTCGACGCAGTTTGTAAGCGCTATTATCGACGACGTACTCGACAATGGTTTGCCCGAAGGGGTATGTCTCAATGTCAACATTCCGGCCAAAGTCGTGCCCAAGGGTGTCAGAGTCTGCCGGTCGGCACGCGGTCACTGGTCAGACGGCTATGCCCGCTATCTCGATCCGCATGGCAATCCTTTCTACTGGTTAGAGGGCCGTTTTATTAACGAAGATGCGGATGCCACTGACACAGACGAATACTGGCTCGCACGCGATTATATTTCGGTCGTTCCTGTCAAGCCCGACATGACCGATTTGAGCCGTATCAAGACTATGGGCGGCAGATTTGACCGCTGATAGCGGCTACAGGGTTTTATTTAGTTGTTTTAATCCGGTCTGATATTGTCCTTTGTTGCGTGTTTGCCGTCCGTATCTCACGGCGTGACGCGGACAGACATGGTAGCATGCGAGGCAAATCATACATTCCTTGCCCCACTGCGGTCTGCGGTCGGAGCTAAGCACGATATTGCCCGTCGGACAAACCGATGCGCAGCGTCCGCATGATATGCAGCCGTCAGTCGCTCCGAATTCAGACGGATTCATCAGGAAACGCTTAAAGAATCGCTTTAAAGCTCCGGATTTAAATCTAGGAAATGAGCCTCTTACGACCAATTCATCCTGTTGGCTTCCCTGCCCTTTTATCATGGCTGCAATTTCGTTGACTCGAGTTGTAGCGGCAGCAAGTTTGGCTGACTCGACAGTTTCAGAGTCTATGTCAAACCCCGGGAATGTAACATAGGTATTGGGCATCTGCACCGATGAGCAAACTCCCGTCTCCCACCCACGCGCGGACAAGAGCCGACGCCACTGACGGTCAGTCATGCCAATATCGTCGCCGCAAGTGCAGACCATATGATGTATGCTTTGCTCCGCTCCTGCTATGTCAACCTTTGACATAAAATCTGCCAACATGTCAGGCACGGCCCAAGCATGGACCGGAAAGACCCAGACAATGTGCCGGCTGCCGCGAGCGTCCAATGATGTCGACGCGGACAGAGTCAGCATGTCGCCTCTGATGTCGATTACTGCACTGTCTGACAGTTCCTTCGATAAAAGGGAGGCTACGATGCGTGAGTTGCCTGTTGCGCTGAAATATATTATCATTTCTTGGGTCTGACGCCGATGGTGATTTGTGTAGCGCCGTAACCGTATTCACGGAACGATGCGTCAGCCGCTGTGCAGAACTTATAGCGGTAGTTAAGTTCCTTGAGAAGAGCGTTGCGCAGAACGCCCTCGCCTTTGCCGTGAATGAAGACGATTTTACTGCCGGGCCGGCTGAGGTTGGCATCCATGACCTCGCGGAACTTATCAATCTGATAGTTAAGCATGTCGGCGTTAGACAGGCCTCTGGTGCTGTCGATGAGCTGATCGATGTGTAAATCGACGACCAACGGCTCGTCATGCTTCTGAGCCTTCTTGCTGACGGGTTTGCGTGCAGGACGGCTGTCTTTGGGCTTGGCAGGCATTTGTTCAGCAAGCGACTCGTCGGTCAGCAGAGCAGCCGGGCGGCAGAGTTTGTCATCTTTAACAATGTCATAGGCTATGACCGGAGCGTCAAAGTATATGCTTTCCTTGAAGCAATGCAGACGGGCGAATTTAGAGGCGTCAAAGCGGCTCTCGTACCACACGGGCGTCTTGGCAGTGAAATCCTTGTCGCGCTTGAAAGCGATTGCCTGTACGGCAAAGCGCTCAATCTGAGGCAGGTCGGCAGTCGTAAGTGACGCAACGAGCACTTGCATGTTAGGCTCGATTATACCTGCATAGTGAGTAGTCCACGTGTCGGGGGCGTTGAGGTCGCCGCGAGTCAGCAGAGTCAGGTACATGAAATAATTTGAATCGTTGACTATATATGCTTCAAAATCAGACTGTGACAGGCGCAGACGGTCAGTTGGCTCGAAAGCGAGCACGAGATTGACCGTGTCGCCTTCGGCCGTCTCATATACTTTCTCCTCAACAGGCTCGGGGTCTGCGGCTTTAGACGGGACAGCCGGCTCGGGAGTCTTGAGGGTTTTGGAATATTTCTCGGCAGTATCTGCTGCTGTCTTACAACTGTCAGAAGCATGAGCGACGACCACACATTCGCGTGCCATGACCGGAGTTTCGAAGCCGTCTTCATCTGCCACGTATGCAATATTGTCTTTTATCCTGACAATTTTACCGCCCCCCACGTCATTGAGAAAACGGACTGTATCGCCTATCTGAAGTGCCATATTAGTTGCTGTTTTAAAAGTTATATGCAAAATTACTGAAAAAGCACGAACTGCCGCTATAATTTCGGCATGTGATTTGCAATAATCAAAACAAAGCGCCGAGTCTGTTGTTTAAAATAATAAAAGATTACGGCCTATAACCGATAATAATTTCATCCATATATAATATGAATTTCAATAATTTCACCATTAAATCTCAGGAGGCTATTCAAAAGGCTGTTGAGATTACGCGCGGCGCAGGCCAGCAGGCCATTGAGCCGGTGCATCTGCTTAAGGCTGTTATTGAAGAAGGCGAATCTGTCGTCAAATTCATCTTTCAGAAAGTCGGTGTGAATCTTGCTCAGGTTACCGCGCAGACCGACCGCGAGATAGACAGTCTGCCCAAGGTGTCGGGAAGCGAGCCCTATCTGAGCCGTACGTCTAACGACGTGATGCAGAAGGCTCTCGATATCGCAAAAAAACAGGGCGATGAATATGTCACGCTCGAGTCGCTGCTTATGGCGATTTTTGCAGTCAACTCTCCGGCTTCGACTATACTCAAGAATGCCGGCTTGGGCGAGAAAGAACTCTCCGCCGCTATCGAGGAGTTGCGCAAAGGCAAGAAAGCCACCGATCAGAGCGCTGAGGAGACATATAATGCTTTGTCAAAATATGCCGTCAATCTTAATGAACGTGCACGTTCGGGCAAACTTGACCCGGTCATCGGCCGCGACGAAGAGATACGTCGTGTTCTACAGATTCTCAGCCGACGCACCAAAAATAACCCCATGCTCATCGGTGAGCCGGGTACGGGTAAGACGGCAATCGCCGAAGGTCTCGCCCACCGCATCGTGCGCGGCGACGTGCCCGAGAACCTACGCTCGAAACAGATATATTCGTTGGATATGGGCGCACTTGTCGCAGGAGCCAAATATAAAGGCGAATTTGAGGAGCGACTCAAAGCCATCGTCAATGAGGTCACCCAGTCAGACGGCGAGATAATCCTCTTCATCGACGAAATCCACACGCTCGTGGGCGCCGGCAAAGGCGAGGGAGCCATGGATGCAGCAAACATCCTCAAACCTGCGCTTGCCCGAGGTGAACTCCGTAGCATCGGCGCAACAACACTTGACGAGTATCAGAAATACTTCGAGAAAGACAAGGCTCTTGAGCGCCGTTTCCAGAAGGTCATGGTCAACGAGCCTGACGAGATGAGCGCCATCGCAATCCTGCGCGGACTTAAAGAGCGCTATGAGAATCACCACAAGGTGCGTATCCGCGACGAGGCGATTATCGCCGCCGTGCAGCTGTCAGAGCGCTATATCACAGACCGTTTCCTGCCTGACAAGGCCATCGACCTTATCGACGAGGCTGCCTCTAAACTTAAACTTGAGATTGACTCCGTGCCTCAGGCTCTCGATGACATCACACGCCGCATTGCTCAGAAAGAAATCGAGCGTGAGGCCATCAAGCGCGAGGGCGACAAAGCCAAGGTGAGCGAAATCGAGAAGGAAATCTCCACTATGCGCGAGGAGGAAAAAGAATATATGGCCAAATGGAAGGCTGAAAAAGACCTCATCAACCGCATCCAGCAGAATAAGATTGATATCGAGCAGCTCAACTTTGAGGCCGAGCGTGCCGAGCGCGAGGGTGATTATGCCAAGGTGGCAGAAATCAGATACTCACGCATCCAGCAGAAAGAAAAAGAAAATACAGAGATACAGGAGCAGCTGCGCATGATGCAGGGCGACAAGGCTCTCATCAAAGAGGAAGTTGACGCCGAGGATATTGCCGATGTGGTATCGCGCTGGACCGGCATCCCCGTCAACAAGATGGTGCAAAGCGAGAAAGAAAAACTGCTGCATCTCGAGGAGGAGCTTCACAGTCGTGTCGTCGGTCAGGACGAGGCTATAGCCGCCATCGCCGATGCCGTGCGCCGCTCTCGTGCGGGCCTGAATGACCCCAAACGTCCTATCGGCTCGTTTATCTTCCTCGGCACCACAGGTGTCGGTAAGACCGAGCTTGCAAAAGCCTTGGCCGAGTACCTCTTCGACGATGAGAACATGATGACCCGTATTGATATGAGCGAATATCAGGAGAAACACTCTGTGTCTCGTCTTGTCGGAGCGCCTCCTGGATACGTTGGCTACGACGAGGGCGGCCAGCTCACCGAGGCAGTGCGTCGCAAACCCTACTCTGTCGTGCTTTTCGACGAGATTGAGAAAGCGCATCCCGATGTGTTCAACATCCTGCTGCAAGTGCTTGATGACGGACGTCTGACAGATAACAAGGGGCGCAACGTCAACTTCAAGAACACGATTATCATTATGACCTCGAACATGGGTTCGGCTTTAATACGCGAGAATTTCGCAAAGATGACCGACGATAACAAGGCCGAGACAGTCGAGAAGACCAAGGAGCAGGTACTTGATATGCTCAAGCAGACGATACGACCCGAGTTCCTCAACCGTATCGACGAGATTATAATGTTCACGCCGCTTAACCGTGTCGAGATTGAGGAAATCGTCGGACTACAGATTAAGAGCATACAGAAAATGCTCGCCCACAGTTCGGGCATCACGCTCGAAGTCACCCCGAAGGCTTTGTCATTCCTTGCAGACGAGGGCTATGACCCCGAGTTCGGCGCACGTCCGGTAAAGCGAGCCATCCACCGTCTTGTCCTCAATCAATTGTCAAAGGATATTCTTGCTCAGAAAGTCGACCGTGATCACCCGATTATCATAGACGTCAACGATGAAGGCACGGACCTGATATTCAAGAACTGATAACGTATTTTAAAGTAAAAATGACGTTCCGAGGATTGCATGTCACGGGACGTCATTTTTTATAATCGGTATTCGAACCATATATATTTACGCGTGTTATAATAGTATAAATTACAAATAATTAATGTTGTTTGATTATGAAAAAGCTTTATTACTTTTTATTACTTGCTCTGCCTATGATTATGGCGACAAGTTGTGACGACGATGACAATGATTTACCCGATGTAGACATCTCACTTGAAATATCCGGCGGAGTCAATGTCGACGGCACGATTTATGTAGTGCGCGGCGAAACTCTTGAAATTACCGGCATAACAGTCACAAACCGTGACCCCAACAAGGAGGCTGTCATTACCTCGGCTACCTATTACTGGGATTATCGCGAAATCGGAGTTTCTGTAACCGCACCTTATGGCGGCACAATTGCTACGACAGAAAACACCGCTCTCGGTGACCACCTGCTTCAGATTGAGTGCCCGCTCTTTGCTGTAGACAAATCACCTGCGACAGCTGTCATGACCTATAATGTTGTGGTCGTAGAGTCGGCTGACGATATTCCTTCAGGCGATACAAACACTTCATTTACCGTACGACCCGGTATTAAACAGGCTTAACGTTTATCTTACAGAATAACTGACTCATTGAAAGCGGTCCTGATATATATGTCAGGACCGTTTTTATATCTCAGGAGTTTCGTCAGACAGATCATTGACGATACGGCGTGCGAGTCTTACCTTGCGGCGGTGCATCATATAGCCGATAAATCCGCCGATCAGGCCTCCGACAAGTGCTCCGATAAGAGCAGAGAAGTTCCCGTCGTCAAAGCAGAAGTAAAATAACGGCGCTACAATAAACAGTGCGAAAAATATACCCGCTATCATACGCCTGTGCTGAGACTTTACGACTCGTCGGGCGTGGTCGATTGCTTTGACGGTAGGGACATCACAATAATTGCAGTTTCGGATGAATGATGAGAAGCGTATGTTGGATATGCCGAGCAAGATGCCTCCGGCAGCATAAAAGATGCCGTACCACATCGGGGTCAGCCCGACATGCCACACAATCATGCCGAGCACCGGGAGAAGTATGACTGATATAATGCCTAAAGTGTGGTAATATGATGCAAGTTTATTCTGACGTCCTGTTGCACGTTCGTTGCTTAATCGGGCTATCAGCGCACGGTTACGGCCTTCGAGCCTGTCGATTCTGACCTCAAGATTGTTCCAGCAACGACGCATCTGTTCGAGAGAGTCTTGTTGAGAAATATCGTTCATAACTCGGTGTTTTTGATTAAATACTGTTTTATTCGATGAAGACGGGTCGCAACATTTGCACGTGACAGGCCGGTGATTTCAGCTATGTCATCGTAAGAGTTTTCGTTTAACCAGAGAGTGACGATGGCTTTGTCCAAAGGTTGCAGCGAGGCAATCATTTCATAAAGCTGCCGTCTTTGCTCGGCCTCTTCGGAGTTGTCGTCCTCTGCAACAAGGCCGGCGAATTCGAGCGGCACGCTGTCGTTGACATGGCGGCGTGCGTTGCGGCGATGCCATGTTATGCAGGTGTTGATGGCGGCGCGGTAAATCCATGTCGATACACGGCTTTCACCGCGGAAGGAATCAAAACCCTGCCATAGATTGACAAGTACTTCCTGATATAAATCGTCAAAGTCAGCTCTGGGTCCGGAATAAATATAGCAAACTTTGGCTACAAGAGTATTGTAGGTGTCAATCAGGTTTGTGAAACGCCGCTCTTTGTCGCTGTCCGTTTTTTTCATAACATCTATATGACGCGCATTTTCCGGAAAAATTACACGGAATAGTGAACAAAATAGTAAATAACAGACATGCAAAGATATAAAAATTAACTTTTTTCGTTAAATTTGCAGACGGTGATATGAAGCATCCTCGGATGACATATAAGATATTTACATTCGTGACAGCCTTGATAGTGGCTGTCGCATCGGTTGTCAATTTTCATCATCACCATGAATATGGCCCGGCTGTCTGTATGTGTGACGGCTCTCATGGCAGAGCTGTCTGCAATGAATGTGCCCACAGTCATGATTGTGGTAGCCATGAGAGTCATGATGACGGAACATGTGCGATGAAACTGGCTGAGTATGAGGCTGCCAAAAGCGACTATTCGTATTCAACCGATGGCAGTGTCTCCGACTCTGACTTTACGGCGCTATATGCGTGTGCGATTGTCTCGCGGATGTATGCTGACGAGAGGCGGACTGTGGTTTTCGTGCCCGACGATTACGGATTGCCGAAACAGACCGGTGCCACACATCAAACACGTCGCGGACCACCGGCGGTTATAATAATGTAGGATAGATTTAATTGCCGGTAGCCCTGCGGATTGCCCGGCAGAATTTGTTTCATTATTATAACAGTCAATATAAAATGAGAAAATACAATTATGCTCTATTGTGCGGAGCATTGATGCTGTCTCTGGGAGCATGCCGCTCCAATGCGGGAGACGAACTGTCACATCATCATCACAACGGACCGGAGGCTCATCATAATCACGGAGATGCCCATGAAGCGGAAGGCCATGAGGCACATAACGGAGGAAAAGGCGAAGGTCATAGTGACGAAATTTTCCTTGCGCCTGAGGCTGCTGAGCGTTTCGGGGTAGAAACCGAAAAAGTGAGTCGTAGCGAATTTGCTGATGTGATTAAGGTGTCAGGACTTGTCATAGAGTCACCTACAGACATGGGAGTTGTCTCAGCTCCGGCATCAGGAGTGATAACATTTGTACGTGGAATCAGTTTAGGCTCTAAGATTGGCCGTGGTACAACAATCGCGACCATAAAGACATCGTCTGTCAGTGGCGGTGATGCAAATGCAGCTGCCAAAGCAAATTATGATGCCGCCTGTCGCGAACTTGACCGGCTGACACCTTTGTATAAAGAACGTCTTGTTACGGCATCGGAATATAACGCCGCCGTCAGAGCCGTTGATGAGGCTAAGGCCCTTTACAGTGCAGGGGCGCAGTCGGGGCGCGCCACATCGCCACTCAGCGGAGTCATAACTTCGCTCGATGTCAACGAAGGCCAGTTTGTAGCAGCCGGTGAGCCTATCGCCACAGTTTCAGCCAACAGCAGTCTGACACTGCGTGCCGATGTGCCGGAACGCTATTATGGCCGTCTCGGCGCTGTCTCTGATGCTACGGTAAAACTGCCTTATGATGAGCAGACTGTCAGATTGTCAGAGATTGGCGGACACCGAGTCAGCAATGGCGAAGGTGTGAGAGCTGCCACACCGGGATATGTGCCTGTATATTTCAGCTTTAACAACGACGGCAGAGTGTTGCCCGGCAGCAACGTCGAGATTTACTTGGAAGCCGGACGCCGCGACGGTGTGATTGCCGTGCCTTTGGAAGCTCTGAGCGAGCAGCAAGGACGTTTCTTTGTCTTTGTAAAACTTGACGAGGAGGGATATCGTAAAACGCCTGTTACTACCGGAGCGTCAGACGGCCGACGAGTAGAGATCGTCTCCGGTCTGAGTGATGGAGACGAAGTAGTGACAAAGGGAACGACCACAGTCCGCATTGCCGAGTCGAGTGGCACTGTTCCCGAGGGGCACTCCCACAATCATTGATATATAATTGAGCTATAAACGTATAAATTCTGACGTATTATGCTTAATCGTATAATCAAATTCTCGTTAAACAGCCGTCTGACCGTATTAATACTTACGGCTGTCATCCTCGTTGCCGGTACGATAACACTACTGCGCACCGAGGTGGATATTTTCCCTGACCTTAATGCCCCGACGGTCGTTGTCATGACCGAGGCTCCGGGGCTTGCTCCCGATGACGTGGAGACACTTGTCACCTACCCCGTCGAGACTGCGGTAAACGGCTCGACAGGTGTCAGGCGCGTTCGTTCGGCATCATCAACCGGTCTGTCTACGGTCTGGGTGGAGTTTGACTGGGGCACGGACATATATCGTGCCCGTCAGATTGTCACCGAGCGTCTCGGACAGCTCGGCGATGTTTTGCCGCCTAATGTCAAGACTCCTGTCCTCGGCCCGCAGTCGTCGATACTCGGTGAGGTCATGATTATCGGCATGACCGCCGACTCAACGTCGATGCTCGAACTGCGCACCATCGCCGAGCGTGTGATTCGTCCCAAGCTGCTTGCAATGGGCGGTGTGTCGCAGGTTTCGGTAATTGGCGGCGACATAAAGGAATATCAGATAAGATTGCATCCCGAACGCATGAAACACTTTGATGTGACCCTAAGCGAACTGTTGGATGCTGTCGAGAACATCAATGACAATGCCTCCGGCGGAGTACTTTATGAGTTCGGGAATGAGTATCTCATCAAAGGGGCTGTCAATACCAACGACCCGTCGCAGCTCGCATCGGCTGTAATCAGAAGTGACAACAGCGGCATAGTGACAGTCGGCGATGTTGCTACAGTAGAAATAGGTGCAGCTCAGCCGCGTATCGGTTTGGCATCTGTCGAGGCTGAGCCGGCGGTAATAATCACTGTGACAAAACAGCCTGCCGAGGGAACTCTCAATCTGACCGAGCGGATTGACAGCGAACTTGCGTCGCTGTCGCGCACACTTCCGGCTGATGTAAAGATTTCGACAGATATATTCCGTCAGGCCGATTTCATCGACAATTCCATCAACAATCTCCAGCGCTCGCTCCTTGAGGGCGCGATATTCGTCATCATCGTGCTCTTCTTCTTCCTGATGAATCTGCGCACGACGATTATATCGGTAATCGCACTTCCGCTATCGATTATCGTGGCCGTGCTCGTGCTCAACTTTATGGGCTACACAATCAACACCATGAGTCTCGGCGGTATAGCCATCGCCATCGGCTCGCTGGTCGATGACGCTATTGTAGATGTGGAAAATGTCTATAAGCGTCTGCGGGAGAATGCAGCAAGGCCTGAGTCTGAGCGTAAATCGACAATCAGCGTCGTCTATCATGCGTCTGCCGAGGTCCGAATGCCGATCTTTAACTCATCGCTGATTATTATAGCGAGCTTCATGCCTCTTTTCTTCCTTTCGGGCATAGAGGGGCGTATGCTTATTCCGCTTGGTGTGTCTTTTATTGTCGCTCTGATTGCTTCGACGATTGTGGCTTTGACGGTTACGCCTGTTCTGTGCAGTTTCCTGCTTGGCGGACGTGCGGCCAATGCCGAACTAAGCCGCGAGCCTCGCGTCAGCCGTTGGCTTAAGGATGTATATGCCCGCGCTCTGTCAGTCGTATTGCGTCGTCCGTCCGTGATATTAAGTGTGACAGGAGTACTGCTCGTTGTGGCAGTGTGGATATTTGTCACACTCGGCCGCGGCTTCCTGCCCGGATTCAATGAGGGCTCTCTTACAATCAATGTCTCGACACTGCCGGGTGTTTCGCTTGATGAGAGCGACAAGATAGGACGTGAGGCCGAGCGCATCATTATGTCTGTGCCCGAGGTGCAGACTGTCGCGCGCAAGACCGGCCGCGCCGAGTTAGACGAGCACTCGCTCGGGGTCAATACATCCGAGATTGAAGCGCCCTACAAGCTTGACGGGCGCACACGCGGCGAGTTTGTCAAGGAGGTGCGAGAGAAACTCTCGATACTTCCCGGTGTCAACGTTGAGATAGGCCAGCCCATCTCACACCGCATCGATGCGATGCTGTCGGGCACGGAGGCTCAGATTGCCATCAAGATTTTTGGTGACGACCTCAATCGTCTTTTCTCTATCGGCAAGCAGATTAAAGACATCGCCTCGTCTGTCGACGGTGTTGTCGATGTCAATATAGAGCAGCAGGTCGAGCGTCCCGAACTTATCATCTCGCCGCGACGTGAGCTGATGGCGGCTTACGGAGTTAAAATGTCTGATTTTAACCGCATCGTCAATTCGGCAATCGGCGGTGAGGCTGTCTCGCAGGTTTATGAAGACGGTCAGGCTTACGACATAACAGTAGTCCTCGATGCCGCCAATCGCAATACCATCGAGGCTCTGAGGGAGATAAGTATTGACTCGTCACGCGGTAAGATACCATTCTCGACCATTGCCGAGATTAAGTCAGAGACAGGCCCGAATACAATCAATCGCGAAAATGTCAAACGGCGCATCGTCGTTTCGGCTAATGTCGACGGTCGTGATTTGCGCAGTACCGTAAATGAGATTCAGCGCAATGTTGATGACCGGATAACACTTCCGCAGAATTACTATGTGAACTATGGCGGCCAGTTTGAGAGTGAGGCAGCAGCCTCGTCGACATTGTTATGGACGTCGCTGTGTGCGTTGGCCGTAATATTGATGTTGCTCTACCATGAGTTCAAGAATTTCGGCCAGTCATTAGTCATACTTGTAAATATGCCTCTTGCCATGATAGGCGGAGTCATTCTGCTTAAATTCACATCCGACGAGCTAAACATTCCCGCTATTATCGGATTTATATCGCTGTTAGGCATCACGACGCGCAATGGTATGCTGCTGATGTCGCGCTACAACGGTTTGCGAGACCGGGGTATGGCTCTTGTTGAGCGCATAAAGATTGGCTCGACCGACCGTCTGTTGCCTATCGTTATGACCGCTCTGACGTCGGCGCTCGCGCTGATTCCTTTGGCTGTCAACGGTGATCAGCCCGGCAACGAGATACAGTCGCCTATGGCCATAGTGATACTCGGCGGCCTTGTCACATCGACGGTGCTTAATATGTTTGTCGTTCCGTCAATCTACTATCTAATAAACCGCAAGAAATGAAACGTTTTGCAATATACGGTATAATATTAGGCTGTGCGGCGACATCTGCCTATGCCGCCGATTTTGAGACTGTCGTAAATACGATTGTCAGCAATAATGCGGCTCTTGCAGCCCAGCGCGAATCATATAAAGCGCAGGGGCTGACCATGCGTGCTGACAACACGCTTTCAGACCCGGAGATAGGATTTGAACATCAGTGGGGCCCTGCCGAAGTAGGTAACAAATGGAATATTTCCGTGAGCCAGAGCTTCGACTGGCCCGGCGTATACGCCAAGCGCTCGGCCGCTAACCGCGAGGCTATTAATGCTTTTGAATTGCTTTATCGTGCTGATGAGGCTGATTTGCGTCTTAAGGCACGGCAGACTCTGTGTGACTATATCTACGCTGTCAGTCGTCATCGACTTCTGACCGAGGTCGCTGCCAATCTTGACACGCTCTATCGCCGTCAGTCATTTGCCTATGACCAAGGAGAGCTTACAATACTCGACATGAAGAAACTCAGGTTAGAGCGTGCTTCTCTGCATGTGCGTCTTGCCACGGCCGAGACCGCTACTGACCGTCTTCGTCATGACCTGATTGCGCTAAACGGAGGCAAGACTCTTGACCTCGGCGGCCTGACTGACTATGAGCAGACATCCCTGCTGCCGGAGGAGGAGTATCTCGCGGCATTCTATGACTCTGACCCGGCTGTTGCCGCCCGTCAGGGCCTTGCACGTAGCGCACAGCTCAATGCACAGGCTGCCTCACGTGCCCGTATGCCGGGATTCAGCTTGGGATATATCCATAATGTGGAGGGGGGCGAGCATTTTAACGGCTTCAGCGTCGGAGTAAGTCTTCCGGTCTATTCATCATCAAAACGCCGTGCCGCGGCTTTGGCCGAAAGTCTGAGTCAAGAACAGAGCAATGCCGATTATCTGCTTGCGACTCACAGTGCGATAGTCAGCGACTATTCTGCCGCGCGCAGCCTCGGTGAGCGTCTGAAAGCTTACGATGACTTTTTTGTATCTGACTCCGGCGACAATTATCTGACACTGCTCGGCAAATCGTTTGACGGAGGACAGATAAATATGATAACTTATTTGCTCGAGCTAAATTATTACCTCGAGGCGCGCATCGATTATCAGACGGCACTGCATGATTATCAGCTGCTGCTCGCCCGACTCAGACGATATAAGTAATAAATCGACGGATAGCATTAATATACTTACGGGTGTGACCTGATGGTTGCACCCGTAAATTTTTATGATTCATCGAATCAGGACATGATAACATAAATATTCAAGAAAAAATTGCACGATATGATTGCATTTGAGCGATTATTTTATTAACTTTGAATTGGTTTTGCCATTTGCGTATGAATTATAGATACTTACGCATACATTTTATACGATTATAAATCTAACAAAGACATATAACTATGAATCCAAACAATGATTTCCGCAATTTTGCCGTCAAACATCTCGGCATGAACGGACTTGCACTCGATCAATACAACTCAAAACTCAGCTCGGCTGTCAATGCCAGCTATATAAACCCTACCATTATAGAGGAGCGTCAGCTTAACGTGGCTCAGATGGATGTGTTCTCGCGCCTGATGATGGACCGCGTCATCTTCCTCGGCACGGATGTCAATGACTATACCGCCAATGTCATTCAGGCGCAGTTACTTTATCTTGACGCGTCAGACCCCGGCAAAGATGTCTCTATTTACATCAACTCGCCCGGCGGCTCGGTCTATGCCGGTCTCGGCATCTATGACACGATGCAGTATATCTCGAGCGACGTATCGACAATATGTACCGGTATGGCTGCGTCAATGGCTGCCGTCCTTCTCGTTGCCGGCGAGAAAGGCAAGCGTTTCGCGCTCAAACATTCGCGTGTTATGATTCATCAGCCGATGGGCGGCGCTCAGGGTCAGGCCAGCGATATAGAGATTACCGCACGCGAGATAAAGAAACTTAAGCACGAACTTTATACTATCATTGCCGAACATTCGGGACAGCCATTCGAGCGCGTGGAGAAAGACTCTGACCGCGACTACTGGATGACTTCGGAGGAGGCTGCCGCCTATGGCATGATTGACAAGGTACTTGAGAAAGTAAAGCGCTGATTTAAATATGGCTAAAAAAAATATCGAAAAGTGTAGTTTCTGCGGACGTCCGTCTGATATGGCCGACGTAATGGTGCCGACGCAAGATCAGAAGAATTTTATTTGCGGCGACTGTGTCAAATTGTTGAACGACATGATTGAAGACTTTAAGAAGGGTGAGTCGCAGAAAAAACATAAGAACGATATCAGCGAGATTTCGAAAGTGCCGAAACCGGCCGAGATCAAGGCCTTTCTCGATCAGTATGTCATCGGTCAGGACGCCGCAAAGAAATATCTCTCGGTGGCTGTCTATAACCACTACAAACGACTGATGCAGTCTGAAGATGATGATGTCGACATCGAGAAGAGCAACATCATTCTTGTCGGTCCGACAGGCACAGGCAAGACGCTTCTCGCGAAGACTATCGCCAAACTTCTGGATGTGCCGTTCACCATCGTTGACGCGACCGTGCTCACACAGGCCGGTTATGTCGGCGAAGATATCGAGAGCCTCCTGACACGACTTCTGCAGGCCGCCGATTATGACGTGGACCGTGCACAACGCGGTATCGTTTTCATCGACGAGATTGACAAAATCGCCCGCAAAGGTGACAATCCGTCAATCACCCGTGATGTGTCGGGCGAAGGTGTGCAGCAGGGCCTGCTCAAGCTCCTTGAGGGCTCGATTGTCAATGTGCCCCCGCAGGGAGGCCGCAAGCATCCGGAGCAGCGCATGATACCGGTCGATACAAAGAATATCCTCTTTATATGCGGAGGTGCGTTTGACGGCATCGAGCAGAAAATTGCCCACCGCATGAACACACGCGTCGTCGGTTTCTCGCCTGACGGTAAGCGCCATAACATCAAGAGCGATGACTTCATGCGCTATGTCGCTCCTCAGGATCTGAAGTCATTCGGCCTCATACCCGAGATTATCGGCCGACTCCCCATTCTGACCCATCTCGAGCCTCTCGACCGCGACGCCTTGCGCCGTGTGCTCACCGAGCCTAAAAATGCCATCACTCGTCAGTATGTCAAATTGTTTAAGATGGACGGTGTTGATCTCAAATTTGATGACGACGCACTCGACTTCATCGTAGACAAAGCCATCGAGTATAAACTTGGCGCACGCGGCTTGCGTTCGATTGTCGAGTCGATTATGATTGACGCGATGTTTGACATACCGTCGACCAAAGATAAAAAATTTACCGTCACACGCGATTATGCAGCCGAGAAACTCGATGTGTCGCGTTTCGAGACTCTTGCCGCTTCATCTACGAGTGATTGATCACCTAAGAATCTTAATATAGAAAGTACCAGACCAAGCATTTATCATAAAAACACAAGGCCATGATTAGCAGACAAACGCTTTACGACGCCCTGAAACGTTTTTTCGGTTTCGATAATTTCAAGGGCAATCAGGAAGCCATTATGACCAACCTTCTGGCAGGAAATGACACTTTTGTATTAATGCCCACCGGAGGCGGTAAGTCCCTCTGCTATCAGTTGCCTGCGCTTTTGATGGACGGCACGGCTATCATCGTGTCTCCGTTGATAGCGCTTATGAAAAATCAGGTCGATGCGATGCGTAATTTCAGCGAAAACGACAGCATCGCACACTTTCTCAATTCATCGCTGAACCGTGCGGCAATCGATCAAGTTAAAGAGGACATAGCATCAGGCCATACCAAGCTTCTATATGTGGCGCCCGAATCACTGACTAAGGAGGAGAATATCGAATTCCTCAAAACTGTCAAAATATCATTTTACGCCATTGATGAGGCTCACTGTATCTCTGAGTGGGGCCATGATTTCAGACCTGAATATCGCCGCATACGACCTATCATTAATGAGATTGGCTCGCGTCCGGTCATAGCGCTTACGGCGACAGCCACGCCAAAAGTGCAGCATGATATTCAGAAAAATCTCGGCATGAGTGATGTCGCCGTGTTCAAGTCGTCGTTCAACCGTCAGAATCTTTTTTATGAGGTCAGGCCTAAAACCAAGAACATCGACCGTGATATCATAAAATTTATCAAGCAGCACGAGGGTAAGTCAGGCATTATTTATTGCCTCGCACGTAAAAAGGTTGAGGAACTCGCCGAGCTCCTTGTCGTAAACAATATTCGCGCCCTGCCCTATCATGCAGGTCTCGACGGAGCTACACGCTCGGCCAATCAGGATGCCTTTCTGTTAGAGAAAGTCGATGTCATTGTTGCGACAATTGCATTTGGCATGGGTATAGACAAGCCCGATGTCAGATATGTCATTCATTATGATATGCCCAAATCGCTCGAGGGATATTATCAGGAGACCGGCCGTGCCGGTCGTGACGGAGGCGAAGGTCACTGTCTCGCGTTCTACTCTTACAAAGACCTGCAGAAGATGGAAAAATTCATGCAGGGCAAACCAGTAAATGAACAGGAAATAGGCAAGCAGCTTCTCGTCGAGACCGCATCTTATGCCGAGTCGTCTGTGTGTCGTCGCAAAACTCTTCTTCACTACTTCGGCGAGGATTTCGAGAGCGAAAATTGCGGGAACTGTGACAATTGCCTTGTGACACGCAAGACGGTAGATGCGACTGATGACTTGCTTGACGCACTTGAAACCGTATCAGCCCTTAACGAACGATTTAAGGCAGACCACGTTATTGATGTCATGCTCGGTAAGAACACTAATGAAATAAAGGCTTATAAACATGACCAAGTTGAGACTTACGGGTGTAGTCGGGATAAAGACCATCGTTATCTCAACGCTTTGATTCGTCAGGCTACTTTAGCCGGATATTTTGAACGAGACCTAGAAAATTACGGACACCTTCATATTTCGGCTGAAGGCCGCAAGTTTATGAAGAAACCGTCGAGTTTCAGTATCGTTGAAGATATAGAGTACAATGACGACGATGATAATATAATCATGAAGAGCGGGGCCAATTGCTCGGCAGACCCCGAACTGTATGCAATACTTGACTCGCTTCGTCGCAAGATGGCTCATAAATTCAATCTGCCGCCTTATGTAATCTTTCAGGAGCCGTCGCTTGAGGCGATGGCTATCAGCTACCCGATTACTATCGAGGAGTTGCAGAATATTTCGGGGGTCGGTGCCGGCAAAGCCAAGCGCTATGGCGACGAGTTTGTAAAGGTGATAAAGGCATATGTCGATGAGAAAGAAATCATTCGGCCCGAAGATATGCGTGTGCGCAGTGTCGCCAACAAATCAAAATTGAAAATATCAATTATACAGGCGATTGACCGCAAGATTGACCTTAATGAACTTGCGCCCTCTCTTAACCTCGAGTTCAGCCAGCTTATCGATGAGATTGAGGCAATTGTCAATGCCGGTACAAAAATCAATATAAATTATTATCTGAACGAAATCATCGACCCCGAAGACCAAGAAGAAATATTTGATTTTTTCCGTGAGTGTGAATCTGACAATCTCGCTGAGGCATACAATGAGCTTTGTCCGGCATACTCTGAGGATGAAGTGCGTCTTGTGCGCATAAAGTTCCTGTCGGAAATGGGTAATTAAGACATATTATAAAATGAATCAGACAGCGCTCGAGAAATTATATAAATCATATACGGGCAATGAGCCCGACCGTGTTGATGAACTGCCCTCGTCAGGCTCAAACCGCCGTTACTTTCGTTTATATGGCGATAAGACGTTAATCGGTGTTATTGGTGAATCTCTCAAGGAAAACGAAGCGTTCATATATATGGCCGAGCACTTCAAGCGTAACGGGCTCCCGGTGCCTGAAGTGCTTGCTGTAAGCGATGACAAGATGTATTATCTTCAGGAGGATCTTGGAGACACATTACTGTTTCAGGCTATTGAAAAAGGACGCCTGACTCGGTCTTTCTCAGCCGAAGAACGTGATATTTTAGTCAAGACAATCAGACTTTTGCCCGATTTGCAGTTCGGAGGTGCTGTCGGTCTTGATTTTAAGTACTGTTATCCGTCGCCTCAGTTTGATGTGCGCTCGATTATGTGGGATCTCAATTATTTTAAATATTGTTTTCTCAAAGCGACCGGCATTGACTTTTTGGAAGACAAACTCGAGGATGATTTTCAGGCTCTTGCGGATGTGCTGATGCGCTCACAATCAGGTACATTTATGTACCGTGATTTTCAGTCTCGCAATGTGATGATTAAGGACGGTGAGCCTTGGTTTATCGATTTTCAAGGCGGCCGCAAAGGCCCCTTCTACTACGACGTGGCGTCTTTCTTGTGGCAGGCTAAGGCAAACTATCCCGACAGTCTTCGCAAGGATTTGATTAAGGAATATATTGACTCGCTGCGCAAGTATCAGTATATCGACGAGGGCTATTTCATGGAACAGCTTCGTCATTTTGTTCTCTTCCGTATTCTTCAGGTACTCGGTGCCTACGGTTTCCGCGGCTATTTCGAGAAGAAACCTCATTTTATGGCAAGTGTGCCGTTTGCCATCGCCAACCTGCGCGAGCTGCTTGACCGTCCTTATGCCGAATATCCATATCTTGACAGTCTGTTGCGCCGCCTCGTCAATCTCAAGCAGTTTACTGACGGACTCGCAAAGAATCAGCTCACGGTCAAGGTTATGAGCTTCTCATACAAGAAGGGCATCCCCAACGACGCATCAGGCAACGGCGGAGGCTATGTCTTTGACTGTCGAGCAATAAACAATCCCGGTAAGTATGAACGCTATAAGCCGTTTAACGGCCTTGACACGCAGGTGATAAAGTTCCTTGAGGATGACGGTGAGATAATCGATTATCTTGAGCACTGTTATGCGCTTGTAGATTCGTCTGTCGCAAGATATAAAGAGCGTGGTTTTACAAATCTGATGGTTTGCTTCGGCTGCACGGGCGGTCAGCACCGCTCGGTCTACTGTGCGCAGCACATGGCCGAACATATCAACAAGAAATTTAATGTAAAGGTCGAGCTTATACACCGCGAGCAGGATATCGAACAGAATTTCACTGTCAAAAACTGACGCTGCAAATTATGAAGGCGATGATTTTTGCGGCTGGTATGGGTACCCGCCTCAAACCGTTCACCGACAGTCATCCTAAGGCACTTGCACCGATTTGCGGCCATGCTATGCTCGGTCTTGTTATAGAGAAACTCAAGTCAGCCGGTGTAGATGAATTTGTAGTCAACATCCATCACTTCGGCGAACAGATTCTCGACTATCTCGCGTCACACGACAATTTCGGCGTGACAATTCATATCAGTGACGAGCGCGAGCGACTTTTAGACACAGGCGGCGGCATACTCGCCGCCCGGCAGTGGCTTGAGGGCAGTGAGCCTTTCATAGTTCATAACGCAGACATCCTCACCGATTTTGATATCCGTGAAATGGTTAGGCAGCACGTTGAGGCCGATGCCGTAGCCACCCTGCTCTGCAAACATCGCGAGACAAGCCGCTATCTGCTCTTTAATCCGTGTAACGGACGTATGCGCGGCTGGTCTAATGTCAAGACAGGCGAGCTGAAGCCCGAAACTCTTGCATCGTCTGACGGCCTTAAGGCGTTAGCTTTCGGCGGCGTTCACGTCGTGAGCCCCTATATTTTCACAAATCTTGAAAAGTATGCCGCATCTCTCGGCGGTGATGAGCTGATTCCCAAATTTTCCATAACAGATTTCTATATCGCAGACTGTACTCTCGAGCCGATTTATGGTTACGGACCTTCGCGCCCATACAGATGGCATGACATCGGCCGCATGGAGTCTTTGGTGGAAGCAGAGCATGATTTTTGCGAAAGTGACGGTTGATTTGCTTGTGTAAGTCAAAAATAATCACTACCTTTGCACGTCAAATCAATACAAAACTCATTTTTAATTAATTTTTAATGGCAACAAAAATCAGATTACAGCGTCATGGTCGTAAAAACTATGCGTTTTATCCTATTGTAATCGCCGATAGCAGGGCACCACGAGATGGTAGATTTATTGAAAGGATAGGTTCTTATAATCCGAACACTAATCCTGCTACAATTTCTCTTAACTTCGAGCGGGCTTTGTATTGGGTGAATGTCGGTGCTCAACCCACTGACACAGTACGCACAATCCTTTCTAACGAAGGCGTTCTGCTGATGAAACATCTTCAGGGCGGTGTTAAGAAAGGCGCGTTTGACGAGGCCGAGGCACAGCGTCGTTTCGATGCATGGAAAGCTAAAAAAATTGCCTCTGTTGACAAAGTGAAAGCAGACATGGCTTCTCGTCAGGAGCTTGCTCTCAAAGAGCGTCTTGATGCCGAAGCAGCTAAAAACAAAGCTAAGGCTGAGGCCGTAGCCAAGAAAAAAGCAGAAATCGCAGCAGCTGCTGCCGAGGCTGCCAAAGCTGCTGAAGAGGCCGCTAAAGAGGCTGAAGCTCAGACCGAGGCTCCCGCCGCTGAGTAAGCCGATATTTTATTGCTACAATTAAAAGTGGCGCCCTACTCCCTCAATCCGGTGGTAGGGCGTCATCTTTTTATGCTTGTTCAGATGCAATGCACATGACAAGCAAGCCTGTTATCGATTCAAGTATTTCGCCTCCAAATCACGGTAGCGTTGTGTCTCTTTATATTGTCTTATCCATCCGTTGAGGCTGTCAAGCAATTCGGGTCTGTTTTTAGGGACAATCCAAGGTTGAAATTGGTTTAAAGACACCGGAGTCGAAATGTCTATGTCAGGATAGTCGGCCGCAATACGCTGGGCTACACTTTCGTTGACAACAGCCTGTTTGATTTCGCCAAGTCCGACGAGTATAACGAGATGCTCGGATGAATAGTCGGGATTGCTGCGGATAAAAATCGTGTCACCCAATTCGTGTGATATGTTGACAAGACGTTTTTTGAAGGGCGACGACTCCGTCACCCAAACAGTATCGCCGAGCAAACATAGTTGAGCGGGAACTGCAGAATCATTATTGGCCGAGTCTTTGCGGCATACAAGCACCTGACGGTCTATATATATGTCATCAGTGAAAGCCAAGTCGTCTCCTGCATCTGCACTTGACGGGACTGATGCGACAACAATGTCAAAGTCGCCGCGCCGCAGCCCGTCATAAGCGTAATCAAGCGGAGCAAACGGCTGAAATTTGATGTTTAGTGAATGTTGCGCGGCTATATCACGCAGCATTTCGTAGTCAAATCCTGACACGGTGTCGCCGCTCATCTGGTAGCTCATCGGAGACATTTCGATAGCGACAGCTAAAGTGTCGCCTCCCGGGCGACTATAGTCGTTTGTAATGGTAGATGTCAGATTATGACTGCAACGTCCGGCAAGCCATATGAACGCAAGTACGATAATCAATATCGCTACAAGCACGGGTACTTTCCCTTTGATTGTCTCAAGCTTTGTTTTTGACATAACAGTAGTATGCTATATCAATATAACAATCGGGGGCGTATATAAGTTAACCGCGGACAGACTGTCAGGCAGCCATATCCGCGGTTATAAGCAGTGTTGTTAAAATTTTACCAGATGACTACGCGCTCTACGACGGGGCGGAACATTTTGTCACCGGCCTTGATGTCAAATGCCTTGAAGAAAGGCTCGATATTGCGCAGCGTAGCGTTTACGCGCCAACGGCCGAGCGAGTGAGGGTCAGACTTGGTGCGAGAGAGAATTTCGGCCTCGCGGATATTGCCGGCCCATACGTTAGCGTATGACAGGTAGAAACGCTGGTCGGGAGTGAAACCGTCAATAGTCTCGGCTTTTTTGCCTTTGAGCGAGTTGTGGTAGGCAGTGTGGCTCACGCGGAGACCGCCCTGATCGGCAATGTTCTCGCCGAGGGTGAAGTGGCCGTTGGCATGAGTGTCACCTGCAACTATAATCTGATCGAACTGGTCGGCAAGTTTCTCGGCGAGCTCATTGAATGCTTTGGCATCAGCTTCAGTCCACCAGTTGGCGAGGTTGCCGTCCTTGTCAAACTGACGGCCCTGATCGTCAAAACCGTGAGTCATTTCGTGGCCGATGACGACACCGATTGCGCCATAGTTTTCAGCATCATCAGCGTCGGGATTAAAGTAAGGAGCCTGAAGGATGCCGGCGGGGAAACAGATTTCGTTGGTAAGAGGATTGTAGTAGGCATTGACGGTCTGGGGACTCATGAGCCAGCGCTCGCGGTCAACAGGTTTGTGGAAATCAGACAGGTTATAGTTCATGTTAAAGAGAATCGCCTGCTGCACATTCTCCCAATACGATTTCTTGGGGTCGACAATCAGACCGGAATAGTCGCGCCATGTGTCAGGATAGCCGACCTTGACCTTGAAAGCATCGAGTTTCTCGTGGGCTTTAGCTTTGGTTTCGTCGCTCATCCATGTGAGGTTGTCGATGTGCTGGCCGAGAGCCGTGCGGAGGTTTTCGACAAGTGTTACCATCTTTTCCTTAGACGTGGCAGGGAAATATTTTTCGACGTAGAGTTGGCCGAGTGCTTCGCCGAGCATACCGTTGGGCACACTGAGTGCGCGCTTCCAGCGGGGCTGCATCTGCTTGATGCCCGAGCGTACTTTGGTGAAATCAAAGTTGGCGTTGATGAAATCATCTCCGAGGAATGAGGCGGCACTCGAAATGTATCCGGCCGCCAGATAATCGCGGAGAGCCTGCTCGGATGCATTGGCTATGATGCTGTCGACAGCGGCGAGTGACTTAGGCTGACCGACAATCAGACGGTCAATGTCGTTGATGCCCTGCAGCGAGAAATAACGTCTTAAATCTACAGAAG
>DXYS01000086.1:0-61457 GCA_019415705.1 Bacteroidales bacterium | reverse complement strand
CTACAGAAGGATAACGAGTGGCGAGTTCGGCAATGGTCATGGGATTGTAGCTCGCTGCGGGATCGCGGAGCTCTTCGCGAGACATTGCGGCTTTGGCTAATGCCGTCTCAATTTCCATTGTGTTGTTGACGAGTCGTTTTGCGTCAGCCTCGTTGTAGCCGGCAAGTTTGGCAACAGTCAGCAGATAGTTCTTGTATGCCTCGCGGACGGTCTTTGCATGCTCAGAGTCTTCGAGGTAGTAGTCGCGGTCACCCATGCCGAGGCCGCCCTGCTGCCAGTACATCTCATTCATCGATGAGTTCATCATGTCAGCCTCTACGCCTGTGCCGAAGAATGCGTCGATGCCCGGCATTGTGGCCATAAGTTCTATTACTTTTTCACGTGGAGTTGATGCGATGACAGCAAGATCGGCAGCCAAGGGAGCGGCTCCCTCGCGATTGAGACGGACGCTGTCCATGCCAAGAGCAAATAAGTCGGCAATTTTCTGAGCATTAGAGCCTTTAGCGGCTTTTGATGCGTCCAGACCGGTCACAAGTTCATAGACCTGCGAACGGTTTAGCTCGGCGAGCTGATCGAAGGTGCCGAAACGAGAGAATTCATCGCTCAGCGGGTTGGCTTTCATCCATCCTCCGCAGGCATAGTCATAAAAATCGTCCTGCGGGCGAACCGACGGGTCGAGATTGGCGCGGTCGACACCGCGCGGTGCGACTGCGCCTGCGCTCATCGTACCGAGAACGGTCGAGACGAGCAACAGATTGAATTTGTTCATATCGTTATATTTATAAGGTTTAGTTTGCATATCTATCCTTTAGTTCATCGTTTTCCATCGATGCAAGCTCCCAGACGCTCATGGCATTTTCGAGTTCTTTGGTAGTTTCGGCATGACGCTTTAGGATTTCGGCGCTTGAATCTCCGGCAGCAATTTCAGCTTCGATGGCAGCGATGTCAGACTCAAGCTTGCTGACAAGCGCTTCGGCCTCCTCGACTTTCTTTACCGCGCGTTTGAGCGCTTTCTCTCTTTCTCGCTGCTCTGCGTAGCTTAACTTCCGCGCCGGCTGTGCCTCGGCTTGTGCGGCTTTTGGCGCAGCTGCCTCTGCTTTCTGAGCAGGAGCGGTCTTAGACTGCTGACCGGTAGGACTTTTTGACAGCTCGAGCTCGGCGAGCGACGATATGCGTTTCTTCTCGAGGAACTCATAGATGCCGCCGAGACATTCGCGCACTTTGCCGCCACCGAATTCATAGACCTTTTCGACAAGTCCGTCAAGGAACTGGCGGTCGTGGCTGACAACAATGACTGTGCCGTTGAAGTCTTTGATAGCCTGTTTGAGAATGTCTTTTGTGCGCATGTCGAGGTGGTTGGTCGGCTCATCGAGTATGAGCAAGTTGACAGGCTCAAGAAGAAGACGTATCATGGCGAGACGCGTCTTCTCACCACCCGAGAGCACTTTGACCGGCTTGTCTGAAGCCTCGCCTCCAAACATGAAAGCTCCGAGTATATCACGGATTTTTGTGCGGATGTCGCCGACAGCAACGCGGTCTATCGTGTCAAACACGGTTATATTTTCGTCGAGTAGCTGAGCTTGATTCTGAGCAAAGTAGCCAATCTTGACATTATGGCCGATTTTAAGCGAGCCGGTGAATGGAATCTCGCCGAGAATACACTTGACAAGTGTCGATTTGCCTTCGCCGTTTTTACCTACAAATGCGACTTTCTCGCCTCGTTTGATGGTGAAGGTGGCGCCGTCAAAGACCTGATGATTGCCGTAAGCTTTGCCGACGTTTTCGGCTATCACGGGATAGTCTCCTGAGCGTGGTGCAGGCGGGAAGCGTAGGTTGAGGTGCGATGTGTCAAGTTCGTCTACCTCGATGCGCTCGATTTTTGCAAGCTGCTTCATGCGGCTCTGTACCTGTACGGCCTTTGTGGCCTTATATCTGAAACGCTCAATGAACTCCTCTGTATCTGCTATCTGTTTCTGCTGATTCTGATAGGCGCGCATCTGTTGCTCGATGCGTTCCTGCCGCAGAGTGACGAATTTAGAATAATTGACATTATAGTCATAAATCTTGCCGAGGTTAATCTCGATGGTGCGGTTTGTCACATTATCTATAAAGGCACGGTCGTGGCTGACGAGCACAACGGCTTTGGCTTTTGTTATCAGAAAATTCTCGAGCCACTGTATCGACTCGATGTCGAGGTGGTTGGTCGGCTCGTCGAGAAGTAGTACGTCAGGACGTGTCAGCAGAAGTTTCGCAAGCTCGATGCGCATGCGCCATCCGCCCGAGAACTCTGATGTCGGTCTGGGGAAATCCTCGCGACTGAATCCGAGACCTGTCAGAGTCTTTTCCATCTCAGCCTCAAAATTATCAGATGACTGCATGACAAGTTGCTCAGACAGCGTTGTCATACGGTCAATCAGTTTGTGATAATCGTCAGATTCATAATCAGTTCGCTCGGCAAGTTCATTGTTCAGAGCTTCAAGCTGATGCTGCATTTCAAAGATATGTGAGAAAGCCTTGCGCACCTCGTCAACCACACTGAGTGTGTCAGTGAGGACCATCTGTTGTGGAAGATAGCCGATTGTGACATCATTTGGCACGGCTACGGAACCTGATGTGGGTTTCTGCAGGCCGGCGATAATCTTAAGCATTGTAGATTTGCCGGCTCCGTTTTTGCCAACAAGAGCAATTTTGTCTTTAGGATTAATTACGTAATTGATATTGTCGAAGAGTGATTTAGCGCTGAACTCTACCGACAGATTGTTGATTGAAATCATTAAGTGACGTCTGTGCTTAAATGTATTGCAAAGTTAACTCAAATCGGTTTTATATGCAAGGCTACATAATAAAACCGGGCTGCAGCATCATTGCGACGCTGTAACCCGGTGCTATAAGGCCCACATCAAAGGATGCGATGAAACTCCGATATGACAGGTTTTGAGTGCTCGCCGTCCTTTGTAATCCGCCTTGGCTGTAAAGCAATATCCCTTGCGGAATATTCGGGGCCCGCCATTGGTCGGCTAAGCTTGTCTCGGTATTTCATTGTAATTTGAAGAGTTTCCCAATCTACTTTGATGTGGAAATTGTTTGTCTGTCAAATTTGATTTTGTGCGGCTCTCTTGTCGCTTTGATTTTATAACACAAAGATAGTATAAACTGTTTTGACTGCAAAATAATATTAGGTAAATTTATAATGGACGACTATAAAAAAATAAGCAGAAAAGGACTTGAACAGTCTATTTCATAGTACAATTATCCGTAAGAAATTGATTTTACGTGACCTTATGCCAAAAGGGCGCGATAAAATGTAAAAAAATGCCACATAATTGGTCTAACGCGGAATTTTTTTGCAAAATGCAAGCTTTAATTAAAAACATTTTGTAAATTTGCTGTTGTAAAACATATTTCGCTTGGAAATTTATATGTCATTCCATGATTAGACAAGCTCTTGAGAAAGTTATCAATGAGGATATGGCCGATATCTGGTCAATTCTTGACGCAGACGAGAAACGTCTGATTGTCGAGAACTTTGTCATTCATACGTTTAAAAAAAACCAGCTTATATATGCCGAAGGAGATGACCCCGAGTATCTGTGGTGTCTTCTCAAAGGTAAGGTAAAGAAGATAAAGGAAGGCGTCGGTGGCCGTGTCCAGATTATCAGATTAATACGTCCGGTACAATATTTCGGGTATCGTGCGCATTTTGCCGAAGAGCCTTATGTGTCGAGCGCTATGGCTTTCGAACCGTCTATAGTCGGCTCTCTTCCCTTGAAACTTGTAGACGAGATGATTCATAAGAATATCAAGCTCGCATGTTTTTTTATCCGTGAATTATCCCATAATCTCGGAGGCTCGGATACTCGTATCGTAAACCTTACACAAAAACACATACGCGGACGTCTGGCTGAGGCACTTATCGTGTTGCGCGACCACTATGGATATGAGGAAGATAACTCGACGCTCAAAATTTATATGGCCCGCGAGGATATTGCCAATCTTTCAAACATGACGACCTCTAACGCCATCCGCACATTGTCAAGTTTTGTTGCCGAAAAGATAATTGTCGTCGACGGACGACGCATAAAGATAATTAACGAGAATATGCTCCGTAAGATCAGCAAATTCGGCTGATTATTTCAGACATTTTTTTTGCGTATAATCTTACCGTTTGCCGTGTAATCCATTTGATTCACGGCAACGATTTTTTTAGGGCAGCGGCGATGGTCGACATTGGCCTTCAATCGGGCGAGCAAATCGTCGCACTCTCCTTGTGAACAAACCGCAACAACGACCGGCACCTCACCCCATTTTTCGTCCTGCCCGGCCGTTACATAAAACGGGCAACCAATGATGGGCATGATTTCGGTCTCCAACTGCTCGGCGGCAATCTTGATGCCGCCGCTGTTGATTACATTGTCATACCGTCCGAGCCATTTGAAGCTCGAGACTCCGACGAGGTCGACAATATCGTTTGTAACAAGGCTACCGAACGAGAATCCGGGAGCGACAATCACGAGGCAGCCGCGACAGTCGGTCTCAAAACTGATGCCGGGCATGGCGCGGTAAAGTTTAGACTCGTCACTGATGTCCTGCAGGGCTACGTGGCTACAGGTCTCGGTCATACCGTAAGTCTGATAGGCGTTGAACCCACGCTCGATTAAAGCACGTCGACGATTTTCGTCAAGCGCGGCTCCTCCTATTATTATATTGCCGCAAAGTGTCGGATTCGAATCTGACTCTATAAGGCTGTCGACCTGTGACGGCACAATGGCGAGGAGGTCATAACGTCGGTCGATGACAAGCCGGTTGCTGACGGGCATCGTGACGAGTTCGGCTCCGGAAATCCAAGCACGAACACACATCATCTTGCCGGCGATATAGTCGACTGACAACGGAAGACCGAGCACTGAGTCTCGGCTGATACCAAAGCGCCTGACCGTAGCCTCGGCCGAACGCAGCATGTCGGACTTTGGAAGTCGTATTTCCTTTGGCGCGCCGGTCGAGCCTGATGTATGGGCTACCACATAAGGCAGACTATTGTCCCACTCGGTCCTGAAATCCTCTACTGTCGCCATTCTAATGCTGATATATCCCATTTAGCCTCCGGAGTTGTCATCAGACAATCGCCGCGAAGTGTCAAGGGTGAGGGAATGTTATTGATAAAGAGTTGTCCTGTGCCAAGTCCCTGAGGCATAGTTGGATGGTACTGTGACACCCACTGCGCGATAGCATTAAGTCCGATATCCGATTCAAGCGTAGATGTGGCCCACCACCCTATCCCGCGCTCCGCAGCAAGACGTATCCATTGGTCGGCAGCCTTGAATCCTCCGCAAAGCGTTGGCTTCAGAATGATGTATCGCGGACTTATTTCATCAAGCAACTTGGCCGATGCCAACTCGTCGCGACATCCTATAAGCTCTTCATCAAGAGCAATATCAATCGGAGATTGTCGGCATATATCAGCCATGACCGACGGCTGTCCGGCTTTGACGGGTTGTTCTATCGAGTGTATGCCAAATCGGCTGAGGCGGTCGAGACGCTCAAGAGCGTTCGCCGATGTAAATGAGCCGTTGGCGTCGAGTCTGATTTCTAATTTGTCAGCTGGAAAATAGCTGCGGATATACTCGAGTAGTCCACATTCACTTTCGAAATCAATGCCTCCGATTTTAAGTTTGAGTACGCGAAATCCGGCTGCAAGTTTCTCATCAATGCGTGCGAGCATGGTGTCGCGGTCGCCCATCCAGATGAGGCCGTTGATGACAATCTTGTCCCGGCCTTCCGACCAAGCTCCGGGCCACGGATTGAAACCTCCGCCGTTGGCGAGGGCAGCGCGTGCGCTTTCAAACCCGAAGCGGATAGCGCTCATCCTTGGCAACGACTCTTCGGGATGACGGCATGTTTCGGCGAGAATCCGCTCAAAATCAGGAACATCATCTGCGCTCAGACCTCTGAAGAGAGCACACTCACCGTAGCCGGCAACATCGGGTCGGCTGTCGTCATAAAGCTTGACAAAATATGTCTTCTTCTCGGTCATAGACTCGCGCGAAGTGCGGGCCGTAAAACGGAAATGAAGAGTGTAATCTGTCCAAAGAGCCTTGAGCATGGCGTGTTAACCGGGGAACTGAGGGAATTGGTCGAAATCGGGGTCGCGTTTCTCCAAGAAAGCGTTTTTGCCTTCCTGAGCCTCGTCCATGAGATAGTACATCAGAGTGGCATCGCCTGCAAACTCCATCAAGCCGCTTTGGCCGTCTAGCTCGGCGTTGAGCGCACGTTTGATCATGCGTATGGCGAAGGGGCTGCGTTTCATAATGGTCTCGCACCACTCGACGACTTCGTCCTCCAAGCGGTCAAAAGGCACTACTTTGTTAATCATGCCCATCTCAAGAGCTTCTGGGGCGGTGTACTGACGACACAGAAACCAAATCTCACGTGCCTTTTTCTGTCCGACGCAACGTGCGAGGTAAGATGACCCGAAACCGGCATCAAAGCTGCCGACCTTAGGGCCTGTCTGCCCGAAACGCGCATTATCAGATGCAATCGAGAGATCGCAGATGACATTGAGCACATTTCCACCGCCAATCGAATAGCCGTTGACCATGGCAATGACCGGTTTGGGAATGCTTCGGATGGCTTTATGAAGTTCAAGCACATTGAGACGCGGTGTGCCGTCATCATCGCGATAGCCTCCGCGGTCCTTATAATTCTGGTCGCCGCCCGAGCAGAATGCCTTGTCACCGGCGCCTGTCAATACAACTACTCTGACGGCCGGTGTGCGTCGGCAGTAGTCCATCGCGTCAAGCATCTGTGCATTGGTCTGCGGGCGGAACGCATTATAAACTTCGGGGCGGTTGATTGTAATCTTTGCGATACCCTTGTAGAACTGAAAAAGGATGTCGCTGTACTCTTTGATAGTTGTCCAGTCGCGCTGTGTCATTATCTTAAATTTTTAAAGAATTCTTTTAATATTTCGACGCTTGTCGGACCCGGAGTGATGATATTCAGTATCGCCGGTCGCTCTGACTCAGCGGCGAAAGCCTTGAAGTTCTGCTCGAAATTATTTTCGCAATCTACTTCGTAATAAGAATATCCATATGCCTCCGCGAGTTTGTGAAGCGGAAGATTAGGCTTGGCGACAAAACATTCCTCGAGACAGTCAAGCGAGGATGTCGAGCTGACGAATCTGAATATGCCACCTCCGCCGTTGTTTAGCACCGCTATCTTAAAGCGAGGCGTAATTTGCCGTAGACCGAGAGCTCCTATGTCATATGCAGCACTCATGTCTCCGGTAACAAGTAGTGTCACATCATTATAATATATGTGTGCGCCGACGGCTGTCGATGTGCAGCCGTCAATACCGCTGACGCCGCGATTGCAATCAATTCGGGCTATATGTTTATAATCAAACAGTTGGGCATATCTGACAGCGGTGCCGTTTGACAGCTGCAAATGCCAGTGTCCGGGAATTGCGGCAATAATCATTGACATCGCCTTTAAATCGCTCCACTCGCTTGTGCGTGCCATTTCAGAGGCACGCAAGGATGCTTTTTGAGAGGCTTGGGCCCATTTGAGTCCGTAGTCACGCGTCGTTGTATCGCCGATAATGTCATTGAGTTTTTTAAACAGAGCTGACGGACAACAATCGAACTGACGTGTCAAGTGCAAAAAACAGTCTATCAGCCGTTGTGAAGGTCCGATATGCCAGTGTTCGAGTCTGTCACACCCGCGCAGGTATGTTTTAAGCATACGAGAGACAAGCGATCCGCCGAAACTTATAACTATGTCAGGAGTGAGCTCCGATAGTTGTTCTTGGGTTAGTGACGACAATGTGACGTCGATATTGGGTACTGACGGACAGCATGGATTTAAATTTGACTGTGCTTCAAACATGACTGCGGCACCTGTTTTCACAGCAAAGCGACTTACAGCCTCGTTTAATTCTGAGTCAGGGGAGCCGAATCCTGCAACAATCAGTATTTTCTTGTCTTGCAAACGGTCTATAATAGCACTGTCAAACACAGGAATTGTTTCCTGAAAGCTGCGCACAAACGGTATGGCTTTAAATTGACTGTCACGTTCGGTAATGCATTCCAATGGTTGGTCGAGTCTGACGTTTATATGCACCGGTCCCTGAGGTAATTCAACGGCAGTGTTCAGGGCATCATTAACTGTGCGTTCAAAAAAACGTCTCTGTGCGACAGTTCCGTTGTCTGTGTCAAGTTCAAACGAGGCTTTGACTATGTTTTCAAAAATACCGTTCTGTCTTATTGTCTGGCTGTCATCCTGATCTATCCACTCACTCGGGCGGTCAGCGGTCACGGCTATAAGAGGCACATGGCGATAAAAAGCTTCTGAGAGGGCCGGTCCGTAGTTGAGGACTGCTGAGCCTGAGGTGCAGACAAGAGCCACCGGCCTCTGTGTTTCAATCGCTATGCCAAGTCCGACAAATGCTGCAGAACGCTCGTCTATGACGACATGACAACGCAGACGCGGCTCGCTTTTTGCGGCTAAAATCAGTGGCGCGTTGCGTGAGCCCGGCGAGATGACGATATCTCTCACGCCGCGTGCTGCGAGCACATCAACAATGGCATTGCAGGACAGTTTATTGGTAGTTTTCACTTATTGACGTTTATATGGTCTGCAAATTTACGGGATTTTCCGTAGATTTGCACTACTTTTCAACACTATGAGAGCTATTGTAATGTCCCTGCTGATGTTGTGTGTGTCGTCTGCGGCGCTATATGCGGATGAAACTCAGGTGTCTGCAACCATATCGGCAGACAGCGTCAGCGTACAACCCAAACGCGGACTTATCAAACGCATCATCGATTACTTTGATGACACAAACAAACCGAAAGATAATAAGCCTTTCGATATAAGTTTCATAGGTGGTCCGCATTATTCGTCAGACACTAAGTTCGGCATCGGGCTTGTAGCGGCCGGTGTGTATCGCACGGATATGACCGACACAGTGACGCAGCCGTCTACGGTGTCGGTGTATTTTGATGCTACGACGAGCGCATTTTTTAAACTCGGAGTCTGCGGCAATCATATTTTCCGTAACGACAAACGCCGTATTGACTATGATATAAATTTCTCGTCTGTATCCACCAAATTCTGGGGCATAGGGTATGACGAATGTAGCGACGACAACAATGAGTCTAAATATAAATATCTCAACTCGCAGGCGCGCGCATCATTTCTGTACCGAATAATGCCTGATTTTTTTATCGGTCCGAGCGGCTCGTTTGACTATATCAACGGCCGCCATTTCGCCAAGCCCGAGCTTTGGCATGGCGAGTCAGACCGAACATTTAACATGGGTATCGGTTTTACAATACAGTATGATACGCGTGATGTAATCACAAATGCTTATAAAGGAGTACATTTCAGAATCGATCAAAGGTTTTATCCTCGTTTTCTCGCTAATAAATATGCATTTTCGATGACGGAATTAACAGCAGCATATTACCGGCCATTGTGGAGAGACGCCATTCTCGCCACATGTATTAACGGACGCCTTACTTATGGCAACACTCCGTGGGGTCTGCTCTCGACATTGGGCGGCGACAATATGCGCGGATATTTCGAGGGCCGATATCGCGACAAATGCCAGATGAATGTATGTGTTGAGTTGCGTCAGCATGTATGGCGTCGCAACGGTGTGGTTTTATGGGGCGGAGCCGGTACGATTTTCCCGAAATTCAGTGCCATAAAAGGTCGGACAATACTGCCAAACTACGGCGTCGGATACCGTTGGGAGTTCAAACGTCGTATGAATATACGACTTGATTTAGGATTCGGACGTCATCAGACCGGATTCATATTCAGTATGAATGAGGCTTTTTAAATAATATGTAATTAGCTTATGCTCAAAAAAATATTTACATATCTCGTCAGTACGAAGCTCTGGGCTTGGCTTTTTCCGGTGCTGCTAATTGTGCCGAATGTCGCTCTGGCTTTTACCGAACGAGATCCGTTTCCGGCGAAAATAACCGATATCATTCTCCCTCTCGGCGTCTACTGTCTTCTGATGAGTCTCTCGCGTCGCGTAGGACGTACAATGCTATGGTTTTTGCCGGTGATGATTTTTGCGGCGTTTCAGATAGTGCTGCTGTATCTATACGGCGAGTCAATCATCGCTATTGATATGTTTTTGAATGTTGCCACTACTAATGTCGCAGAGGTGAGCGAGCTTTTGGGTAATCTGACTTTGTCGATACTTATTGTTGTAGCGCTGTATCTGCCTCCGATTATTATCGGTATCGTTATGATGGTGAAAAAACGGTATGGACGTGTTTCTGACCTTATCATACCACGCCGCGTCGGCATAGTCTCTGCGGCAATCGGTATTATACTTCTGACGTGCTGCTACATTTTTATACCCGGATATGCGGTCACACGCATGCTTTTTCCGGTTAATGTAATGTCTAATCTGATTACTGCAATAACACGCAGTGTGGACACTTCCAAATATTATGAAACGTCTGCCGACTTCAGTTTCGGCAGTCAGTCCGAGCATCCTGACTCATTGAGGGAAATCTATGTAATTGTAATCGGAGAGACCGCACGGGCTGATAACTGGCAACTTGGCGGCTACGACCGCGATACTAATCCGCGACTTGCGCAGAGGGCTGAGCTTGTCTTCTTTAATAAGACTCTTTCGGAGAGCAATACCACTCACAAGAGTGTGCCGATGCTTTTAACACATCTTTCGGCCGTTAATTTCGGAGATTCGATACGGTTTGTCAAAGGTGTCATAGATGCGTTTGCGGAGGCCGGATATTCGACGGCATTCATCTCGAATCAGGAACGCAATCATTCGTATATTGATTTTTTAGGAACGTGTGCCGATACTGTCGATTTCGCACGTCAGGACCACGGATTGCGATACGACAGCCGGCTGGTTAATCCTGTAAACGATGTCCTCGCCAAGCAGTCCGCAACGAAAAAAGAGCTTATCGTCATACATACCTATGGCTCGCATTTCAATTATCGCGAGAGATATGACGAGACTTCGGCTCGTTTTTTGCCGGATAATGCCACCGAGGCAACGTCCTACAACCGCAGAGAACTGATTAATGCTTATGACAATACAATTGTCGAGACCGATGCGTTGCTTGACAGCCTGATGTGTATTCTTGATGCCGATTCTACGACTGTAGCTGCTTTGATATATGCATCGGATCATGGTGAAGATATCTTTGATGACGGCCGGGAGCGTTTTCTGCATGCATCCCCCACTCCGACCTTTCGTCAGATACACGTGCCGATGATTGTATGGCTATCATCAGGTTATCGCCGGTTATATCCTGATGCTCAAGCCGCATTAAAGAATAATTCAGATAGAAACGTTTCGTCAAGTTTGTCGCTGTTCCCGACCATAGTTTCGTTAGCGGGTTTAAAACTTAAACATAATGCCCCGTCTTCGGCTGACTTGAGCTCTCATTTTTATACCGAGCCTAAACGTATGTATCTTAACGATTATAATGAAGGGCTTAAATTAAAGGATGCCGGATGGCGCGAAGTTGATTTTGAAGTCTGCAAAGATTTCGGAATTTTATACGAATAAGAATCAGTTCACCGAGAAATTTGTAAATTGTTTTTGCGTATTGTTGTCTTAAAGTTTTCCATTTTGAAAACATTATTCTTTGGAAATTAGCAATATATACTTTTTTGATTCATTAAAAAGTTTTCCAAAATAAATTTCGAGTGTGTAAAATTATGATGATTAGTTGTTGATTTTGAATAATAATTATATTACCTTTGCTGCTGTTTCAGCCTGATTTGGCTGTACAAGATAATATCACGAAAACATCATCAACAAATCTGATTATGATACAGACAGTTGTCAAACGCGACGGACGCGTTGTGGGCTATAACGAGGAGAAAATTAAATCGGCCATACGTAAGGCCATGCTCACAACCGAGCTTGGAGAGGATGAGTCCTTAATCAACAAGATTTCTGTCAGAGTCGGACTGAACGGACGTGAACGTATGACCGTCGAGGAAATACAGGACGCCGTCGAGCTTGAGTTGATGAACAGTCCGCGCAAGGAGGTTGCGAAACGCTATATCGCCTATCGTGACCAGCGCAGTATAGCCCGTCGCGCCAAGACACGCGATATGTTTCAGGAAATCATTGAAGCGAAAAACAATGATATCACGCGTGAGAATGCCAACATGAATACGGATTCTCCCGCCGGCATGATGATGAAGTTTGCATCAGAGACTACCAAACCCTTTGTTGATGACTATCTGCTGACCGAAGAGGCGCGCGAGGCAGTGCGCTACGGCTATATACATATACACGACAAGGACTATTATCCGACGAAGAGCCTGACCTGCGTGCAGCATCCGCTTGACGTAATCCTCAAAAACGGGTTTGTCGCCGGGCATGGCGAGTCACGTCCGGCCAAACGAATCGAGACAGCGAGTGTCATAGCATGTATTTCTCTTGAGACGGCTCAGAATGAGATGCACGGCGGCCAAGCAATACCGGCGTTTGATTTCTATCTGGCCCCGTTTGTTCGTTCGACTTTTATCGAAGAAGTGAAAAATATTGAGGCTCTCGACGGTTGCGACCTCTCACATTTATATAATATAAAGCTTAAGGACTTTGTCGCCGCAACGCTTGATGGTTTGACCGGCGATGAGCGCCGTCTGCAACATGCGGTAAACCGTACTGTCTCACGCGTCCATCAGGCAATGGAGGCATTTATTCATAACATGAATACCATCCATTCGCGTGGAGGCAATCAGGTTGTATTCAGCTCGATTAATTATGGAACTGACACTTCGGCCGAAGGACGTTGTGTCATACGCGAACTGCTTAACTCGACTTATGAGGGTGTAGGCAACGGTGCGACAGCGATTTTCCCTATCCAGATATGGAAAAAGAAACGCGGAGTCAGCTATTTGCCCGATGATCCGAATTATGATTTGTACTGTCTGGCCTGCAAGGTAACCGCACGACGTTTCTTCCCCAATTTCGTAAATCTCGACGCAACTTTCAACCAACATGAGAAATGGTCGGCCGATGACCCGGAGCGTTATCGCTACGAAGTTGCCACAATGGGCTGTCGAACTCGAGTCTTTGAGGACCGTTACGGTGAAAAAACGTCTATCGGCCGAGGTAACCTCAGTTTCACCACTATTAATATAGTGCGTCTCGCCATCGAGACTATGAATATTCGTGATTATGAGGAACGCATCGATGCCTTTTTCAAAAAGCTTGACAATATCCTTGAGATTGCTGCCCGTCAGCTCAACGACCGTTTTGAGTTCCAGCGCACGGCATTGGTCCGTCAGTTCCCGCTTCTTATGTCAAAGCTATGGGTCGGAAGTGCCGAACTTAAGCCCGATGAAACTATCGCACCGGTCATAAATCACGGAACGCTCGGTATCGGTTTCATCGGTCTCGCCGAATGTTTAGTTGCGCTTACGGGCAAGCATCATGGCGAGAGCGAAGACTCGCAGCGCCTCGGTCTGCGCATTGTCTCACACATGCGTTCGAGGGCCAACGAGTTCTCCGAGCGGTATAATCATAATTATTCGATTCTTGCCACTCCGGCCGAGGGATTATCGGGTAAATTCACCGCCAAAGACCGTAAATCGTTCGGCATAATCGAAGGTATTACCGATAAGGTTTATTATACCAATTCGAATCATGTGCCCGTCGGTTACCACTGCTCACCGCGCCATAAGGCAGAGGTTGAGGCTCCTTACCATGAACTGACACGCGGCGGCCATATATTTTATGTGGAGATTGACGGCGACGCTACGCATAATCCGGAAGCTATATCAGATATAGTCGACCTGATGGACCGTTATAATATCGGGTACTGCTCGGTTAATCATAATCGCAACCGTTGCATGAATTGCGGTTATGAGGATGCATCCGACGGACTCGATGTATGTCCGGAATGCGGCTCGCACAATATCGACCGGCTGCAGCGTATTACAGGTTATCTTGTCGGCACGACTGACAGATGGAATAACGCCAAACTTGCAGAGCTTAATGACCGCGTCGTCCATAAATGATGAACGGCGACACATTCTGAGAGTGGTCGATATTGTCGAAGGGACGACTGTCGACGGCCCGGGGCTGCGCACCTCCATTTATTTTGCCGGTTGCCGACATCAGTGCCCGGGATGTCACAATCCGTCGACATGGTCCTTTGATGCCGGACATGACATGTCAGTAAACGAGCTGATGGAAATAATCGAGGACGCAGGTTTTAATGTCACATTCACCGGCGGCGACCCTCTCTACCAGATAGAGCCGTTGACTGAGCTTGCGCGGCGGATACGTACTGTCGGCAAGCATATATGGTGCTATACCGGGTTTAAATATGAGGAAATAGCCGATAAAGCCGAGTTCGGAGCTCTGCTCGGACTTGTCGATGTGCTCGTCGACGGACCGTATATTGAATCACTCAGAGACATTAAGCTGCTTTTCAGAGGCTCTTCAAACCAGCGGCTTATTGATTTGAGCAGGTCTGAAAAAGGAAATATTATCGAGTGGAATAGAATTTTTCAGGAAAAATCTGCCGATTTTTAACTTAAGTTATTACATTTGTGTCGGGCATTAGAACAGACCTAATTGCCCGACAGCATTAATACCTCATCAATGCCTGAAAAGCGAAACATAGTCAGCCGCATTACCCGCTTTTATGTAGAGGGATTCAAGTCTATGACAAATGTTGGTCGTTCACTTTGGTTGCTCATTATAATTAAAGTGATAATAATGTTTGCCGTACTCAAAATTTTTTTCTTCCCGGATATACTTTCAGACACTTACAATGATGACGGCGAACGAGCCGAGGCAGTGCGTAATGCGTTGACCGAGCGCCAATAGACATATTCTGAATTAATCATCAAATCATTAAATCAAATATCAATGAACGATTTATTAGCAACGGTTGACTGGTCAAGGGCGCAATTTGCCCTGACAGCCATGTATCATTGGCTTTTTGTCCCGCTGACAATCGGTTTGTCGGTAATTGTCGCTATCATGGAGACAATTTTTTACCGCACAGGCGACGAACGTTGGCGTGGCATAACAAAATTTTGGATGACGCTGTTCGGCATCAATTTTGCATGCGGTGTTGCCACCGGCATAATCCTCGAATTCGAATTCGGCACCAACTGGTCAAACTACAGCTGGTTTGTCGGTGACATTTTCGGCGCACCTCTCGCCATCGAAGGCATCGTCGCGTTCTTTATGGAGGCGACTTTTGTTGCCGTAATGTTTTTTGGCTGGAAAAAAGTCAGCCTCGGCTTTCACCTCGCAGCTACTTGGCTGACTGCCGCCGGAGTCTGTCTATCTGCATTGTGGATACTTGTAGCTAACGCATGGATGCAAAATCCGGTCGGCATGGCATTTGACCCCGAGCAGATGCGCAACGTAATGGACAATTTCACGGAGGTCGCATTTAACTCAGTGGCAATGAATAAGTTCTTCCACGCAGTCTTTAGCGGATGGGTGCTTGCCGCTGTATTTGTCATCGGTGTCAGCTGTTGGCTGCTTTGGAAAAAGAGAAACACTGATGTCGCGGTTAAATCGCTTAAAATTGCCTCGTGGTTTGGCTTTGCCGGTATGGTGATGACGCTTTATACCGGTGACGGCTCGGCTGTTGAAGTCGCACGCGTTCAACCCATGAAACTTGCGGCCATGGAGGGCCTTTATGACGGTAAGGTCGGACAGGAGCTTGTGGCTTTCGGTATCACAAATCCTGAGAAAAAAGCCGGCGATGACCTTGACCCCATGCTGTTTGAGGTTTCTATCCCCTATGGACTTTCTGTACTTGCAAATCATGACGCCCACAGTTTTGTACCCGGCATCAACGACCTTATAGCCGGCCGCGCCATAAATGCTGACGGCGATACCGTAAATACCGTCAGCTATGATGAACGCATTGCCATAGGTAAAGCTGCCCGGCAGGCATTGAAGGAATTCGGTGAGGCTAAGGCCGCTGGTGATACCGCCGCGATGAACGCTGCCCGCTCTGAACTTATGGCCGGATTCAAATACTTCGGTTACGGTTACTTTGACAGCGCCGATGAGGCTGTTCCGCCTGTCGGGCTGACATTCTACTCCTTCCGCGTTATGGTTATCGCAGGCGGTTATCTATTTGCCCTCTTTATCGCGCTACTGTTTATCTGCTATCGCAGCCGCAAGTTCCTCGAGCGTCCGTGGCTTCACTGGCTCGGTATGCTTTCAATAGTCGTGGTATGGGTCTGCAGTCAGGCCGGATGGATTGTGGCCGAGGTCGGCCGTCAGCCGTGGGTAATACAGGATCTGATGCCTACCCGCGCGGCTATCTCTGATATCTCAGGAGGCTCGGTACAGCTGACATTCTGGATTTTTGCTCTCCTGTTTACTCTGATGCTCGCTGCCGAAATCAGCATTATGCTGAGATATATAAACCGCGTATCTAAAACTGAAATCGAACAACATGACTAAACTCTGAAACAATGACACAACTACAATTATTACAATCATACTGGTGGCTCTTAATCGCTGTGCTTGGCGCGCTGCTTGTGTTTCTGTTGTTTGTGCAGGGCGGACAGTCAATGCTGTTCGGTGTGAAGGATTCCGAACAACGTCAACTGATGGTCAATTCGCTCGGCCGGAAATGGGAACTGACGTTTACGACTCTTGTAGTTTTCGGAGGAGCTTTCTTTGCGTCATTCCCGCTGTTTTATTCGACATCGTTCGGCGGAGCCTACTGGCTTTGGATGCTGATTCTCCTGAGTTTTGTCCTGCAGGCTGTCAGCTATGAGTTCCGTCGCAAGTCAGGTAATCTTTATGGCACTCATACTTATGACGCTTTCCTGATGTTCAATGGCTTTGTCGGATGTATCCTGCTCGGCGTGGCAGTGGCAATGATGTTTTTCGGAGCGGCGTTTACCGTTACAAAGAGCAACCTTTTAGACATCAGTCAGCCGGTCATCTCCCAGTGGGCTCCCACAAGAGGTCTCGAGGCTATCGTATGCTGGAAAAATCTGCTTCTCGGCGTCGCAGTCTTCTTCCTCGCCCGCACTCAGGGTGCGCTATACTTCATCAACAACATTGACTACAACGAGGAGTTTGCCAAGCGCATGCATCGCTCCGTACTGGTCAACGGTCTGATTTTCGCCGTGCTCTTTGTTGCCTTCCTTGTTGTGATGCTTTTAGAGCCCGGTCTGAAGTTTGACGCTGCGGGCAATTATATGGTAGTCGATAACATCTATCTTCACAATCTGCTGAACATGTGGTCTCTGCTGATTATACTCCTTATCGGGGTCGTTGCCGTCCTCTACGCTATAATACGCACGGCTTTCTGCTCTAAATTCCGCAACGGCATCTGGTATAGCGGCATCGGCACGGTAGTTGTTGTCGTCGTGCTTATCCTTATCACCGGCTGGGACGGCACAGCCTATTATTGCTCTACGCTTGATGCCTCAAGCTCGCTGACTATAGCCAACAGTTCCTCCTCGCTGTTTACGCTTAAAGTGATGTCATGGGTGTCAGTGCTCGTGCCATTCGTCCTCGCATACATCTGGTATGTATGGCGCAAGATGAACAAACAGCCGCTCACCGCCAAAGAATTAGACTCAGAGAGCCATCAGTACTGATCTGACTGCTGTCTGATATAAAAATTCAGCGCTTTCCCGCGCAGCTTCCTCTGTTGCCCCTTTGCTATGTGGAGCGACACGAGTTCTGAAGTTTGCGGGAAAGCTTTTTTTATATTATCTTCGCGCTAAATTGACGCAGATTAATGTCAGACGCTTACCGCACCATCGCCGCACCCTCAGAGGCTGTCTTCCGTGAGAAGATGAGCCGTTTTCTGTCGTTCGCTTTTCCGGTTTTTTCGGCTGAAGAAGCGCGTCGGCGCATTGCTGCGGTACAGAACGAATATCATGATGCGCGTCATGTGTGCTGGGCCTATATGCTTGGCGCAGACTGCAGGGAGTTTCAGTCTAATGACAACGGCGAGCCGTCGGGGACGGCCGGCAAACCGATCCTCGGTCAGATTCGCTCGTTTGAACTCACCAATGTGGTGATATGCGTCGTCAGATACTTCGGCGGTATCAAATTAGGAACTTCGGGGCTAATCGCAGCCTATCGTGAGGCTGCACGGCTTGCTTTAGACGCGGCTGAGATTGTTGAGCGCCATGAGACTGCCGACATAACCTTCTCCTTCCCCTATCTCGCCATGAATGATGTCATGCGGCTTGTCAAACAGTCATCAGCCGAGATTGTCTGCCAGTCGTTTGACAACTCATGTGAGATGACGCTCAGACTCCCTCGCGAGACTGCCGAAGCGCTTAAAGCGAGGCTTGAGGACTTGGACGGCGTAACATTTTGATACATAAATCTTAAACAACATAATAAATCACACAATGCAAAAACTTATAAAACCAATTGTCATGAGTGCAGCAGCTCTTATGCTCGGTGCATGCTCGAGTGAAAAGGCGTCAGAAAGCAATGCCGACATTATCGAGCGCCCTGACTTTCACAGCGAGTCAGGCATTTTTGACTCTGAGGCCATGATGGCGCTCGGACGTGTCAGCGACCCCGTAGCCTCTCCGGACGGCAAGAAGATACTTTACAGCATTGCCTATGAGAGCGTAGAGAAAAACCGCTCAAACCGTGAAATTTACGTAATGGATGCCGATGGTCAGAATCAGACAAGACTGACACATACTGCCGGCTCCGAGTCATCGGCTGTATGGATTGACGGCGGTGAGCGTATAGCATTTATGGCTGTTGACGGCGACCGTGGCATGCAAGTGTGGACTATGGCTGCCGATGGCTCTGATCGTCGCTGTGTCAGCAGTGTCGAGGGTGGCGTAGGAGGTTTCCTTTTCTCGCCCGACGGAAAAAAGGTGGTGCTGATCGGCAATGTCAAGTATAGTCGCAAGGCTTCAGACCTCTATCCCGATCTGCCCGATGCGACCGGCCGTGTCATCGACGACCTTATGTATAAGCACTGGGATGAATGGGTGACTGAAATACCCCACCCCTTTGTCGGCGATTTTGACGGCAAGACTATCAGCAATGTCAAGGATATTATGGCCGACGAGCCCTTTGAATCGCCTATTAAGCCGTTTGGCGGTGTAGAGTCATTCGCATGGTCGCCCGACTCGAAATCGCTTGTTTATGTCTCTCGCAAGAAGACCGGACTCGAATATGCAATTTCTACCAACAGCGACCTCTATCGCTATGACCTCGAAAAAGGCACTACCGAAAATTTGACCGAGGGCATGATGGGCTATGACACATGTCCGGCTTTCTCGCCCGACGGCAAGAGCCTCGCATGGCTGAGCATGGAGCGCGACGGCTATGAGGCTGACAAAAACCGACTCTTTGTGCTTGATCTCGCTACAGGTCAACGCACTGACCTGACTGCTGACTGGGACTACACCATCGAGCAATTTGCATGGAATCCCAACGGCCGCTCGCTTTGGTTCATCGCTTATCATCAGGGCGTCGCCCCGGTCTTTGCCATTGATGTCGAGAGTCACGAGGTAACAACCGTTGCGGAGGGAGTCTGCGACTACACCTCTCTTTCGCCCGTTGATGAGAAGACAGTCGTGACGATGGCTCACTCTATGCTTCGTCCGAACGAGATTTACAGCGTGACAGCAGGCTCGGAGGCTAAGGCCCTGACCGATGTCAACGGCGATATCTTCGCTCAGCTCAAAATGCCGGTCTGCGAGGCCCGCATGGTCAAGACCACTGACGGCAAAGAGATGCTGACTTGGGTCGTATATCCACCTGAGTTTGACAAGACCAAAAAATACCCCGCCATACTTTACTGTCAGGGCGGCCCGCAGTCATCTGTAAGCCAGTCATGGAGCTATCGCTGGAACTTTGCTCTGATGGCTTCTCACGGTTATGTTATCGTGATGCCTAACCGCCGTGGTGTACCCGGATTCGGCACCGAGTGGGAGGAGCAGATTTCAAAAGACTATCCCGGTCAGAACATGCGCGACTATTTCGCAGCCATCGACGATGTCAAAAAAGAGCCGTATATTGATGCCGACCATATCGGTGCTACCGGAGCAAGCTACGGCGGTTTCTCGATTTACTGGCTCGCCGGAAATCATAACCACCGCTTTGCAGCCCTGCTTGCTCACGCCGGTATCTTCAATATGGAGGCACAGTATCTCGAGACTGAGGAAATGTGGTTTGCCAACTGGGACATGGGAGGCGCATACTGGGACAAGGACAATGCCGCCGCACAGCGCACATTTGCCAATTCGCCACACCGCTTTGTCGACCGCTGGGACACACCTATTATGATCAGCCATGGCGAAAATGACTATCGTATTCTCGCATCGCAGGGCATGGCCGCCTTCAACGCCGCAAAACTGCGCGGTATTCCGGCTGAGATGGTCATCTTCCCCGACGAGAATCACTGGATACTCAAACCGCAGAACGCCGTTCTCTGGCAGCGTCTTTTCTTCCGCTGGTTTGACCGCTGGCTCAAACCTGACAGCGAGGCCGCCAAAGAAGCTGCGGCTAAGGACGCACACAACAAATAAGCTATTTGTCCGTTAGAATTAACAGAGGCCTGTCGGCAGCGCCATAAAAGCGAGCCGCAGGTCTCTGTCACTTTTTTCATATATTACATGTCAAAGACTCAGCTCAAAAAAGAACTCGCAACCCTCACGAACGACCAACTTGTCGCACTCGTGCTCGACGCCTACTCGGCCCGACGCGAGACGCGTGATTATTTTGAGTTCTTTCTCAATCCTGACGCTGATGCGTTAAAAGAACGTTATCGCGTCGAAATTGAGCGTGAGATGACGCGTGGCAAGTACGGGGCGTCGACAATGCGCATAACGCGTATAAAGCGCGCTCTCAAAGATTTCGAGTCGTTTTCGCCGGGCGTTGAATATGTACTGAGCCTGAGACTTTATGCAATCGAATCGATGCTCAATGTCGAGCGTTACAAGCGTTTTAAGGACACTCAATACCGTGGTTGCGCCGCACTTATCAACGAGACCGTTGTCTGGGCAAGCAAAAACGAGATTTTCGATAGTTGCATGGACAGCGTTAACCGACTTCTTTCACACTCAGGCCCTCAAAGTACTCGCATGCGCCGATTTTTGGAACAGAATCTTAAGATGTAATATTCGTTTCGGACTGAATTTACTTGTATGCCTCCGTTTTTTCCCGCTTATACAAATTGTTCATTTTTAACAAATTCATAAAGCGTTGATTATCAACTGTGTATTCATATGGTGATAATTTTTAAACCTTTTTATTACTTGATAGTCATACGATTCTGCGAAAATTTTGTTAACTTTGAGAAATACAAAAACAAAGCCTTAAAGTCAAGGGAAAAATATGGAGCAGACACTCATCATCCTTAAACCATCATCTTTACAGCGCGGACTCACAGGCAGCATTATCAATCGATTTGAGCAAAAAGGTCTGATTATCGCAGGCATCAAAATGATGCGTCTTGACGAGACTATTCTCAGAGAGCATTATGCCCACCTTGTCGACCGTCCGTTCTTCCCGTCGCTTGTTAAGTCTATGACTGCTACCCCTGTGATTGTGATGTGTCTTCGCGGCGTTAATGTCGTCGAAGTGGTGAGGGCTATGACCGGAGCTACAAACTGTCGCAAGGCCTCTCCCGGCACCATTCGCGGCGACTTCGGCATGAGCGGTCAGGAAAATATAATCCATGCTTCGGACTCTGTTGAGAATGCCGACATTGAAATTAAGCGTTTCTTTAAAGAGAACGAAATTTTTGATTACACTCCGTTAGTAATCTCGGCTCTGTATGCTCCCGACGAGCTTTAAGTCTTTTCAACCGGAATGACCAATCTCTCACCTGCCAGTATCTGATGTATTTACAGAAATTACTTAAATCTACAATTTTTACTGCCGCAATAACCACAGCGCTTTTTGCTGCGGCAGAGACCATGACCCCGCGTCTCCCGGGCCAGCATATGCAGCAGCATGGCGATCTTCTCGCCAATCAGGGCAATGCCTCTATACAACTCGAAAACGCTACAAAATATTTAGAGAGTCTCTTTAGCGAGGAGGAAGAGCCCGAATATGACATCTACACCGAGGGCTGGGAAAGCGGCCGTGTTAACTGCTACGCTAACGCCGTTGTGCCCCAGCGCGTTGATATCGACGTATCGCATTATGTAATGCCTCACGCAGGATATGTCACGTCGCCCTATGGCTATCGCCGACGTTTCCGCCGTATGCACAAAGGTGTAGACCTAAAGGTCAATATAGGCGACACCATCCGTGCGGCTTTTGACGGCCGCGTGCGCATCACCAACTTCGAGCGCCGAGGCTACGGCTACTATGTCGTGCTCCGCCACACCAACGACCTTGAGACTGTCTACGGCCACCTCTCTCGTTTCCTTGTCGAACCGGATCAGTATGTAAAAGCAGGCGATCCCATTGCGCTTGGCGGTAACACCGGACGTTCGACCGGACCCCACCTCCACTTCGAGACCCGTTATATGGGATATGCCATCAATCCGGCTGCCATATTTGACTTTGCAAACCAGACGACCCACACTGATATATACACATTCGATAAGTCAACATATCAGAAAGCTCGTAACTTCTCGCCCGAGGCAAATGCCGAGTATGCCGCACGCTATCGTGCCGCCAATCCTCCGAAGGCATACACTCCAAGCTCAAGATCGTCGAAAGGCTCGTCTGTCGTCACAGTTCGCAAAGGAGATTCACTCAGCCGTATAGCCTCTCGTAACGGCACAACAGTCTCAAAACTCTGCCGTCTGAACGGTCTGACAACTAAATCAAAACTCAGTATCGGACAAAAAATAAGAGTTCGCTGACAGACATTTATAAATTTGCTAAATCTTATACTCCACGACCTCGAACTATTCGGGTCGTGGCTGTGTTTTTAGGACATGAAGTTAACCATTTGTAAAAATGAAGAAAATTAGTTCAGTCTCTATTTTAGCTCTGGGTTTGGCCGGTTTGACACTCTCATTCGGAGCATGTTCGGGCAGCGGGTCTTCTGATCGTAATCCTGTCGAGTTTACAAGCATTCAGACAGCCAAAGCCTATCGTCTCGTGGGCTCCGACTCAGTGTATCAGAGAGGAGCAGATCTGGTGTTTTATGATTCGGTAGCTATGTTGATGCCGTCTGTGATTCATAAACACGATATCAAGCCTTTGCAGGACGCGATACTTAAAATTGCCTTTGACAGCATCTCGACCGATTACAAGGGACTTATGACCTCGTATTTTGAAGAATCGTTGAAGCAGACCGGTTTTAATGCAGAGCAAGTCGACAATGATACAATAGTATTCAATACGGCTGACGGATACGACCTCATAACCGGCAATGTCGTCAACCTTTCGGCTGATCTGCTTGTATATTGTGTCAGTGACAATATTTACATCCCCGGCGCAGCCCACGGGATGAGCACACGTAATTATATAAACTATAATATTACTGAAGGTAAACTAATATCTCTATCAGATCTATTTACCCCGGCTGGTCTTAAGACGTTGCCATCTGTCATAGCGCGTCAGGCTGCCGAACTAAGCGCTGTATTCGGGCCTACAGACATCACCGCACTCCCGTCTGAGGATAATTTCTATATTTCAGCTCAGGGAGATATCGTCTTTGTATATCAGCCTTTTGAAGTCGCATCTTATGCGCAGGGATTTATTAATGTTCCTTTCTATCCCTACGAACTTGTCGACTATATGACAGCTGATGCCATAAAATATTTTAATCTGCAGGATTTAAATGATTGAAAAAGCTAATGATGTCTCCTCGGAGGCATCGCAGCTCTCCTCCAACCACGACATAGACAGTAATAAAATCACAACGGCGAAGGGTCTTTTGGCTCTTTCGCCGATTGTCGTATTTATCCTCCTTTATCTCGGTGTGTCTGTCGCACTCGATGATTTTTACAAAATGCCTCTGTCTGTCGCCTTCATTGCGGCATCGGCATGGGCTTTTGTTATCAACAGAAAGATCAGTTTTAAAGAAAGAATCGAAACGTTCTCCCGCTCGGCCGCACAGAGCAATATCGTATATATGCTCTGGATATTTATCCTCGCCGGTGCGTTTGCCGAGCTTGCAAAATCGATAGGCTCTATTGACGCTACAGTCAGTCTGACACTTAGTATTCTGCCATCATCTATGTTGTTGCCCGGGCTTTTCTTCGCGGCATGTTTTATATCGATGTCAATAGGCACATCGGTCGGCACTGTCATAGCCCTCGTACCGCTTGCCGTCGATATTGCAGCTACTGCAGGCGAAAATGTCCCGCTGTTTGTGGCGACAGTGCTCGGCGGAGCATTTTTTGGAGATAATCTGTCGTTTATCTCCGATACAACAATCGCTGCGACACGCACACAGTTCGTGGCAATGAATGTAAAATTCAAGGCGAATCTGCGCATAGTGCTTCCGGCTGCAATTATATGTCTGATTATCTATGTAGTTATCGGGCATGGCATTGCGGAAGTCGCCGCACCCGCCGGAGCCTCGCCGTGGCTTGTATTGCCATATATAAGTATTATAGCCCTTGCTGCGGCCGGTGTCAACGTTATTTTGGTCCTTATCAGCGGCATAATCATTGCTGTCGCTACCGGATTGTTTTACGGCTTCAGTCTGACCGATATGGCCGGCTCGATGGGTGAAGGCATTGACTCGATGGGTTCGCTTATAATCATAACTTTATTGTCAGCCGGTATGCTCGGTCTGATCAAAGAGGCCGGAGGTATCAATTATCTGCTTGCCATAATGACATCACGCGTCAACAGTCCGAGAGGGGCAAAAGCCGTTATTGCGGCATTAGTCAGCGTCGTTAATATATGTACGGCCAACAATACTGTCGCTATTATCACAGTCGGTTCGCTATCGCATAAAATCGCCATGAAATATGGAGTGTCAGGCGCCCGCACGGCCAGTTTATTAGATACATGTTCATGCATAATACAGTGTCTGATACCATATGGCGCGCAGACGTTGCTTGCGACAGGATTAGCGTCAATTTCGCCCGCCGCACCATGGCCATATTTATTTTATCCGTGGACGCTCGCTGTAATGACCTTAGTAGCAATCCTTTACAAAAGCAAAAAGCCAAATTAACATATTTTAAACATTATCCGCGAATTTATTATCTAAATTTAGCGTCTAATATTCAAAAATCAATCACATAGCGCTTAAACGATTTCAACTAATCTACTATATAAAACTAATTCTTAAACAATGAACAAGTTCTTTAAACGCGGACTCATCGCCATGATGAGTTTATTTGCAATCGGAACTGTCTGGGCTCAGACTCCCGAGCAAATGCAACAAATCCCTCAGCTGCCGGTTGATCCCGCGGTCAAAGTCGGTAAATTAGACAACGGACTGACTTATTATATCCGCCATAACGAGACCCCGAAAGGTCAGGTGGATTTCTTTATCGCCCAGAAAGTCGGCTCAATCCTTGAAGAAGAAAACCAGCGCGGTTTGGCGCACTTCCTCGAGCACATGTGTTTTAACGGCACCGAGCATTTCCCCGGCAACAGCCTTATCGACTGGCTCGAGTCAGTCGGCGTGAAGTTCGGTTATAACCTCAATGCATACACATCTATCGACGAGACTGTCTATCGAATCAATAACGTGCCGGCCGCACGACAGAGCGTAGTCGACAGCTGTCTCCTTATACTCCATGACTGGGCGTCGGCTCTTACCCTCGACCCCGAGGAGATTGAGAAAGAACGCGGTGTCATCCATGAGGAGTGGCGTCAGAGCAATGTCGGCGAGAGCCGTCTCATCGAGCGGCTGCTCCCCATCATGTATCCTGACAGTCGCTACGGCCACCGCTTGCCTATCGGCACTATGGAAGTTGTCGACAACTTCAAGCCTCAGGCTATCGTCGACTACTACCACACATGGTATCGTCCCGACCAGCAAGGTATCGTAGTCGTCGGTGACATCGACCCTGCCTATATCGAGGCTAAAATCAAGGAGTACTTTGCTCCTGTCAAGATGCCCGAAAATGCCAAAGAGCGCGTTTACTATCCCGTGGCTGACAACGAAGGCACAATCTACGCCATCGACAAAGACCCCGAGGTGCGCAACGCTTCATTCATGCTCGCGTTCAAGACTGATCCACTGCTCCCCCGCGAGATGCGTAACACTCAGGCATTCTTCCCCGTCGAGTATATGAAGAACATGGTGGTCTCGATGCTTAAGACACGTCTTTCTGACCTCGGCATGAAACCTGATGCTGACTTTTCAAGCGCTGATGCTCAGATTGGCGAGTTTTTCATTGCCAAGACCAAAGACGCTCTCATGCTTGACGGCACAGCCAAGGGCAATGACATCGTTCCCGCCATCAAGTCTATCTATCGCGAACTTCTTCGCGCCACACGCGGCGGATTCACAGTCGGTGAATATGACCGCGCCCGCTCTGAGTTCCTCTCTAATATGGAACGTCTCTATAATGAGCGTAACAACACCGAGTCTACGACTTACGGTCAGGAGTATGTACGCAGCTTTATAGACAACGATCCTATTCCCGGCATCGAGGTTGAGTATGAGATGTATAAGCAGATTGCTCCGATGATTCCCGTCGAGGCTATCAACCAGCTTCTCCCCGAGCTCGTCAAGACTGACAACCGCGTGTTCCTCGCCATGCTTCCCGATAACGGCACATTCAAAGTGCCCACCGCCGAGGAAGTTGCTGCAGCTATCGCATCAGTTGACGGCGAAGAAATCGAAGCTTATAAAGACGAAATGAAAGCCGAGCCCCTCATCCCCGCCCTGCCCGCACCCGGCAAAATCACAGCCGAGAAAGAGCTGACACAATGGGGAGCAACAGAGTGGATTCTGAGCAACGGTGTTAAAGTCATCGTCAAACCCACTGACTTCAAAGATAACGAAATCATATTCGAGGCTGTCGCAAAAGGCGGTCTCTCGACAGTCGACGACTCTAAAGCATCGTCTGTAATCTTCCTCCCGATGGCTATGCAGAGCCACGGCCTCGGTGACTACAGCAACACAGATCTGCAGAAATATCTCCAAGGCAAACAGGCTTCTGTCGACTATGGTTTCGACACATACAGCCGTAACGTCAGCGGCAAGACAACTGTCAAAGACCTGCCGACTCTGATGGAACTCATCTACATGGGCTTTACCGCTTTCAACATTACCCCCGAGGAGTTCACATCGACACAGAATCAGATTACAGGCATGATTGCCAATCAGGAGAACACTCCGACCTTCACTTTCAACGTCAAGCTGTTGGGCAAGCTCTTCAAATCGCCTAAAAAGCAGATGATCACGACCAAGCACATTGCTGCCGCCGACCGTGAGCAGACTCTTGACATCGTCCACACAATGCTTGCCGATGCTTCTGACTTTACATTTGTCTTCACCGGTAAAATCGACATGGACCGGATGCGTCAGCTCGTCGAGCAGTATATCGCCACTCTGCCCACAGGCAAGTCAAACGAACTCGACAAGGCCGGATGGTCAGCTGATATGGAGCCCATCAAAGGCTCGGGCGAAGACACCTTCACCACTGCAATGCAGACTCCTCAGACTTATGCTTTCGTAGCTGTAATGGGCAAAATGCCTTATAACCCGAAAAATCAGATTCTCGCATCTGTTTCGGCTCAGATTCTCAGCAACCGCCTGCTTAAGAAGGTGCGTGAGGAAATGGGTGCCACCTACTCTATCGGCATGAGCGGCTCTCTGTCTCGCACAGGCGATTTCAACACAGTTCTCCAGACAGCCTTCCCCATGAAGCCCGAGACCAAAGATGAGGTAATGACCGTCATTAAAGACATCATCACTTCGATGAACTCTACGGTTACAGACACCGAGCTCAACCCCATTAAAGAGTATATGGTTAAAAACGCCACAACAGCTCTCGAGGAAAACAGCGACTGGGCTAACGGTATTGCAGGATGGGCTACCAATGGTGTTGATACATTCAACGGTCGTGCTGACCTCGTCAACTCTATCACTACAGACGACGTCCACGCCTTCATGAAGGCACTCATCGATCAGGACAACTACCGTGTTGTCATCCTTGACCCCGAGGCCGCACAGGCAGCCGCCGAGACCAAGTAAGCATCCGTAGATTATATAATTATTCTGTGATTAAGGGGCCGCGTCACGTGACGCGGCCCCTTTTGTTTAAAACAAAGAACAAGTACGGTCGAAAGGTTGTTATAATATCATAATTTTCACAAAAATGCTTATAACAATGAAAGCTATCAAAATCAGTCTTCCTGCCATAGCCGCGCTTGCTATAACGGCTATTCCCGGCCGTATTGCAGCACAAGCTTCATACGAAAATGATTCAATCGGCGTACCCCAGCGAGCTATAATACTTACAGGTAATCCGGGAGAGAATAATGAGCATATTGCGGTGCTTTACTCTCGCGAGGGTATGTCTTTTGATGACCCGAGCGCACCTCGCTTTCTCTTTCTCGATCGCGAAGGTAAAGTTGCTCTCGGTATCGGCGGTTATGTCAAAGGTGTTGCAAGCTACGACTTCGACGGAGCGATTGACGATAACGGCTTTGTGACTAATGCCATTCCTGTGCCGTCTGATCCGGCGTTGCGCAACCGTTTTGGAGCAGACGCATCACACTCGACCATATTCTTGAAATTGGTCACTAAGAATTCAAAACTTGGCCGAATTATCGTCTATGTTCAGACAAACTTTACCGGAGATGATGGCGGTTATGGTTTGAAACTCAAGCAGGCTTATGTCAGCGTCGGACATCTGACTGCTGGTCTTGCCCGTTCGACATTCGCCGACGGTGAAAGTCAGGCTCCGACCATCGACACTCAGGGACCGTCAGGACAGATAGACGCAAAGAACATGCTGTTCCAATACAAGACATCTTCATGGCATGGTCTGTCGGCAGCTGTCTCGGCTGAGTTTCCCAAGGCCGATTATACAATCACGGCCGGGGATGCCGAAAAAATATCACAACGTTTCCCGGACATACCCGTCTATGTGCAGTATAGCTGGAAATCAGGTAATCACATAAGATTGTCGGGTATACTGCGAGAGTTGAGCTATCGCGATCTTATAGCCGGAAAGAATCGTTTCGAAACCGGCTGGGGCGCGCACTTCAGTACAATCGCAGATATTGCCGGCGGTCTAAAATTCTTCGGTCACGTTGCCTACGGCAAGGGTATCGCACATTATATCAACGATCTCGGCGACATTGGTTATGACCTTATACCCTCTGACACTCCCGGCAAGATGAAAGCGCCCGGTGTGTTAGCATGGACGGGAGGTCTGCAGTATAACTTTACAAAGGATTTCTTTATGTCGGCAAATTATAGTTACAGCCGAGTATATCAGAATGAGTTAATAGGTGCCCGCGCTTATAAATACGCACAGTATGTCGCGGTTAACGGATTCTATAATATAATCCCTGACCTTATGATTGGAGCGGAATATGTCTATGGCCGTCGAAACGATGTCGACCGGTTTCATGGCAATGCCAATCGTTTTGAGGCCATGCTGCAATACAGTTTCTGATAAAAAAAACTAAATATCAGACGGGTCGGCGCAACTATGGGCCGACCCGTTTTGTTTAAAGAATAAATTTAAAACTTATACATAAGATATGGCAAGATTTATTTCGATGTCAAAGTTGACTAAAGCGGTCACAGAATCATTTGAAAGCAATAAAGACGATAAACTTGCACTGTCTGTTGTCCTGACGGACGGACGCAAGATTAATCTCGGAAAAACCGATGTCGCGTCTGCGATTGGTGATTTGGTGAGACTCCCGATATTTGTCAGTCTCCTTGCGCAGAAGTATGACAATAACGACGGCATGAACTCGTGCTGCAAGGCCTGTGAGTGTGGATGCAAAGGCAAGTCAAAGACAAACCCTGAAATTCCTCTCAACAGACGCGGTCTAAGGATGTTAAGTGCCGTCGAGCCGACAAATGACAGTGACAGTAAATACAATATCCTTTATGATAATATTGTCGCGCTGAGCGGCGCAGCTCCCGATATGGACGAAAAAGTCTATAAAGAGCAAGTCGCAGCAAATCAGAAAGCTGATATTGCAAATACACTTGCTGCGGCAGACTACTTCCTCTTTGACGATACCGACATAGCGGTCGACGTGTATACTCGTCTAAGTTCGCTTGCAATGACGACCGAGCAGCTTGCCGTAATGGGTGCGACGGTTGCCGCTGACGGCCGTAATCCTGTCAACGGATCAAATGCGTTTGACGGAAAAATAAGCACGGCAGTTATGGCTGTCGCTGCCGCTCATGGAGGACCGCATCATCTGAAAAAACAGTGGATGATTAAGATCGGACTCCCCTCGGTTGTCAATAAATGTGGAACAATCATCGCCATGCTGCCCGGGTTCGGCGCTATAGCCGTCTCTGACTCAAATGTAAATGACGATAAAGTTTCGTGCGCTGCCATTAATACAATCCGAGACATTGCTGCCGCATTAGGATTAAATGTATACAGTTCGGCTCGTGTGTCAGTCGATAAAGATTAATATTCTGAAAAACTTGCCTTAGAAATTCAAAAGGCAGGTTCTACTCGACCGTAATGGTTGAATGTTATATAATTCTGCGAGGTCGTCCCGGCTTATCAATCGAATAGGTCGGGACGACTGTTTCTTGCGGCATAGTCAAGTAATTTGTTGTATACGCGCAAAATCGCATCAGCATACGAACTATTCATAGCCCAACGCATATTAAGGTCATGCCATGTCGCTGCCGAGCCTCGTTTCACCATATTAAATCGCGGGTCAAGAAGATGCTCGCCTTCGGGCAGAGATTTCTCAGAAACATAAGCATACAGGTGTTGAATATGAGCAGTGACTCCGTCTCTTATAGTCTCGAAGTTCTCTCCGCGTGCACCGCGTCTGTTGACACCAAGACCGCAGTAATTATGCTGAGATGCTTTGACTGCCGTTCCTCCCTCAAACTTAAACCATCCGGTCTCAATAATAGCCTGACAGAATGCCATATCCCCTTTTATACCGTATAACCGGCCTACTTCGATGTAACATCGTGCGATTTCAGATGAGAAGTGTTTGTTATACCGCTTGACGAATTCAGCCATCGTCTCATAATCAATATCGGATTCTCCCGAAATAATATTATAGTTTTTCGAGAGATTCATCGCTTCAATTTCCGAATCTATTGCGCTATCGAGCAGAGACTGTCTGTCATCCTCAATAATGCGGTACTCGACTTTTGACACAGCTTCGGCAGGAGACTTACAACCGGTCAACAAGAGCAATGATATTATTAATGGCAAATGATTCATCATCGCCGACAAACTTACAAAAATTATGCCGTTTTTAAGCGAAAAAATCATGCACTTTTAATTGCAGGTCATTAGTTTTACACTAAAGTATTACTATCGTGTCGACGCCTATAACGAGAACGGTGTTACCGAGGGTAACGATATAGTAACCGACTGATAATCCATTGTTTTGATATAACGAAACAGGAGACACTCTTTTCGGAGGGTCTCCTGCCACGTTTCAACTATTTATTTATGAGAGCCTTGTAACCATGGTTTCACAACTTTGTCACAAGGACGAGGGATAATTAGAATGCGTATCTTTTACTGCTTCATTTACTACAATATAACGTAATTGGAGGATGTAATTCCCTTAGCAACTGCACTAAAAGAGATTAAATAGTGTAATCTCCGCGGCGCAGTTCCTTAAAATGTATAATATGACTTAATAAATTGGTCTATGGGAGTTTGACCGATGACCCTTCGATTATCAGAACTCCGCGGTCGGCAAGCTCTCTTATGATGTCAGTCGCAAGCTGTCTCCGTGTCGGAAAAGCATCGACAAGTGACCCGAAAGTCAGTGGTCGGTCCGCTTCTCGCAGATATGCCATTACCCGCATCTTGATTTCAGCCTCTACATCTTTAGTGTCAGTTCCTCTGCGATTTGAACGGCAATAGTCACAATGTCCGCAATCTTTTGCATTTTTCTCGCCGAAGTATTCAAGAATTATGCGGGAACGACAGCGATTCTCGGCAAATGCAAACTGTTTCATTGACTCGAGCCTCGCCTTCATATCATCGCGACGCTCCTCGTAGACCACCCGCGGTATGCATAGATACTTTGATAATTCGCGTGATGTCGGGAAATAAACATAAGGAGTGACGCGGCGCGGAATGTAATGTATGACATGCATCCGCGCAAGTATAACAAGCGCATTTGTTACATCTGTTTCTTTGACCGATATAGCCGATGCAAGGCGTTGCTCGCTGATGGTCACGTAATCGCTGAAAAGACCGGGATACAGCCGTAAAAGAGCCTGAAGTACCCTGTCAGTCATTACATCAAGTTCAAGCGAATAGAAATCACGGCGGTCGACAAGCACGATTACACGAGCATGCGTCATGGTCTCATCCACATATTCTATATATCCTGACCGCGACAGTATGGCGACAGCAGCCCGTGTCGGCGCGGGTTTCAGGCTGAATGTCATGCAAAATCTGTCGAAGTCACAATCATATACATTATTATAGCCTCCTCCGACCGTCACCCCGAGAAAGACACAAAGCTTATCGTAAACCTGTAATATATAATCTTTAGGAGGAAAGGAATCGGCAAGACGCCGCGTAAGAAGAGCTTTATCGTTCTTGGCGCAGAGAACGACGGCATATGAGTGTCTGCCGTCTCGCCCTGCACGCCCTGCTTCCTGATAATACTCCTCGATAGATGACGGCAAGTCATAATGGACAACAACACGCACGTCAGGTTTGTCGATGCCCATGCCAAAAGCATTTGTCGCGACAATCACACGTGTTTTGTCGGTTTTCCACATATCCTGACGCTGGCTTTTCTCTTCGGGAGAAAGTCCGGCATGATAAAAGTCTGCACTGATTCCGGCCGCTTTGATAAGTTCGGCAAGCTCGCGCGTGCGGAGTCGTGAGCGTACATAGACAATAGACGAGCCTGACGTATTGGCGAGAACTCTTAGAAGCATTTCGTCTTTATGCTCGTTGTGGCGTACTATATAGCTAATGTTGTCGCGGACAAAACTGCGGCTGAAGACGCGGTATGATTGCATTTCCAGCTTTTCGGCGATATCGGCGACAACTGCCGGTGTAGCCGAGGCGGTCAGAGCAAGCACAGGCACACTATCAGGCAAAATATGTCTTAGTTCCCTGATATTAAGATAAGACGGTCTGAAATCATAGCCCCACTGTGAAATACAGTGAGCCTCGTCTACGACAAGAGCCGAAATGTGCCATTGTCTTATCTCCTCTAAAAAAGACTGCTGTCTTAATTTCTCGGGGGATACATATGCCAGTTTGGATATGCCGAGGCGGCAGCGGTCGAGACTCAGCTTCTGCTCGCGGCGCGTCTGACCGGAATGAAAGTACACCGCTTTGATGCCATGGTCATAAAGATTGTCGACTTGGTCTTTCATCAGCGATATGAGAGGAGTGACCACAAGTGTCAGTCCGTCGAATATCATCGCAGGGACCTGAAAGGTCAGTGACTTTCCCCCACCCGTCGGCAAAAGGCCGATAGTGTCATGGCCGTCGAGCACAGACTCTATTATATCAAGCTGTGCCGGCCTGAAAGCGTCATAACCCCAGTATTGACGGAGGATGTCGTGTGGAGAGAGAGCACACATTACTGTCAGCCGTGCTTCAATCAGTCGCGCAAATGTATCTGCTTAACGAGGAGCTGCAGTGTGGAGACTGCATTGCGATGACGATTCTCTTCAATCGTATAGCATATGTCAAACGCTTTGCCGGCGTGTATATGGTCGAAATAGCGTGACGCGTTAAAGGCTATCGCATTGAAAACCTTACCTGATGTGTCGTCGACAAGTTCGAGTTTTATGTGCTCGAGTTGCTTGCCTACAAGTTTGCTTGTGCCGAAATCTTTAACACAATGGGTGCAGAACGTAGGCTTTTGGTTTCCCGGTCCGTAAGGATTGAATAGATTGAGTGTCGAGACAAACTCCGGTGTTATCTGTCCGAAACTGATCACGGCATCAATGTCAATCTGAGGAGTCTGCTGCTCCGGCAGGATATTTGCAGCGACATACTCCTCGAAACGCCGTGTAAACTCGGCGATATTCTCCTCTCTCATAGAGAGACCTACCGCATAGGCATGTCCGCCGAAATTTTCGAGCAGGTCACGTGCCGAGTCGACAGCCTTATAGACGTCAAAGCCCTGCACTGACCGCGACGAGCCGGTTGCAAGTCCGTTTGCCAGAGTCAGTACGACAGATGGTTTGTAATAGAGCTCGGTCAGACGAGAGGCCACAATGCCGATAATGCCTTTATGCCAGTCTTTGTTATAAATAACAATCGACTTTTTGGGCGAGTGCATCTCGCCGCGCGACTCAAGAATAGCATTGGCTTCGTCGGTAATCTGTTTGTCAAGCTCCTTGCGGTCTTTGTTGTATTGGTCGATTGCTATTGCACGGCGTGTAGCGTCCTTCATGTCTCGCGATACAAGCAGCTCGACGGCTTCACGTCCGCTCTGCATGCGGCCCGATGCATTGATACGCGGGCCGATTTTGAACACGACGTCGCTGATTGTAATCTCTTTGCTCCCGAGTCCGCAGGTACGGATTATGGCACGCAGTCCCATGTTAGGATTTGAGTTGAGGCGCTTTAGTCCGACATAAGCCATCACGCGGTTTTCATCAACCATCGGCACAATATCGGCGGCGATGCTTACAGCCACAAGATCAAGCATACTGTCAAGTTCGGCTGTTCCGATACAGTTACTGATAGAAAACGCCTGCATGAACTTATAACCCACTCCGCATCCCGAAAGATGCTGACACGGATAAGTCGAGCCCTCAAGTTTAGGATTGAGAATGGCGGCAGCCGGCGGAAGCTCGTCATCGGGGACATGGTGGTCGCAAATGATGAAATCGATACCTTTTGTGCGTGCATAAGCTATCTCCTCGATGGCCTTTATGCCGCAATCAAGTATGATTATCAGTTTTACACCCTGTTCCGCGGCCTGATCTATGACTTTGAACGAGATGCCGTATCCTTCGTCATAGCGGGTCGGGATATAATAGTCTATTTCAGAATAAAAATTCTGCAGGTAACGGTAGACCAAGGCGACAGCAGTTGTCCCGTCGACATCATAGTCGCCATAAATCATGATTTTTTCCTTAGCTCCCATCGCACGGTTAAGGCGGTCGACGGCCTTGTCCATGTCAGGCATCAGAAAAGGATCGTGGAGGTCACGCAGCGAAGGGTGAAAGAATTTCTCCGCCTCGCTTAGCGTATTAATGCCTCGTTGATGGAGCAAGTCGCTTATCGGCGCGCAATTTGCAAAGCGTCTTGACAGCTCTGTCTCGGTCTGATTGTCGTTTTGATGGGATAAGTAATTCCATTTACTTGTCATCTATATAGTTTTTTATTTTTTGCAAAGTCAAAGCAAGACGCTAAGGTCTTGCGCACGAACGCATTGGACAGAGGAGACAGAGAGACGGGCATATTTCACACCCTTATTTATGCAAAAATAGCCAAATTAATCGGAAAAGCACCCGATATATTTGGCCATTTAAGTTTATTTAATAATACGGTAATCGTGCTCTATGCAGAGGGGTGATTGAGATGGACATCGAGCTGCGGGAACGGGAAACTGATGCCACATGCCGGGAGTTCTTTATAGACGCGTTCGTTTATCTCAAAATATACTGCCCAGTAATCGACATTTCGAGTCCATGCTCTGACAATCAGGTTGACAGAGGAGTCGGCAAGTGCATTGACGTAGACTCGCGGACTGCCATCTGTTTTAGGAAGAAGTTGCTTGATTTTATTCTGATTCTGTTCATTCCACCGGTCTATATGAGCCTTGACGGGCGAACGGTGGAAAATACGTTTCAGCCAAGACCTGTCCGGCGCTTGCGACGCAGGGACATCGGGGATGCCGTCTCCGTCAATATCGACCATAGGCTCGTCGGCTTCGGCCCTCATCTCACGGTCATCTTCGATAGTGCCGGTGACGATGCGCGAGTCCGAGGCGAGTATTTCCAAAATAGCCTTTCGAGCGGTCTCTACATCATCCCCGTATGAAATGGACACAGTCCAGTCTACGCGGCGGTAATCGGCCCGTGAGTAATTGTTTACCGAGCCGGTCGAAAGGCCGCCGTTAGGTATGATAATTATCTTGTTGTCGGGTGTGGCGATGATTGTATGGAAAATCTGTATCTCGCGCACAGTACCTGCATATCCCTGCGCCTCAATGTAATCTCCTATTCGATAGGGTTTTAGCAGAAGTATAAGGACGCCGCCGGCAAAATTCTGCAATGTGCCGCTCAGCGCCATACCGATTGCAACACCGGCAGATGCGAACAGGGCGATAAATGACGATGTGTTTATGCCAAGTATGCCTATGACGGTAACAGCCAAAATGAAATAGAGCACCATGCGGATAAGACTCAATACAAACGTCGACAGTGAACTGTCGACCTTGCGTCTTATCATTATGCCGGAGACGACATTATAGAGTTTCTTAATGATAAACTTGCCGACATAAAAGACGAGAAGGGCTATCGCAAGATTTATGGCAAAACTGACAAGTCCGCTAACCATCTTGTCTAAAAGTTCATCAAGTGGCAGAGATTTTAGCATCTGTATCTCCTCTGATTTGTCGGGTATCGAATCCGGCACCTGTGTCAAACCGGGCAATATCTGGTCTTGAGCAAAGAGCATAAGCTTATAACAAATTATAAAAGCATGGACGCGACGTCATCAAACCAAGCGAGCTGATTATAATTCTTCAGTGTGTAATCTGCGTCGCTTTTAATTATGTATGTCGAAAGGCCCGAATGTTCTTTAAGGTCAATCGTATTCCACAGACGGTCGGTTGTGGATTCATAGACAATCGTTTCGGCAAGGGCGGCATCAAACTCGTCTTTAAGCGTCTTGTCGTTGCAGAGAGCATTGATGTAGCCGCCGAAATCGTAGTAATAGCATGTCGAGCCGGTCATGTATTTCTGAGGGGTATATCCATCAGGGATGCCTACATCCGCACGCTCGTAAATAGCTTTGGTGGCCGCGGCAAGTCGCTCGAGCCCTGCTGTGTTAATGACTGATACCGAGCAGAAACGATAGCGGGGATTCATCATCTGATCGTAGAAATCAAAAGTCTCCCGAGCCGCTGCCGTTAGATCAGGCACGGACTTAAAGAAATGCTTTATATTTTTGTCGTAAGGCATACCGTATGCGAGTACTTCGATGGGATAAGCTACAATATAAGGGACTGCATTACGCAATTGATACGCGACTTCAACCGATGACATGTAACAGCAGTCCATATACAGAAAACTGAAGTTCTCATCTTCGAGAACATCAGCAAGAGTCGTAATGTTCATCCATCGGCCGTGTTCCTCGCCGTATGCGCGCTTCTTAGACGATGATTCCTGAGAGATACCGTCCTGCAGCCATCCGCTGCCGTGGCCCCATAAAATGAGTCCGTAGTCATCGGCCGGAGCCAATTCCTTCATATCGGCGAAGACTTCACGCATCCGAGTAGCATGCTGTGAATAAATTTCCTCGTCATCATAGATTTTAAGTGTGTCGATATGAGTGTATCTGTTTTTATCGGCACAAATCTCTTTTAAAACAGTTTTGCCGTTACGAGATGAATGATATACGAGCAGACGGCCGTCTGTAATGTCGCCTTTACCGGCAGCCATAAGCATTTCATTGATATCCTGCATGTCGTAGTCATACGGCGAGACAAGACTTCCGAGAGAATTGTCGGCAAGCATATAAACAATAACAGTCCGTCCGACTGTTTTAACAGGGGGCTCCGGAGTAGGCTCGTCGTTCTTGTCAGAACATGAAACAACCGCGGGCAGGAGCATAAACAAACCTGAAATAAAGTATATTATCTTTGTATTTAATGATTTCATAATACAAAGTTACAATTATTTAGCGTATAATCGAGTCTATTGTTGTAATTTTGCACAGATTTTAAAGGTTATTTATAATAATGACATTAATCCGCCCGCAAGAAATAGACATTAGTCAGTACGACTATGATTTGCCGGATAGTCGGATAGCATCACACCCTTTGGCCGCTCGCGATAAATGCCGCCTTATGGTAAGAACGTCAGACGGCAAAGTCAGTGAGCATATATTTGACACTCTGCCTTCGCTGCTGCCTGCAGACAGCATGCTTATTTACAATAATACGCGCGTCATAAACGCACGTCTAAGATTCAGGAAAGAATCCGGAGGTTTAATTGAGATTTTTTGTCTTGAGCCGTGTAGCCCAAGTGATTATGCGCTTAATTTTGCCAAGTGCGACAGATGTTCGTGGCATTGCCTTGTCGGCAACTCCAAGCGATGGAAAGAAGGAGCTTTGACTTGTCGGTTAAAAGATGACGCCGGTGATGAGACCGAGCTTAGAGCCACAAGATTGAGCCGCACTGAAGGAGGAGAGTCTATAGTGGAGTTTGAGTGGGACAATCCATCTAAATCATTCTCTGACATCATCTCCATGGCCGGCGAAATACCTATCCCACCCTATCTTAACCGCGAGTCGGAAGAGTCTGATAAAGAAGATTATCAGACCGTCTACAGTCGCGTTGAGGGGTCGGTTGCGGCCCCGACAGCCGGGCTGCATTTCACTGATAAGGTTCTCTCTGACATCTCGGCCCGAGGCATCGAGCGTCGCGAAGTCACGCTTCACGTCGGCGCCGGCACGTTCCGCCCTGTAAAATCTGCCACCGTAGGCGAGCACGAGATGCACAGCGAATTTATTTCGGTCGAATGTAGCCTAATAGAGAAGCTCGCCTCATATACAGGCAAAGTCATTGCCGTGGGTACGACGTCGGTGCGCACACTCGAGAGTCTCTATCATATCGGCTGCCTTGTAGCCGAAGGCAAATGGGACGGAGAGCTTCCACAATGGTATCCTTACGAGGAATCACATCCGCAGTTGAGTGTGCAGGGGTCACTGACCGCCCTTGCCGATTATCTCAGGGCGCATGGTCTCGAGCGACTTGTGGCCTCTACACGCATCATAATAGCTCCCGGTTATGAATATCGCATTGTCGGGGGCATGGTCACAAATTTTCATCAGCCGCAATCAACACTGTTGCTGCTTGTCTCTGCATTTATCGGTGAGCAGTGGCGCGAGATTTATGACCGGGCGCTTAGCTCCGGTTTCAGATTCTTGAGTTACGGTGACGCCTCCCTGTTCTTCAGATAATCGAACAAAGCAGGAGTCAAAAACATTTTAACTGTATGCCAATAAAACATATACATTATACGACGGCCGAAATCGAAGCCGATCTCAGATATCTGCAACTGCTTGCAAAATCATTTCCGACAATTGCCTCGGCGAGCACCGAAATCATAAATCTTGAGGCCATCCTCAACCTGCCTAAAGGCACAGAGCATTTCCTCACCGATATACACGGCGAGTACGAGGCTTTTCAGCACGTATTGAAAAATGCATCCGGTACGGTCAAGCGCAAGGTCAACGAAATTTTCGGCAACAACCTGCGAGAGTCGGAGAAAAAAGACCTTTGCACGCTGATTTACTATCCGCAAGAGAAACTCGAGTTTGTCAAAGCCGAGGAAAAAGATATGTGCGAATGGTATGAAATAACTCTCAACCGGCTCGTCAAGGTCTGCCAGAGTGTTTCTTCAAAATATACGCGTTCGAAGGTTAACAAGGCACTCCCTAAAGATTTCAGCTATATCATTCAGGAACTGCTACACGAGACTGAGGCCGACCCTAACAAGCATGCATACTTCAATCAGATTATTTCGACGATTATATCTACACGTCGCGCCGATGCGTTTATTATCGCCATGTGTCAGCTTATACAGCGTCTTGCCATTGACTCGCTGCATATTATAGGTGATATCTACGACCGCGGACCGGGTGCGCATATAATCATGGACACAATATGTGACTACCATAATGTCGATATACAGTGGGGCAACCATGACATTTTATGGATGGGCGCGGCTGCCGGCAATGACGCATGTATAGCCAATGTGCTGCGTATAGCTCTCCGTTACGGCAACCTCGATACTCTCGAGGAGGGTTACGGCATTAATCTATTGCCGTTGGCCACTTTCGCGATGGACACTTATAAGGATTTGTCATCGGATGTATTCAATCCCAAAATCAGTGCCGGACGCCATGTCTACACCGAGCGCGAGCGTATGATACTCACGCAGATGCATAAGGCTATAACGATCATACAGTTTAAATTGGAGGGCCGGCTTATCAAAAAACATCCTGATTATGAGATGTCAGACAGACTGCTGCTCGACAATATGGATTTGGCAAACGGCACGGTCACGATGCCAGATGGCAGGACTTATGAGCTTTTGGACAAATCTTTCCCGACGATTGACCCGGATGACCCTTATCGCCTCAGCGACGAGGAGCATAAATTAGTCAATACGCTCCACAACTCATTTGTCAACAGCGAGAAATTACGCAAACATCTGCTTTGCCTGCTCCGACATGGCTCGCTATATCTTGCCCGTAATAACAATCTGATGTATCATGCGTCGATACCGCTCAACGCAGACGGCACATTCTGTGATGTCGAGGTCGAAGGTGTTAAATACGCCGGCCGCGCATTGCTCGACCGTCTTGACGAACTCGTGCAGATAGCATGTCACCCTGCATCGGCATCGGATATCGACTCAGATGTCTATCATTATGCGGTGGATTATATGTGGTATCTTTGGTGCGGACCTGACTCGCCTCTATTCGGCAAACAAAAAATGGCGACCTTTGAGCGCTATTTCATCGCAGACAAAGAAACCCACGCCGAGGGTCGCGGCCATTATTATGACCTCATAGACAATCCTGAAATATGTGATAAAATACTCAGCGAATTCGGGCTGCCGACTGATGGGTCTCACATAATCAACGGTCATGTGCCTGTCAAAGCCACTAAAGGCGAGAATCCCGTCAAAGCAGGCGGTAAACTCCTCGTAATCGACGGCGGTTTTTCAAAAGCCTATCAGTCGACGACCGGCATTGCAGGTTACACCCTCGTATATCATTCGCGAGGATTTCAACTCGTGCAGCACGAGCCGTTCGAATCGCGGCGCAAGGCTATCGAGGAGGGTCTCGACATCATTTCAAACACAGTGCTTAATGAGTTTAAGGCAAACCGCCTGAAAGTAAAAGATACGGATAAAGGACGTGAACTGTCCGCTCAGGTCGTAGATCTTAACAAACTACTCGCCGCCTATCGTCGCGGACTTATAAAAGAACATAACTGATTATAAAACTTGACTGCTTTGTGAGCAGACAATATGAAAAGACAAAATCTATTTTAGAAAGTAATTTATGAGAAAGATTTTATTAGCGGCCGCTGCTTTGATTACGGCCGGAACAACCTGTGTCAGAGCCGAAGGCTATCAGGTCAATACACTTAGTGCGAAACAGAACGGTATGGGACATACCGGTGTTGCGATGCATTTAGGGGCTGAGAGCATGATTTTTAATCCTGCAGGTATGGGATTTATGGATAATACGATTGATGCGGCCGCGTCTGTGACAGGCATATTCGCTACAGCCAAAGCAACGCACGAAGGTGTAACTTATGAAACCGACAACGACCCTGCAACGCCCATGAGCGTCAATCTCGGCATGAGTATCAACAAGCGTGTCAAAGTCGGTCTGTCGTTCTATACTCCCTATGGCAGCTCAATAAACTGGGGCATCAACTGGCCGGGCGCCGTTTTGAATCAGAAAGTCAAGCTCACGGCTTATACGATACAGCCTACAGTAGCATGGCGTCCGATTGACAATCTCTCGTTCGGCGCCGGCTTAATGTTTACATGGGGTCAGGTCGATCTCAACAAAGGCTTGGTCAGCACTGACAGTTTCAACGCCCTGATGGCCGCGATGCAGTTGCCTGTCACTATGACAGACACTCCCGCATCAGTAAACCTCAACGGAAAGGCCACGCCTGTCGTGGGCTTCAACATCGGAGCAATGTGGGATATAAACAGACAATGGACACTCGGCGCATCGGTAAGGACAAAAATGAAAATGCATGTCAAAAGCGGGGTCGCATCTGTATCGTATGCAAACGAGACAGCCCGCACAATTCTTGAGTCGCGTCTTAATCTTATCAATAATGCCAATTTCGAGGCATCAATGCCGGCTGCGGCAATATATAATATAGGAGTAAGCTATCGCCCTACAAAAAGATGGATAATTGCGCTTGACCTCCAAATGACAGGCTGGAATGCATATAAGGAACTTAATGTTGATTTTAAAAGCGACCAACTTGCTGAATACGACCAACATCTGACGAAAAACTATCACAATTCCATGACATACCATATCGGCGCACAGTACTCGGCAACAAAGAGATTCGACGTGCGTGCCGGTCTGATTGTAGACACAACACCTGTCGACAAAAATTTTTATAATCCCGAAACACCGGGCATGACCAAAATCGAACCGTCGGTTGGTCTGAGTTTCCGTCCCGCCAAAAACTTCTCAATTGATGCCTCGTTACTCTACGTTGCGGGACTCGGCGAAGACAATGCCTCTTGCCCCTACCCCGATTTTCTGACCGGTCGTGAAAGAAGTTTTGTAGCTGATTATAAAGTACAAGCATGGAACCCTTCAGTCGGAGTCTCCTTTAACTTCTAATTTGCCAAATCAAAAAAAAATATTAATTTTGCAGCCTGAAATATTGTAGAGCTACCATATGAACGATAACACACCGCAATTTGACCTGCTCATAGAAACAAGCTGGGAGGTATGCAATAAGGTGGGAGGTATATACACGGTTCTTTCTACCAAAGCGGCAACACTTGTAAAACAGAATACAGATAAAAAAATAATATTTATCGGTCCGGATGTCTGGACTGAGGACAAACCGTCTCCTTATTTTATCGAGAGCAAGACCCTCTTGAAAAAATGGGCGCTCAATGCAGAGCTGCCTGCGGGAGTCGACGTCAGGATCGGACGGTGGGATATACCCGGTAAGCCTGTTGTCATACTCGTCAAGTTTGACGGTATGTATGCTGTCAAAGACGAATTTTATGGCAAGATGTGGCAGCTTTACGGCGTTGATTCGCTCCACGCCTACGGCGATTATGATGAAGCATGCGCGTTCAGCCATGCGGCCGGCATCGTCGCACGCAGCCTGTTTAACTTCCACATTAAAGAAGGTCTTGTAGCAGATAAAAAAAATCCGCGGTTTATAAGCCATTATGACGAATGGACGACCGGAATGGGACTCTTATATATCAAGTCTGAAATGCCATCTGTGGCAACCATTTTTACGACGCATGCTACAAGCATCGGTCGTAGCATATGCGGCAACGGCAAACCCTTATACGGGCAGTTCGCCAACTATAACGGAGACCAGATGGCTGCCGAACTAAATATGCAGTCTAAACATTCTCTCGAAAAAACAGCCGCACATCAGGCCGATTGCTTCACGACAGTCAGTGAAGTCACTGCACGCGAATGTCAGCAATTGCTCGGCCGTCGTCCGGATGTTGTTACCCCAAACGGCTTTGAGGCCGGATTCGTCCCCAAGGGGGCGAAACTTCGTGACGCAAGATCCGTCGCAAGAGAGCGCATGTTGAAGGTTGCATCCTCGCTTACAGGCATCAGCTACGACGACACGACGTTTATCGTTGCTACATCGGGGCGGTGTGAGTATCGCAACAAAGGTCTTGACCTCTACCTTGATGCTGTGGCGCGTCTCGGAGACCTTGATCCGGCTCGACGTGTTCTGGCATTTATAATGGTTCCCGCATGGGTTGATGTCGCACGTCCAGATCTGGCGCATGATATAGCGCTCGATGATACGGGGCGTCTCACAGATCCTGTGTATACACATCGTCTTCATAATTTTGAACATGACGCAGTAATCAGTCGCATACATCAGATTGGTTTCACCAATGACACCAACTCGCGCGTCACGGTCATATATGTGCCCTGCTACCTTAACGGCGCAGACGGTATATTTGACATGACATATTATCAGTTACTTCCGGGCATGGATGCGACCGTCTTCCCATCATACTACGAGCCTTGGGGCTATACTCCCCTCGAAAGTGTCGCATTCGGAGTGCCTACAGTCACAACATCACTTTCCGGATTCGGGCAGTGGGTACTTGAGACTTTTGATAATACATTCGAGGCCTCGGGCGTCAGAGTCGAACAACGTGACGACAATAACTATCAGGAGGTTGTCGCCGAAATTGCTTCTGACCTCAAGACCCTGATCAGCGAGTCTCCGTCTGCCGCTGTCGCCATCTCCAAAGCCGCCCGCTCAACCGCGACAGCCGCTTCATGGGCTAATTTTATAACTTATTATGACGAAGCCTTTGCAATTGCTCTGTCTAATTGCAGAAAGCGCTTGTCAGCTAAACGATAAAATCCATACTAATCAATATTATATGAAATTACAAGTAAGTAATACCAATGCTCCTGTCTGGCGTGACGTAACCGTCAAATCAGAGCTGCCCGCCAAACTCAAGGCTCTCGAAGAGCTCGCCAAAAACCTTTGGTGGGTATGGAACAGCGAGGCGAAAACACTTTTCAAAGACCTCAATCCCGACTTATGGCGTCAGACCGGCGAAAACCCGGTAATGTTGTTGCAACAGCTCAGTTTTGAGCGTATCAAAGAGATTATTGCCGACGAGGCAATGATGCAGCGTATTGCAGCCGTATACGCTGACTTCAAGACCTATATGAAGAAACCGATGCGCAAAGATGTGCCTTCGGTATCATATTTCTCGATGGAATATGGTCTCTGCAACTGTCTTAAAATCTATTCCGGCGGTCTCGGTGTACTTGCCGGCGACTATATCAAGGAAGCATCTGACAGCTGTGTCGACATGACAGCCGTCGGTTTCCTCTATCGTTACGGATATTTCACACAGACGCTTAGCGTCGACGGCCAGCAGGTCGCAAAATATGAGCCCCAGAACTTCAACCAGTTGCCCATCGAGCAGGTGCTCGACAAAAACGGCCAGCCGATGATTCTCGAGGTGCCCTACCCCGGCCGCATTATCTACAGCCACATCTGGCGTGTCAATGTCGGCCGCATGAAGCTTTATCTGCTTGATACGGACTTCGACATGAACAGCGAGTTTGACCGTTCTATCACCCATCAGCTCTATGGTGGCGACTGGGAAAACCGTATTAAGCAGGAGTATCTGCTCGGTATCGGTGGTGTGCTCATGCTCAAGAAGTTAGGTATTAACAGCAAACTCTATCATTGTAACGAAGGTCACGCCGCTCTGCTCAACCTGCAGCGTCTCGTCGATTTCATCCATGAGAAAGGCCTCGATTTCAATACCGCGCTCGAGATGGTGCGTGCTTCGTCGCTCTATACCGTCCACACTCCCGTTCCTGCCGGCCACGATTACTTCGACGAAGGCCTCTTCGGCAAATATATGGGTGAATATCCCGCTAAATTGGGCATCTCATGGAACGACCTCATGAACATGGGCCGCGAAAACCCCAACACAAACGAGCGTTTCTCGATGAGCGTATTCGCGCTTAATACCTGTCAGGAAGCTAACGGTGTAAGCTGGCTTCACGGCGAGGTTTCAAAGAAAATGTTCGCCGGCATCTGGAAGGGTTACTCTTGGGAAGAGAGTCACGTTGGCTATGTGACCAACGGTGTGCACATGCCGACATGGGCCGCAAGCGAGTGGAAAGAGTTCTATTGGAATCGTCTCGGAGAGCAGGTATTCACTGACTCAAGCAATCCCGAGGCATGGTCAGGTATTTTCAAAGTGCCCGATGAGGACATCTGGAACATGCGCGTTGCCCTCAAGAATAAATTCATCAATTTCGTCAAACGTGACTTCAAGGCTAAATGGCTTGCCAATCAGGGCGATCCCTCGGCCGTAATGAAGATTGTCGACAAAATCAATCCTAACGCCCTTATCATCGGCTTCGCACGCCGTTTCGCAACATATAAGCGCGCACATCTGCTCTTCACAGACCTCGACCGTCTCTCTAAGATTGTCAACAACGAGCAGTTCCCCGTGCAGTTTATCTTCTCCGGCAAAGCTCACCCCGCTGACGGTGCCGGTCAGGGCCTCATCAAGCGTATCATCGAGATTTCGCACATGCCGCAGTTCGAGGGCAAGGTTATCTTCCTCGAGGACTACAACATGATTGTGGCCAAGCGTCTTGTGACCGGCGTCGACATCTGGCTCAATACTCCGACACGTCCCTTGGAGGCATCGGGTACATCAGGCGAGAAAGCCGAGATGAACGGTGTGCTCAACTTCTCTGTGCTCGACGGCTGGTGGTATGAAGGCTACCGCTTTAACGAGCGTGCAGGCTGGGCTTTGACCGACAAACGTACATATACAGATCAGGCACAGCAGGACAAACTTGACGCTGCGACTATCTACTCGATGCTTGAGAACGAGATTATTCCTCTCTATTTTGCCAAGAACTCAAAGGGTTACTCACCCGAGTGGATTCAGTATATCAAACGTTCGATTGGCGACATCGCGCCTCACTTCACCATGAAGCGCATGATTGACGATTACATCGAGCGTTTCTATGACCCCGAGGCTGCCCGTTCGGCCAAACTCGGCGCACATGACTTCCGGCTCGCCAAGGAGATTGTCGCTTGGAAAGAGAAAGTCGCCGCTGCATGGGACGGCATCAAAGTATTTGACATCCGTCACTCGGGCGAGATATCTAACTCCGTAACAGGTCAGAAGGCTAAAGTCGAGATTATCGTTGATACAAACGGTCTCGGACGCGACCTCGCCATCGAGCTTGTAATCCACCGTGTCGAGGACGGCGTTGAACACTTCGTCGGCACAGAGCAGTTCAAGGTAGTCAAAGAAGAAGGCAACGTCCTCACTTATGAACTTGAAACAACGATGAAAGACCCGGGTGTGTTCCGCTACGGTTTCCGTATGTATCCCCACAACCCCAATCTGCCCCACCGTCAAGACTTCGCATATACTCGCTGGATTTAATACACTGATTATATAAAAAACAATCGCCGGCCGCATCCATCTTTTGGAACGGCCGGCGATTTGTTTATATATGCCTTTCAAATATAGCTTACAGTCTCATCTAAGGGCTTGCGCGAAAAGTGATTAGGCAGAGGTTTGCCTTCGGACGATGCGTAGCCGAGGTCAAGAAGCATGAGTATCTCCTCATTTGCCGGTAGTTTGAGCAATGCGTGTAATTTATCAGGGTCGAAACAGTTTACCCAGCATGAGTCCACACCGCAAGCCGCAGCCCCGAGCATAAGATGTGTGGCCACGATTGACGCATCCTCTATGCCCGACTGCCGTTTGCCGCCGGGATAGGTATAGACATTGTTCTTGTCAAAGGCTACGACGAGCACCACAGGCGCTCCGTAGCGGCAAGGAGTGACAGCATCGACCGTAGCAAGAGCCTCAGCGCTGCGTGCAACATATATGTGTTGTTCCTGAAGATTCTTAGCCGTGGGCGCATGACGGCCGGCCTCGAGAATCCTGTCTATGACCTCCTGTTCAGGGATACGTTCAGAATAATTTTTGCACGAATAACGTGCTTTGGCGAGTTCTAAGAAATCCATGTCTTCTATATTTATTTTGATTTTTCTATATGGCAAAAATACAAATAATATTTATTTACATCCATACCAAAAAAACAGGACTTGCATTTGATTGCCAAGATTAATTTGCTAACTTTGCACAGAAACAAAACTCATTATCATACACATGGAAATTATAGGAAAGATTATTTTGGCACTTCCCGAGCAGAGCGGCATCTCTAAGAGCGGCAACAGCTGGAAGAAAAAAGAATATGTACTTGAGACTCAGGAGACCTATCCCCGCAAAGTCTTTTTTGACTTCTTCGGTGACAAAGCCGACAAATTTCCCCTGCAGGTCGGTCAGACAATCCGTCTGAGTTTTGACATCGAGAGCCGTGAGTATAACGGTCGCTGGTTTACCAGCATCCGCGGCTGGCAGGCAGAGCAGATTAACGACGCCGCAACCGCACCTCAGCAGAGTGCACCGGCAGTCAATATCGGAACAGTGCCTCCGCCTCCCGCCATCACCCCTAACGATTCAACCGAAGACCTCCCCTTCTAATCTCACATTACGCTAAACTCTTTTATGCCGGGACATAGTCGACTGCAGACCTTGCCCCGGCAAATTATTTTTTACATGTTTACGTGCCATAATATTAAGAGTAACGGAACAAATTATGTAAATTTTGCCAATTTATGATTTGGTACATATTGACAAAATGGAAAATAATATCTAACTTTGCAGTCGCTTTTTAGCATCCCGTGTGATGGGAAATTAAGGAGCATAACAACTTAATTTTGAGTAACACAAACTAATTAACCGAACAATGGAAATTTTCAAACTTGCGGCTCAGCCCCGCACCGAGCTTGGTAAAAAAGCTACCAAAGCTCTCCGCGCAGACAAAAAAATCCCCGTAGTGCTCAATGGCGGCGAAGTTATCGAGCTCCCCTTCAAAGGCACACTCAAACCCGGTGAGAAAATCGTCGAAATCGGCAATGGCAAAGGTCTTGTCACAACCGACCTCGTTGTCACTCAGGACGCTGTCCGCAAACTCATCTATACTCCCGACATCTACGCTATCGAGCTCGATATCAACGGCGAGAAGCGCATGGCTATCCTCAAGGACATCCAGTTTGAGCCGGTAAAAGACAGCATTCTCCACATCGATCTTCTCGAAGTTAACGACAAGAAGCCTGTCGTTATCGAAGTACCTGTTAAGCTCGACGGCCACGCCGAAGGTGTTAAAGCCGGTGGTAAACTCACTCTGTCGATGCGTAAACTTAAAGTTAAAGCTATCTACTCTGCTGTGCCCGAGCGTCTCGTCATCAATGTCGACAACCTCGGCCTCGGTAAATCGCTTGCTGTCGGTGACCTCCATTTCGAGGGTCTTGAGCTCGTCAATGCCAAGAACGCTGTCGTTTGCGCCGTTCAGCTGACACGTGCAGCACGTGGTGCAGCCGCAACTGCCGCTAAATAATCAGACAGCCGATGAAATATCTGATTGTTGGACTCGGCAATATCGGTCCTGAATACCGAAATACCCGACACAACATAGGTTTTAAAATATTGGACGCCTTTGCTGAGGCGTCCAATATTAGTTTTTCGACCGAACGCTACGGCGATGTCGCACACATGCGTCTCAAGAACAAGCAACTTGTCCTGCTAAAGCCGTCGACCTACATGAACCTAAGCGGCAATGCCGTTAGATATTGGAAAGACAAGGAGGGCATAGAGCTTGAGAATATACTCGTGCTTGTCGACGATATCGCGCTGCCTTTCGGAGCCATACGCATCAAACAGCGTGGCAGCGACGCCGGGCATAACGGCCTTAAAAACATCGCGCAGATGCTCGGCACGGATGCCTATCCGCGACTGAGATTCGGTCTCGGCGACAATTATCCTCGCGGTTGTCAGATTGACTTCGTGCTCGGCGAGTTTACGTCCGAAGAGAAGACTGAACTGCCGGCTCGCATCGAGGTGGCCTGCGAGGCCGTTAAGGAGTTTGTCCTCGCCGGCATACAGAACGCCATGTGTAAATTCAACAACAAATAGGACGATGGCTAAGGACGAAGTACGTATCGACAAATGGACGTGGGCGATGAGAATATTCAAGACACGCACGATTGCGACCGAAGCATGCAAGAAGGGTCGCGTGACAGTTGGCAATGGTGATGCGGCTGTGATTGCCAAACCTTCGCGCATGATAAAAGTCGGCGAGATTGTCAATGTGCGCAAACCGCCTGTCACCTACTCTTTCCGCGTCAAAGCCCTCACGGAGAATCGCCTCGGAGCCAAACTCGTGCCGGAGTATCTTGAGAACATCACGCCACAGTCACAGTATGACCTGCTCGACGTAGTCAAGATTTCGGGGTTTGTTGACCGTCGCAAAGGCCTCGGGCGCCCGACAAAACGCGAGGGACGCGAGTTGTCGAAATTCACCGAGAGTGTTTATGACAACGACGGCTGGGATTTTGAGTTTGATTTCGACGACGAAGAAGACATTTAGAGCGAGTTACACCTTTATATAGCAATGGCCGGAAAGTTATAATGTGATCCGGCCATTGTTGTATACACGCGAGAGCTTTATCGCAGACGGAAACTGTTAAGCTCTTTAAGCGTCTTATGGTCTCGACGTATGCCCCGATAAGCCGCAAGAGCACATATTAATGCTGCAAAAAGCAATAAAAGGCCTCCGAAAATAATCAGCTGAGCATCGGGGATTACAGAGTATACAATGAAAAAGCCTGTTACAATAGCAGCTGCAAGCAATACCATTGAGATAAGAGTAACTGTTTTCTGCAATTTAAGATTCTTATACAGGAAAATCGCTATGAAAAGCAACGCACCGATAAGCAACGACACTGTCAGCAATATAGGAGCGTCTTTAGCGTAAATATGAGTGGCCTCTGCCACAGGTCGGGAGATTGTGGCAAACGGTGTGCAACAAAACACGCCGATACATACCACGGCAAGGAGCAGAAAAAGTGTTTGCAGACGATGAATATCCATATTATTTCGATTTTTATGTTATATAATATTCTATATGATTATTTTGTAGCATATATGATAGCATCAATCACTAATGCCATGGTCGATGTATTTATGCCGGCTTTCTCAAGATAAGGACGGTCTTTGCGTATGGCTTTGATCAACTCGTCACTGTCGCCCCCGCGCTCGCTCAGCGACAGCTTGTAAAAATTAACTGCTTCAGGCAGACGGCCTCGTGCCCACGCGATGTGTCCGGCGTTAAGAAAATCGTTAGCGGTCGGATTCTCGACAGCGATGACACGTCTGATATACTGCTCGGCTCCTTCTAAATCTCCTGCAAGGAAAAGCGCCCAAACCAGTGGTCTCAGCGGTTTTGAGGAATGTTCGTCAATGAACTCGGCCTTATGTAAACTGTCAATTGCACTTTTATACCTCCCTGCCTCAATATAAAGATGCCCGAGAGTAAGGACGCATGAAAAATCGTCGGGATTGACAGTCTCAAGACGTTTGAAAATATCTATAGCCTCATCAATGCGGCCAAGACGACGCAACACTGCACCATAACGTCGAAGATTCCAAAGATTACGTCCGTCGAGCAGGTCAGCCTGCTCGTAGTAACGCGACGCTGTCTGATAGTCGCCGCTGCACTCACAGCAATAGCCTGATTTCTGAAAGCGGAGCGGCTCGGGAGGCGCCATGGAGTCAAGACGTTCGAAAACCATACGCGACGAACTGTATAACCCGATTTTGAAATAAAACTCGGCAAGTGTCGTCAACGTTTCGATATCGCTGAAGTCATCTGCAAGCATCGGAGATTCGAGCGGATTTATTACTTCGGCAAAGGGATTATAGAACTCGCTTTTGCGACGGAAAAGATTATAGAATCGGTAGATGCTCAGCACATAGTTATTTATTTCGGCCTTATGATCGGCTTTTTTTGCAGATGTTTCAGACATAGCTGCAGCTTCTTCCATCTCGCGACGCTGCATATCAAACTGTTTCATCATTGCCGCGCGCTGTGCTTCGGGCATCATTCCCAAAGACAGCATCATCGAATATTTATCGCTGTCACAGACAAACGGCATCACAGAGATTATCGACTGTAAACTGTCAATCAGGCCCTTGTCCAAACCGTTCGAAGTAACCGCACTGTGCCCCGTGCGATACGGGAGAAACCAGTTTGCCACATCATTGAAGAAATGAAACTGTTTAAGGCCCGAGAACGTGGCCATGAAAACATCCGCACCTTCCATCTGCAGCTCGCTGAGTTCTTTAAGATTATTACGGACCTTTTCGTCTGAAATCATCTTCTCCCATTCAGGATTGCCGTCTGCGCTCATTGAATCCAAGTCGAGTTCAATTGTCTTATCCGACAGAGACTCGCCCATCTTTTTTATATCAGGGATGATTTCATCCTTGAGTTTTGACGTAATGCGTTTGGTGTCATTGGTGCGAATCAGCTCGATAAAAACCTGACGGATATCAGACGACCAGCCGGGCGTCTCTTTGACCGTAGCAAGGCGGTCACGCAAGGTTTTGCTAAAAGGACGGTTGCGATATTTATAGAACGCAAGCACAAGTCCGACTGCGGCGCGCATTGATACTGTCTGCTCCGATAAGCAGTATGCGTCGAGCAACAAATCTACACGCCGTTCATCAAAATACTCCAAAAGCCCGAGGGTTACAGCACTGACAGACAACGCCTTCACCGTATCGTCGACGCTCTCGTCAGCCACAAAATCCCTGAGCGACGAAATATCATCTACACCGAGAGGAAATGTGGTCCACAAACGGTTGAAAATATCACGTTCGAGCGACTCACAGCGCTGACGGTCAGCCGGTCTGACACTATCGCTTCCCGATGAAATCATTTCAAAGGGCGAGAGTCGGTCGGCTGCATGCTTATAATCATGCAGAAGAGATGAGAGCGACTCGCCGCTGCGTGTGCCGATATTCCTCAGCGTATTGAAATAAAGCGTAGGAGTATCTATAAGCGAAATCTGACGACAAATCATGTCGCGAATTGCTGATGCTTCGTTTAAAAGACTATTATACAACTCGTCACGCGTCGGATCCTCAAAGCCGTCTACAAGATAGCGCAGCATATAGCTATAGCCTTGTTCGGCTTGCTCGATGCGCTCGCTGATATGCCAGTCAGACAGTACCCTCGCCGTATTGCGTAGCACGGCAAAAGCCTCGCCGAGACGTCGCTCAGAGAGCAGATAGTCGACACGCTTTCTGAAATTATTGAGTTCGGTTTCAGTCATAATTAAGTTCTTATATCAGTTATAACACAAAGATTGTGCCAATGTTGCAGTATCAGGCCAATGTATCTTCAGTGTAGCGCGGAAGGTGCTCTTTAATAATTTTCCATTCGTCAGTTTCAAACGCATCGGCGGGTATTTCGATGCGTTCGTCGAGACGCGTTCCGAAAATCAGAATGACAGAGCTGCCATTATCTGCATAATTTATAAATTTATCCCATGTCATAAATTCATCAGGTCTAACAACTTTCTCTTCGGCATCATCTGGATACCTTATCGTCACTCCTCGCTCGTCTGCAATAAGTCGTTTCGACATTACAGAGCGACGTGTAGTCGGCGAAAAGGCATAATCAAACCATACCAGAGTAAGAGCCATCGGAAAAGCGATAAACAACAGTATCAGTCCGACATAAACCGCTCTTATATCATAGCAGGCCCATACAGCCACAGCTGCTAACGGGGCTGCTATAATCCACCATCTTGCAGCAAGCCATGACCAAGCGAGCCCGCGCATATATCTGCGGGGCTCGCTTCGAAATGTGGTCTTTGACTCTATATACATCCTTTATGGACGTAATCAATCGGGTTTGACAGACGTAATCTTTTTGGGCGCCTCCTTTTTGATGCCGTCGCGGATTAAAAGGGCATCGATTGTCGGGTCCTGACCGCGGAAACGACGATAAAGTTCAGCAGGATTTTCCGTGCCGCCTCGTGTGAGAATATTATTGCGGAATGAGTCGGCAGTCTTGCGGTCAAAGATACCATTTTCCTTAAACGCTGCAAATGCATCAGCATCAAGCACCTCAGCCCATTTGTAGCTATAATAGCCGGCCGCATATCCACCCGAGAAGATATGGCTGAACTGAGTCGATATCATCGTACCGTCGACCGCAGGGAAAATCTCGACATGTTTGATGGCCTCGTTCTCAAAAGCGGCCGGATCCTTGACAGGCTCGGTGGTGGTGTGCCATGCCATGTCAAGATAGCCGAAATTGAGCTGACGCATGCAAGAGTAAGCTGCGCCATACTGCGATGCAGCCACAAGACGCTCGACAAGTTCGGCAGGAATAGGCTCACCGGTCTTATAGTGACGTGCGAAACCGTCAAGGAATTCTTTCTCAGTAAGATAGTTCTCGTTAAATTGCGAGGGAAGCTCTACAAAGTCACGGTAAACGGCTGTGCCGCTGAGAGACTGATATTTGGTATCGGCGAGCAGGCCGTGGAGCGCATGGCCGAACTCATGCAGGAAAGTCTCGACCTCATAGGGCGTGAGCAGCGAAGGCTTGTCAGCGGTAGGCTTGGTGAAGTTCATCACGATAGTAACCTGAGGTCGGGAGTTAACGCCTTCGTCTGTGATAAACTGATCTTTGAAACCTGTCATCCATGCTCCGGGACGCTTCGATGCGCGGGGGAAGAAATCAGTATAGATAATGCCGATATAGCGGCCGTTCTCATCACTGACCTCATAAGCCTTTACGTCAGGATGATAGACCTCGATGGCGGGGTTATACTTGAACTGAAGACCATAAAGTTTGGTAGCGAGGCCGAAAACACCGCTGATGACGTTGTCAAGCTCGAAGTATGGGCGCATGGCCTCTTCGTCGAAACTATATTTCTCTGCCTTGAGCTTGTTTGAGTAATACGAGTAATCCCATGGTTTGATTTCCATCTTTTTGCCCTCAGTCTTGGATGCGAAGTCGGTAAGTTCCTTGAGCTCGGCGTTAAGGGCGGGACGATAGGCGTCTCTCAGTCTGTCAAGCAGGTCGTAGACCGCTGCCGGTTTCTGAGCCATTGTGCGCTGCAGCGAGTGATCGGCATAAGTCTTTGCTCCAAGCAGGTTTGCAATCTGACGGCGCAGATCGGCTATGCGGCCGGTGAGTTCGAGATTACTGTACTCACCCTTGGTGTTGCGTGATGAGTAAAGCTTATACATCTTCTCGCGCAGGTCACGACGGTCAGAGTATTTCATGAAAGCCATGTAGACAGGCTGGTCGAGGGTGAAGAGATATTTACCCTCGTGGCCCTTGGCTGCGGCAGCCTCGGCAGCAGCGGTTATAGAACTTTCAGGGAGACCGGAGAGGTCATCCTTGTCAAGTATGATTTCATATGTGTTGAGCTCCTTTAGCACATTCTGGCCAAAACGTGTGGTCAGCTCGGATAGTTCGGCGCTGAGTTTACGGAATTTCTCGCGGTCGTCTCCCTTAAGGTTGGCACCCGAGAGTGCAAACGAGTCGTAAGTTTTGGTCAGCAGCATGCTGTCTTCTGCATTGAGATGCAGACGGTCCTTCATATCATAGACCGCCTTGACGCGGTTCCAGAGACCTTGGTTGAGGATAATAGCTGTCGAGTAGTCGCTGAGCTTCTTTGAAGCCTCGACGCTTAGAGCCATCATCTCGTCGTCGGCATCAGCCGACAGCAGCGGGAAGAAGACGTTGAGCACGCGGTTGAGGTCGTCGCCTGTGCGCTCCAAAGCGACTATAGTATTTTTGAAATCGGGAGCAGCCGGATTGTTGACTATGGCGTCAATCTCTGAGTTGGCGAGCGCGATGCCGCGGTCGATGGCCGGCATCCACATGGTGTTGTCAATCTGCGAGAAAGGAATCGTTCCATGGACAGTCGAATCAAACGGGCGCTCCAAGGGGTTATTTGCTGATGTCATAAGAGCTGCAAAAGTAAAAAGCGGTAATAAAATTTTTTTCATCGTGATAATGTGTAAAAAGATTTGGCCTACGGCCTATATGCAAATTTACGAAATTTCGCGCAAATAGCCAAAACCTCGTCTGCGTTCATTTATCCTAACAGGTCACGCAGGGCGTCGATGCGGTCGGCAAAGGCATCTATGGCTTTACGTTCATTCTCAATAAGTCCGAAGATATCGAGTCCGCAATTTGTGCAAAACATTGCGTCGGCCGAGTTGACATGTCCGTTCGGACAGATATAGCGACGATCAGTCTTGAACATGCCGCGACGGTCTTCGACCGAGCCGAGAGCCGGCAATGTACGCAACCGGCGCAATAGGTATGTCATCGCGTCGACGCTGTCTCCGTCATATTCGGGCTGATAAGCCTCAAGCAACGAAACGGCAAGCGAGATACGTCCGTCGGCGAGTAGTTCTCCAATCTGGCCGGCATCAAAAAGACGACATTGATAAACAAGCTTTCGGAAAGCATCTTCCGATGACTCCGTATCACCATAAACAGTCTCAAGGGCGTATGCGCGGTCTACAGTTTCGAGATAGACCGGGAAATTGGTTATGGCATTGAGATGATAGTCACAGCGTTTTGCGGGGTCGAGCAAGGTAGAGACAATATATTTGCGGTACAGACCGGGCCCGAGGCCTTTAAGAGCCCGCGAAATGATAAACTGCCAGTTTTCTGCCGAAGGAAAGACTTCGGGCTGCGATAACAGTTCGACATATCTCCGCCGAGTCATCTCTTCGCGCAACTCGTCGGCCGTGACCGAAAGCTTATGTTCTATATCTTCCATTGCAGATGACATTATTAATTGCAAACTTACGAATAATTTTCGTATCTTTGACTTCATCTAAAAATACATACGAACGACCTTATACAAAAAACATGAAATTTACATTCAATAATCTGAAATATAGTCTTACAATCGCAGTTGCCGCGGCTTTTGCATCGCAGATGACCACCGCAGCGTCAGATAATCCCAAAAGAGAGTTTCGCGGCGCATGGATGCACACAATCTTCCAAAATCAGTATCACGACCAGACCACTGACCAAAACAAGGCTTACCTTCGTGACCAGTTGGACAAGTTAAAGGATGCGGGCGTAAATGCTGTCATCTTTCAGGTACGGCCGCAGTCTGACGCCTTCTATCAAAGCGACATCGAGCCGTGGAGCCGTTTTCTCACTGATGACGGCAAAGCCCCCGAGCCATTCTGGGACCCGTTGTCTTTTATGGTCGACGAGGCCCACAAACGTGGCATGGAATTACATGCGTGGCTCAACCCCTATCGTGTCACATCTTCGCCGAAACAGACTCTGCCCGCGGGACATATTTACCATAAACATCCCGAGCGTTTTGTCAGGTATGACGGCAAACTTTATTTCGACCCTGCTCTGCCCGAGAATCGCGAATACATTGCCGATGTGGTATGCGATATCGTGAGCCGATATGACATCGACGGCATACACTTCGACGACTACTTCTATCCCTACCCCGCAAAAACCGACTTCCCTGATGACAAATCATACGCACGCTACGGCAAAGGCACCGACCGCGGCGACTGGCGACGCAAAAATGTCGATTTGCTCATAGAAGATCTCAACGGACGTATCAAGGCCATCAAACCTTGGGTCAGATTCGGCATCAGCCCCTTCGGCATCTGGCGCAACAAGAAGTCTGACCCGCGCGGCAGCGAGACTGACGGCCTGCAGAACTATGACGCTCTCTATGCCGACGTGCTGCTCTGGGCCGAGAAGGGTTGGGTTGACTATCTTATGCCTCAACTTTATTGGGAGCTTGAGCACCCTCGTGCCTCATATCTCGTTCTTGTAGACTGGTGGGACAAAAATGCATCGGGACGTCCGGTCTATGTCGGTCAGGATGTAGAGAAGACCATGAAATTACCCGACCTCGCCCCGTCAAACAATCCGACGCAACTCGACCATAAGATAGCTCTGACACGCATGGCCAAGAATATCGATGGCAATTGCTGGTGGCCGGCATACTCTGTCACACGCAACTCACGCGGTGTGGCCGACTCACTCGCTACTAACCAACAGTCTACGCCGGCACTCGTGCCCGTTTACCCGTGGCTACAGAGCGAAGGACCCGAGTCTGTTGTTTCACTCAAAGCCAACGGACGACAGTTGACATGGGACGCCCCAACGCTGCGCAATGCCGCATCAGATGCCGTCAGGTTTGTTATCTACAGATTTGACAATGACAAAGCTTTTGACCTCGAGGACAGTGATAATATCGTCGCCGTGACCGGAGAGAACAGTTATGTCGTCACAAAACCGGGCTATTACATCGTGACTGCACTCGACCGAGTTAACAATGAGTCGACTCCGTCCGAGCCTGTAAAAATCAAATGACATCGTCGCTTTAATGGATTTCAAGGTACTGACACTTGATTTGCCCCGTTTCGCCGAGGCCTGCAGTAAGTTGGAGAAACTTGTCGCAGACAGTGAGTTCGAGCCTGAGATTGCCATCTATATACCGTCGAAAGGTACGAAGATGAAGCAATATATGTTCGACGGAGTCAAGGCCGAGGAAATTTCCATCATCCGGCCGCCGAAAGGCCGAATGTTAAAGTCTGTCTCTCGAATTTTAAAGCGTCTGCCGACAAAACTTGTCGACCGCATAAGAGTCGCAGAGGCCCATTTCCTCGTAAAGCGTCGCAGCCATATGCACACTGCCAAACTGCGTTTGCCTGAAATTTCGTCCGGCGTCAGCCGTGTGATAGTCATTGATGATGCCGTCGACAGCGGCGCGACACTTCACAAGGTGATGACAGAGTTGCAGGCCGTCTACCCCGCAGTCACATTCAAGAGCGCAGTGCTGACCGTGACCTCGCCCGCACCGATTTATCGGCCCGATTATACATTATTTGATAATCAGACACTTATCCGCACGCCGTGGTCAATCGACATGAAGAAATAAAGAGCATGCGGCCGGCAACGATTATTGACCTTGACGGCACATACGTCAGATGCAGCACACTAAAGGCCTATATGCTCCACGGCCTGCGCTATCTCGTATCAAAAGGTCGGTTGATTAAGGCGTCTCGAGTCGCAACGCTGCTGTCACTCTATGCGCTCGGGTGCATCAGCCATGTAGAGATGAAATTCAAGTGCCTTGCACTCATACCACGTGATGAAAAGATGCTGCGGAGTTTCGGGGCGAAAATGAGAGCCAAAATCAATCCTGCCGTTGTGAAACTTGTCACAAGGAATATTGCCGACGGGCACAAGATTTTGCTTGCGACGGCCTCACCCGATTTTTACATCCCTTATATCTGGGACAGCGAGTTTGTGGCTACGGCGGCAGACAATAACCCCGGTTTCACTGAATGTCGCGGCAACAATAAACTTGCGGCCGTCAATAAATGGCTTGAACAAAACGGCTGCCGATTAGACACCGTCATCACAGACCATCACGACGACGCGCCGCTGATAGCCGCCAACGCAAACGGCACAAATATACTTGTAGAGCCTGAAAAAAAGACCTTAGACTTTTTCAGAGAGTTCGAGCCAGCGCATTTCCTTCTCATCGATGAGCTCGACAAGTGAAGTATAGCGCGACGACTTCTCGGCAATATCGGAAATAGTCTCGCCACTGTTAAAGAGTGCATCCAATTCAGCGCGCTCTGCATTAAGTTGCTCTAACTCACGCTCCAAAGTCTCGAATTCCTGACGCTCTTTGTAAGTCATCTTTTGGGCGCTGCTGGTGTGTCGTCGCTCGGATTTGACTTCGACAGCCTTTGTCGGTTGAGCCTCGGCCCGCTGCTGACGCTCACGCTCGTCGCTCCACTGACGATACTCCGTGTATGTGCCGGGGAAATCCTTGATTTGCCCCCCACCCTCCATCACAAATATATGGTCTACGACATTGTCTAAGAAATAGCGGTCATGGCTGATGACAATCACACAGCCTTTGAATGATGCGAGATACTCCTCGAGGATGCCGAGAGTGACGATGTCAAGGTCATTGGTCGGCTCGTCGAGTATAAGGAAATTAGGCTGACGCATCAGCACAGTCGCGAGGTGAAGACGGCAACGCTCGCCGCCCGACAGCGTGTGGATATATTTTTGCTGGTCGGGCACAGAGAAGAGAAACTTCTGCAGATACTGCATCGGGGCAACATGCAATCCCTCAAGTTCGATATCTTCGGCAATCTCGGTCACGGCGTCAATAACCTTCTTATTGTCGTCAAAGGCGATGCCGTCCTGACTGTAATAACCGAATCTTACAGTCTCTCCGATTTCAAATTCGCCGCTGTCCGGCCCACAAAGCCCCTGAAGGAGCTTGATGAACGTAGATTTGCCCACGCCGTTGGCGCCGACAATGCCTAATTTCTCATAGCGGGCGAAAACATAGTTGAAGTCATCGAGAATCACCTTATCGCCGAAACGTTTGGAGATATGTTTTGCCTCAAAAATCTTGCTGCCGATGTAGCTCGAGCCCACAGTGAGGTTGACATTGTCGTCGCGGTAACGCACCGATGCCCGCTCTTTGAGGTCATAGTAGCTGTCGATACGGAATCGCGCCTTCCCGGCACGAGCCTGAGGCTGACGGCTCATCCACTCCTGCTCGCGGCGCAATGTGTTGCGCACGCGCACGAGTTCGGCATTCATGGCCTCGATGCGCTCGGCGCGGCGGCGCAGATAGTAATCATAATTGCCGTCATAAATATATGCCGTCGAGTTGTCTAACTCGATAATGCGCGAGCATACGCGGTCGAGGAAATAACGGTCATGAGTAACCATCAGTATGGTCAGACGTTGGCGTTTGAGATAGTTCTCAAGCCATTCGATTACGTCTATGTCAAGATGGTTGGTAGGCTCGTCGAGTATGATAAGGTCGGGCTGCTGCATGATGGCGCGGGCTATGGCCACACGCTTTTTCTGTCCACCTGACATCACATTAATCGGGCGGTCAAAGTCAGTAATATGCAGCGACGTCAGCAGCTGACGGACACGGTCTTCGTAGTCCCACGCCGAGAGTGCGTCCATGCGGTGTGCGGCCTCGCTGATGCGCGATGCGTCGCCTGACGCGCTTGCCAGCTCATACTCACGTACGGCTGAGGCAACCGGGCTGCCGTCGTCGAGACAAGCCTCGATTACAGTCTGCCCTTCGGCGAAATGCGGTGTCTGCTCAAGATAGGCTACTTTGATGTCGTTGCGGGAGATGACCTTACCGCTGTCAGGTACGTCGTGTCCCGCTATGATACTCAGGAGCGTTGACTTGCCGGTGCCGTTCTTGGCTACGATGCCCACTTTGTCACCTTCCTCGATGCCGAAGGTCAGGTCAGCGAAGAGCATGCGCTCGCCAACGCTCTTTGTCAGATTTTCGAGCTGAACAAATGATGCCATGGCCGCTTCGTCACTGAATTAGCTGTTTGCCCTCACACTTCAGCACACGCCCGCTGAAACGATCGAGCATCGCAAGATTGTGTGTCGCGACGATGACTGCCGTGCCGGTGCGGGCAATCTGATAGAGGTGATTGATAATCTGCTCGCCGGTCTCGGGGTCGAGGTTGCCGGTGGGCTCGTCAGCGATAATCAGTTCAGGCTTGTTGAGCAGTGCGCGAGCTATGACGATGCGCTGCTGCTCGCCTCCGGAGAGTTCGTGGGGCATCTTGTATGACTTGTTGGTCATGCCCACCTCTTTGAGCACTTCCTCAATGCGTTGCTCCTTGGCGTCCTTGTCTTTCCACCCGGTGGCGTCCAAAACAAACTCCAAGTTGGAATAGACATTCCGGTCAGTCAACAGCTGAAAGTCCTGAAACACAATACCTATCTTGCGGCGTAGAAACGGTATCTGCTTACGCTTTATGGTCAGCAGATCATAGTCAAAGATACGCGCTTCGCCCGTCTCGACAGGCACCTCAGCATACAGTGACTTGAGCAGCGAACTCTTGCCGCTGCCGACCTTTCCGATGAGGTAGACAAATTCCCCCGATTCGACCGAGAATGTCACGCCCTTAAGCACCACGTGCTCCTTACG
>DXYS01000085.1 GCA_019415705.1 Bacteroidales bacterium | reverse complement strand
CCTATATTCATGTCACCGACCCTCGAGGAGTAAAATATATATTCGACATTGACGGGGAGTGTATAGCAGGCACTTTTCTCGTGACCGAATTTCTGATGTCAAAAATTATCTTGCCGTCAGGTGACACGATATCTGTCGCATGGAAAGAAAACAAACACAACGACCGCGGACTATGGCGTGTGGCGCCGCGCGCGCTAATTGTTGACAAAGAGAACCACTCCACGAATCAATATGAAACCGAATCGGTTGACGGTGAGCTGATGAATCCCGCTCACTTCGATTACACCAAAGATTTGAAATCCATTACCTTCCCGGGAGGAAAGTCAAGTTTTACATATGACGGCAACGGCATGCTCACTTCAATAGTCATTGTTAACTCTAATCAAGACAATATTACCGAAGCATTATTCACTTACGAAAAATCAGACTGGGAGGAAGGTATGCTTTTGTCTTCTGCAAAAGTTTCCGACAGTCAGACTTATTCATTTGAATACTACAAATATGGTCATGAGACTCACCCCAATGCCGACTGGTGGGGATTTTACAACGGCCGCAACACAGATAATTGCCGTTCACCGAAAGTAAAATTCAAAAAAGGCTCTAATTACAATCAGGCTTTATATGATTTCGAACTGACAGGTGTCGATAAATCAATCAATGATAGCCTGATGCAAAGCAACCTGCTAAAAAAAGCGGTCTATCCTACCGGTGCTGTTGCCGAGTGGAAATATGAGATTCACCGTTTCCCGGCAGTTACAGGCGAGGGTGAATACACCAAACGCTGCATTGAGGAAACCACTTTAGACCGCGGTGGCGGACTGAGAGTAAAGTCAGTCACACTTAAAAACGGTGAAAATGACCCGGACCCACAAATCCGACATTATATCTATGGAGAAAACGGCGACGGCCTGGCGGTATGCACAGCGGCACCGGTGTTATCGTCTTTTATTTCTATATCAAGATTTTTAGATTTTGATATTACCGGACTTGGGGTTAGCACGATATTTCCTTTTTGTATAACCGTTAATAGCACATCGAACTATATGCTGGGGCAGATTGGTGTTCCTGATTTATGGTATGACTGCGTTACCGAGATATGTGACGAAGGAAAAACAGAGTATCGCTTTCAAAAACTGTTGCCGGACAATGCCGTGTATCGTGAATGGGGCTATGCCGTACCCACTACCATGCACACAGTTTTTTCAAAAGGACCACAACTTGTCAATAAAACAATTTTTAAATCTACAGCTACCGGTTATACGCCTGTAGAAAATGAGTCCCGTGAATATTCGACAGTCAAGAATACTGTTAATAATAATCCTTTCATTATCAGTACGGCGATAAGACGACTATTGACTCAATCTTATATTGATATCTATGCTCCCGATTTTGGCGAAGACGAATGCGTTGACCTTGAGATACCGAATTTGGTGAGAATCCACCGCGATATGTATGAATGGTTCAATCACCATTACTACGGCATTATGCTTCAGACCGAGAAATATCTCGGTAAAAAGACCGTAACATATACCGACAACGGCACAATCGAGCGCACCGAGCGGGTCGAGTATGTGCCGGGCACTGAACTTATTGCCCGTAAGACTGTCAGCGACGGTTGCGACAGCATCGTCACCGCCTACACCTATCCGTCGGCAGCAAAAGGCGGCATAAATGCCCTTATGGTTGCCAAGAATGTCATCGGCTCGCCCATAGAAGTCGCCATGAGCTACCGGGGCGCGACACAAGGCTACAGCCTCGATATGAGACAGTGGGGTAATTTTTCGGTTTTCAGGCCAATAAGAATAAGCAGTTTCACCGTCACCGACGGCAAACGCGTAGCTCGTAACGGCAACGATTATGCATACGACAGCCGTGGCAATATAACGTCTTCGACCGACAGCGCCGGTGTCGCCACGCGCTGGACATGGGACAACGTCTGTGCTTATCCCCTCACACAGTCACTCGGCCCGTCTGACAAAGCACTGACGACGACTGCCACATGGAAAAGGCTTGTAGGCGTGCGGTCCATGACATCGCCCATCGGGCTGAAACAACTCTTTGACTATGACAGTGAGGGTCGGCTGATAAAACAGCGTCAGCAAGACTGGTACGGACGCGAGAAGCTCATCGCCGAATATTTCTACCGTATCGACCCCGATGGCAAGAACTTTGCTGCCACCGAGATGTATACAAGTAAATACAGCTCACTCCGCAGCGAAGTGCGGTATGACTTCCTCGGCCGGCCGTGGGGCGAGTTCTCATTCTTACCAAACAGCACTGCCGCCATTCTGACCGAATATGACAGCATGGGGCGGTCGTTTGCCCGATGGATGCCGGCCGAAGTAAAGACATCTCCGTGGAGCATCGAAGAAGCGTTGGCCGATGTCAAAACAGATCTCGGCGACGAATTCGCTTTCAACAAAACCATATATGAGGCCTCACCCCGCAATCTCGCCGTTGCGTCGCTCAAAGCCGGCAGCGAGTGGCACTCTGCCGGCCGCAAAGCCACTGTGGCGCTGCTCACCAACGACCGCACGTCTCACAAATGCACCCGCTACGGCATCACCGCCGACGGCATCGAAGACCTCGGGCTGTATGCCCCCGGGCTGCTATCGGTCAGTGTCGCGACCGATGAGGACGGCGTGACAGCCGAGACCTATACAGACCTGCGCGGACTCAAGGTCGCCGTCGTCAAAGGCGGCGGGACGACGTCGTATGTCTATGACCGGCTCGGTCAATTGCGTTACGTCCTGCCGCCGGGACTGTCGGGCTCACACAAGCGCTCAGATAGTGAAATACAGAAGCTCGCGTTTATATATGACTATGACAGCTATGGCCGATGTATCTCAAAGAAAATCCCCGGCGTACGAGCCGCAAAATATATGTATGACCCCGCAGGACGTCTCGTGGCCGAGAAATCAGCCAACCACGGCAACGAATGGCGTCTCTACGGCTACGACGCATACAGACGCCTTGTCGTAACGGCCGACTACGCAATCACCGAAGAGGAAGCGCGCGAGTTTGCCTCGCAAAGCCGCACCGCAAGCCTTGTGCGCGGAGACTATGAGTATGACACGGGCGGTTATGTCTTCGAACCCGAGTATCTGTATCCCTGCAAAGTCGTCACGGCTACCTACTATGACGATTATACGTTCAAAAGCGTCCGCTCGCTCGGCAGCGAGTATGACTTCGACGACGGACACCTCGATGAGGAGGATGTCGGCCATCTCGCCAAACCGTCGGGTCTCGTCACGGGCATATATACGGGCGCCGGTCATGAAGCCGTGTATTACGACGATGAAGGCCGCGAGATACGCCGCTGCGGCGGCAAACGCGGCTACAACCGCGGACGCACCTCGACGTCATACGACTACGCCGGACAGCCGCTCACGGTCCACCACC
>DXYS01000084.1 GCA_019415705.1 Bacteroidales bacterium | reverse complement strand
CGAGGGGGTCAATTTTTTCCCGCCGACTGGGGTCAATCTGAACCGACTTTTCCACCACACATCGATTACGTTCGGTGTGTGGCATGTCTTTTTGTCGTTTAACAGATGCTAAAAAGCCCAAAAACATGAACTATGGCGTTCATAGGGCGTTTTTAAGGTAAAATAATGATTAAAACAATTCATAATATGACTTACGAACAGCCTAAATTACCCTACTCCTCTGATGCTCTCGCATCCGTGATCAGCCAAGAGACAATCGATTATCATTATGGCAAACACGAGAAAGCCTATATCGATAATCTCAACAGACTTATCAAAGGAACTGAATATGAAGACATGGAGTTAGAAGAAATAATCAGGCATGCTGACGGCGCGCTTTTCAACAACGCATCACAGGCATGGAATCATATCTTCTATTTCTTTACTTTCAATCCGACAGGCAGCCATGAGCCTACGGGAGAATTGCGGCGTGCTATTGACAAGGAATTCGGCTCATTTGACAAATTCAAAGAGGCTTTCGAACAAGCCGGTGTTTCGTTATTCGGCTCCGGTTGGGTCTGGTTGTCGCGTGACAATGACGGCAGGCTATTCATAACCCAAGGCCCGAATGCCGGCAACCCTATGCGCGAAGGTCTGACTCCCCTTCTGACATTTGATGTCTGGGAGCACGCTTACTATCTTGATTATCAAAACCGTCGTGCCGACCAACTCAAACGTCTCTGGGACATCGTAGACTGGGACGTGGTCGAAGAACGTTATTGACCGTAAAACTTATAACAAAACATAACATAACATAACTGACAGCTACAGCATCTACCAACGCATTGATAGCACTTTAATTTTAAGCATAATGTGATGAATGGAAAGGGAGGTACCTGTGAAGGCACCTCTTTTTCTTTATGCTTATGCGCAGATGCGGTAACTGTCAGTCGTATATGTCAAATTACTTCTAAATTGTCTTCCAAACGCTGTCTGACGACTTCATACATCATTACTGCGGCCGCCACTCCGACATTGAGTGATCCTATGTGGCCGAACATCGGGATAGAAACCCGGGTGTCGCACATATCGAGTATCTCGGGTGAGATGCCGACATCTTCAGCTCCCATGACTATGGCTACAGGGCCGGTATATGTGCCTCGGGTATAATTTATGTCTGCCTTCTCGCTCGCAGCCACAATCTGAATACCACTGTCTTTGAGATATTTCACGGCATCGCGTAAATTATTTTCACGGCATACCGGTAGGTAATGCAGGGCGCCGGCCGAAGTCTTGACAGCATCAGCGTTTACGCTCACACTGCCGCGCTCGGGTATGACAATGGCATTAACGCCGCAACATTCGGCTGTGCGTGCCATTGCTCCGAAATTTCGAACGTCGGTGATGCCGTCAAGCACAAGAATAAACGGCAGAACTCCGTCATCGTAGAGAGCCGGCAGAATATTCTCAAGCTTGTGATATGGCACAGCCGACAGTTGTGCTATCACCCCCTGATGATTTTTGCGTGTGATGCGGTTTAGTTTCTCGACCGGCACGCGTTGCATCGGTACATTATAGTGGCGTGCAAGGTCGTGCAATCTTACAGCGAGTTCGCTGTGGAGGTCTTTCTTTACAAAAATCTTGTCGATGTCACGACCGGCCTCAATTGCTTCGATTACGGCACGTAGACCGAAGATATACTCGTTTGCGTCCATATGGTTATTTGTTTGTTTTATCTGATTTGGCAGCCTCAAGCAGTGAGCGTGCATTTGCCGCAGCAGTCTCTCCGGCATCGCTTCCGCCGAGCATTGCGGCAAGTTCTGTGACACGGTCTTCATCGTCAAGGCGACGGATATATGTATTGGTCGATGTCTCGCTGTCGGCTTTGTAAACTTTGAAATGGCTTTCACCGCGGGCTGCGACCTGCGGCAGATGGGTTATTGTGATAATCTGTATTTTACGTGACAGAAGTTGCATCATTCTGCCCATACGGGCGGCAATCTCACCTGACACACCGGTGTCAACTTCGTCAAATATGATAGACGGCAGATTCATCGAATCTCCGATGATCGACTTTACAGACAACATCAGGCGCGAAATCTCGCCTCCGGATGCAGTTGCTCCGACCGGCATCAACTCTTGATTTTTATTGAAGGCAAAAAGAAATTCGACACTGTCAATACCCGACGGATTGAGTTTGCCTGTGGTGAGCGCTATATCGCATCTGAGATTCTTCATGCCGAGAGGCTCGGCTGTCTCACGCAGACGCGCGGCAAATATCTCAGCCTGATTATGCCGGGCCTCTGAAATGCGTCGTGCTAAAATCATTGCTTTCTTTTTTGCCGCCCGCCCTTTGGCCTCGAGATCGGCAAGGATTACATCGCCGTTGGCCACTGCGTCGAGACGCTTAGCCAGATCTGCTCTCAACGCAAGCAGCCCGTCGCTTGTCTCGACATGATGTTTTGACTCAAGCGAGTAAATCTCGGCGAGACGCTCCTGTATCGCATCAAGCCGCGCAGGGTCAGCCGTGCATGTCTCATCATGCCGTCTGAGCGTATCTGCTATATCCTGTATCTCGATTGCAACCGTATCAATACGCGCAGCCAAGGACTCGGCCTCGTCGAAACTGTCGGGCAATTCGCGGATTGCCTCTGCGGCTGTGTTGAGCGAATCGATGACATTCTCCTCTCCGTCTGCGAGACTATCTATTGCAGACACAAGATTTGTTTTTATGTCGGCTTGGTCTGCTATAGCGTCACGTTCGGCTTCAAGCTCCTCCTGTTCGCCTTCGCTTAAACTAAGTTGGTCAATCTGTTCGAGTTGATAACTGAGAAAATCCGCATCATCGCTGTTTCGGCGTATCATGTCGCGTGTCGAGCTGTAACGTTTGAGCACACGCTGGTATTCGGCATAGGCCTGACGATATTCGTCAAGCAAGGGGGCGTTGCCTGCAAGCGCATCTATTACAGACAGCTGATAGTCAGCGTCGGCAAGCAGAAGATTCTGATGCTGCGAGTGTATGTCGACGAGCTGTATGGCTATTTCACGTAGAGCGCTCAGATTGACGGGCGAGTCGTTGATGAAGGCACGCGAGCGCCCGCCGGGCGATATCTCGCGACGCAGTATGCAACGGTTGCCGTCTGTATCGAGGTCATTTTGTTTGAAGAACTCCTCAAAACGTGACGTGTCTTCCAAGATAAATTCGGCCTCGATGACAGATTTGCGTGTACTGTCGCCAATAGACCGGCTGTCACTGCGGCCTCCAAGCAATAGTGAGAGGGCTCCGAGTATGATAGATTTGCCGGCACCTGTTTCGCCGGTAATTATATTAAAGCCGGCATCAAAATCTATATCTATTTGTGATATCAGGGCGTAATTGCTGATATGCAGTGATTTTATCATTGTTTTTCCTGACCGGTTTTGATTTTGTTAAGCCTTTCGTGCTCAGTGGGATAAATCATCTGCAGCATGTTGAAGACTTTTTCGCGTTCGGCCTGCGGGGCCTTCGAGTATATATTTACGAGTTCGTCAAGTTTGGCGTCTTTGAAGAGCGAAAGGCCCACTGACATCGGCGCAATCTCGTAGATTTCGGGTATCACCCCGATGCTCTCGGTGATTTTAGCCCGTCCTTTGTCGGGACTTGTTGTCATCTCGTCAAGTCCGCGGCGATGATAGTCATAGAGCATCGTGCGAAGTTTCTGTGTCGCCGGATCGGTAAATGCCGAAAGGACCGCGCTGCGGTTTTTGTTGTCTTCAAATGCCTTCCAGCCTGACTCTCCCGACGACTGCCCCATCTGTACGATTGATTTAAGACGCTCGTAGTATGGCTCGCCGCCGTTGGGCGAAAACGAATCGAAATCAAGTGCGAGAATCAGATAAGCATAGTAATTCAATATTGCTGTCAGTTGGCTCTCCATGCGCGTCGGGCTGAAGACCAAAGGTTCATTCTCCGTATAATTAAACTCTATTTTTGAGTCCTTGAAGTTGAGTAGGGTCGTCGTGTATGTGCTGTTATAGACCGGCCGAATTGACTGGACTTGCAAATCGCCGACAAATTTACCGTCAGTATATTCCTTGGCGGTGAAGAACATTCGACATTCAATTTTCTCGTTGTTGCCAAATTGTGTGTTTGTAAACACATTGGTGTTCATGTAGTCATTGATAGCCTGCTCAAGCGTCTTGAACGCCTCTTTATAAGTGCCCTCGATTTGGTCTGAATTAATTTCGACCTTGCAGTTGAGTTCTTGAGCCTTGACCGTAAACGGCAGGCACATCAACATGGCACAGAGAGAGAGCAATATGCGTCGGCTCATCGGCATAGGCGTTTTTCGATGGCATCGACAATATCTGACGCACATTCTTTTTTCGTTCTCAGATCAAAATGCGCCTCATTCCCTTCAGAGCCATAAATGGTTATTACATTAGTGTCTGTCCCGAAGCCGGCACCTTTGTCTCTGAGCGAATTGAGTACAATCATATCGAGATTTTTCTGCTGCATCTTTTTGCAGGCGTTGGTCTGTTCGTCGTCAGTCTCGAGAGCGAAACCCACTGTCAGTTGACCGTCGCCCTTATGTGCGCCGAGTGTGGCGGCGATATCAGGATTCATAACCAAATCGATCGAATTGACATCATCTGTCTTGCGCTTGATTTTGTGCTCTGCCGGATTTGCCGGCGCATAGTCGGCTACGGCTGCTGCAAAGACGGCAATATCTGTGTCGCCGAACACATGCTCGCAGGCAGCAAGCATCTGATGCGCCGACTCAACTCTGACCACTTTCACTGCCGGATTAGACGGGCTGATGCTGACCGGACCGCTGACCAAAGTCACATCGGCGCCACGCGAGGCAGCCTCGTCGGCTATCGCATATCCCATCTTGCCGGTCGAATAATTGCCGATAAATCTGACAGGGTCAATCTTCTCGTATGTAGGGCCGGCTGTTACAAGCACTTTGCGACCGGCCAAAGACGCCGATTTCTCAAAATACTCGTCAAGCACCTTTAAGATTTGCTCAGGCTCTTCCATGCGGCCTTTGCCGACAAGATGACTTGCAAGCTCGCCCGCAGCCGGCTCGATGATATGGTTGCCGTAGCTGCGCAGCAGATTGATATTGCGTGCGGTCGACGGATGTGCCATCATGTCTAAGTCCATCGCCGGAGCAATAAAGACCGGCGCTTTGGCTGATAAATACGTTGTGACAAGCATATTGTCAGCCACGCCATTGGCCATCTTGCCGATGGTCGACGCGGTAGCCGGAGCTATGACCATAGCGTCGGCCCACAAGCCGAGGTCGACATGCGAGTGCCACTCGCCTGTGTTGGCCGTAAAAAACTCACTGATAACCGGACGACCGCTGAGCGCAGACAATGTGACGGGCGTGATAAACTCTTTGCCATTAGGCGTTATCACTACCTGCACCTCAGCGCCCGCTTTAATCAGCAGGCGTAGCAAAATCACAGATTTATATGCGGCTATACCTCCCGTGATACCGAGTATGATATGTTTGCCTTTGAGCATCGTAGGCTGTTACTTTAATCTTAATTTGATACGTGTAAACGCGTCTTTGGTGTTCTTTGTGAAATCACCGTTCATAATCCATGTGTAATAGCTCGGGTCGGCTTTCAGCACTTCTTCAGCGACGCGTCCTTTGTACTTGCCGAAATTGATTACCTCGCGATGCAGGTCGTCATAAATCAGGCGCCCGACGAAATCGACATTGCGATTCTGACAGGCATATTCAGACAATTCGGCTACATCGAGAGGCAAATCTTCATAGCGAACGAGCTGAGCCTTGAGCACCTCATATGTTGCCATCGTATCGGCTGACGCACTGTGTGCGTCTTCAAGGTTTTTACCGCAATAGAAGCTATAGGCGGCGGTAAGATTACGCGGCTCTTTCTTATGGAATATGGTCTGTACGTCAATAAACCGTGCTTTGCCGAAGTCAAAATCGACGTCGGCGCGCTGAAACTCCTGATCGAGCAGCGGTATGTCAAAGCGGTTTGAGTTGAAACCGGCGATGTCACACCCTGTGAAAATTTGGGCCAATGATTTGGCTATCTGACGGAATGTCGGCTCGTTACGTACATCCTCATCTGTAATATGGTGGATAGCCGTAGCTTCGGCCGGAATCGGCATTTCGGGATTGACGCGGCGTGTCTTGACGATTTCAGTGCCGTCAGGCATGACTTTGACAAGCGAAATTTCGACTATACGGTCATGTGATATGTTTGTGCCTGTAGTCTCGAGGTCGAAGAAAACTATAGGACGCTTTAGCGACAATGTACGCATGCGGAGCTTGATTTTGAGGTTTTAATATCGTTTGCCTTTTAATCAGAACTCGCCGACGGTCATAGGCATAAGCAGCATCAGGAGCTCAGTCCCCTCTGCGTCTTCCGACGGGCGGAACAGACCGGGGCGGCCGGGATCCGAAAGCTCTACAATCACATCCTCCGTGTTGATAGTGTTGAGAATTTCGATGAGGAACGGTGCGCTGAAACCGATGGTAAGCTCCTGTCCCGAGAATGAGCAGGGAACCGACTCACGGGCGCTGGTGCAGTTACTCTGGTCGCTTGATTTGAGAAGTATGCGTTCGGGGGTCATGCGGAATTTCTCGAGTCCGAATGCCGGGTCGACAAAGACACCGACACGACGTACAGCCGTGAGGAATGTCAGACGGTCGACTGTCAGAGTGTATGGATTGTTGCGGGGGATGACCTTTGTGTAATCAGGGAAGCGGCCGTTGAGGAAACAGCACTGGAATGTAAACGACGCGCTCTCGATTTTAGCATTCTTGCTTGTCATGGTCACCTTCATCTCATCGTCTTTGGCAAATACGTTCTTGAGAATGGAGGCCGGTTTGACCGGCAGGATGCACGACCCTTCCACTCCGGGGGTGATATTTGAAGTCTTGTAGCAGACGAGTTTGCGCGTGTCGGTAGCCACAAATGTCACTGACTCGGGCTTGATGTCAAAATAGACACCCATCATCATCGGACGATAGTCGTCAGTGCCTACCGCAAAAAGTGTGTAGTCGATACCGCGGATGATTTCCTCGGTACGCGCCGTGAAGCTAATAGGCTCTGACTCGCTGGGGTCGGGCTTGAAAGCCGGGTATTCGTCGCCGCTGATTGCAACGAGTGTATAGTTGCCGCTCGAATATTCTATCTCAATTTCGAGCGTTGTATCATTGATTGTGAACGAGATGTTCTGGTCAGGCATCTCTTTTAGCAACTCGACAAGACGGCGTGCTCCTATACAGAAACGTCCCTCGCCTTCGGCGTCGTTGACGTTTATGCGTGCGGTCAGCGCATTTTCGATATCAGAGCCGGTGACTGTCAGCACGTCACCTTTGAGCTCGATAAGGAAATTGTCAAGGATGGTGAGCGCGTTTTTTGAGTTAATCACTTTGCTGACAGAGGAAACTGCGCTATAGAGCGATTTGCTTGCTACGTTAAATTTCATATTATTGGAGTTTTAGATTTGTACGATTTATGTCGGCCGGACGATAATTGGAGTCACACCGGCTCACGGTATGCCGTAAACTATACAAAGTTAGATGTTTTATTTTGTTTCTACAAATCATCTCCGGAAAAATAATGTAAAACATCCCCGGAAATTTACTACCCGGAAATTTACTAAATATACAGTCATCTTTAAAGCCCGGCAAACAGAGTAACAAGCAGTGGTACGGAAAACTCGAGCACAAGTCCGTGTATCATGGCTATAGGCGCAAGCTTCCGGCCGCCGACTCGTATTATCATAGGCAATGTCACGTCCATTGAGGTCACTCCGGCTGCTGATATGGCCGTGTATGCCCCGAAGTGTTTGGCCAGAAGCGGACCGCAAGTCAGAGCAATCATTTCGCGTATTATGTTTGCCATAACGGCTAAAGCCCCGAGTTGTGTGGCTGCGTCGAGTCCGATTGCAGTCTTCTTTATGTCTACGATAATGACTGATGACAGAGAGTAATAGCCTAAACCGCTGCCAATGGCCAGATAGTCGGAGATGCCCCACTCTCTCCATATCAGTGCCACCGCAAACGTGGCTGCAAGGGTGCCTGTCACGGTCAGAACAGGCAACAGCAATGTGCGGCGGTTGATTTGTCTGATTATTTCGCCGGTTTTGCCGTTGGCGCCGAGCGAGACGCCTATCTGTATGACAAGAGCATACAGCAACCATTCGGTCAGTTCTGCCGGCAAGGAGATTGCATCATTTAAACCTGCTAATCCGGCTACAATCCCCGTTATAAACAGCAAGAGTACAATCAGGCTACCTCTCATCAGTATTGTGTTTATTTGCCTTGCGTGAATAGAGCCAAACTGCCGCAACGGAGCCTGCCACGCCGCTTAGTGCTATCGCTGCGGCTTTAAGACCGAAGCGGCCGATGTCTTCTGTGATTGACGGATTTGCTCCTAATGTCAGTCCGAAAACAAATATAAGTATCCACACTGTCAGTGTGGCGGATTTGTCGAGGTGGCGCAGGGCTTTGAGCGACCGCAACAGCCGCCCGAGGCATATGCCTGCGATAAGTAAGGCGATGATTGTCATGGGTTACCAACAGATTGAGTCGTTACATCCACAGGTTGTGGCAGAACTTTCGGCCTCGACTGTAACATGTGTTATACCGAGCGGCTCGACGGCAGCTCTTACGGATTTAATCACATTGTCGATATCGCGGGTATCGTTTACAATGACGTGTACGGTCATAGCCGATTCGGTTGTGCTCAGTGCCCATATATGCAGGTGGTGATAGCTGCTGACTCCTGACGTATCTCTGACGGCGTCCTTGACTTTATTGATGTCGATATTCTCAGGCACACCGTCAAGTGCGAGCCTCAGACTACCTTTAAGCATAGACAGTGACGTCACGGCAATAAGTATGGCGATAATAATACCTATTAGCGGATCGATCATGTACCATCCGGTCAGGCTGATGACTATGCCTGATACTACTACACCGACAGAAACCAATGTGTCTGCAGCCATATGCAGAAACGCCCCGCGCACGTTCAGGTCATGGTGAGAGTCTTTCATCAGTAATAGTGCGGTGAAACCATTGATGATTATGCCTGCGCCCGCTACCCACGAGACCACTTCGCCGTCTACGGCATCCGGGTGGAGCATGCGTTTGACGCTCTCAAAAAGGATTAGTGCGACAGCAGCATATAATATCAATGCGTTGATTACCGACGCGCTTACGGTCGCGCGTCTGAAGCCATAGGTGTATTTGTCTGTCGGGCTGTGTAGTGATGCTTTGTATGCGACAAGTGCCAATATCAGAGATGCGACGTCGCTGAGATTATGACCGGCATCTGATAACAATCCCATCGAATCGGTCGCGAAACCGAATCCGGCTTCGATTACTACATATATAACATTGAGCCATATACATATCATAAACGTTCGCGACAATTTGCTGCCTGTATGCTGTCCTGTCAGGTGATGTTGATGAGAGTGTGGCATTTGGACCGGTATAATAAAAATTACAGTGCGAATTTACTACATAATTGGCAAACGGCTTATCATGCAAAAATAAAAACATTATTGTTTGTGTGTTGTCGCTACACTAAAATAAGACAAATCCTGAATTGAACAATAATTGAAATGTTGTCGTTTAGTATTAAAACAAAATACAAAAAAAACATTATGAAACAGTCGATATTAATTGTTGCCTCATTGTTGTTTACATGTGGAGTTATTTCAGCTCAGAATCAGGAGGTCGATGACGGTGACGACTCTCGGGCCGTCAGCGGGCAGGTGTATGTTGTTCCGGTCGATGCATCGGGGCATGTGGTGCAGATTGCAGGCACGCATGATTATGAAGGAGAGGTATTGCTTGAGTCAGTTGAGGGGGCTGAGGGACTTACTGCTAAAGCTGTGCATATCGAATATGGCTTTCTGTTATATGCGGAGGATGATAGCGAAAGTTTATATACGTTTTATACATCCTCCAACCCTACCCAACCGCCTGTTATGGGGGAATCTTTCGATGTAATGATTACAAACGACGAGAGTAAATATATAAAAGTCTCTCCGGGTGTCTATAATATCACATTTTTCCCTCGTCTTACAAATCATGAGAGTAACAGATGTGTTGTTTCAACGTCCACGATGACCGACGCGCCTGTTGTCTCCGTATCCGGCGAGTCTGCGGTATATTACGATTTACAGGGACGGCGAGTCCCGGCCGAGGATTTAAAAGCAGGCTTATATGTCCGCGTAGCTGACGGACAGGTGACAAAGGTTATGAAACGCTAAACGAACTTAATTATAATATGATGCCGCAGAGAGACCGCTTTATGTATCTCTGCGGCATATTTTTATCTGAGTATTTACGACGGATTTCCATCGGGCAATATGGTAAGTTCGGTCGCCTGCGTCGTACTATGGTTTTAAATATGATTCATGCAGCAATTTCATCATTTCGTCTTCATGTATTTTAGCGGTCTGCGGAGTCCATCCATCCGGATTTCCTTTAACCGAAATATACATTCTAAGTAATTTGATGCTTTGCAAAGTCTTGTTGCGCGCCTGAGTCTCAACTCGTGAGAACTTTACGTGCACATCCTCGTTGCTCTGCTGAGAATTGAAACTTTGGGAAATCATGGCAAGATTGCCAAAAGAATCAATATCGCCTCTATCCCATGAGGTATTGTTTGCCTCATTTTGAGGATGCAGGTGTTCAATAGATCTGTTCGTACGGAAAGTGTAGTCAAGAATAGCCTGACGATACGGCCGTATTTGGCGATAACTATCAATCGTTTCATCTCCCGGCTCTTTAGGCCCGGCAATTTGCTCCCAAAGGTAATAATCAAGTCTCCAGAACCAATATCTGTCAACGTTTCCATAACTAAGTTCCGAAACCGATGCAGGATAAGGATGTTGCTCGTTGTCCCAAGCCTTCAATGCAGCGAGAATATTAGCGGACGTTTTGCCGCTTTGATTATCAAGAACACATTCAAGCACTATCTTCAGCCATTTATAGTATGGAGTCGAGACGGACAGCATCGCTTCATATTGTTCAAGACAATTGTTATCAAACATATTGTCCGTATCATGGTATATGAGACTGTATTCGCTGTCCTGACCATCAATTTTGCGCCTGATTACATAGAAATCAAGCGCAATGCGCAATTTCAGAAGCATTTCATAGAATCCCGGTACATCGGTTGGTGTATTCAAAAGATTTGCTTTAAAGCGCTCATTAAGTTCGTCAACTTTGTAGAACTTCCGGTCGCCGTTCAAGTTCCTGTAAATATCAAGCGTCAGCAGAAGGAACTCCGGGAATGAAAGAACGCTTCTCTCGTTACTTTCACCGAACGGATTGTTGAATTCCTGTGGCTCTACGTCTATTTCTGCTATTGACGGGTACAGGCCGTTGTTTTCTTCTGAGCTTTCTGAAATATTATTGTAGCGTATTATGGTATTGATTGCCTCATCGGTCGATTGAGAGAGCAGCTCCATATACTTATCGGAATACTCTTTATCGCTTACGTCTTCTTTCTTACACAAAAGAGGCGCGGAAAAGTCTGAGCACAAATTCCATATCTTAAGCAATTTAGTTTGATCTATTTGTTCGTTAAGCAAAGATACTTTTAATATTTCATGTTTCTCCAGATTGACGCCGGCGGAGTTCATAATCTCAAAATATTTGTTCAACGATGCCGGCTCCTGCAAATAATTAGATGGCAAAATCGAGTTTAAAATCGTGATTCCGGAAAAACAACGGTCAATGAAAACTTTTTGTTGATCCGCGTCCATCTCGGCTAAAAAATCCTCAATAGCCCGGTATGCCTCGGCCATCAACGCGTTGGCATATTTACCTTGCGTGATACCGTCGGCAAGACCTCTGAGGAATTTTGCATCATCCTCGCGGGCAAATAATTCAAGTCTGCTACCATTCTCAAAAAAAGCTTTCCATTCGGGTGATATTCTTCCGAATACACTTGCCATAATCATCAGCACTGTGCATCTTTGTTGGCCGTCTACAAGGCAATAGCGCTCCTTAAAAGGCACTGTGGTTACAACACCGAGATGATATGGGAAGTGAATTTCAGACGATTTTGCATCAGGCCATTTCTCAAAGTGGGATTTGAGGTCATAAAGTAGCTGCGACACCTCCGTTTTAGACCATGCAAACAGTCTCTGATACAGCGGTACCATGAATTTGACATCATTCTTTACAATGATTTTCGGAGTCAAATTTCCGTAATACATTTCATTCGTATTCATTTTCAATCTGTTTGACTATTTCGGCGACGGTAATGTCATTAAATGATGCGAACATATCACACATCTGTTTATAGAAATCCCAACGTATGCCGTCGTTTATGTCATAGTCCGTTATACTTCCTCGGATGCTGTCAAGTGCCGAAGCAAGGAAAAAAGTTGGTGAAGTGGAGAACTCAATAAACTGAACAAGATTTGAATCCTTGGCAAACCGCTGTACTTGCTGCTCAAGCGCCCTTACTTTCATGTAGCGATGTTCGGCCAGTTTCGACATTATGCAGAACAACGCTTCAGAAAGGTATTGAGACCCGAATTTGATAAAATAAGCAAACAGGATAGTTTCAGCCAAAGTCGCATATACCTTATGACGGCGGCCGAATTTTTCCCTTAGTGTCTTTACTTGCGTAAGGGATTCAAAAGATTTAAATCTCTCATTGAAATGACCGACAAAAGCGAAAAAGTGAGCTCCGCCCTGAATCGGTTCATAGAAGTCAAATCTTTCGCCGAAAGCCGGCACGTCCGGCATCAAAGGAGCCGAGCGGAATTCGTCACGCACGTAATGACCGTACTCATTGAAATCATCCTTATGCAGAAGTTTTCTTAACCGATAGACATGTTTCCCTAAAGAAATCTCCACGGGCATTCTACTTTCCTCATCCGGTTGTGTGAGCTTTGTCCAGCTGTTTGCAAGATGAATAGCCTGCGGCTCCGATATGATATATCTGAGATGATGGGCTTTCAGCAGGTCATAGTCGCTAAGTTTAACGCCTTTTGAGTTCTGATTCGAAAAGAACGTATATCCAATGTCGAGATTATCGCCATTGATTACAATCACCGAAAATCTCAAAGAATTGAGAATCACTTCTAATATATCGCAACTTCTCAATTCCCTCAAAAGAGCTGATATTACGGCTTTTGCATTCTTAACATGTTTTATCGCGTCATTATTTCTAAATTGCTCGTTCAATAGCGGAATACTGCCTTCATAACCGAGTCCCCACAGAATTAACGACAAGGTGACGAGCCTTTGCTGGCCGTCCACAATCTCATATTTCCCTTCACGGTTCTGCAGGATGATGTTCCCTAAATGGTATGGAACACCCGTTTTCATTGAGGAAAGGTTATCCCATAGCAATTCGATTTGCTTGTTCTCCCAGCAGTATATGCGCTGATAATCCGGAATGGACAGCGGTAAATCAAACAGGTCGGCTATGCCAAGATTATGAATGGAAACTTCGTCGTCAGACAAAGCCTTGGCACACAGTTCGTGCGGCAAGGTATAGCTACCTTTTAACTCTCCGGTGATAAGCTTTTCATCTCCAAACAGCTCGATGAGATTCTTATCAAAAATCTCCACAAGATGATGTAGCTTCCTGATTAAATCGTCTTCGCTGTCTACCTCCGATTTTACAATACAGCTTATACAGCTGTTTCCGTAGGTAAGCCATTCTATTTCATCATATTCGCGACTGCGACGTTTTAATTCGCGGACTTGCCGAATATATTTTTTACCGGCATAAACACCTTCGAGATGCAGACATGCATATCCGCCATAATATTCATAATGGATATCCTCGGTCGGGAGTGGAGTATAGACCTGAATCCATCTGTTATAATGACGCTTGTTATACCACTCGGATATTCTTACCCATTCCTTGTCAGGAAACAGGTAAGAATCAGAGCGGATTTCTCCTATACGGTTTTTCAGAGCTGCCTCAAGCTCAGGATAAATCAACGGATTCATTATTTGAAATCTTTCATAGCCTTGCGGAAATCGTAGTTGGCGATAAGCACACGGGCAAGTGTGTCAACAATTTTTTCTTCCTCAAAATGCGAGGGCTTTTCGAGCTCTATCCAGAACTGCGGGTTGTTTGTTATGTCTCCTTGCATCCATCCCTTGCTGTGGATGTATCTTAACTCGTCGATGTAACTGGGGAAGTAAGTTTCATTGCCTTCGTAAATCCTGCCTGTGAAGAACCATGTTTTGGTCAGAAGAGGTGCGAGAACATCATCTAACTTGTTAAGATTTTCGGCAATGACCCCTTCCATCATCAGTTCATCGAAAGATTTTCCTTTTAAACGTTCGGGGCGGCTCACATGGAAATCAAGCCACAGACGCAAGGCAATCTGCTTATTTGAATTAACAGAAGGAGAAAAAGTAACATCGAAACTGGTATTATCGTCTATCCAGAAATAGACTCCTCCATTTCCAGTATTCTTTTTAAGTTGCCATTTGTAAATATCGGGACGTAATTCATGGATGTGTTCCATCACATTCTTATGGAGTTTTTGTATCAGGCTTTTTTTGTCAAAATCTTCAGCCTTAAACTCCGCATTTATACCCGTTACAGATGATTTATCCATGATTTCTTTCATCTTTTTGCCAAGCTGCTGTATACCTGTTTGATTGGTTTTCCCGAGAATATCAGTAATCAAATCCAATAGTAGTGTAATGTCATTGAGATGCTGCGTAAGATAAGCATCGGGAGCACATGCGGCTTCAAGAATATCTTCCCATTGCGTGCCTGATTCGTTATCTGCGCAATCAGCATCTACATTTATACCCATTTTCTTTGCAAACTCCATGTCCCAACCGGTAAAACCCGGATTGCGAGAAAGCATACGGTATATCTTGGGGTAACAGATTTGTATTGAAACTGTGATGAGACTCAACAACTTGTCGTCTAATGTATCATCTGTCGATTTATCGCCTTGCGGTGTGCCGCATTGAGCGATGCAATCCAATAAAGACAAAGTGTTTATCAGACGTTTGATTGAACGTGGATTTTTGCCTACTGACGCCTCCACTACAGTCGAAAACAACGATTTGACTTGTGGATTCGTGCTGTCTAATTCTGTGATGTAGCCGATATCTACGAGTGATTTCAGAACAAAATTCATTGGCCTGTAATTATTGACGGGAAGTGAAAACGGCACCTGAATGATTTTATCGAAGAACGATCGGAATTCACGCTCATTTTTCTCTGTCAGCTCTCCGAATTTAGGCTTAAGCCCCTTGACAACAACATCATAGTCAATAGCAAGAACAAATATGCAGTTATCAAGTGTAAATATATTTTTGAGCAATTCAAGAATCTCGACTGCCACGGGAGGATTCAGACGGTCAAGATCATCTACAAAGATGATAACTCCGCGCTTATCCTCGTCTGTGATTGATTTTTGCACTGCTTCAGACAGAGCTTTCTTAAGGTCTGAGAGTGACGCCGTTTCATCAGCCTCTGAATCTTTAGGTAAGTCCGTCGGAACTTTCGCCGCTTCTAATCCTACGGCCAATAAACCACCCACGGCCGGAGCCGTCTTCAGGCTTTCTCGTGCTCCTCGATATAAGAAACTTGCTGTACCGCGCAAAAAACGTTTTAAGGCCTTTTTTGAGTTAGGATTATCCTTACTTAATTCCTGAACTAACTGCACCAGTATTTTATACACTGTGGCCTCGGGAGAACACATCATGGAGTATTCCCATGTGTTGATTTCGATTCCGATGAACTGTGAGTCCGGACCCGAGCACAACGCCCGTTCCAACCTCGTCATCAGAGAGGTTTTTCCGCTGCCCCATTCGCCCTGCAAGGCAATAGTGATCGGAGCCGAGGAGTTTTCAATGAATTTAATTAATCCGTTCACATATCGCGCAGTGCCGAAATCGTTGATATTTTCATTGAACGGAAGGTCTGATAGAGATGTCTTTTTCATTTTGCCGGAGAATGTTTGCCTTTGAATGAACCTAATGGATGTTTCAGGCAGTTGCCTGATATTAACGATGTGAGGGTTGACGTCGTATGTCCGCAGTATTTACATGTGTATCGTGATTTCAGTCCGCCTTCAAACGGCTTGTGTTTGCCTTTGAATGTTCCATCCGGATGACGGAGACAATTTCCTGAAGTCAGACCCGAAATGCTTGATGCCTCATGCCCGCAATACACGCAGACATAGCGTGCTTCCTCTTTTCCCTCATAGAGTTTATGCCGGCCCTTGAAGGGGCCAAGCGGATGTCGCAGACAATTCCCGGATGTTAACGACTGAACCGAGGATGATTTGTGCCCGCAATACTCACAATAATAGTTTGCCATGGTAAGCAGATATATTCAGTGCCTCCGTCTGACGGTCTTCGGCTTTCTCCGGTTGTATCAAAAAGAGGACACAACACTCTTTTCTTTTTCTTTTCGGTTAGGCTCTGGTATTGCCTTTGGGTCAAGAATTAAAGAAAGCAGCCTGTGCCCTCGTCAGAGGACGCACTCAGCAAGCTTTGACCTATTCCTTCGACCCATTTGTTAGATTTACCAGATTTAACCGAATCGAGATATGGTCATTGCAAGTTAATGCAAATCGTTATGTAGATATTGTTGTCTTCTTGTGTTTTGGAATTTTGATTGTTATTTAATCACAAAATTACAAAATTTAGAGAGACAGAAAATATGCTCTACAACATATTTACAGGCTGCACTATCTGTTTATTTTTATGTTTACCCTGCAAAAGTATTATTATGCTGTCTCAATATTGGTGACACAGTTAACGCACTATAAAATTTTTAATGCAATGGCGGCACATGCCTCTGCATCGGCAAGGGCGTGATGGTGGTTTTCCATATTGTATCCACATGCCGCCGCCGACAGATGCAGCTGATGGCTCGGAATATCGAGACAACGGCGCGATGCGGCGAGCGTACAGTGGAACTCATAATCGGGATATGTCATCCCATACTCGGCAAAGGCGGCTTTCAGACAACTTTCATCAAATGGTCTGTTGTGAGCTACGAGCGGGAGCCCCTGTATTTGCGGCTCAATCTGCGCCCATACTTCAGGGAATGTGGGTTGTCCGTCTGTGTCGCGGCGAGTGAGACCGTGGACTTCGGTTGCCCAATATGTGTAATAGTTAGGAGCCGGCTGAATGAGAGAGTAGAATTTATCAACAATCTCGCCTCCGCGCACCACCACAATGCCAACGCTGCATACGCTTGACCGACGTCCGTTGGCTGTTTCAAAATCTATTGCGACAAAATTGCCGTTTAAACGAGGGCAATCTGAGCTTGCTCGGTGATTGCCGAGCGTAAGGCAATTATCCAACTTCTGCATGTTCAGTCGTTACAATATAGTTCGCTCATGTCCGAAATCCATCCCTTCATCGTCCTGCGCAGTGATGCCGGGCTCATTACCTCTATCAATGATCCATACTGTAGCAGTTTCATGACAAAGTCGTATGTCGGAGACAGATATAGCTCAAAATCTGCATACTCTCCGCAGTCTTCAATCAAACGCTGACTATGGTGCAATGGCAAAGACTTCAGATAATGTTTGTGATGCTCGTTGGCACGTATCACTATACGTTCCGGTTTTATATCGTAGCCGATAACAACTCCGTAAGCTGTGGCGAAATAGCCCTCGGCATCAAAGTCTTTCGGAAGCTTATATGTATCTTCCGTAATCTCGACGCCCTCAATACGGTCAAGGCCGTAAATCCTGACTTCATCGCGACTGTTGTGGGCGAGCACATACCAGCGGTTTTCAAAAAGTTTCACGCAGTATGGCTCAATGGGGAAAGTATTTCCGTGCTCTCTCTTGAAAGGACGATAGGTGATATTGACAATCCTATTCTCTTTCATGGCGTGAAGTATTGTAGTCAAGTGGTCACGCCCGGATGGTATTTCTTCAACTACGATACGGCCTTTCAGCAAAAGATTTTCTCCTATGAGATTACCTGCGGCGAAAGAATCAAGCATCCATTTTTTCAGCTTATCCTCGTCGATGTCTTCGGGGTTTGCTATATAATAGAGATAGCCTCCAACCTTCTGACAGTCGATTATGATGCCGAACTGTTCGGAGATAGCGTCGCGCCAACGATTGAACGTGGCACGATGGAGCGGTTTGCAGTCGCTCAAGTCTTTGTTCCTCGTCCATTTGTCGGACAACTCCTTATGAGAAATTTTCCCGGATCGACGGATTGTGTCAATCAGCCATGTGTATTTCTGCAGTTGGTTCATATCTACTTTTAAATTAATTATATAGCGACCACCGGGCCCTCGCATATCAGCCGAGGGTTTATGTCGACTGAAAGCCGGCGGACGGAGGCTCGCTACTCAGACTGAACGCAAATTTAGCCTTATTCTGTCTCAGTTAACGATACAGCTTTGTTTTTATGGTATTCCCGGCGAATTGTTGCGATAATATTTTTATAACGCCAGATGAAGTATGGGATAAGGTCTGCCGGCATCGTCTGTCGCGTCTCGTCCGACAATTCTGAATCCTTTTGAGAGGTAAAAACCAAGAGCCGCATGATTCTGTTCGTTTACGTCTACTTTTGCAATATCTTTGCTTTTGGCATAATCAATCAGCAGTGATCCATATCCTTGCCCTATCATGTCGCTGTTGATAAAAAGCATTTCTATGGAATCAGCTCCTAATCCCATAAACCCAACGATATTTCCATTGTCGCAGGCTGCATATATGTCGACATTCGGGAAATAATCTGTAATAAGGGCTGCTTTAATTTCTTCTAAATCCGTTTCATTAAGAAAATCATGTGTGGCGCGCACAGACCGCTCCCATATTCCGGCCAGCGTTTCGTAATCATAGTTATTACAGAGCCTTATATAATTAGCCTCTGTCTTATTCAGACTCATGATTACTAAGACACTTAGTGATATCGATTACTGAAATTGTCATTTTTCATTAACCGTTATATTTTTAATGACACGGCAAGGATTTCCTACAGCAACAGTATATGAAGGTATATCGTGTGTCACGACACTCCCTGCTCCGATTGTGACGCCATCTCCAATGTTTACGCCCGGCAGAATAATGCTTCCGCCTCCGATCCAAACGTTCTTTCCGATATGCACGGGAGCTGTGAGAGATTTCCAAAAGTTGCTGTTTTCGGCTCAATCCGAAATCCCGGTGCATAGATTTTTGGGAAAGTGTTAAATTTG
>DXYS01000083.1:33881-60415 GCA_019415705.1 Bacteroidales bacterium | reverse complement strand
GCTCGGAGTGATTGTGGCCGCGGCTGCAGGCGCGGCTGTCTTAGTCGCTTGCGGCGCAGGTCCGGGGGCGGGAGCGGCGGTCGGCGCTGAGTGAGTCGGTGCAGCGGTCTGAGTCGCAGCTGGCGGGGCTGTCGGTGTGGCGACGGTAATCGGTTTTAACTGCCCCTCGCCCGTGTCGCCTTTAGGGGAGGGGCCGGCTGATTGGCACAGTTTTATGAGCGTAAGCTCTATGAGGAACTGTTTGTTGGATGCCTGCCGGAAATTGAGGTCGGCGTCATTGCATAGATCCATGGCCCGGTAGAGGAACTCCGGCTTGCATCGCGAGGCTGTGTCGGCCATCTCGGCGCGTGTCTCGTCGGGCACCTCTAAAAGCGGCAGTGTCGCCGCGTTGCACGCCAGCATAAGGTCGCGCAGATAGAGCGCGAGGCCGTTGATAAAGAACTGCGAGTCAAAGCCTTTGTCGCGCACTTCCTTGTAGATTTTTAGCGCCGTCGGCACGTCACAGGCGAGGAATGCCTCGACGAGACGGCGGTAGTATGCGTGGTCGAGGACGTTGAGGTTGTCGATGGCCGACTGATAGGTGATGTTGCCGCGTGACGACGACGCCACTTGGTCGAATATCGACAGTGCGTCGCGCATGGCGCCGTCGGCCTTTGAGGCGATGACGGCAAGGGCGGCCGGGTCGGCCGTGATGCCCTCCTGCTTGGCCACATAGGCGAGGTGGCTGACCATGTCGCGTATGGTGATGCGGTTGAAGTCGTAGATCTGACAGCGCGACAGGATGGTCGGGATGACCTTGTGCTTCTCGGTCGTCGCGAGTATGAAGACTACGTATGACGGCGGCTCCTCGAGCGTCTTGAGAAAGGCGTTGAAGGCGGCCGTCGACAGCATATGGACCTCATCGATGATGAATACGCGATATTTGCCGCCGACGGGCGGTATGACCACCTGATCGGTGACGGCTCGCATGTCGTCGATGCCGTTGTGGGAGGCGGCGTCAAGCTCGATGATGTTAGAGGAGGTGCCGGCATTGAAGGCTCGGCACGACTCACACTCGTTGCAGGCCTCACCGTCGGCTGTCGGGTTGGTGCAGTTGATGGTTTTGGCAAATATGCGTGCGCATGATGTCTTGCCGACACCTCTCGAGCCGCAGAAGAGGTAGGCGTGGGCGAGACGGTGCTCGGCGACGGCGTTCTTGAGTGTCGCCGTCAGAGCAGGCTGCCCGACGACTGTCGCGAAGGTCGAGGGACGGTATTTACGGGCTGATACTATATAAGGTTCCATACAATTACAAAGTTAATCTATTTCCGCATACTTACAAAGAATAGAGATTAAGGAAATATTATTATTTTTGCCAAAGATATGAAAGCCTATCATCAGATAAGACTCCTGCGCACGGCCATACAGATAGTCACGGCCGCAGTGCTGGCCGTGTCGACGGCCGTCGGTGTGCCTTGTCTGCTCGCACGCATGCAGATAGTCACAGCCATAGCTGTCTCATCGGTCTGCTGGCTGCTTTTCTGGGCTGCGATGACGATGATTTTCGGCCGTGTCTACTGTTCGACAGTCTGTCCGACAGGATTCTTACTCGACATCTTCGGGCGTCTGCGCGGTCGCCGTCACTATTTGTGGTCACGGCCGCGTCCGGCTGTCAGAATGGCTTTCTTGGTGCTTTTTGCGGCATGTTTTGTGGCCGGTGTTACGTCTGTAGTCGGCCTGCTTGACCCCTACGGCGCCTTCACGCGCATCGTGGCCGCCTGTGTGCGCCCTCTGACCATCGGCGCAGGCGGTTTGCTGGTCGCCGTGCTCACTCTCGCAGTCATCGCTGTCAGCGGACTTCGCCGCGGCCGCCTCATATGCAACACTGTCTGTCCCGTCGGCTCTCTCTTGGGCTTTATATCGCGACGCTCTCTCTATCACGCCGACATCAACACAGACCTTTGCATCAACTGCGGCCGCTGCGCCGATGTCTGCAAGGCGGAGTGCATAGACCTGACAGACCACGTCGTCGACGCCTCGCGCTGCGTCATATGTTTTGACTGCATGGACGTCTGCCCGAATGAGGCCATGACCTACCGCCGCGGCCGTCACCGTCTGTCGATGCCGATGATTCAGCGCGTCGCCGGCCCCGGCATAGCTCCCGTCGAGAGCGAGATTAGCACGCCGTCGGCTCAGCCGCGGCCCATCGACCGGCGCCGTTTTATCATGACCGGCACGGTAGTTGCGGCCACCACGTTTTCAATAACTGCTGACAATTTTAAAAATATATGCGGAGCAGGTGTGAGGTCTCTGCGTCCGCTCAACTATGTCACGCCGCCGGGCACCGCCTCGCGCGAGGATTATCTGCAGCGCTGCACGGGGTGTGGCGTCTGCGCGGCCGCCTGCCCGTCGGGTGTGCTGCGCATGTCGTCGGGACGCCTCGGGCTGAAACATGTGCTGACCCCATATATGGATTTCGGCAGCGATTATTGTCGCACCGACTGTGTGGCATGTACCGAAGTCTGCCCGACGGGAGCTTTGTCGCCGCTGACACGTGCCGAAAAACGGCGTTTCGTTATAGGCAAAGCACGTATCGCCATCGAAAACTGCATACTGTATACTGACGCAACACCCTGCGGCGTCTGTCAGCGGAGCTGTCCTTTCAAGGCGATTGTAATTAAGAAGACCGACGACGGCCGTCAGGCGCCCGACGTGGTGATGGCCGACTGCACGGGCTGCGGCATGTGTGAGTCACATTGTCCGTCGCAAGCCATAGTAATCGAAGGAACGGAATAAATTATACAGAAAAATTTATAAACAGATGAAACAATATCTCGACCTGCTCAGACATATACTCGACAACGGAGTCGACAAGAACGACCGCACGGGCACCGGCACACGCTCGGTCTTCGGCTACCAGATGCGCTTTAACCTCGCCGACGGCTTCCCGCTGCTGACGACCAAAAAACTGCATCTCAAGTCAATCATTTACGAGTTGCTGTGGTTTCTTCGCGGCGACACAAACGCCCGATACCTGCAGGAACACGGCGTGAGGATTTGGAATGAATGGGCCGACCCCGACGGCAATCTCGGCCATATCTACGGCTATCAGTGGCGCTCGTGGCCCGATTACCGCGGCGGCTCCATCGACCAGATTGCCGAGGCCGTCAAGACAATCAAGGAGAATCCCGACTCGCGCCGCATCATCGTCAGCGCGTGGAATGTCGCCGACCTCCCCAATATGAATCTGCCGCCGTGCCATGCCTTTTTCCAGTTTTATGTGGCCGACGGACGTCTGAGCCTGCAGCTCTACCAGCGTTCGGCCGACAGTTTCCTCGGCGTGCCGTTCAACATCGCCTCTTACGCCCTGCTGCTCATGATGATGGCGCAGGTCACGGGCCTCGAGGCAGGCGATTTCGTCCACACACTCGGCGACGCCCATATCTATCACAACCATCTCGAGCAGGTCAGAGAGCAGCTTTCGCGCGAGCCCCGTGCGCTGCCCCGCATGACGCTCAACAAAGACATCAAAGATATCTTTGACTTTGACTACGACGATTTTACGCTCACCGATTATAATCCACATCCCCATATCAAAGCACAAGTCTCAGTCTGACAATATGCAAGCCAAACCCAATCTCAGCATCATAGTGGCCGTCGCTCCAGACCTCGCGATAGGGCGTCACGGCGATTTGCTCTATCATGTCAGCGCCGACCTGCGGCGCTTCAAGGCTCTGACGACCGGTCACACCATCATCATGGGGCGCCGCACGTTTGAGTCTCTGCCCAAGGGCGCGCTGCCCGACCGCCGTAACATAGTCATCAGCACCCGTGCCGGTTACACGGCGCCTGGCGCCGAGGTCTTCGGCTCGCTTGACGAGGCCCTCGCGGCGGCAGGCGACGACGAGACATTCATCATCGGCGGCGCAAGCGTCTATGGCGCCGCTATGCCGTTTGCCTCGCGTCTGTATCTGACACGCTTTGACCGCACGGAGCCTGACGCCGACACGTTTTTCCCGGAATTTGATATCAACGCTTGGGTCACTGTCGAATGTACCGACCCTGAGACAGACCCCCGCAGCGGTGTGGAGTATCATTTTGAAACATTAGAACGCATAACATGCTGACAAAACTCTTTAAAACCGCCTGCCCGGCGCTGATAGTGGTGCTCGCGGCCTCGTGCTCAGGCAAAGGCGACGGACGCTACAGCGCCATGGAGGGAGATACGCTGACTTATCGCGCAGAGCTGCTTATACTTGTCGACAAAGGCGCTTTTGTGAGCGCCGAAATCGCCGACCCGTGGAACGAGGGAAAGACCCTCGGCCGCTATGCCTTGGTCAAGCGTAACAAGCCGGTGCCCGAAGGTCTCGACAAAGAATACACGGTCGTCACCGTGCCGTTGGAGCGCTCGATTATCTATTCGTCGACCAACAGTGCCGCCATAGCCGAACTTGACGCGCTTGATGCAATCGCCGGCGTGGCCGAGGGACAATATTACGCCGATACGGATACCATATCGCGTCTTATGGTCTCGGGCCGAATCACCGACATCGGCAGCTCTGTCTCGCCGAAGCCCGAGACCATAGTCGACCTTGAGCCTGACGCGATACTCGTTTCGCCATACCAGAACGCCGGTCACGGTGTCATCGGCGAACTCGGGGTGCCGATTATAGATTTTGCCGACTACATGGAGACCGAGCCGTTAGCGCGGGCCGAGTGGATAAAGCTTCTCGGCGAGCTTTACGACCGCCGCGAGCTGGCTCAGTCAATCTATTCGCAGGTTTCGGCCGACTATCAGGCGCTCGTCAGCGAGGCCGCCAAGCAGCCCGAACGTCCGCGTGTCATCGTCGAGACACTGACCTCGGGCGTATGGTACATGCCCGGCGGCCGCAGCTACATGGCACGCATGCTTACCGACGCGGGCGCCGACTATCCGTGGTCCGACAATCAGTCGACCGGCTCGCTGCAGTTGGACATGGCCTCGGTCATCGACCGTGCCTCCGACGCCGACATCTGGCTGATGCGCACATTCGGCATGCCTACACGGGCGTCTTTGCTTGATTTGTCGCCGCTCAGTGACCGCATCAAGGCATTCGGAGACGGCCGTATCTATGCCTGTGACACAACGACACGGCCTATTTTCAATGACATCGCCTTTCATCCGGAGCGTGTGCTCTTGGATTATATAATTATCTTCCATCCCGACTTCATGCCCGGAGTCGAGACTCTTTATTACAAGCAGATAGAGCAATGACGGCAGCGGCTGACATAGGCTCGGGCCGCAGACGCAAGGCGGTGATCGCTACCATGGCCGTGCTGTGCCTGATGCTTTTTCCGCTGACACTTTTCTTCGGGTCGGTCGACATCCCGTTTGCCGACGTGCTGGCGGCGCTCTTCGGCGGCGACGTCGGGCGTGAGTCATGGCGAGTGATAGTGCTTGAGACACGTGTGCCGGCGGCATGCACGGCCGCACTTGCCGGTGCAGCTCTGTCGGTGGCCGGACTGCTGATGCAGACCACATTTGACAATCCTTTGGCCGGACCGTCGATACTCGGTGTGTCGACCGGAGCTTCGCTCGGTGTGGCCGTTGTGATGCTCGCCATGGGCGGAGCGCTCGGCTTTGCCGGACGGTCGGCTGTGCTCGGCGGCGCGCTCGTGGGCGCCATGGGCGTGATGGCCGTGCTGGTGGTGATGTCGTCGCTCGTGCGCTCGTCGGCAATGCTGCTGATTGTCGGCATTTTGGTCGGTTATCTGAGTTCGTCGGCCATCTCGCTGCTCAACTTCTTTGCCACACAGGAGGGCGTTCACTCATATGTCATCTGGGGGATGGGTAATTTTTATGCTGTGTCTATGGCCGAACTGCCGCTTTTTGCCGGCTTGTGTCTCGGCCTGATGGCTCTGAGTATGCTTTTTGTCAAGCCGCTTAATGCGCTGCTGCTTGGTCAGAGCTATGCCGAGAATCTCGGCGTGCGCACTGTCCGTGTGCGCAACCGTCTGCTTCTGCTCTCGGGTGCGCTGACAGCGGCGGTGACTGCTTGGTGCGGCCCGATCGGTTTTGTCGGTCTTGTCGTGCCCCACTTGGCGCGCCTCGCCTTAGGTACGTCAAACCATGCGTCGCTTCTGCCGGCCACGATGCTTGCCGGCGCCGCGACGGGTCTGCTCTGCGCGCTGATATGTGTGCTGCCGGCCGGGGCCGGTGTCATACCCGTCAATGCAGTGACACCGATAATCGGTGTGCCGGTGATAATCTATATAATCCTCAATCGTCGCAATATATTCTATTTCAATTAAGTAATGGATGTGCTCGCAACATATAATCTGGCGGTCGGTTACGGTCACGGCTCCAAGGCGCGCGAGGTCTTGGGCGGCATGAATTTGAGGTTGCCCGAGGCGACGATGACGGTTATTGTAGGCGCCAACGGCATCGGTAAATCGACGCTGCTGCGCACGCTCTCGGGCGCACGCCGTCCGCTCGGCGGCAAGATAGAGATAATGGGGGAGGATGCCGCGAAAATTTCGCCGCGTCGCCGTGCACGCCTACTCTCGATGGTGTATACCGACCGTGGCGGTGGCGGTGGACTCACGGTGAGCGAGACTGTCGCTCTCGGACGGCAGCCTTACACCGGGTTTCTGGGGCGTTTGTCTGCCGATGACCGCTGCGTCGTCGGCGAGGCAATGGATGCCGTAGGCGTCAGCGCGATGGCCGCGCGCTATATGGCCACGCTCAGCGACGGCGAGCGCCAGAAGGTGATGATAGCAAGAGCCTTGGCACAGCAGACGCCGCTGATAGTGCTTGACGAGCCGACGGCGTTTCTTGACGTGGCGTCAAGATTAGAGATAATGCGACTTCTTGCGCGGCTTGTCAGCGACGAAGGCAAGACCGTGCTGTTGTCGACCCATGACATCGCTCCGGCCCTTGAGGTGGCGGGGCGGCTCTGGGTTGTCGACGGCGAGCGTCGCCGGATAGTCGAGGGCACGGTCAGCGAGCTGATAGAGAGTGAAGTGATGGAGAGCGTCTTCCCCGGCCGCGGCGTCACATTCGATACATCCCTGTTAGACTTCAGGATAAAGTAAGGATTATAGCTACTGTTAGCGATGAATGGATTCTTAAAGATATCAGGTGACTATACAGATTGGGACGTTTATAGTAAGTCTGTGATAATTTGTGACGTTACCGAGATGTTTATTAATCGTTATTTGCCACATGGCTGTCGAACCATAGACCAGATGCGCCAAGCTGCGCGGTCTTGTAAACAGAATATCGTCGAGGGCGTAAGCGACGGGACTGTATCTGCCGAGATGTGTATCAAGCTTATAGGCGTTGCTCGAGGGTCGGTTAGAGAACTCAGAGAGGACTATGCTGACTATCTCAGGCAACATAAATATGAGATATGGACTAAGGAAGATCCCCGCACAGAAAGTGTCAGACGCTATAATCGCACACATTATGACCCGTTAGAATACGTTACAAAATGTGAGGTACGCTCTGATGAAACTGTGGCCAATATTATGCTGACTATGATTTATCAGATGGACGCCATGCTGGCCAAAGTGCTTAAATCATTAGAAGATAACTTTCTCTCTGAGGGTGGCATTAAAGAGGCTATGAGCCGGGCACGCCGCGAGCATCGCGGTTGGTGAGTCGGATGCGATTAATGTGACGGATGTGACTAATGTGGCTGATGACATCAGATACATAAGACACATTATTAATCTTCTTCTTTTTCTTCGGGGGTGTAGACGTAGGCGCCGAGGTCGGGGGCGGGACCGCGCTGACAGAGAGTGAAGTGATGGAGAGCGTCTTTCCCGGTCGCGGCGTCACATTCGATACATCCCTGTTAGACTTCAGGATAAAATAAGTAAAATATTAACAAAACTTTTGCCTAAAGTGTTATAAACATATAAATTTGTGCTATTATGACGCGTGCTGTTGCAATCATATCATGCTTAATTGCGACTCTGCTTCTTGTTCATGTTCATGGCGAATGTGGTGAAATCGCTGAATATGATCCGGAAAATGAGGTCGAATGTTGCGCAGTGGTCTATAGCCTGTCTCAGTCTGAGATTTTAGAAAAACATCCGGAAGTATTAAAATGCTTTTGCATAAGGACGCGTCTTTGTCGTGTGTCAGTAAAGCCGCAAGAGCGTATATTCGGTCTGCCTGCAAGGATTCTTAACTGCGTGTTCCGCGAATGAGATATGTATAAATTGACTCTCTCCAAATAAATCCGGGAATATTTTGTCTCCGGCAGTTTCAATTTATACATAAAAACATGACGATTATATTATTATATCTAATCGGAGCTCTGGGTTTGTCTTTCCTGTGTTCCGTACTCGAAGCTGTTTTGCTGTCGACCCCTATATCATTTATATCAATGAAAGAAAGTCAGGGTGTAAAAACCGCATCCCTGCTGATGAAATACAAAACAAATGTTGACCGTCCGGTAGCGGCCATCCTCACACTTAACACAGTGGCGCATACAATCGGTGCGGCAGGTGTAGGTTCTGAATCAGTCAAAGTGTTTGGTGAGGCCTATTTCGGCATTATCTCCGCCATACTCACACTGCTTATTCTGGTGCTTTCGGAAATCATTCCCAAAACAATAGGCGCATCATATTGGCGGACTCTTGCCATACCTTCCGCCAAGATAATCAGCGTCCTGATTATAATAACCTATCCGTTGGTATGGCTTTCGGAACTGCTGACCCGCTGTGTGTCGCCAAGGATACAGCCTCTTACAGTGAGTCGAGAGGAGGTGGCGGCAATGGTAAACGTCGGAACTGACGAAGGTGTGATTGAGGATGCCGAAAACAAAGTCATACAGAACTTTCTTAAACTCTCGAATGTATGTGCCGAAGACATTATGACGCCGTTTGTAGTCGTTGCTTCCGTCTCGTCAAAGACAACAATGAAAGAATTTTTTGAAAATCAGGCGTTATCATCATTTTCACGTATTCCGGTTTACGACACCAGACGTGAGTTCATCGTCGGTTATGTACGCAGGGCAAATGTACTCGAAATGCTTACTCAGGACAAGTTCTTAATGCCGTTGAGCGACATAACGCGTCCCGTTCTTTTTTTTATGGAAGAAACCAAGGTCTCTGACATATGGCATAAGATGTTGGAGCGGAAAGAACATATCTCGGTCATTACCGATGAATATGGTTGTATGCGCGGCATCGTAACAATGGAGGATGTAATCGAGACAATGTTGGGCGTGGAGATTGTAGATGAGTGTGACACGACCGCTGACCTTCAGGCTATGGCCCGTGAAAAGTTCGCACCCAAAATCGCCTCCCCGACTTCAGGATAAAGTAAGAGGCCGGATTATAGGCTCTATAAGCCCTATGGGGCCTATGAGCCTTACAAAAAATACTCTTTCTCTTCCGGGGTGTAGACGTAGGCGCCGAGGTCGGGGGCCGGACCGCGCTGCAGGCCGTAGGCGTCAGAGTCAGCCTCGGGCTGATTTAGCGACGCGTCGCCGCATCCGATGGCCGGAGATTCGTCGTGCAGACGATAGTCAAAAATATACTCGTTGCGCACGGTGTAATATAGCGGATCGGCGTCCCAGACACAGTTGATGAAATTATCGTCGTCAGAGCCTGCGCTCTTGAGCAGGCAGTTGCGCAGGTAAATCCGAGTGTTCGTCAGGCCACCGTGCGACAGGTCTGAGCCGAGACCGTAGATAATCGAGTTTGTAATTTCAGCTTCGGTACGCGGCGCACCCGAGTCGTCGTCGGTCTTGTCGTTGATGTGGCTGAACGCGATGGCCGGTCCCATGATGTAGCTGAAAAGATAATAATTGGCAAAGGTGCAATGGTTGAACACATGGCTGCCCCCGCGCAAGCTGACGAGTCCGGCGCCGGCCTCGGCGAACTCCGAGCCGACAGAGCGGATGTCAGAGTGGATGACATCGAGCACGAGACCTCCCGAATTACGCAGACGTGAGTTGATTATCGTCAGGTCCGGACGCAGTCCGTTCTCCGGGTCACCGCTGATGACGACGCCTTCGTCAGTGTTATGTATGAGCGTGTGCGTCAGGCGATTTGATTTTGAGGTGGGACGGAAGATGACACCGTGCCACTGGCGCGACATGAGGTCAAACGATATCTGCCCGACGACGTTGCCCGTGCGGTCGCCGGCGAGCGTGACGGGCTGCTCGAGTGTGCCGAGGCTGACGAGCGAGCCTTCGACTATCAGGCGCGCCTTGTCGTGGAAGAGCAGGCGCGTGCCCGGAGCGAGAGTGAGCGTGGCGCCTTCGGCCACGACGATGGAGTCGAAAACCTGATAGGGCCGTGCGGCGTCAAGAGTCATGTCGGATGTGACTGTCAGTTCATGTATGCGCTCGACATCCTGACCCGTAGCTGTCAGTACAACCGCCTGACCTACGCCGTTGGTCATGAAATCAATCTTGGCCTCGATGTCGACAGGCAGGTCGCTCTGATTGGGCGGCAGTGTGGCCTCGACAAAGACAAATATCGAGTCCTTGCCGCGAATCTCCACATCGCGGAAGTCGCGGCCGCTGAAACCGTCGACATTGAGTCTGAAATATTGCGCGCCGGGGCCCGAGAGCGAGATACCGGCAATCGAGAGCGACTTGGAGGCGCGGTTGCTGACGGTGAAACGGTGGGTTGTGGTCATCTCGTCGGTAAAAACAGTCCCCATCTTGAGCGTGTCGACAGAGAAAGTCAGCACGTCTGAGGGCGATGTGGTGAAACTGTCCTCGATACATGATGTCGAGAACAGGCCGAGGGCCGAGGCCGTTATGAGGAGTATGATAAGCAGTCGGTTCATTTAAAGATTATTGTTAATCGTTATATATTAACGTCCTTGCCGGCCAAATATTATATTAAACAAGTGATTCAATAATTGTTAACGCCGTATGGAAAAAAGTTTTAACTTTGCGATGTTAAAAGGCCTCGCGGTCACACGCGTCGGCCGGCAAGTGTCATCATGATGAAAAAGACGATTATCTATGACCGCACATTCTGGATCCTGCTGTTGGTCTGTGTGCTGACAACCATTCCGTTCCTCGGACTGGCGGATTTTAATACAAAAGGCGAGCCGCGCGAGGCTGTCGTCGCCCTGTCGATGCTCGATTCGGACAACTGGATACTGCCGACCAACACCGGCGGTGAGATGCCATACAAGCCGCCGTTCTTCCATTGGTGCATAGCGGCGTTCTCGTACATATTGGGTGGTCATGTGACGGAGTTCACCTCGCGTCTGCCGTCAGCCGTGGCGCTGATAGCGATGACTATGATGACCTTTGTCTTTTTCCGCCGCCGCTCGGACATTAATGTTGCTCTGCTGACATCGCTGGTAGCGTTTACGACTTTCGAGCTGCACCGCGCCGGCTCCAACTGCCGTGTAGACATGATGTTGACTTTTCTGACCGTCGGGGCGTTGTTCTTGCTCTTCCGCCGCTGCGAGAAAGGGCTGCGGGGCATCCCGTTCTGGGCCATACTCTTCATGAGTCTGGCCACACTGACCAAGGGGCCGGTCGGCACCCTGATACCATGCCTCGTGACCGGCATCTATCTGTTGCTGCGCGGTGAGAACTTTTTCCGCGCTTTCCTGACGCTCACATTCTGGGGCCTTCTCTCGCTGATACTGCCGCTGCTTTGGTACTATGCCGCGTGGCAGCAGGGCGGACAGGAGTTCCTCGACCTCGTGATGGAGGAGAACTTCGGCCGCATGACAAGCACCATGAGCTATAATTCGTGTGTCAATCCGTGGTACTATAACTTCGGCGTACTGCTGTCGGGCTTCCTACCGTGGACGCTTCTCGGGGTGATGTCGCTCTTCGTGCTTCATTACCGCCGCATGCACATCGGCCCGGTGGCGATGTGGCCGACACGTCTGAGCCGCACCATCCGCGACGCTCAGCCCGTGGCGCTTTTCGCCGCTACGGCCGCGCTGACAATCTTCATCTTCTACTGTTTCCCGCAGAGCAAGCGGTCGGTCTACCTGATGCCGATGTATCCGTTTGCGGCCTACTGGTTTACGCGCTACATGATCTACCTGAGCCGTGACCGTCAGGGCTTCATCAAGGCCTACGGTGACGTGCTCGCCACGCTGTCGGTATTGGTGTTTGTGGCGTTCATCGCCATCAAGGCGGGGCTTGTACCCGATGGGGTGTTCGGCAACGGGCGCCATTCCCCCGAGAATGTAGCCATGATGCACTCTGTCGGCGACATCAGCGGAGCGGGAGCGTGGCTGATGCTGCTGATGACACCTGCGGCTGCCGCATTCTGGTGGGCCGGGGCGCGCCGTCATGTCAGACATGAGGGGCTGCTCTACTGCCTCGCCGGTGTCACGATGGCCATATACTTGGCTCTGTCAGGCGCCTATCAGCCGGCCGTGCTCAATGCCAAATCAGTCAAGGCCGAGGCTGCGGCCATCGACCGTGTGGCTCCGAGCTCAGAGGGCGAGCTCTATGAGTTCATCTCGGCGGGCGAGTTTGCCGCCGGCGACCCCGTGCATTACTTCGAGATTAATTTCTACTTAGGCGACCGCGTGTCGAGCTTCTACCGGCGCCGTCCGGCCGAGGGCTTCCTGATTACGGGCGACACGGATGCGCGCGAGTACTTCCCTAAGTTTGAGGCTGAGGGATATAAGTTTGAGGAGGTATATATGCTTCCGTCGTATCGCCCCGAACACACAAGAGTTTACAGATTCAGCCGTTGAGAGCGGCTCAGAGCAGCCGCTGCTTTATGTGGTAGCGCGGTCGCTGCTTGACCTCGATGTAGATGCGGCCGATGTAGAGGCCGATTACGCCGATGGCTAAGAGAATTATGCCGCCGACAAACCATATCGACAGCATCAGTGAGGCCCAGCCGTGCTCGGCAGAGCCACTGAGCAGCGAGACAAGCACATAGATGCCTATGGCAATCGAAATCAGTACGAATATGCCGCCGGTCGAGAGAATGCCGTAAATAGGTTTGACCGAGAACGAGGTGATGCCGTTGAGCGCAAGATTGAGCATCTTGGGCAGGGTGTATTTCGACTTGCCGGCCGTGCGCTCCGATATCACATCGTCGACCGTTGTCGAATCGAAACCAATCAGCGGGATGATGCCGCGCAGATAGAGATTGCGCTCGTCGTAGCGGGCAAGCTCCTCGACGACGCGGCGGCTCATGAAACGGAAATCGGCGTGATTGTAGACAGTTTCGACACCGAGACGTCGCTGTAATTTATAAAAAGCCGCGGCCGTCAGACGCTTGAGCCGCGGGTCGGCCTGACGCGACACTTTCACACCATAGACCACGTCATAACCCTCGGCGTAGGCGTCGACCATGCGGCCGATGGCCTCGATGTCGTCCTGCAGGTCGACATCGACAGTCACGAGGGCATCGCAGAGGTCTGCGGCTGTCATCATGCCGGCCATGATGGCGTTCTGGTGGCCGCAGTTGTGGGCGAGGTCGAGGCCTTTGATGCGGCTGTCGCGTGCGTTTGCTCCGACAATGCGGCTCCATGTGGCGTCGCGGCTGCCGTCGTTGACCATCAGCACGAAGCTGTCAGGCGTGATTTTTCCGGCGTCTGTGAGGCGGTCGAGCAAATCGAGCAATCTCTCGGACGAGCGGTCGATGACAGCCTCCTCGTTATAGCAGGGGCAGACTATGGCAAGTTTAATCATTGTGAGTCAGTTTGTTGATTTGGGCTGAGGCAAAATCACCATACGTCGTGAACTCGGCGCCGTCTGCGGCGAGTGTGTCGATGAGCACGCCGAGACGACGAGCCATGGGTTCGCCGGCGTTGCGGCGTATCAGCCACGGTAGCTTCAGCTCCGGCCGCTCTGACAGAGGGTAGAACTCCCACGGATGGAAGTAGGTGTCGAAATAGCCGTCGTGGCGTAGCACCCTCAGCGCGAGGCGGCGGTAGAGCGTGGCCGGCAGATGGTGATAACTCAGCCAGAAAAGCGGGAAACGCAGCCACGGAGTCACCGATGCCGGAATCTGCAGCACGCCGTCGCGCATAAAGCAGGTGCGCGGCGCTGTCAGGTGCATGTAGCGGCCGGGGATGAACGCCGGGTTGAGCGACGAGTTGTAGATGTAGCCGGCACGGGCGATGTCGGCGTCGGAGACGGGAAACATGCGCGGCTGGCGGTAGCCGAGCACCTTGCGGCCGGTCAGGCGCTCGAGAGTTTCCTTGGAACGGAAGACATCGGCAGCCTCGGGGCGCCAGTGGTCGCATCCGTGAGCGGCGACCTCATGGCCTTCGGCAATGATGCGCTCCATCACGTCAGGAGCGTTTTCGGCAAAATTGGTTGTGCAGAAAAAGGTGGCGCGTACGCCGCGTGACTTCAGCACGTCAAGTATGCGACAGGTGCCGTGCTTGGAAATTTTCATTGCCTCGTCGAGCGTGATGTCGACTCCGTGCTCGCGCGGCACGTCAAATTCTTCGGTATCGAAACTTAAGAGGGCTGTTGCCATTATTTGTCTGAATTTCTTGGAGCAAAAGTAGCAAAAAATTGCTACATTTGTCATTGTAATATATAAAAACCCAACAATAATAAAATGAAACGTATATTTGCTGCGATAGCGCTCATTATGAGCCTTATGCATGCCTCGGCCGCAAAAGTCGACACGGTGGAAATCAAGACAACGTTTTTAGACAGCCCTATGAAGGTCTGTGTCGTTACACCCCAGACCGCCGAGAGCCGCCGATTCCCGACAGTCTATCTGCTTAACGGCTATGGCGGCGGCTACCGTGACTGGCTCAAGAATCAGCCGCGCATCAAGGAGCTTGCCGACAGCTACGGAATGATAATCGTGACGCCTGACGGCCGCAACAGCTGGTACTGGGATTCGCCTGTCAACGAGGGCATGCAGATGGAGTCTTTTTTTGTCAAAGACCTTGTGCCTTATATAGATACCCACTATCCGACAGTCGCCGTCGCCGGCAAACGCGCCATCAGCGGCCTGTCGATGGGCGGACACGGCGCCATGTGGCTGGCTATGCGTCATCCGGATATCTGGGGCAATGCGGGCACGATGAGCGGCGGTGTCGACATACGGCCGTTCCCTAAAAACTGGTCCATGGCCAAGAATCTCGGCGCCACTATCGAGGAGGACCCCGAGCTGTGGGAAAAGATGACTGTCATCAATCTCGTCCCGACACTCAAGCCCGGCGAGCTTAACCTGACCATCGACTGCGGCATCGACGATTTCTTTGCCGGAGTCAACCGGAATCTGCACGAGGCGCTTGTCAACGCCGGTATCGCACATGACTACACATCGCGTCCCGGACGCCACTCATGGTCTTACTGGAACAACTCGGTGCTATATCATCTGTTATTCTTTAATGAGGCCTTCAACAAAAAAGCCGATAAATGATACTGCGCGAGCTGACACTGACAAATTTCAAGAATATCGGCGGGGCCTCGTTAGAGTTCTCGCCGAAGATTAATTGTCTGCTCGGCGACAACGGCATGGGCAAGAGCAATCTGCTCGATGCCATACATTTTCTGAGTTTCTGCAAGAGTTTCAACGGTCTGACGGACCCGATGCTGATGAAACGCGGCGAGGACTTCGCGATGTTGCGCGGCCGATATACGCGCCACGGCGTCGAGGAGGAAATCACGGCCGGACTGACGGCCGGACGCCGCAAGTCGTTTCGCCGCGGAGGCAAGGAGTATCAGCGACTGAGCGACCATATCGGTCTCTTCCCGCTCGTAATGGTGGCGCCCGCAGACAGTGGCCTCATCACCGGAGGCTCGGAGCTGCGCCGCCGCTTTGTCGACATGCTCGTCTCGCAGAGCGACCGCCGCTATTTGGAGGCGCTGATGACGTATAACCGTGCGCTGACACAGCGCAACAGCATGCTGCGCGACCACATCGGCGACACGACTCTCTACCTTGCCTTGGAGATGCAGATGGACGGAGCGGCAGCCTATATCTATCGTGCGCGCCGCGAGCTTGTCAGGTCGCTGTCTGAAATTTTCGGACGTTACTACAGCGCTGTGGCCGGCAGCGTCGAGCAGCCGGGGCTCGCATACGTAAGCCAAATGGATGAGACGGGCGGCTCATTGGAGGCGCTTTTAGAGACACGGCGCGAGCGTGACCGTGTGCTCGGCTACACCTCGGGGGGCCCTCACCGCGACGATATAGACATGACCTTAGACGGCATGCCGGCGCGACAGACGGCGTCGCAAGGGCAGTCAAAGACATATACCATAGCGCTGCGTTTAGCGCAGTATGAGTTTCTCAAAAGTGCGGCCGGGATGTCGCCGCTGCTGTTGCTTGACGATATTTTTGACAAACTTGACGCCGGACGCGTTGAGCGCATCATGGGCATCGTGGCTTCCGACACCTTCGGCCAGATTTTTGTGACCGATACCAACCGCCGTCATCTCGACGAGGTCGTCGCGGTCATTTCCGGCCCGCATCGCCTGTGGAACGTCGCCGACGGCGTCTTCACTCCGATTAACACCATTTAATCCTCTCTCCTTATGAAACGCAGCGACCCCAAGACATTCGGCGAAATATTTAACGAGGCCATCGCTCAGGCCGGCCTCAAATCAACCTACGACGAGCAGAAAGCCTCGTATCTGTGGCCCGAGATAGTCGGTCCGACCGTCAACCGCTACACAACGCGACGCTATGTAGAGCGCGGAGTGCTGCATGTGTGCATATCGTCGGCCTCGTTGCGCAGCGAGCTGCAGTTTCTGACCGACGTGCTGCGTGACCGTATCAACGAAAAATTGGGACGTGAGGTAATCACGTCTATCGCAATACATTGATTTTAAGATTTATAAGACAATGTCATCAAGAGTACCCGAAGCAAAATACGAATATCATCACCGCGAGCGGATGCAAATCAGATTCAACGACATCGACATGCTCGGACACCTCAATAACTCTGTCTATCTGCAGTTTATGGACTTAGGCAAAGCGGGCTATTTCCGCCAGTTCACAGGCGGCCGTTTTGAGCATGACACCGTGGGTTTAGTGATAGCCAACATTAACTGTAACTTTTTCGCACCTACATACTTGGAGGAGAAATTAGACGTGCTGACCGCTGTCGAGTCGCTGTCGACACGCTCGCTCGTCATGGACCAGCGCGTTGTCAACCGCGAGACCGGCGAGGTGAAGTGCGAGGCCCGGACCGTGATGGTAAATGTCGACCCTAAGACGGGTCACCCGGTGCCTATCACCGACGAATGGCGCCGGCGCCTGTGTGACTACGAGGGGCGCGAGTTGTAAAAACACTTGTCAGTCACGGGGAGAATAGTTAAATTTGCCGATGTATAAAGATGAGTGAGACCAAAAGTAAATCAATCTACCGCCGGGGCGCTGACGACGGCCTGATTTTGGGCGTCTACATGTCGGTGTGCTTTCTGTGCATCGCGAGTGCCATGCACTCAACGCTGCTCGGTGTTTGCGGCATAGCGATGGCGGCCGGTGTGCCGGTTATCGTTTACTTTATGCTGCGACGCGGATTCCGCTCCGATTCGTGCCGCACGACATTCTCGGCACTGTGGGTCGAAGGCATAGCCACCTTTTTCTTCGGCGGACTTTTAGTGGCCCTGACGGCTTATCTCTATCTTAGATTTATCAATCCGGCATACATCACCTCGACCGTGCTCGAGGCCGCCGACATATACGGCGCCTCGGGTGATGCCGAGTTAGAGCAGTGGGGCAAAGCGATGCGTGCCATGGTCGACGGCAAGATGCTGCCCTCACCCTCGGAGGTCGCTGTCAATGTGCTCTGGCTCGCGGTTTTCACCGGCTCGGTGCTGTCGATGATACTGTCTGTGGCCGTCAGGACACTCGGCAGCCTCAATCAGCGTAAATAGTTTAGAACAGACAACAGAAATGGATATATCAGTAATAGTCCCTTTGTATAACGAGGCCGAGTCTCTGCCCGAGCTTGAGAGCTGGATAGCGCGTGTGATGGACGAGCACGGATTCAGCTATGAGATTATCTTTGTCAATGACGGCTCGACCGACGAGTCATGGGAGGTCATACGCTCGCTGCGTGCACATAATCCTGCGGTTAAAGGAGTGTCGTTCAGACGCAATTACGGCAAGTCGCCGGCTTTGAACACCGGATTTCGCCGCGCTCAGGGCGATGTGGTCATCACCATGGACGCCGATCTGCAGGACAGCCCCGACGAAATCCCGGAGCTTTACCGCATGATAACCGAGGACGGCTATGACCTCGTGTCGGGCTACAAGCAGAAACGATATGACCCGCTGTCGAAGACAATCCCGACAAAACTGTTCAACGCGACGGCGCGCCGTGTCAGCGGCATACACAATCTGCATGACTTCAACTGCGGCCTAAAGGCTTACCGCCGCAAGGTCGTCGAGCACATCGAGGTCTACGGCGACATGCACCGCTATATCCCTTATTTAGCCAAACTCGCCGGATTCACCCGCATCGGCGAGAAAGTGGTGCACCATCAGGCGCGCAAATACGGCAAGACAAAATTCGGTCTGGACCGCTTTGTCAACGGTTATCTCGACCTTGTGACTTTGTGGTTTACGGGCAAATTCGGAGGCAAACCGATGCATTTCTTCGGTCTGTTAGGCTCGCTGATGTTTATCCTCGGATTTATCGCTGTGGCCGTTGTCGGAGCTGTCAAGCTGTACAATATGTATCACGGCAATCACTACATACTCGTCACCGACTCGCCTTACTTCTACCTGTCGTTGGTGATGATGATACTCGGCTGTCAGCTGTTTCTCGCCGGTTTTGTCGGTGAATTGGTGGTGCGCAACTCGCCGCGCCGCAACGAGTATGAAATCGACGAAGAATTAGACTGCGCTGCCCTCAGATGAAGCATAAGAGTTTGATTATAGGCTTTATGGCTGTCGCGGCTGTGTTGCTCGCCGCAGGCTTGGGCGGCTGCAATTCGAGCGGTTGCACCGAAAATCGCAACGCACTGCCATTGGCCGAGTTTTATAATTCGGCGACGGGACGTGCCATCGGGCTTGACTCACTGCAAATCAGCGGCGTGGATGCTCCCGGTGACTCCGTGCTTTCGGCTCCGGGCCCTTCGATTACGCAGGTTTATCTGCCGATGCGACCAACGGAGACGCAGACGGCATGGTGCATAGCCTATAAATGGCGTGAGCTGAACTATCCGGAGCTGAACGATACTATTACATTTGATTATCAGACAGAGCCTTACTTCGCATCGGAGGAGTGTGGCGCGACATACCGTTACCGCATCACCGAGATGGCTTATACCGAGCATCTTATCGACTCGGTCGTCATCGTCGACCCGCTGATAACCAATATCGACAAGGCATATTTCCGTATATATTTCCGCGGCGAGTCTGACAATCCCGATAATAAACCTGACCAAGAGCTATGAGAGGGCAGGCACGACATATTATGAGTGCGATTGCAGCAGCTGTTATCGTAGTGCTTTTTGCCGCGGCTGACTGTTTCGGGCAGACGGCATCGGAGCGTCGCCGGCGCATGACACCCGTCGACAATCCGTCGACAGTCACGCAGTCGGTCAACGAGACGCTGTCAGACACGGCGCGCGTCAACGCCGCGCGGCGCGCGGTCTCGACACATTATCACGACGAGAACGGCAATTTAGTCTATGTTGACACTATCACGGGAGAGACTTGGATTGACTCGACGGCTGTGCTTAGTCTGCCCAAGATGAAGTATCCGCTGTTTGAGTCTGTATCGGTGGGTCTCAATATCTGGGACCCCGTGATGCGCATTTTCGGGCAGGATTACGGATTGGCCGACGCCCGTATAGAACTGAGCCTGCACAACCGTTACAAGCCCGTCTTCGAGATGGGTCTAGGCCAGGCCAAACATCGCGCCGACGACAACAGCTATGTCTATCATTCGCCCATGAGTGTCTATTTCCGCTTGGGCTGCGACTATAACTTCCTGTATAACTCGACGCCCGACTATCAGTTTTTCGGCGGTCTCAGATATGGCTTCTCGCCTTTCAAATGGTCGCTGTCAGACGTCAAGGTCGATGTGCCTTACTGGGATGAGACGGCCACGTTTGACATCCCGTCGCAGAACGCCACGGCAGGCTGGTTAGAGGTCGTTTTCGGCCTCAAGGTGAAGCTGTGGGGACCGATATCGGCCGGATGGACGTTCAAATACCACAAGATTCTACACGAGTCAAAGTCAAAATACGGTGAGCCGTGGTACATACCCGGCTACGGAAGCCGCTCAGGCGCCGTCACCAGCTCGTTCTCGATAATCTATACACTGCCCTTCAAACGTATGAACAAAGCGGACTCCGGCAAGGTTATAAATACAGAACCGCCGACCGCCGCCCGGCCACAGACCGAGCCGACGGCCGAATAAAAACCGTCCGTTATGAAAAAGATTATCATTATAGGCGCATCATCGGGCATGGGTATGCGCATAGCCACGGATTTCGCCCGCGCCGGCTGGCGCGTAGGCATCGCCGCCCGACGCGAGGAACGCCTCAAAGAGATTAAAGATCTCTATCCTGACCGCATCGAGTACTCGGCGTTTGACGTTACGGCCGACGACGCCGTCAGCAAATTCGAGGATCTAATCGAGACCATTGACGGCATGGACATACTGCTTTATGCCGCAGGCACGGGGTGGTATAATCCCGGCCTCAATCTCGGCAAGGACGAGGCTACATTGGCCGTCAATGTCAAGGGTTTCACCAAAATCATGAACGCCGCTTTCCGCTACTTCAAGGCTACGGCCAACGTCAGCCGCGGCCGCATCGCCGCCATCACCTCTGTGGGCGGTACGAAAGGATTAGGCGTCAGCGCGGCCTATTCGGCCTCAAAACGCTATCAGTGGACATACCTGCAGGCTCTCGACCAGCTTGCCCACAGCCAGCATGTCAACGTCAGCATTACCGATATCCGCCCCGGATTTGTCGACACACCATTGCTTGAGGGCAACCACAACTATCCGTTGCTTATGAGTATCGATTATGTCGCACCGCGCATCGAGCGTGCCATAATCGAGCGTCGGCGTGTGGCAGTGATTGACTCGCGCTGGGCTGTTGTGGCGGCCTTGTGGCGTATGATACCCAATTTCGTCTGGCCCCACCTCGAAATCAGCATGGGGCCTGCGAAGCAGGGGTAACAAAGTCAAGCTCCGTTAGGATACAATAAAATTATAGTACGCTGTAGGTGTGCCGCGGGTTTTGTATAAGCGGCGTGCCTACAGCACGCTATATTATGGGAATGGACTTTGTTCCACGGTTGCGCAGGCCTACAGCCTGCTTACCGTGGCCTCAGATGCTCTCGCCGCGATGCGGCTCCGACCGCTAAAGCGGACGAGTTTTCCACGGGTAGCCAAATTATACGTGCCAAAGGCACGTTCCTGCTTTTTGTGCTGATATCCAGCTCCTTAGTCTCGCACTATTATATAACACAAGCGGCTGTGTCAAGGATTGACACAGCCGCTTGTGGTTAAATCGGTTATCGTGTTTATTTCTCGAATTTCTTGACGATGACTGTGGCGTTGTGACCACCGAAACCAAAGGCGTTGGAGAGGGCGGCACGCACGGGGCGTTTCTCAGCGCGGTCAAAAGTGAAATTGAGGTTATAATCGATATTTTCGTCAAGGTCGTCGGGCATGTGGTTGATTGTCGGGGGGACAATGTCTTCCTGAACGGCTTTGATTGAGAACATGGCCTCGAGAGCGCCGGTAGCGCCGAGGAGGTGTCCTGTCATCGATTTGGTCGATGAGATGTTGAGTTTATAGGCGTGTTCGCCGAACACATCAATTATGGCCTTGACCTCAGAGATGTCACCGACGGGAGTCGATGTGCCGTGGACGTTGATGTAGTCAATGTCTTCGGGCTTCATGCCTGCGTCGTCAAGAGCGTTGGTCATGGCGAGTTTTGCGCCGAGACCTTCGGGATGAGTGGCAGTCAGGTGATGTGCATCTGCTGACATGCCTCCGCCGGCGACTTCGGCATAGATTTTTGCGCCGCGCGCCAAAGCGTGTTCTAATTCCTCGAGCACAAGGACAGCCGAGCCTTCACCCATAACAAAGCCGTCGCGTGATTTGCTGAACGGACGAGAGGCAGTCTCGGGGCTGTCGTTACGGGTCGAGAGGGCATGCATCGAGTTGAAACCGCCCACACCGGCCGGATATATGGCAGCTTCGGCGCCACCGGTGACAATAGCGTCGGCTTTACCGAGACGGATGAGGTTAAAGGCATCGATAATGGCATTGTTAGAAGAGGCGCAAGCCGAAACAGTGCCAAAATTGGGGCCATGATAGCCGTATTCCATCGAGATGTGTCCCGAAGCGATGTCGGCAATCATTTTGGGAATGAAGAATGGGTTGTATTTCGGACCGTTCTCTTTGTTGAGGGCATAATATCCGGCTTCTTCCTCAAAGGTGTGGAGTCCGCCGATGCCGGCAGCGACAATAACGCCGACACGGTCTTTGTTGACGGCGCCTTCTTTTTCGAGACCGGCGTCTTCGACAGCCTGACGCGCAGCAACGATTGCGTACTGTGCGTAAAGGTCGAGCTGACGCATTTTTTTGCGGTCGAAGTGAGCCGCAGGGTCAAAGTCTTTGACTTCACAGGCAAACTGTGTCTTGAAAAGCGATGCGTCAAAGTGAGTAATGGGTCCGGCGCCGCTTTTGCCGTCAAGGGCGTTGGCCCAAGTAGTGGCAACATCGTTGCCGATGGGCGAAATAGCGCCAAGGCCGGTTACAACAACTCTTTTTAATTCCATTTAATAAAATTGGGGATTGCGATAATTGATTGATTATCTTAGAGAAGACAGGAGGGGAGAGAGGCTTTGTGCAGTTAAGATAATCCGATTATTTCTTGGCAGCCTCGATGAAGTCGATGGCAGCACCTACAGTGGCGATTTTCTCAGCCTGATCGTCGGGAATCTGGATGCCGAATTCTTTTTCGAACTCCATGATGAGTTCAACGGTGTCGAGAGAGTCTGCGCCGAGGTCGGTTGTGAAAGATGCTTCGGGAGTTACTTTGTTTTCATCTACGCTGAGTTTGTCAACGATGATTGCTTTTACGCGATCTGCAATTTCTGACATAATACTTTAAATTTAATGATTAAAATTCGATTTTGCGGTGCAAAGTAAGTGATTTTTATTTGAATAAAGAAATAAATCGCTAATTTTTTAATATTTACAGCGCAAATACATGTTAACGGGGCGCAGCAGGCGGCGCTGCGGAGTGCGGTGTCAGAGGAGGGGATAAGGGTAGGTGACTTCGCTCAGAAAGAGGGCGTGGGCGGGCATCGATGTACCGGCCGCGGAGCGGTCAAGCCGATCGATGATGGCGGTGATTTCGGCGGGTGAAATTTTGTGCCGTCCGACGTCGACGAGTGTCCCGACGATTGCACGGACCATGTTGCGCAGGAAACGGTCGGCCGTGATGACGAAGCGGTAGCGTCCGTCGCCGAGGTCTTGCCAGACGGCGCGGCGCAGGTCGCAGATGTTGGTTTTGACGTCGGTGTGGAGTTTTGAGAATGAGGTGAAGTCGCGGCGGCCGATGAGCAGGGCGGCGGCGCTGTTCATGGCGTCGAAGTCGAGCGTCGTGGGTGCCTGCCACGACAGGGGGTAGGCGAAGGGCGACTTGACGGTGTGGGCGTAGTAGTGGTAGGTGCGTGATGTGGCGTCGAAGCGTGCGTGGGCGTCGTCGGCTACGCGTGTGACGGCGTGGATGGCTATGTCGGGGCCGAGCATGGAGTTGAGCGAGCGCACGAATCGCGTCGGGTCGGCGACGGGGCCGTCGGGGTCGAGGTCGACATGGGCATACATCATCGAGGCGTTGACGCCGGTGTCGGTGCGTCCGGCTCCGGTGACAGCAACGGCGTCGCGACGCGTCAGTCGGGTGAGGGCTTGCTCGATGACTGACTGGACGGTGACGGCGTTGGGCTGTGACTGCCAGCCGTGATAGGGTGCGCCGCGATAGGCGAGACGGATGAAGTAGCGCGCCATGGCCGTGGGGGTCAGTCGCGTTCGAGATATGTGTAGCCGTAGAGGCCGGAGCGGTATGTGCTCAGGAAGTCGCGGCCCTCCTCGGGCGAGATTGTGCCGGCTTTCATTGAGGCGGTGACCCATGCCTCGACATTACGGGCGAGTTTCTTGGGCGAGAACTGCACGTAGTCGAGCACCTCGGCGACTGTCTCGCCGTCGATAATCTGCTCTATTTCGTAATGGTCTTTGTAGACGTTGATGTGGACGGCGTTGGTGTCGCCGAAGAGGTTGTGCATGTCGCCGAGTATCTCCTGATAAGCTCCGACGAGGAAGACGCCGAGATAGTAGTGCTCGCCGGCCTTGATTGTGTGGATAGGCAGGGCCGATGATGTGCCGTGGGCTGTGATGAAGTTGGCAATCTTGCCGTCTGAATCACATGTGATGTCCTGTATGGTGCATGTGCGCGTGGGTTTCTCGTCGAGCCGGGAGATGGGGATTATGGGGAATATCTGGTCGATGGCCCATGTGTCGGGCAGCGACTGGAAAAGCGAGAAGTTGCAGAAGTATTTGTCGGGGACCATCTTGGCGATTTTGCGCAGTTCCTCGGGAGCGTGTTTCATTGAGGCCGCAATCTCGCCGACTTCGCGTGCGATAGACCAGTAAAGTTTTTCGATCTGTGCGCGTGTGCGCAGGTCGAGCATGCCGAGACTGAACAGGTCAAGGGCCTCCTCGCGAATCTGCTGGGCGTCGTGCCAGCTCTCGAAGAGGCGCGGCTGGTCGAGTTTGTCCCAGATGTCATATAGCTCGACGGCGAGTTCGTGTGCGTCGGGATTGAGTTCCTCGTTGTCGCGCCACAAGGGGAGCTGGGCGGTCTCTAAGGCCTCAAAGATGAGTATGGAGTGGTGGGCGGTGAGCGAGCGTCCGCTTTCGGTGATTATGTTGGGCTGTCGGAGGTCGTTTTTGACGCAGGCGTCGACAATGGCCGACACGGCGTCGTTGGCATACTCCTGTATCGAATAGTTCATCGAACTCTCTGACGAGCTGGAGCGTGTGCCGTCATAGTCTACGCCGAGTCCTCCGCCTATGTCGATGAAGTCGATGTCAAAGCCCATCTTGGAAAGCTGGACGTAGAACTGCGTGGCCTCGCGGAGCGCGTTTTTGATGCGGCGGATTTTAGTAATCTGGCTGCCGATGTGGAAGTGGATGAGCTTGAGGCAGTCTTTCATGTCACGGCGCTCGAGTATGTCGAGGGCCTCAAGCAGTTCCGAAGAGTTGAGGCCGAATTTTGACTGGTCGCCTCCACTTTCCTCCCATTTTCCGGCGCCCGAACTCGACAGCTTGATGCGTATGCCGATGTTGGGGCGGATTTTTATGCGTCGGGCTATGTCGGCGATGAGGCGCAGCTCGTTGAGTTTCTCGACGACGAGGTATATGCGGCGTCCCATCTTCTGGGCGAGCAGGGCGAGCTCGATATAATTCTCGTCCTTGTAGCCGTTGCAGATGACGAGCGCGTTCTCGGCGATGTTAGTGGCGAGGACGGCATGGAGCTCGGGCTTGGAGCCGGCCTCAAGACCTATGTTGAATTTTTTGCCGTAGCTGACGATTTCCTCAACGACCTGACGCATCTGATTGACCTTGATGGGGTAAATCATGTAGTTGTTGGCCGTGTATTCATACTGTTCGGAGGCCTGCGCGAAACAGCGCGAGATTTTCTCGATGCGGTTGTCGAGGATGTCGGGGAAACGCAACAGGACCGGGGCGGTGATGTCGCGCACCTGCAGCTCGTCCATGATGTCTTTGAGGTCGACCGATGCCGAGCCGGGACGAGGGGTGACAACGACATGTCCTTTGTCGTTGATCGAAAAATAGTTGCGGCCCCAGCCGCTGATGTTATACAGCTCTGCGCTGTCTTCGATGCGCCATCTTCTCATTATGGTGGTAGGGTGGGTGTAAAACGGTGTCTTTTGTTAGTGGAGTTTTTCGGCGGCCGCAGGGCGCACCGACACAAAAGTAATGATTATTTTGCGGTCGGACTTTGTGAAGGAGTTTTTTTTTGAATATTTAAGTAAATAATAAGGCTGAGGCCGTTTCACAGCGCCGAAAAATCGTTATCTTTGCACCAAGTATGAGCGGCGCCCTCGCGGTGTCTGCCGCTGACTAATCAAAAGTCTGAATATATTCATCCTATAAACTTAAAATTATCATGAACCGCAAACTTTGTTTTATCGTAACCGTCGGAGCCGCTCTGGCCCTGTCGTCATGCGGAAAAAAACTCGGCCAGTTCAAATCTGACTATTTCAGCGTAAATCCCAATCCGCTTGAAGTCGTCGGAGAGAAAGTTCCCGCGACTGTTACCGGCCGTATCCCTGCAAAATTCTTTGTCAAGAACGCAGAAGTCACAGTGACACCTTATCTTGTTTTCGACGGTCAGGAGGTAGCGTCGCAGCCTTATCGTTTCCAAGGCGAGAAGGTGCGCGGCAATAATCCCGTAATTTCATATGAGAACGGCGGCACGGTAACCGTCCCCGTCAGCTATGATTATCAGGACGCCATGAGCAAATCGGCTCTTGAGCTCGCTTTCACCGTAAATCAGGGCAGCAAACAGTATGTGCTGCCGCGCGTCAAGGTGGCCGACGGCGTCGTTTCGACCGCAGCATTGGCC
>DXYS01000083.1:0-33871 GCA_019415705.1 Bacteroidales bacterium | reverse complement strand
CTCTGTAGCCGGTGTGCAGCCCGCTATCGCTCCGGATGCTTTCCAGCGCATCATCAACGAGAAATATGCTGCAGACATCATGTTCCTCATCAATCAGGCCAACATCCGTGCCGGCGAGCTCAAAACCGATGCAATGAACGAGCTGAAGAAAGAGCTTATTGCCGCCAACTCTGACACGGCCCGCGTGATCAAGGAGGTCAATGTGTCGTCATACGCATCGCCTGACGGCACAATGGCTATCAACGAGCGTCTCGCCCAGCAGCGTGAGACCAACACGACCAACTACATCGAGAATCAGATGAAGAAGGACAAAATCACCGAGTTCGGCGACCTCACAGCTCAGTTTACAGCCGAGGACTGGGAAGGCTTCAAAGAACTTGTGTCGAAGAGCAATATTCAGGACAAAGATCTTATCCTGAGCGTTCTCTCGATGTATAAAGACCCCGAGCAGCGCGAGAAAGAAATCCGCAACCTCTCTAATGTCTTCGAGCAGCTTGCCGACCAGATTCTGCCGCAGCTCCGCTACTCGCGCATCACAGCCTCTATCGACGTGATCGGCAAGAGCGACGCTGAGATCGAGCGCCTCTTCAATGTCAATCCCAAAGCCCTCACCGTCGACGAGCTCCTCTACTGCGCTACTCTCACCGACAACAACGACCGCCGCATGAAAATCTATGACACTACAGCCCGCATCTATCCCAACGACTACCGTGCATGGAACGACCTCGGTGTGACACAGTATATCGCCGGTGATTTTGACGCCGCCAAAGCCAACTTCCAGAAGGCTCTGTCACTTGACGCCAACAGCGCTGACGCCAAGATGAACCTCGGTCTCGTGTCGATGCTCGACCACAACTACGCCAAGGCTAACGAGTACTTTGGCGCAGCTTCAGGCGCAAACGACCTCGCAGGTGCCCTCGGCACATACTATCTCAAGATGGGTGACAATGCCGCTGCTGTTCGCGCCTTCGGTGACACCAAGAGCAACAACGCCGCCCTCGCTCAGATTCTTGTAAAAGACTACAGCAAGGCTAAACAGACTCTCGCCGGCATCAATCGCCCCGACGCCACCACATATTATCTGATGGCTATCGTAGGCGCCCGCACAAACAACGAGTCGATGCTCAACACCAATCTGCGTCAGGCTATCCGTCTCGACAAGAAGATGGCCGCCCGTGCAGCCGAGGACCTCGAGTTTGCAAACTTCAATCTCTCTAAGGCTCTTAACTGATAACCGTCTTTAGAGATTATATTAAAGATATGTGTCCCCGGTCTCCGGTTTACGGCGGCCGGGGACACTTTTTAGTGGATCCTGTCGGAGCGGTCGATTGGCTGAGAGTTAAATAAAATTTGTATATTTGCGGTTGATGAAAGCCAAAACACTGTTAGTAACACTTTTTGCCGCCGCGGCGACCGGCACGCAGGCTGCTACGCCGCTCGAGGCCGCGCTCGACTCGGTCTTTGAGGCGCGCTATCCGCACGGGCTGAACGAGCCGGGCGGAGCCGTAATCGTGTCGGCCGGCGACTCGGTCGTCTATGAGCGCTATTTCGGCTTGGCCGACATGGAGAGCCGCGAGCCGATAAGTCAGTCGACAAGATTCTGCATCGCCTCTGTGTCAAAACAGTTTACCGTTGTCGGGCTGCTGCGTCTCGCCGCGGCCGGATTGGTCGATATCGACGCGCCTATGTCGAAATATTTCCCCGAATATAAATCGGAGATATGGCAGCGCGTGACGCCGCGACACCTCGCGTCGCAATCGTCGGGCATCCCTGATCTGCGTGACCGCTCGTGCCGCGACGCATGTCTGTATGCGACCGACGAATCGTCTGTGGAGTACTTCGCCGACCTTGACACGCTGCTTTTCGAGCCGGGCACGGTTTATGACTATGTCAACCCGACTTTCCTGCTGTTGGCGCGCATTATAGAGCGTGTCTCGGACGAAAACTTCACAGATTATCAGCGCAAACATATACTCGACCCCGCCGGGATGACTTCGAGCTACTATTTCGACCCGGCACGCCCGCAGCCCGGCCGCTCGCACGGATATGAGCCGACGGCCGACGGCGGCTGGCGCGAATATGACTACGGCGAGGAGACTTTCTTCGCCACGCGCCCTGACGGGGCGCTCTACGCCACTGCCCGCGACATGGCGAGCTGGGAGCATGCGCTTCTCGGCGGACTGCTACCGGCTGATTGGATTGCGATGGCCTACCGGCCACATACCGACGTGGCTGCGAGCACATGGTGTGACTATCAGCGTCGACCCTACACGTGGTACGGGCTCGGCTGGTTTATCGAGCATCGGCCCGACAGCCCGCTGAAAGTTTTCCACACGGGCGATAACGGCGGCTATCAGGCTTATGTGGCCAAATATCCGTCGACGGGCGTCAGTGTCGTCGTTCTTGAAAACCGTCACGACCGTTCGCGCCGCGACATGTCGATGGCTGTGGAGGAAATATTGATTAAAAACGGACTGATTAAAGCAGACTGATTATGCAATTTATAATAGACCCTCAGATAAAAGATGCTGCGCCCGAATACCGCCTGTTGGCTGTCGAGGCAGACGTTGAGAGCCCCGAGACCGACGACGCTCTGTGGCGCGAAATCACGGCGTTCGCCGAAAGTTTCGGTCAGCTCCACGAGATGGCTGATATAAACAAACGCCCCGGCATAGCCGCGACACGTCAGGCCTACAAGGCTTGCGGCAAGGAGCCTAACCGTTACCGCCCGTCGACCGAGGCACTCTGCCGCCGCTTTGTCAAGGGCATCGGACTTTACCGCTCGCTGGCGCTCATTGACCTTGTCAACCTGCTGTCAGTCAGTTGCGGGCACTCAATAGGCGGCTTCGACCGAGACCGCATCGAGGGCGACTGCCTGACGCTCGGCGTCGGCCGCGAGGGCGAGCCATATGAGGCTATCGGCCGCGGCCAGCTCAATATCGCGTGCCTGCCCGTGTGGCGCGATGCCGTCGGGGGCATCGGCACACCGACGTCTGACAATGACCGCACCAAAATCACGCCGTCGACGCGCCGGTTGCTGCTGACCATCAATATGTTCGGCCCCGACATGCCCGAGGACGACATTATGGCGCTGACGCGGCGTCTTTTGGAGACCTACGCCTCAGCCACCAACATAAGATTTACCCTCGTCAGACCATGAAAACCCTGACCGTATTTCCGGACTCGATTAACTCGCGCGCGATTGACGACGCCGTGCGCATACTCCGTGATGGCGGCATCGTCATTTACCCTACCGACACTATTTATGCCTTGGGCTGCAACGCCTTGGACAACCGCGCCGTCGAGCGCCTCTGCCGCCTCAAGGGCATCAACCCCGACAAACATCTGCTGTCGATAGTGTGCTCGTCGCTTTTGCAGGCTGCCGAGTACGCCAAAATCGACAACCGCGCCTTCCGCCTGCTCAAAGAGAACCTGCCCGGTCCGTTCACATTTATTTTGCCTGCGCAGAACTCCTTGCCCAAGGTGTTCAAGGGCCGCAAGACCGTAGGCATACGTATTCCCGACCACTCTGTGGCGTTAGCTTTGGCCGAGGCGCTCGGTGCGCCTGTGGCCTCGACCTCTGTAGCCATTGACGAGGACGAGTCCGATGACGCCCGTCACGCCGACTCATTGGCGCTGCGCTATGGCCACGACGCTGATTTGGTTATCGACAGCGGAGAGGGGGGCATCGAGCCGTCGACCATCGTCGACCTGTTGGACTCGTCAGCGCCGGAGGTGGTGCGTCAGTCGTCGTTTGAAATCGAATTGTAAAGATGTGAAATCATGGAACTTGTCAGTCTGAGCCCCGAAGAGTTTGATGCGGTTTACACCCGTCCGCTCTGCTGCTACGCTACCGGTGCGTTTGCCCGGCTCAATGCCGCGAAGGCCCGTGAAGTGGAGTGTGTCAGCGCTGTCGACGCCTCGGGTCGTCACCGCTGCGGTCTCATCGCGGGGCTGACTGATGACGGCTGGCGCGCGCCATTCTCGGCGCCCTTTGCTGCTGTCAGCTTTAACTCCATCCAAAAACTCGAGACACTTGCCGACTTTGCGCGCCTGCTCGCCGACCGCTTTGGCGATCGAGGCCTGACCGTCACACTGCCGCCGGCGGTCTATGACCCCGTAATGCAGCCACGCGTCGTCGGTGCGCTTCTGACCGTCGGGTGTATGCGATATTCCGACTACAACTATCACTATGAGCTCTCGCGCTATCCCGGCTATGTGGCAGGACTTGAGCCGAATATGCGCAACCATTACAACCGCTCGGTGCGCGCCGGATTCACGTTCGCGGCCTGCACGCTCGCCCGCGCCTATGATGTCATAGCGCTGAACAGACAACAGCGCGGATTCCCACTGCGCATGACCCTCGCCGCCCTCGTGGAGACGTCGCGCCTCGTCGCCATCGACTCCTTCGTGCTGAGCAAAGACAGCTGTGACGTAGCCGCCGCAATCATCTACCGCCTCAACGAGCGCGTGGCGCAGGTCATCTACTGGGGCCACGTCGAGGGCTGGAACGAAAGCCGCCCCATGGCCATGCTCGCCCGCTGCGTCATGGAACATTACTACGGCGCCGGCTACGAGACCGTCGACATCGGCCCCTCGTCGTCGGAAGGCGAGCCCAATCTCGGCCTCTGCGCCTTCAAAGAAGCCCTCGGCTGCACCCTCACCTTCAAACCCACCCTTACCCTCCTGCGCCGCTGATTTTTTTCTGAAAAAATGGGGCGGGGAGGGTAAAAGTCTTTGGAAGTTAGAAAATTATTATTATCTTTGCGCGCTAATCAGAGCCGTCGGCTTACGGGCCGGTGAGAAACTGATTCTATTTTTAATTAACCCTATTTATTAACTTTATTAATGACTGAATTAAAAAATTCACCCATCGAAGACTTCGACTGGGACGCCTATGAAAACGGCGAAAACAAAGGCGAGAAGACCCGCGAGGAGCTCACAAAGACTTACGACGAGTCTCTCAACACCGTCAAAGACAAAGACGTAATCGAAGGTACCATCATCGCCCTCAACAAACGTGAGGCAGTGGTTAACATCGGCTACAAGAGCGACGGCATCATCCCCATGAATGAGTTCCGCTACAATCCCGACATCAAAGTCGGCGACACTGTAGAGGTGTTCATCGAGAATCAGGAAGACAAAAAAGGTCAGCTCATCCTGTCACACAAGAAAGCACGCGCATCACGCTCTTGGGAGCGCATCAACGCTGCTCTCGCCAATGATGAAATCATCAAAGGCTATATCAAATGCCGTACCAAAGGCGGCATGATTGTCGACGTGTTCGGTATCGAGGCTTTCCTCCCCGGCTCACAGATCGACGTCAAACCCATCCGCGACTACGATCTCTATGTCGGCAAGACCATGGAGTTCAAGGTTGTGAAAATCAACGAAGAGTTCAAGAACGTTGTCGTATCACACAAGGCTCTCATCGAGGCCGAGCTCGAGCAGCAGAAGCGCGAGATCATCTCGAAACTCGAGAAGGGTCAGGTGCTCGAGGGCACAGTCAAGAACATCACCGCTTACGGTGTGTTCATCGACCTCGGCGGTGTCGACGGTCTCATCCACATCACTGACCTGTCTTGGGGCCGCGTAAGCCACCCGAGCGAGGTTGTGGAGCTCGACCAGAAGCTCAACGTCGTTATCCTCGACTTCGACGACGAGAAAAAACGTATCGCTCTCGGTCTCAAACAGCTTCATCCCCATCCTTGGGATGCTCTCGATCCCGAGCTCAAAGTCGGTGACAAAGTTAAAGGCAAAGTCGTTGTCATGGCTGATTACGGCGCATTCCTCGAAATCGCTCCCGGCGTCGAGGGCCTGATCCATGTCAGCGAGATGTCATGGTCGCAGCACCTGCGCAGCGCTCAGGACTTCATGAAAGTCGGCGACGAGGTTGAGGCCGTAGTCCTCACACTCGACCGCGAGGACCGCAAGATGAGCCTCGGCATCAAACAGCTCAAGAACGACCCGTGGGAGAATATCGAGACCAAATATCCTCTCGGCAGCCGCCACACAGCCAAAGTGCGCAACTTCACCAACTTCGGCGTATTCGTCGAGATTGAAGAAGGTGTTGACGGCCTCATCCACATCAGCGACCTCTCTTGGACCAAGAAAATCAAACACCCGAGCGAGTTTACTCAGATCGGTGCTGACATCGAGGTAGAGGTTCTCGCCATCGACAAAGACAACCGTCGTCTGAGCCTCGGCCACAAACAGCTCGAGGAGAATCCGTGGGATGTCTTCGAGACCATCTTCACCGTCGGCTCTGTTCACGAGGGCACAATCGTCGAGATGCTCGACAAGGGTGCCGTGATTGCTCTGCCTTACGGCGTAGAGGGCTTCGCTACTCCCAAACACCTCGTTAAAGAGGACGGCTCACAGGCTAAGGTTGACGAGAAACTTGACTTCAAAGTAATCGAATTCAACAAAGACAGCAAGCGCATCATCCTCTCTCACAGCCGCATCTTCGAAGATGAAGCACGTGCAGAGAAAGCAGCCGAGCGCAAAGCACGCCGTCAGCCCAAGAAACAGGCTGAAGAGGCTCCCGCACTCAATGCTCCGCTCGAGAAGACCACTCTCGGTGACCTCGAGGCTCTTGCCGCTCTCAAAGAGAAACTCTCAGGCAAATAATCAGAGCCTGATTTAACCGATACTCGCGCCGGCGGTCAGATGATGACCGTCGGCGCTGTGTTTTTGAGGGGAATAAGTCAGACGGGGTTAGAATAGCTATAATAGTTAAAAAGCTAAGGGAGCTAAATTAACACTCGGAGGATAAAAAAATCGGGTTTTTGCCTATAAATCAAAGTTTTTTATTAAATTCGCGCTTACACGTCTGTCATCAAACGCCAGACTCTGACAATTTAAAACTAATCATTATGGAAATGCGTGATCCTTCGGCAGCGTCAACTAATGCCGCCGAAAAAGCTCTCAGCGAGGCGCCTGTCAACGACGCCGCCGAAAAAAGTCTTGATCCTGAAACAACACAATCACCTGTAGCAGACACTGTGGCCGAGTCTTCTGCTCCGTCAGAAGAAGAATCCGCCGGGACACAGGTCACTGATGCGCCGCTTGCCGATCTCGAAGCCGAGGTCAGCGAGGCCGTAGAAGAGGCCGAGCAGCAGTCAGCCGAGGCAGTTGCGGCTTTAGACAAAGACGGCATACTTGCTGCCGCCCGCGAGCTTGAGGCTAAAGACATCGCTGAAATCAGCGGTGATGATCTGCGCCGTCTGCGTCAGCATTATAACGCTATCCATAAAAACGAGACAGACGAGGCCCGCACGGCATGGGCCGAAGCCGGCAATGATGCCGAGAGCTTTGTAGAGCCGGCCGACGACGAGAAAGATACAGAAATCAAGAAGATACTCAATGACCTGCGTGAGCGCAAGGCCGCCCTCGCCGCCGAGCAGGAGGCCAAGCGTCAGGCCAATCTCGAGCGCAAAAACGCTATTATAGCCGAGATTATCGCTTTAGCCGAAGACACGGACAATGTCAACCGTACATTCCCGCGCTATCGTGAGCTGCAGGACGAATTCAACGCATGCGGCGATGTGCCTGCAACCGAGGAGACAAACCTTTGGAAACGTTTTCAGGATGCCCGCGAGCGCTACTCCGACAATCTTAAAATCAACAAAGAGTTGCGCGACTATGACTTCAAGAAAAATCTTGACAGCAAGATGCTGCTGCTCAGCGAGGCTGAGGGTCTGACGGCCGAAGAAGATGTCATCGTGGCTTATCGCCGCCTTCAGGAGCTCCATAACAAATGGCGTCAGGTCGGTCCGGTGGCTAAGGAAATTAGAGAAGAAATATGGGAGAAGTTTAAAAACTTCTCGGCTGAAATCAATAAGAGATATCAGGCTTATTTCGAGGCCCGCAAGGCCCGTGAGGCCGAGAACGAGGCCGGCAAGACTGCCCTCTGCGAGCGTGTGGAGGCAGTCGATTTAGAGAAACTGAAAACTTTTGCAGCATGGGATGAGGCGACTAAAGAAGTTATCGCGGCACAGACCGAATGGAAGACTCTCGGTTTTGCCTCGCGTAAGCTCAATAACCGTCTTTTCGCACGTTTCCGCGCGGCTTGTGACAAATTCTTCGCGGCCAAATCAGAGTTCTTCAAATCGACCCGAGACGAACTGTCGCGCAATCTGGCGGCCAAGGTCGCTCTCTGCGAGCGCGCTGAAGCGCTTAAGGATTCGACAGACTGGCGCAAGGCGGGTGACGAGTTTGTGGCTATGCAGAAGGAATGGAAGACCATAGGCACTGTAGCCAAGAAGCACAGCGATGCCATCTGGCAGCGTTTCCTTGCCGCCTGCGACCACTTCTTCGAGCAGAAAAAGAAGGCAACATCAGGAGTGCGTCAGACCGAGAATGCCAATCTTAAGGCTAAACGTGACGTTATAGCCCGTCTGGGTGAAATCACGGCCGAAACACCGCGCGAGGAGGCTATTGAGCGCCTTAAAGCTCTGCAGGCCGAGTGGAAATCAATCGGTCATGTGCCTTTCCGCGAGAAGGACAAGGTCTATGAGGCTTTCCGCGACAAACTCAATGAACTGCGTGATGCTCTCGAACTCCGTGAGCACCGTGAGCGTATGAACCGCTTCGAGACCGCTGTGGCCGAGATAGAGGGCGATGACAACAAGCTCTATAGAGAACGCGAGAAACTCTTGCGTGTGGCCGAGGCCAAACGCAACGAGCTCAGAACTTATGAGAATAATCTCGGTTTCCTCTCGGCCAAAAGCAAGTCGGGTGACTCGATGTTAAGAGATTTCCAGCGTAAAATCGAGCGACTCAAAGCCGATATTGACCAAATTGACGAAAAGGTCAAGCTGATAGACAGTAAGCTTTGAGATTCAGCTCTATAGATATTATGGCGGCCGCTATTTTACGATGGCGGCCGTCAGTGTCACAATAAGTCATGCCTCGTTTACGTTAATTAACGTGGAGGAGTATAAGGGCGGAAATCAGACCGCGCTATCTTCCGCAAAAAGACTGTCTCATAGCCAACCATTATGCCGATACTGACATTTCACAACGGATTAGGTCGCTTTGTCAAGCCGTTATTGAATATATGCGACTTGGCGATGTTCAATCTTATATTCGGATTGGCGGTGGTCGTATATTCGCATGTGTCAGGTGAAGACCTGCGCATGATGTGGCTGTTGGTCAATGTCGGTTATCTGCCGGTGCTGTTCCGCCAGACCGGCCTGAAACAGTCGATGCGCACCATACTGATGGACCGTGTAGTGGCCGATTCGCTGATAAATGTCGGCATACATGCGCTTTTCTTCCTGTCGTTAAGTGAGATTATGACAGTCGGAGATGTTCCTGTGGCCTTTTATGCGGTCTATTATTCGATGCTTGTGGTGCTTGTGCCCGCGGTCAATCTAATCACACGCTATTTCATCAAGTCATACAGGCGCCGGGGATATAACTACACGCGTGTAGTAATTATAGGCACCAACCCCACGTCGGCGCGTCTGATGGAGGAGCTGCAGAGCGATGCGGGTTACGGTTATCGTTTTCTCGGTTTTTTTGATGACGCGTGTCGTGATGACTTCAAGTATCCCGAGCGTTATGCGGGAAATATCGACTCTCTGACTGACTTTATCCGCGAGAACAAGGTAGAGCAGATATATTACACGCTCAACGAACTTATGGGCGGAGACATGGCACGTGTGGTGAAGATAGCCGACGACACGGTCTGCGAGTTCTTCTATGTGCCGCAGGTCAAACCGGTGCTCGGACGCGGCTATGAGCTTCATAATATCGGTCCGATGCCGATACTTGCCGGACGCCGCAATCCGCTTAAAAATCCGTTTAACCGTGCGGTGAAACGCGGTGTGGATCTGCTTTTCTCGACAGTCTTTTTAGTCACGTTATATCCTCTGATTTATATCCCGGTGGCAATCACCATCAAGCTGACATCGCCGGGACCAGTCTATTTCAGACAGAAACGCACGGGCTATCGCGGCAAGTCATTTGACTGTCTTAAGTTCCGCACGATGCATGTCAACAAGAAAGCCGACTCGTGTCAGGCCACGAAAGATGACCCTCGCAAGACGCGTTTCGGTGATTTTCTGCGGCGTTCGTCGCTCGACGAGCTGCCTCAGTTTATCAATGTGTGGCGTGGCGACATGTCGATTGTCGGGCCGCGTCCCCATATGCTCAAGCATACGGAGGATTATTCAAAGCTTGTCAACCGCTACATGGTGCGCCATATTGTCAAACCGGGCATCACGGGCTGGGCGCAGGTCAACGGATACCGCGGCCTGACCGACGAACTGTGGAAAATGGAGCGTCGTGTCGAGTTTGATGTGTGGTATATCGAAAACTGGACGCTACTGCTCGACCTTAAGATTATGGCCCGGACGGTCATAAACGCTTTCCAAGGCGAGAAGAACGCGTTTTAGCTGATTCATAAGGCATTATAAGCCCTATATGGCTAAGATATAAAAACGGCCGATGGTTTCATCGGCCGTTTTTTATAGGAGTATGAAAAAATTATTCCTCTGAGGGTGACTCGTCAGAGTCGGTGTGTGCAGGCAGGAGGGCGAGTGGAGCGGACGAAATGTCGTCGTCGCCCGTGGAGTTGTTTTCGTCCTGAGATTTCTTTGCGGCGTTGCGGCGTCCACGGCGGCTTCTCGAGCGCTTGGCTTTTGTCTCTGAGGTGTCCTGAGATGCCGCATTTCCCTGAGCCTCGGGTTTGTCCTGAGTCTCGTCGGAAATGGAGCCCACAGTATCACTGACGTCATTGACAGACGCAGAGACGCCGACGGCTTCATCCGTCTCTGAAACGGAATCGTTGTCCGGAGCGGCGGATTTCTCGGGGTTGCGTTGTGGTTTTGATTTTGCCTTTTTGACCGGTTTGGGACCGGCCGGCTCCGCAGCGGGTTGTATGTCTGCTGCGCTTATATTATCAGTGTTGTTCTGCTCGGTTTTGGCCGGTTGGTCTTCTGCCTGCCGTGGTGTATTCTCGGCTTTGGGCTGTTGCTTTTTTTGTTCGTTCTTCTGAGTTCGTGCTTTCGTCTCAGCCTTAGCTTGTTTAGGTTTGGGAGCGGGTGTTTCGTCCTGCTCTTCGGCTCCTCGGTTACGGGCTTTGTTTTTTGTTTTTTCGGTCGATGATGAGCCGGAGTCTTTCTCTTCGCGCAGATTAATCTCGTTGCGGTCTTTGTCAAGCACGCGATACTGAAGGTATGCGAGAGATTCGTCAGGCATGACTTTGAAACAGCGTCCCATCGAGCGGCGCCATCGTCCGTAGAGAGACGAGAATATGCCGCGTTTGATGTATGCATCGACAAAGGGATGAACATAGACTATGAAGTCTTTGACTTGCAGGATGTTAATCAGGTAGTCTATTTTCTCGCGCAGAGTGTCGGTGAAGAGTAGCGACGGCTGTACCTCGCCTTTGCCAAAACAGGACGGACATGTCTCCGTGGTGGTGATGTCAAGGGCCGGGCGCACGCGTTGACGAGTTATCTGCATCAGGCCGAATTTGCTGAGCGGCAGGATGTTGTGGCGCGCGCGGTCATTGGCCATGATTTCACGCATGTGGTCATAGAGCTCCTGACGGTGCTCGGCCTTTGCCATGTCGATAAAGTCAACCACAATAATGCCGCCCATATCACGCAGACGCAGCTGACGGGCAATCTCGTCTGCGGCGCGCAGATTGACCTCGAGGGCGTTTGTCTCTTGGTCAGAGCCGGCTTTTGTGCGGTTGCCGGAGTTGACGTCGATTACATGCAGGGCTTCGGTGTGCTCTATAATAATATAGGCTCCTGACTTGAAAGAAACAGTCTTGCCGAATGATGATTTAATCTGGCGTGTAATCGAGAAGTGGTCAAAAATAGGCTCGTCTTTGTCGTAGAGCTTGACAATGTCTTTTCGCTCGGGGGCAATCAGGGCGACATACTTTGCAATCTGTGAGTAAATGTCGGGGTTGTTGACGGTTATGCTCTCGAATGAGGGCGAGAAAACGTCACGCAACATGCCTACGATGCGGCTTTCTTCTTCGAAGATGAGAGACGGGACGGCTGCGCGCTGGGCTTTGGCGATAGTGTCTTCCCAGCATTGCAGGAGGGTCTTGAGTTCATGATTGAGCTCTGCGACACGTTTGCCTTCGGCTGATGTGCGCACGATGACGCCGAAATTTTTTGGCTTTATGCTTTCGACGAGCTGACGCAGGCGAAGTTTTTCCTCGGTAGTCTTGATTTTCTGAGAAATCGAGATTTTGTCGCTGAAAGGAATCAGCACAAGGAATCGGCCGGTAAATGTAATCTCTGTGGTCAGTCTCGGGCCTTTTGACGAAATCGGTTCTTTGACAATCTGGACAAGGAGCTCGCGGCCGGGTTGCAGCTGGTCGGTTATGGAGCCGTGTTTGTCGATGTCGGGGAGAAGTTTTTGTTTTGACAGGGCCGGCACTTTGCTGCGGTCGCCGAGCAGTTGCGACACGAAAGCCGAGTAAGATGCGAAGTGAGAGCCGAGGTCAAGATAATGGAGGAATGCGTCTTTCTCATACCCCACGTTGACGAATGCGGCGTTGAGTCCCGGCATAAGTTTTTTGACTTTAGCCAGATAAATGTCACCGACCGCATAGGCGATGTTGCGTGCCTCTTTCTGCAGAGAAACGAGGCGCGAATCTTCGAGCAGGGCGATTGACACATCGCCGGGCTGCACGTCTACGATTAATTCGCTTTTCATTTTTGCGTGTTGGTGAGGGATGGATTATGACGTGATTGTTAAAAGGAGAGTGGTAGTGTCTTAAACACACAAAGAACAAAACTTGAACGGGGACAGACAATCCCTGTGGATACTCCCCGCGTCAAGTTTGTTCTTCGTATAGCGTTGATTGAATAGTCAGTCAAGTAAATTTATTTCTTCTTGTGACGATTCTTTCTAAGACGTTTTTTGCGCTTGTGGGTAGCCATCTTGTGGCCTTTTCTTTTCTTTCCGCTGGGCATTTTACGCTAATTTAATGGGTTAATAATTATATCATGGATGCCGTCGTCCGGCGCATGAATGATTTAAGAGATATTATTTCACATCCTCCATGAAGACTTTGGCAGGTTTGAATGCCGGAATCTTGTGAGCGGGGATGATGATAGTTGTGTTCTTAGAGATGTTGCGGGCTGTTTTCTCAGATCGTGTTTTAACGATGAAACTGCCGAAGCCGCGCAGATAAACGTTTTCGCCGTGAGCGAGCGAGTCTTTGACGATGCTCATGAATTTCTCGATAGTTTCGAGGACAGCGGGCTTGTCGATGCCGGTAGTTTTGGCAATTTCGTTAACGATGTCAGCTTTTGTCATTGTTGATTTATTTTTAACGGTTATTGGTTTATTAATATCGTTGATATGCAAGTTTTTAATACGTCAAAAGACGTCTGTTTTAATTTGCAAGTGCAAATATCGTACTTTTTTTTGAATCTCGCACAATATTTTGTGCTTTTGAGGTGATATTTTATGATTTAAGTTGTTTTTGGCGTGTTTTTTGAGGGTATTTCGGGGCTGTCGAGCGGACGTATCTCAGTCGCGTCGACGTCTTGGATGTCGTTTACACCGTCGGTGTCCCGGACGTTATTATCATCGGGCTGTGAACTGCGTCGGCGCATTGAGCGATTGCGGCTGCCGATAATTATGCCTTCTATCAGGGTTGCCGCACCGAAGACCGCGAAACTGATGCCTGTCAGCAGCATTATCGAGCTGTCGTCAGCGCCGGCTTTTTGCATGAAAACATATATGCTTCCGGCTGTCAGAAGCACCGGCGCGGTGAATAGCCACACGGGTAGCGTGACGGGACGCGCTCCGAATCCTAAGAGGAAAAACTGATAGAGGGCTCCGAAGGCGACAAGCACACCGAAGATAAAGGGCACGAGACCGATGAATGTCGACTGGAAAATCAGCATGCACAGTCCGAGTACGACTGCTGCGGCGCTTGTTATCCAGCCGAGGGCCATTGTCCAAGAGCTTACTCGGCTGCGGCCATCGCTGTCGCGTGTGCCGAGAGATGCGAACGTGTTGATTACGCCTGCAAGTATGAAGAGTATACCTCCGGAGATTACGACTCCTGTCGAACGTATGCTGCGATAGGTTAAAATCAGTGTCGTGCCGATTGCGATTGCCATTACAGCCGTGAATATCAGTTTGCGTCCTTTCATTATCTATACATATTTATATAGGGCAAAATTATAAATATTCATTAAGAAAACATTATTTTCTGCGGTATAAAAACATAACACGGCGCCGCGTCAGACTGTTGTCTGCTGAAAACGGCGCCGTGTACGGTGGAATCAGAATGTTACCTGCAGCATAGTCTGGATGCGGTTGTCATGGCGTGACACACCGTCCATGTCGACACGTCGACCGTAGATATATTCGATGCCGGTGGAAATCTGTGATGTGATATTCCACATCACATTTGCGAGGGCATATTGTGCATAGCGGTACTGGCTGTCCCACGGCGTAGCGCCGCCGTCATAAGCGGATGCATAGTTGCGCAAGTGGCTGTAGGTGGTGGTGGCATATACTTTCGGAGATATATTATATTGCAGTCCGAAATAGCCGCCCCACGCCTTTACGCCGTGGAGACGTCCGTTGCCGTCAGGGGTCATGTCGAGACCACCTTCGTAGAGGTCCTGAAAGTAGCTTGTTATGCCGCGTCCGTAAGCAGCCTGATAGTAGGCTGTCACAATGGGTCCGAACGAGGCGCTTCCGCTCATTTTCACGCCCCATCCGACGCAGTCGCGGTTGCGGTCGGCGACTTCATCGCGATAGAGCATGTTACGAATGATGCCCGACAGACGCACCCAGCTTTTGCCTCCGCCCCATGAATACTGCACATAGGCGGGAATGTCAGGTACGCGCTGATTGACCATGTATGTGCCGTCGCCTGTCGTAGCCGATGCCATCGGGAGCTCGGCTCCGACTCCGGCGCTCCAGTGATTATTGAAGCTGTGCCGATAGTCAATGACGCCGTTGGGGATGGCTGTCAGTGCGTTAGGGCCTTCGTTGTCAATGCTCGGAGGTATGGCGGCCATGTCGCTGAAAAGGCTGAAATCATATCCGACGGTCAGGCCGCGATATTTTATGTAGGCATAGTAGAGGTTGAACCCGTAGTCATTGCCGTTGCCGGTCAGGTTGAAGTTAAAATAGACTCCGACCTGATTCTTTGTCCCGGGGAGTGCGACGAAGTTGACAAACAGTCCGCTGGTCGCTGCCGAGAACTGATAGAGGCCACCGTCGCCTTTACGCTGCTGCATCGGAATCGAAGAGGTCGTGAAATCATAGGCGTTGTCGATAGGGTTACCCCAGTCATATGACACGGTGGCTTTGGCTGTTCCGCCGATACCTAAATAAAACTTGCGGTCTTTGCCTTCGATGGCAAATCGCGGTGCCCCGGGAATCTTATATGATTTAGGGGCATTTTCCTGAAAAATCCCGTAAATGTCTATGACAGTCGTGTCGTTGTCGCGGGCGGGATTAAGGATGGTTATGTCGTGGCGAGGAGCGGCAGCCGGATGATTCTGGGCGAGCACCCCGCAGGCAGATATAAAAGCCGAAATCAGCAACAAGGAGCGTATAAAGGTATTCATTTGTAAGATTAATTCTTTAAATAGTTTGAAAACGCTGATTAATAATAAGACCGGTCGATGCTGAACACAAACGATTTGCGGAATATGAATACCACGATTGTAAATGCGCCCAGAAGCACGGAGTTGAGGATAAAGGGGAATGTGTTATTGAGATGTTGCGGATCAAAAATATCACGTAAACCGTCGACAATAAACGGAGTGGCGCTAATCGACAGATAGTTGGCCGCGAGGACAATCGCGAGGGCGAGAGTCGCCTTGGCCGGGACGGTGACAATCTGTGTCGCTTTGTCGTAAATCAGCGGCTGGAAGACACCGTAGCCGAATCCGACGAGAACGGCAGCCGCACACATCACGCCGAAAGAATGTCCCATGGCCATAAGCAGAACTCCCGCCGCCATGACAAGCGAGCAGATTATCAGAGTGGCCTGACGGAACACTTTGATTACGTAGGGCAGTATGAATCCCGGAAGGAAAACCGCGAGGAAGAAGACAGCAGTAACAGTGCCGACATCAGAGACGGACATGCCGTTGCCTTGCATCAGAAACGGAGTATAGTAGCTGACAATCACCGTGGCGTAGCACACGAAGAAATATACGGCAATGAGCGACCATACGCGTGAGACAATGAATCCGTTGCGTATGCGCGAACTGCCGACAGCTCCGGCGGGAGCTTTTGCGCGGATGCCTCCGGCGGGTGTGCCCGCGGTCACAGCCTTTGCGGCTGCTTTAGCGGTGGCTTTCATGTCAGGAGAGGGGGCGCCGGCCGGCTGATAAAGGTCATCGCGTGGTATTTCGCGCAGAAATACTGACAGTACCAGCGGTATGGCCGGAATCAGATACACGAGGAACGGCATGCGCCAGCTGCCGTGACTAAGCCATCCGACAGCGTAGGTTGCAATCACGAGTGCAATGTTTGATATGCCCGATTTGATGCCGAGCTGCTGCATGCGGTATTTGCCTGTGAATGTGTCGGCAAGCAGTCCGGCCGCAAGCGGTATCAGGAGTCCGCAACCTATGCCGAGCATGCAGCTTATGACAATCAGCTCGACCATGCTGTCGGCAAAGAAGTAGAGGATGCCGCTCGCCAGATATATGGCGAGGGCAACCACTACAATCTTGATTTTGCTTTTAGAGAGTGACAGCTTGCCCGAAAGGAGTACAAATGGAATGATAAACACATTGGGCAGAACAGTCAGGAGCTGCACCTCGAGCTCTGAGGATCCGGGAAAAATCTTGTCGAGATTTCCGAGCATGGGCGTGATGGCCAGCCCCGGCAGATTGACTGTCAGAGAGATTGACCATATGGCAATCAGCGTCATCAGGGGTATAGTCCCCTTGCCGGTGTTGATCTTCATTGTCCTTTGATTTTTTCGGGGTGAAAGGCCGTCACCGAGTTACTTGGAGTCGGATGCGGAGGCACTTTTACTTTTATCGAACACACTGTAGGCAACCGCCTGAGGATTGGCGCCGTCTGTATAGGCCTTTGCGGCTTCGGCGGCAATCTTCTCGGCTGCGGCCTCGGTCTCGCCGTTCTCGATAGCGAAAACACGTGCATCAGTTGCGGCGATATCGGCCATAGTCGGCTGATAGTCGGCAGCCCATTTTGACACCTCTGAGGGTTTGCGGTTTTCAATCTGCCAGTCGAACGGGTAGAAGTCGGCCGACGGGTTGCGCCATGACGGTTTGCGTTTGGCAAAGACTATCAGCGGCAGACAGAAGAAAATTACAGCGCCTACGAGGATTATAAGTACGTAGACGACCGGATTGCCGGTGTTGATCTGCGACGGGGGGAAGAAGCTGAGAATCATGGCTATGAAAGCGCCGAGGACACCCACGCCGCCAATCAGATACTCGCCGAAGCGTCCGCCGGGGATTCGGAAACCGCGCGGTTTGTCAGGCTGTGTGTGACGCAGGCGGAAGAAGGCGAAGTAAATCATCAGCACAAGAATCAAATAAATGACGGTAGCCATCTGTGACATAACCTGATATGCAGATTGCACCGAGGGCAATACGACAAGCACCAGAGCCAGCAGGCTGACGAAGAGTGCTTGGACATAAAGGATGGGTTTGTTGACACCGTTGCTGTTGACTTTCTGAAGCGAGCGTGGCAGGTAGCCGCTCTCGCCGACTGCAACAAGACCGGTCGAAGGGCCGGCGATGATTACGCTCACCTGACCGATGACACCGAAAGTAATCAGGAGTGCCATGACATTGCCCAACCATGGAGCACCGACGGCTGCCCACAAATCATTATAGGCTACCAGCAGAGATGCGAGCAGGTTGATGTCTTTGGCCGGAACGACAAAGCCGATGGCTAATGTGGCGAAGACAAATATAAGCACGATGGCAGCTACGGCGAGGAATATGGCGCGCGGGAACTGGCGTGCAGGATTCTTCATGTTCTGCACATGCACGGCGTTCATCTCCATTCCTCCATAGAACAGGAAGATAGAAGCAGCCAGCACAATTGTGCCTATTTTAGTGAAGTCGGGGAAAAATGACTCGTGTGTCAGCATTATCGGTTTACCCATGCAGAGATAGGCGACGCCGAGTATGATGAGGATGGCGGCCGGGACGATCGTGCCGAAAAGACCGCCTAAGGTGCTGAGTATCTTTGATGATTTCATGCCTCTGAAGGCTATGAAGTTTGTAATCCAGTATACGGCGAGGACCACTATTAGCGTGTAAATCTTGTTGGCTGACAGCTTGGCGTCAAACGACTCGGGCCAGAAGATATAAGCCAGCGAGACGGCGGCAAACATCAGCACGGCGGGAAACCATATGACAAGTGTCTGCCACTCGAGATACATGGCCGACCATCCCCAGCGGGGGCCGAAGGCTTCAGACACCCAGCGGTAGAGGCCGCCGGACTTTGTATAGGTCGAGGCGAGCTCGGCACACACAAGCGAAAAAGGCAAAAGGAAAAATAACGCGGCGAACAGATAATAGAATATTGACTGTATGCCGAATTCGGCCTGCGACGGCAGTCCTCGCAGACTGACCACGGTCGTAATAATCATAATCGTCATCGCACCTGTCGAAATCAGTGCCTTTGCCGGAGTCTTGGGCGCCGGGGAGGATGACGTTTTGGGAGTATTCGAGGTATTCATAAATCCGGGTTATATTTAGTGAAACGATGTGTGTGAATTAAAGGAACGGAGGCCGGCATTGATGCCGGCCTCCGCCTTGCATCATGACCGTAGGATCAGGCCATGAATAAATTTCAGTTTACTCGATAGCTTTTTGCCGGTCGGCTTAAAGCTCGACTACCGGATAAATCTCTCCAATCTTGGTGCCTACTTTGTAGTGGGTGCCTTTGTGAGCTGAAATAGACACGTTCATGTTAGCCGAGAAGAGGTAAACGATGTCAGAGCCGCCAAACTGGAAGTAAGAAATCTCGTCGCCTTTCTTCAGAGCCATGCCCTCTTCGGCAGTTACGACAACTGACGATACCTGAGGCATTGCGATAGGCAGAATGGCTACATAACCGTATTTTGTCTCGAGCACAATCAGGCCACGTGTCTGCATGAATTCGTATCCGGCCTGATCAGGAGCGGTTGCACGCCATGCCTCGACCTGATTTGTGACGGGGTTGACTTTGTCAGGAACTGCAACGAGGTCGACATAGTTTGCGCCTTGGATGACACGAGCCTCACGGACGATGCCCGACAGAGGCGCATGCTGACGATGATAGTCGGTCCAGCTGAGGAACGAGTGGCACCACATGCCGCCTTTGAATTTGTCTTTGTAGGGGCTGCCTTCGAGAAGCTCGTCGATGCTCCAGTCGAGACCTTTGATGCGTACATGGGTGTCAGGGCGGATTTCCCACTGACCTCCGAAGCATGCGTCGGCGGGGTGAACGATGATGCGGTCGTCGTTAAGGCCGGCGATAGGACGATAACCCGGTTTGGTGTGACGGGCGAACATCTGGTTGAATGTCTTCCAGCCACCACGGGGCTCGAGGTATTCGTCCATGTTGTAGACTGCGCTGTTGTAGAATGACTTGACGCTGTCGTCGGTGATAGACTCAGGGCTGTCAAGCCAGTTGCCGATACCGTAGCAATAGTCTACCATCCACTGTGACAGCGGAGTCAGTTTGGGCTGCTGATCGGCCGGCGCGCAAGGAGTCTGGAGCGATTTCACAGGCTCCTGATCGAGCAGGAAGAAAGAGCGGAAAAGGTGCTGATAGACATGTGTGCCTTCCTGATTTTCAGACGGAACCCAGTGCATATAAGCCTCAAGATAGTCGAGATAGTCGTCAATCGAAGCGATATCCGACAGACCGGGAATCTTATAGGCGACCACTTTGGCGATAGCCTGATTAAACTTGTCCTGCCAATTGTTTTCTTTAATAAGATCGGCAAGCTCTTGCACTACGGGAGAATACGTTTTCTGTGCCATAATAATTTAAATTTAATTAGTGTGTTTATGTTAGAAATCGACCGAACAGAAGTGCAGAGAAAAAAAGTGGATTTTTCGTGCCACCGCCATTTAGGGTCTTTAGTTAATAATTATTTCAATCCGACATGTTGTCACGATGCGCCGACGCACATCGCGATTGTCGATTCACTTTATTGACAATCTGTATATCACAACAATCGGTATTGTAAAAAAGTGCGGACTGATATAATGTTTAACATTAGTATGATAATTTATATAAAAAGTTTAAGCCGGTAATGGCGCTCTACGGGTATAGGCAGCATGAGTTTTCCGGTCGCTTACTCTTTTTATTGATAAAACCGAATAAAATGTCTATTTTTGCCGTGAAAGTAATAACAAGACTGTCATGCGATATGGAAAACAAGCCGACAAAGTCACTTCCTGACCGGTATGTCATCACGGTCGGCCGCAGTTTCGGCAGCGGCGGCCGTCAGTTAGGGCGTCTTATTGCTGACCGCCTCGGCATAGCGTTTTATGACAAGGAGCTGTTGGTCAAGGCAGCCCAGAAAGCGGGTCTCAGTACTGAGTATTTTGAGAAAAACGACGAACGTATGCCGAGTTTCATATCGGGTCTGTTCTCGTTTAATCTCGGATATAACCCGATGGCCTATTATGCTGGGTCGACGTCAATCAGCTCTGACAGCATCTATCAGGCGCAGTGTGATTTCATTCATGAGATTGCGTCGGCCGGACCGTGTGTGATAGTGGGCCGAAGCGCTGACTATGTGCTCCGCGATATGGATAATGTCATCAATATCTTTGTGCATGCGCCCATGGAGTGTTGCGTCAGACGAATCATTGAGCGCGCCGACACAGTGACGGCCGAACAGGCTCGTGCTCTCGCCGAAAAGACCAACAAACTGCGCTCTAATTTCTATAATTTCTACACAGACAAGCGATGGGGCGATGCGCGCAGCTATGACCTCACATTTGACTCGTCGCTGCTCGGCATGGATGAACTCGCCGAGACGGTCATCGACTATGTGTATCGCCGTCTGTCGCGTGACGAGTCTGAAACAAGTGAATAATGTTATAAACCCAACGATAATGACCCAGCAAGAGATACAAGAGCTAAAACGTGATCCGGACGGTCTTATGACCTACGAATATATAGCTAATCACATTGACGAATGTAGTGAGTCAGACCTCGATGCTTTAGTTGACAATATGGTGACTGTAGATTTGACGGGGCAGTTTCTGGCGTCGGCCGCACGTTATCTTCACGCCATAGACGCACAGCGCTTCGCCGAGCCGGTCAAGCGTCTGATAGCATCGACTATCGACAAAGACCGCGAGCACCGCTATCTGCCTGACATACTTAACAGCATCTACGGCGCTGACTACGCCGACCGTGCCTCTGAACTTATCGCGACAGACAATAATTTCCGCCGCATCTACAAGCGTCTCTTCCCGCAGTCGGCCATCTGAGAAAATAATCAATATAATTACAGTATAACAAATGTTCAAAAAGATTTTTACTGCGGCAGCCGTGCTCTTCGGGCTCAGCGCATGCAGCTCGTCAGCCTCTGGCGAGAAAGCCGAGGCCAACGGTGCCGACAGCTTAACAGACAAAACCGGTGAAACAATGGCAACAGACTTCAATCCGGCCGACACCACGTCGGTAACCGTCGAAATCAAGACGACTTTAGGTGACATAACCGTGCTGCTCTATGGCGACACTCCCCGACATCGTGACAACTTCGTCAAGCTTGTCAAAGAAGGTTACTATGACGGCACCCTCTTTCACCGCGTAATCAACGAGTTTATGGTGCAGGCCGGCGACCCCGAGTCGAAGACGGCTCAGCCGGGCCAGATGCTCGGCAGCGGCGGTCCGAGCTATACCATCCCCGCAGAAATCAACTATCCGAAGCATTTCCACAAACGCGGTGCGCTCGCTGCTGCCCGTCAGGGCGACCAAGTCAACCCGACTAAAGCTTCGTCAGGCTCACAGTTCTATATCGTGACGGGCAAGAAGGTTACACCCGCCGAAATGACACAGTTGGAGGCCTATGTCAAGAATACGGCCATGAGCAACCGCTTCAACCAGCTCGTCGAGCAGCACATGGGCGAAATCAACCAGATGCGTACGGCTCAGGATAGCGAGGGTCTGCAGAAACTTCAGCAGCAGTTAGTTGAGGAGACCGAGGCATACGTCGAGGCACACCCCGTGACCATCACAGACGAGATGAAAAAAGAGTATCTCGAAATCGGCGGCACGCCTCATCTCGACAACGCATACACTGTTTTCGGCGAAGTCGTCAAGGGAATGGACGTAGTTGACAAAATCGAGAAAGCAAAAACCGACGGTCATGACCGTCCGCTCAGCGATATCCGCATCGAATCGATGAGAATCGTGGACTGAACGCATACATTTGAAAACAAATGATTGAATATCGGACGTTTACGCTCGATAATGGTCTGAGGGTCGTACATAACTGCGACCCTCAGACGGCTATGGTGGCTGTCAATGTGCTTTATGACACGGGTGCGCGTGACGAGTCACCGCGTCAGACGGGGATTGCCCATCTGTTCGAGCATCTTATGTTCGGCGGCTCGGCCAATGTCACGGATTACAGCGCCGCTTTAGAGGCGGCGGGAGGTAGTGATAACGCGTGGACGAGCAACGATTATACAAATTTTTATGATATCGTGCCTGCCCACAATGTCGAGACTGCCTTTTGGCTTGAGAGCGACCGTCTGCTGTCACCGGCTCTGAGCGAGCGCACCGTAGAGGTGCAGCGTCAGGTAGTTATAGAGGAGTTCAAACAGCAGTGTCTCAACCGTCCGTACGGTAATCTCGGCCATCACCTGCGCCGTCTGCTTTATGGCGAGAATAATCCTTACGGGTGGCCGGTCATAGGCCTTAGACCGGAGCATGTGGCGTCGGTCACAGCTGAAGACGCCCGTCGCTGGTTTTACAGCCATTACGGCCCGGAGAAAGCTGTACTCGCTGTTTCCGGCAATATAAGTTATGAGAAAGTCAGGGAGCTGGCGGAGAAATGGTTCGGCCCAATCGAACGGCGCACTACTGAGCCGCGTCCCGCGCTACATCCGGTCTTCCCGACGTCAGACATAGTCGAGCGCGTCACTGGTGCCGTGCCGCAGACTGCTGTTACAATCGCATTCCCGATGGCGGCCTATGGCAATCCGGAGTATTTTATAGCTGATTCGCTGACCGATATCCTCGCGGCCGGCAAGTCTTCGCGTTTCTACCGGCGGCTGGTTGTCGGTGGTGACGGGCTTTTCACAGACGCTGATGCATCTATAGCCGGCAGCGAGTGCGAAGGATTCCTGATGCTTAATGTGAGATTGTCTGACAGCAGTGATGAGGCGGTCGACCGCGCGCGACGAATAATGCTCGACGAGGTCAGACAATTGTGCGAGCCCGGCAATATAGGCCGTCGGGAACTCGAGCGTTCGCTCAACAGATTTGAGTCGACATTCAATTTCTCAAATATGGGTTATCAGGCCAAGGCTGCGTCGCTCGCGATGGCGGTGATGCACGGAGAGGATGTCAACGATACCGTTGAGCGCCAGCGGAGGCTTGTAAGCGTCGAATCAGCCATGACGACAGCGCGAGATATATTCGCCCGACCGTCAGTGACCGTCGTCTATGCTCCCGAATAAAAAACATCCGCGACGCCTCGACTGACCGGCGTCACGGATGACTTGATAATGTTTTTAAAGATTGCTGTTTCTTTATGTCCTTTGTATATAAGACGCAATGGGAAATAATTCGTTACAGCATTAAAAGTTAAAGTGTATTAAAATGAATATCTGGCTAACAATCGGGCTGCTCGTCATCTCCAATATCTTTATGACGTTTGCGTGGTACGGACATCTGAAACTGCAGCAGATGCATGTCATCGGGTCAAACACGCCGCTTTATGTGGTCATACTTCTTTCGTGGGGTATTGCGTTGGCCGAATACAGTTTTCAGGTACCTGCAAATCGCTACGGATTTGCGGGCAACGGCGGAGCGTTTTCACTCATGCAACTCAAGGTGTTGCAGGAGGTCATCACGTTGGTGGTGTTCACACTTTTCACGGTAGTATTTTTCAAAGGTGAGTCACTGCAGTGGAATCACCTTGCAGCGTTTGTCTGCTTAGTGCTCGCCGTCTATTTCGTGTTTATGAAATGACGGTCCGAGTCTCAGAGCCAGAGCATTGTCAGGGCCATAATGGCCATGCCGGCAATTACGCCCGTGATGGTCATGTGGTGATGGCCGAACCGTTCGGCTCCCGGCAGCAGTTCGTCGAACGATATGTAGACCATTATGCCGGCTACGGCAGCAAGGCATATTGCGTTGACGGCCAGCGACCAGAACGGCAGCAATACGGCTATGCCGACAATTGCACCGGCAGGCTCGGCCATGCCGGAGAGAAGAGAGTATCTGATGGCCTTGCGTCGGCTGCCGGTCGAATGATAAATCGGCACGGCTACGGCAATGCCTTCGGGGATGTTGTGGATGGCAATCGCTATAATCACCGGCAGGGCTACATCGAGACCGTCGAGGGCCGAGATAAAACTCGCCATGCCCTCGGGGAAGTTGTGGATGCCGATGGCGAGAGCCAGCATTGTGGCCGTGCGGCGCAAATGGTGGTTGCCGGGGCGCGAGAGCTCGTCCATGGTGTGCATCTCGTGAGGATTCTCGTCTTCGGGCACGAATCTGTCGATGAGCGCTATGAGGGCTACGCCGCCGAAGAATGCCGCAAGCGAAATAATCTGAGCGACGCGTGTGTCATGGTCGGCCGACAGCGAAGCTATGGCTTCGGGCAACAGCTCCATAAAGGAGATGTAGACCATCACTCCTGCCGAGAGGCCGAGCGCTCCGGAGAGAATACGCGTGTCGGTTTTGCGCGCAGTTATGGATATGAGCGCCCCGACGCCCGTGGCCGCGCCGGCCACGAAAGTCAGCGCAAGGGCTTGGAGTATGGTTTCGATGTCATACATATGTTTATTAACGTAAATAATCGCGAACAAGTGTGCACCACAGTCGGTTAATAATTTATAAAAAGGAATTTTAAGATGGATAATTTTACTTATTATAGTCCGACGCTGTATGAATTCGGGCGCGGAGCCGAGGAGAAGACCGGTATGCTCACATTCCTGATGGGGGCCAAAAAGGTAATGATTGTCTACGGCAAGAAATATGTAAAGGCCAACGGTCTGCTTGACCGCATCGAGATGTCGCTCTCAACCATAGGCATAGAGTATGTAGAATTCGGCGGCATAGAGCAGAATCCGACTGACGACCGCGTCTATGAGGGCATCGCGCTCGGCCGTGACAAGCACATCGACGGTCTGCTCGCCATCGGCGGAGGATCGGTTATCGACACAGCCAAGGCTATAGCCGCCGGTATAGGCTATGACGGCGATTTCTGGGATTTTTATGCAGGGAAACAGATTGTAAAGAATGCACTGCCGGTCGGCGTCGTGCTGACTATCCCGGGGTCGGGAAGTGAGGGGTCGGGCAACTCTGTAATCACCAAGCGTGACACGTTGCAGAAAATAAGCCTGCGTACAGACTCGGTGCTCCGTCCGCGCTTCGCCATAATCGACCCGGAGCTGACGTTCACACTGTCGGCTTATCAGACAGCCTGCGGCGTGGTCGACATGATGTCACACATCATGGAGCGCTATTTTTCGCCGACGAGCCGCGTGGAGGTGTCTGACCGTCTTGCCGAGGGTCTGCTGCTGTCGTTAATCAACGAGGCTCCCAAGGCGTTGTCTGATCCGACCGACTATCAGACCCGCGCCAATATCGAGTGGGCCGGAACGCTCGGCCATAACGGTATCGTCGGTTGCGGCCGGCGCGAAGACTGGGTGTCGCATTTTATGGAACATGAAATAAGTGCGGTCTACGGCGTTGTGCATGGTGCCGGACTTGCAGTGGTCATCCCGGCATGGATGGCGTTTATGGCTCATCACAAGCCGTCGAAAGTCGCGCAGCTCGGCCGGCGCGTCTTCGGAGTGACCGCTCCCGACGACCGCTCGGCGGCCATAGACGCCGTGGCTTCGCTGCGTGCATTCTTCGGGGCAGTCCTGCGCATGCCGTTGACTTTCAGAGATCTCGGTATCGCCGACCCCGATATAGACCTGCTCGTCAGAAAACTCCATGAGGATAAAGGCGCAACCATAGGCGGATATTATCGTCTGACCGAGCGTGAGACTCGTCAGATATATCAGCTGATGACGGCTAATCCGGGCTGATACGACAAAAAAATCGACATGATGTGCTGTCGCTCGGCGTAATAGGCTTATCTTTGCACCGTCAAACGATATAACACCGTCATGTCATGAATATCATCTTATTTGACTCTCAGGAGGTGCGCGACAATCTGCTGCCGCTCACCTATACTCGTCCGGTGGCCAATCTGCGCCTCGGCATCCTGACTCTCGCCGAGAAGTGGCAGCATCTGCTGCCTGGCGACTACAGCTACTCGACGCCCGGCTATCTTAGCGAGAAATTTCCCTGTAAGGCCGATGCTGCCGACGCGGCTACACTAAGCATCGCCGGTAATATTGTCGCCGACCCGCCGTTAGCTGAGGCAGCCGCGGCGCTGCAGCCGGGCGAAGCGCTTGTCGACCGCGAGGGACGGGTTATCGCCTGTCGCGGCGAAGAAATGCGACGAGTGAGCTATGAGGATGACTACATGTCTATAAATAATGTAACAGATATTTTCAGGCTTAACGGCGAGGCTCTGCGCGCCGACTTCGCTGCGCTGACAGCAGGTCGTGAGAGTGCGGCTATTGACCCGACAGTTACGGTAATAGGCGACCGTGAGCAATTGTTTATTGAGCCGGGTGCGACGGTCAGAGGTTGCACCGTCAACGTGACAAATGGACCTGTTTATATAGGTCAGTGTGCCGAAGTGATGGAGTGTGCCGCGTTGCGGGGGCCGATAGCTGTCTGCGAGCACTCGGTCGTCAATATGGGGGCGCGTATTTATCCCGACACGACAATCGGTCCGTGGTCGAAAGTAGGCGGAGAACTCAATAATGTGGTCATCCACAGTTACAGCAATAAGGCTCATGACGGATTTCTCGGCAACGCGGTCATCGGCGCATGGTGTAATCTCGGCGCCGGATGCACGGCCTCAAATCTCAAAAATGACTATACCGAGATAAAGCTCTGGAACTATCCGTCGCACCGTTTCCTGCGCACGGGTCTGCAGTTCTGCGGCCTTATTATGGGCGACCATTCCAAAGCCGGCATCAACACGATGTTTAACACGGCGACTGTCGTCGGGGTAGGGGTGAATATCCACGGCTCCGGTTTCCCGCGTAATTTTGTCGCCTCGTTCAGTGACGGCGGCAACGCCGGATTCACCGATGTGTCGATGAGCAAATTTTTTGACACGGCGCAGCGTATGATGGCGCGCCGGTCGGTGGAACTCACCGACGCAGACCGCGCCATGTTCATGGCCATCCGCGAGGCTGCGGAGTCTTATAAATAAAGTATTGTCGTCACCGAGCGACGACCGTTGAGATAATAGGCTGCGCGTATCTCTTTCGTGCCGGCCGGGATTGCTACAGGCTCGCCGTCAGCTGCCGGAGACGCGTCAGACGGGTCGGAGCAGTCGATGGTGTAACGAATCTCTCCTATGCCTTTGTAGGGCGAGTTGAAATGAGCGTGCTTCCCGTCAGAGATTATGCCGGGCTGGCGCAGGTGATAATTGTAGCCGGCGCGCTGCCAGTAAGGAATCTCGCGGCGCGCGATGACATCGTTGAAGCGCTCGACGCTGTAGGTCGAGTCGGCGTTCCAAGCGCGTTCGGCGAGACCGAGCATTTTTGGCAGCAGCATTTCTTCCTGCCCGGCGGCCGAGCGTATGGTCTCGGCGAAAAGCTGGCCTGAGACACCGATGATGTGCCCGCGGTCGTCAGGACGGACGATGCACAGCGACGACGGATAGCCTCCGAGGCTCTTGAATTCGTCGACAGTGCCTCCCCAGCTCAGACCACGCTCGTCGGGATGATAACTGTAGACCATGTCTAAATAAAAACGGTCGACATTGCTTAGCACGACAGGATAGCCGCCTTCGAGAGCCTGACGAGAGGGTGAGTTGTCGCTTTTAGACGACAACGTCCAGCTGTTGATGGAGAAGACATTGGGGCTGATGGCGGCGTTGTATTCGTCCATCCGGCCTGTAGCGATGTCCTGCCAGCCCGACAGTCTCACGCCGCGAGAGGCGAGATAGTCGTTGAGTCGTCTGACGAAGTGAGCGTGGATCTGTTTCTGAGTTTCATATCCGAGACTGTCGGCGAGGGCATGTGCGGCCGGCGAGCGACTCCACGCATTGCGCGGCACCTCGTCGCCGCCGATATGTATCGCGGGGAGTTCAACTCCGGCTTGCGCGTAGAGGTCAATCAGACCGTCGAAGACTCGGAACATAAATCTGTAGGTCGATTCGAGTGCCGGATTTAGGATATTGTCGTGAAATGCTTGAGCCGATGTGTAGACCGATGAGTCTGCGGCCTCGGTCAGCAGCAGAGTGCTGTCGCCGCAGACACGTGCGCGGCGCTCCATTGCCTTGATGGCGGCGCGGGCGTGTCCCGGCGATTCGATTTCGGGCAGGACGCTGATGCCGAGTCTGTCGGCATACCGCAGCATGCCGATGAAATCGTCTGTCGTGAAAAATCCGTTTGAGGTATTGACGCTCGCGGGATTGCCGTCACCGCAGAATATTTGCCACAGGTGCTCGCTCTCGTCGGGCGCATAACCGCGTCGGCCGCCTACCGCGACAAGTTCGGGCAGGCCGGGGATGTCTACGCGCCATGCTTCGTCGTCGGCGAAATGGAAGTGGAGGATGTTAAAGCCGTAGTGTGCCATCAGGTCGAGGATGCGCCGCATCTGGGCGGGCGTCTGATAGTTGCGGGCAATGTCAATCATAACGCCGCGATAGCCGAAGTCGGGGCGGTCCACGATTACCGCCTCGTCGATGACAGTGCCGTCAGGGAGGCCGCCGAGCAGTGTGTCCAAGCGGCGACGGGCGAGTGTGGCTGACTGCTGCGGAGCCTCGACGCGGGCCTCGCCGCCGGCGATGACGATGCGGTATGTGCCGAGACTGTCAGTCGGGGCGACAGTTTTAAAAGTCTTGCGCAGTGGTGTTACGGTGTGTCGGCCTGTTTTCGTGACTGATTTAAAAGACGGGATGATGTCGTAAGGCGAGGCTGTGGAGGCGGCTTCGGCGAGACGTTCGTTCAGTCGGTAGATTTCGTCGGCCGGAGGCATTCGGTTGACGCGCGGAGTGGAGTAATGCGACGGGTGGTCGAGAAGTGAACGGCGCGTCAGCTCAACCGGGCCGGTGAGACCTGACGGGAGAGTGACCGTATGGAAACCGTCGGGCTCGTAGCAGACATTCTGCATGGCGCCGCGTGTGACGATGTCTATGACCACGCTGCCGTCGGCCTGACGGAAGCGCGGTGATGCTATGACATAGTAGCCGGGAACAATCTCGCGGAGCGTGTCGGCGGGGTTTAGAGTGTGCATGCGTCTGGCGAACTGATTGAACGCGAGCAAGTCGAAATCGAGATTACCGCTGACCGTAAGGCGCTGGGTGTAACAGGTGTTACCGGCCGAGTCTGTGGTGTTGCCGAGCGTCTGCCATGTCACTTTGACTGGCGCTGAGGGCATGGCGGCTGCAAAGGCGGTAGAAATAGCTATGACTGCGGCGGCGAGAACTTTTTTCATGGGAGTCGTATTATAAATAATGTATATGTGCAGCACGCCGACCGGAGCCGGGGACTGTCACGATGCAAATATATGATATCTCCGGCGATAAAAAAATATGTTTGACGGCAGGTCGTGACGTAGCGGGATACGCGTAGGAATACGACGGAACGGAGTTGATATTTTTTTTGAAATCGACTGAAAATCAAGCGCAAAAATATTTGCATAACAAAAAATAAAGTTGTAATTTTGCGCAGATTTTAAAGGCACAACTGCGCCCTTCTGTCGCTAAGTCTTTGATGGAGACGGCGATAGGTGGCGTTTGCGGTGTCTGCTAAGGATTGAATTTTAAACATAAGAGAATAGTAAACATTTAACGAAACAAAAGAAACTAAGATGCCTACCATTCAGCAATTAGTAAGAAAAGGACGTGTGGCTCTCGAGGATAAGAGTAAGTCGCCCGCACTTGACTCGTGCCCCCAGCGTCGCGGTGTCTGTGTGCGCGTCTACACCACCACCCCCAAGAAGCCTAACTCGGCTATGCGTAAAGTGGCCCGTGTGCGCCTGACCAACGGTAAAGAAGTGAACTCGTACATCCCCGGTGAAGGTCACAACCTTCAGGAGCACTCAATTGTGCTCGTGCGTGGCGGTCGTGTAAAAGACCTCCCCGGTGTTCGCTACCATATCGTTCGCGGCACGCTCGACACAAGCGGTGTTAAAGATCGCACCCAGCGTCGCTCGAAATATGGCGCCAAACGTCCCAAGGCCGGTGCAGCCAAGAAGTAATCGTCTCTGAGAGTCTCACAGCTGACGCTCGGAGCGGTGAAGTATTTACTAAACGCACCGCGAGTAATTATCAAACATCTCAATTAACTCGTTTTTGCATTTCTTGAAAAGCTGCCTCAAAGGTTGAGTAAGTCACGTCGGAGGACGGGCTGAAGAATAAAGAAGAAAGCAACCAAGCAATCAAAAACACAACGATTATCATTAAAAATGAGAAAGGCTAAACCTAAGAAACGGATCATTCTGCCCGATCCCGTTTTCAATGACGTGAGAGTAACTAAGTTCGTCAATCACCTTATGTATGACGGCAAGAAAAACACCGCTTTCACGATTTTCTATGACGCACTCGAGACTGTGAAGTCGAAACTGCCCAACGAAGAGCTCACATCTTTAGAGATTTGGAAAAAAGCTCTCGAGAACGTGACCCCTCAGGTAGAGGTCAAATCACGTCGCGTCGGCGGCGCTACATTTCAGGTGCCTACCGAAATTCGTCCCGACCGCAAGGAATCTATATCAATGAAGAATCTTATCCTTTATGCCCGCAAACGTGGCGGCAAAACAATGGCTGACAAGCTTGCCGCAGAAATCGTAGACGCATTCAACGATCAAGGCGGCGCATTCAAGCGTAAAGAAGATATGCACAAGATGGCCGAGGCCAACCGCGCATTCGCACACTTCCGCTTCTAATCCACCATGTCATTGATTAATTCCTATCGAAATATCCAAAATGGCTAAAGCAGACGAAATTCTTAAATATACGCGCAATATCGGCATTATGGCTCACATCGATGCCGGCAAGACAACTACATCAGAGCGTATTCTTTTCTACACCGGTCTGACCCACAAAATCGGCGAAGTGCATGACGGCGCCGCTACAATGGACTGGATGGAGCAGGAGCAGGAGCGCGGCATCACAATTACATCGGCCGCAACCACCGCATTCTGGAAATATAACGACGAAAAATATAAAATCAACCTTATTGACACTCCGGGACACGTCGACTTCACTGTCGAGGTAGAGCGTTCGCTCCGTGTGCTTGACGGCGCTGTCGCCACATTCTGTGCCGTTGGCGGTGTTGAGCCCCAGTCGGAGACTGTATGGCGCCAGGCTGACAAATACAATGTGCCCCGTATCGGTTATGTAAACAAGATGGACCGCTCGGGTGCAAACTTCTTTGAAGTTGTGCGTCAGCTCAAAGATGTGCTCGGCGCAAACCCATGTCCCATTCAGATACCTATCGGTGCTGAGGAGACATTCAAGGGTGTTGTCGACCTTATCCGCATGAAGGCCATCTTCTGGCACGACGAGACTATGGGCGCCGACTACGAGGTCGACGAAATTCCCGACAATCTCCGTGCAGAGGCTGAGGAGTGGCGCGACAAAATGCTTGAGAAAATCGCCGAGTATGACGATGACCTCATGGCAAAATATTTTGACGACCCCTCGACTATCACCGAAGACGAAATCAAGAAGGCTCTCCGTGCGGCAACTCTGTCGATGAACGTAGTGCCCATGATTCTCGGCTCGTCATTCAAGAACAAAGGCGTGCAGTGCCTGCTCGACGCAGTCTGCGCATATCTGCCTTGTCCTCTCGACGCCGGCGCAGTCGAAGGCCACTCGATCAGCAATCCTGATGAAGTCGAGACCCGCGAGCCTTCATCGGAGGCTCCGATGTGTGCTCTTGCGTTTAAGATTGCAACTGACCCCTATGTAGGCCGTCTGTGCTTCTTCCGCGTATACTCGGGCGAAATCCCCGCCGGCAGCTACGTGCTCAACTCGCGCTCTGGCAAAAAAGAGCGTATCTCGCGCCTCTTCCAGATGCACTCAAACAAGCAGAATCCCAAAGAAGTCATCGGTTGCGGTGATATTGGTGCAGGCGTAGGCTTCAAGGATATCCGCACAGGTGACACCCTCTGCGACGAGAATCATCCGATCGTTCTCGAGGCTATGGACTTCCCCGATCCCGTTATCGGTATCGCCGTCGAGCCCAAGACTCAGAAAGACCTCGACAAACTCGGTGTCGGTCTGCAGAAACTCGCCGAGGAGGACCCCACATTCCGTGTTCAGACCAACGAAGAGACCGGCCAGACCGTTATCTCGGGTATGGGCGAGCTTCACCTCGACATCATCATCGACCGTCTGCGTCGTGAGTTCAAGGTAGAGTGTAATCAGGGCCGTCCTCAGGTTACTTACAAGGAGACAATCACCAAGCCCGTCGAGCTTCGCGAAGTATTCAAGAAGCAGACCGGTGGTCGTGGTAAATTTGCTGATATCATCGTGCGTGTCGAGCCTGTCGACGAGGGCTTCGAAGGCGGACTGCAGTTTGTCGACGAGGTTAAGGGCGGTAATATCCCCAAGGAGTTTATCCCCTCGATTCAGAAAGGTTTCCAGACCGCAATGAAGAACGGTGTTCTCGCCGGTTTTCCTGTCGAGCAGCTTAAAGTCACTGTTATTGACGGTTCGTTCCATCCGGTCGACTCTGACCAGCTTTCGTTTGAGCTCTGTGCTATTCAGGCATTCAAGAAAGCCTCTGAGAAAGCAGGTCCCGTGCTGCTCGAGCCGATTATGAAGATTGAAGTCGTTACACCCGAGGAATCGATGGGCGACGTCATCTCTGACCTCAACAAACGCCGCGGTCAGGTCGAAGGCATGGAGACAAGCCGTTCGGGCGCCCGCGTCGTCAAAGCCAAGGCTCCTCTGGCCGAGATGTTCGGTTATGTGACCGCCCTCCGCACCATCACCAGCGGCCGTGCCACATCGACCATGTCGTTCTCGCACTATGCAGAGGTGTCGACATCGATTGCCAAAAACGTCCTGACCGAGTGTCAGGGCCGCGTAGACCTCCTGAAGTAAAACAAAAAAATCATCATAATCGTATGAGCCAGAAAATCAGAATCAAACTCAAATCTTACGATCATAATCTCGTCGACAAATCGGCTGAGAAAATCGTCAAGACTGTAAAGGCTACCGGTGCGGTTGTTTCGGGTCCCATTCCCCTGCCTACCCACAAGCGCATCTTCACCGTCAACCGTTCGACCTTTGTCAACAAAAAGTCGCGCGAACAGTTCCAGCTTTCGTCATTCAAACGTCTTATCGACATTTACAACTCGTCGGCCAAGACTGTTGACGCACTGATGAAACTCGAGCTGCCCAGCGGCGTAGAGGTGCAGATTAAAGTCTGATAACACTGACAAGACATATTGAGCCGCGGCGCCGGGAGCGCGCACATCGTGTCGTCTCCCGGCAGCCCGCAGGCTGTTATGCAATCAGTACTGACAATGAATTTAAACAACCAGAACAATTAATATTAATTTAATTACACAGAAATGCCAGGATTAATTGGAAAGAAAATCGGAATGACATCCGTTTTCAGTGCCGACGGAAAAAATATTCCGT
>DXYS01000082.1:12491-30826 GCA_019415705.1 Bacteroidales bacterium | reverse complement strand
CCGTAGCCCGGGGTGCAGTGGGTGTGGAAGTCGACGGGCACCTTGACGGCAGCCTTGAGCTTGCTGATGATAGATGCGGCGCGCGAGGGATTGACCAGACCGGCCATGTCCTTCAGAGTGATTATCTTGGCGCCGAGAGCCTCCATGGCTTTGGCTTTCTCTACGAAGTATTCGTCTGTGAAAATCTTCTCGGGCTCAGCGGCTTTCTTGCCCATCAGGCGGCCGAAGAAACCGGGACGTTTGATGTCGGCGGGGTCGGTCTTGGGGTCGACAGTGTAGCAGACAGCGCCGTCGGCAATGCCGCCGAGCTCGTTGATGAGGCGGATTGATTCCTTGACATTGTCGATATCGTTGAGGGCGTCGAAGATACGCATCACGTTGAGGCCGTTGGCGATAGCCTCTTTATAAAAACCTTCGAGGACGTAGTCGGGGTAGGGCACATAGCCGAAGAGATTGCGTCCGCGTGACAGGGCGGAAAGGAGAGATTTGCCTTTCATCACTTTTGACACCGAACGCAGACGGTCCCACGGAGACTCGTCGAGATAACGCATTACAGAGTCGGGAACGGCGCCGCCCCAGACTTCCATGATGTAGAAACCTGCATTCTCATAATAAGGCAGGAGTTTGTCAATCTCGGCTTGGCTCAGGCGAGTCGCAAACAATGATTGCTGTCCGTCACGCAGTGTCAGGTCACGGATTTTGAGTTTTTTGCTTTCCATAAAGTCAGGTCTTATCTTAAGTGAAAAAATCAGATTCGTGTATAATTGTGTCTGGTTGCAAATTTATGCAATAATTCGATTATTAAAGAAATTTTTCCACAATTTTTTGAACGTTATGAAAATTTTATTCACAAAAACGGCTGATGATTTGTTTTTATATTAAATTTGTTGTGTTTTCCACTGCATATATACTTTCAGCAACGCTTGTCTAACCCTGTTTTCGGACTCATACGTTTATGTTCAGCTTCTTCAAAAAGAAATCATCGCCCGACGAGGGGCGTCTGTGGTTTTCGACCGATATACATTGTCATGTCTTACCCGGAGTCGACGACGGCTCGTCTGACACGGTAACCTCTGTGTCACTTGTCGAGGCGCAGTCACGATGGGGCATAAAGCGGGTGTTCGCCAGTCCTCACGTGACGCTCGGCGTGTTTGAGAACACGCCCGAGACCATCGCCGGCCCGCGTGAAGATTTACGTAAAGCTTTGGCTGAAAGGGGTGTCGATGTCGAGCTTGCCAACCATGCCGAGTATCGCATCGACGATTTCTCGCTCGCGCAGATTGACTCGCCGCAGGCCATGAAGCTGCCGGATGACTATGTGATGATAGAGAATCCGTTCAGCTCGGAGCCGGGATTGCTTGACAAGATCGTGTTTGATCTGCAGGTAAAGGGCTTGCGTCCCATACTCGCTCACCCTGAGCGATATAGCTATTATTATCGCCGTCCCGAGCGCTATCAGCAGCTACATGACGCAGGCCTGTTGTTTCAGGTCAATGTGCTTAGTCTCGCCGAGGCTTACGGCAAGGAGCAGCGCAAGATGGGCGAGTATCTGATAGAGAAGGGCCTCGTCGACTTCCTCGGAACCGACATGCACAACATGCGTCATGTCGAGATAATCGACGCCTACCTCGCCTCCCGCGCCGCCGCTACCCACCGTCGCGCCTTAGAAGGCCGCCTGATGAACGACAAGATATAATAAGACGTTTATGCCTGTCGTGAAGGCCATATTTGTATTTCGCGGTGATTTTAAAAAAAAAGTAGGAAAAAACGTGAGTCGGATTGGAATTTATCCGTGACGTTTGTAAATTTGCAGTGCAAGGCAGTTGTTATGGAGCAACTGTCGGGGAGATTACATCATCTTGGCAATTCGGCTCAGACAGGCTGAAAGTGATGGAACGGCTCTTCTTCCCGTATGCCTTCACCGGCATCGAATACATATATATTGTTGCGTCCCGTTTGCAATGCTTAGATTTCGCTCGGCCGTTGTCGCGGTCGGTCTTTAAGCATATTATGCAAATAACAATATAATTTATAGTATTTATGGGACTATTTGATAAACTTAAAAAAAATGTTTCGAGTGCGGTGAAAGATGCCGTAAATGATTCTTTTGGAGACACGATTAATGAACTTACGAGCAGTTTCAAAAACGTTCGTTCGATTGTAGATGAAATTCGTTCGGAGGGGGCCTCCATGCTTGGAACAAATTCTCTGACAAATTCTCTGACAAATTCTCTGACAAATTCTCTGACAAATTCTCTGACCGGTCTTAAACAGACTATGGCAAAGCCCGGTCAGACGATGACACCCAAACAGAGAACGGCCCAGCTTATAGTCGAAACTGTTAAAAAAGGGACGTCACACTTGCCGGGCGCAGAGGTGACGATTGATGACGACGGTGACATCAGAGTGTTGCGCGGGCGCGGAGCAGACGGCTCTCGTCCGATAGTTTATTGGTTGTATGTCGAGGAAGGCTATGTAATGCTTGACGCCAAGATGACTGATCTGCCGGAAGGTATAGATATGAGTAAGGCACTCGATTTAGAGTGTTTCCCTAACAATGACAAATATAAGACTGCAGTTATTGATAAAAACGGGAAATTGCATATCCGTATACCCATGATTGTCGAGAAATTAAAAGGTGAAAACGGAGTATCGAAAATTAAATCGACTTTTGATTTGGCTGAGTCGTTATGGGATACTACTATTTCGAGTTTGGACATCAGACATGAAGTATCCGGTTTTAAAGCTGAAGACCTGTTGAAAGTGGGGAAAATCATCAGCGATGACGCCACGGCCGATTCAGACGGTGATGTAAGAGCGTCTTTTCCGGCTGATGACAAGTTTAATATCAGGCGCACTGTCTGGCTGATGCTTGGTCCGGAAAGACTGACGGTGCAGATGGCGATACATTCGCCATGTGACAACGGCAAGTCACGGCGAGCGCTTGACTCAATGTCTTTGGGCGCCGGTGTCAGCGCCGATGTGTCAGACGACGGCGTCATAAGATTCAACTATCGCATCGTTGTGGATAAAAACAGCGATTTGGCAGCCGTAAGTTATAAGACAATGCAGGCTGTCACTCTCCTCGGCAAGCATACGGCTGATTTTTGCCGTGCGGCAGGACATGACTATGTAAACCGGAAGTTGAGGATGACCACAGATGTGCTCGTGGATTTACTCAAAAAGAACGGAGTGAGAGAATATGAGGTTGACTCTGACGGCGATGTGCGCGCAGACTATTCCAAAGCTCAGGACCAATCTTTCAGATGGTTTGTGTGGTATATGATTTCTGACGATGAGATAATGATTGATTCAGGAAGTACGGAAATAGCTGATTGTGTGGATATCAGACAAGTAGTCGATTTTGTAAACAAAAATGATTCGTGCAGAGGCATTGTTACCGCCAAGATTACCGATAAGGGAAGTCTCAGACTCAAGGGGGCCATACCGTATGGAGACGAGAAGGCTTTTGTTGACAAATGGGTGGATGTAGACTCTACACTGAATGTAATTTGGCATACAGTTTACCTCGTGGGAAAAGAACAGGAGGAAAACCTGCGCCGTGAGGCAGAACGAAGAGCTGCCGCCCAAAGCGAACGGCAGGCACGATATGACAACGATGATGATGACGACGACGATGATGAATACCGGACAGAAACTTCAGGCAGATGCAATTCGTCGGCGTCGGCTGAGCGTGAGCGTAAAGCGGAGGAAAAACGTAGAAATGAAGAAGCGAAACGCCGCAAGGCTGAGAAGATAGCCCGTCTTCAGTCAAGAATCAAGGATGCTGAGGGAAATCTTGTTACATATTATAATAATCTTGAATTGTTTAAGCAGAATCCGTCACATAATGCCGACAAAATAAAGGGAACCAAGGCCGAGATTGCACGTCGCAAAGCGGTTATAAAAGGCTATAAAGATGAGATAGCACGCATCAGACGCGAGGAATAGCACTCACTCTTTCCACAAGTGATGGACGGTTTAACTATTATAGACAAATAAATCTATAATAGTTAAACCGTCTTTCTGTATATCGGAGTTTATTAGACCAGATAAACAACCTTTATGCATCCCCCATAAAAACCAAACCCGATAGCTTGAAACCAGAGGCTACCGGGAATAAACATTGCAAAAATAATGTCTTTTGATTATTAAAACAAGGGTTTAGAAGAATTTATTTGCCGAAAACTTGAATTTTAAATTTATTTATTAGTTATAATGCATTAATCTTATTGCAAATACCAATAACATCGCCTAAACCATAGAGCAATGAGTTTCCATCTACGCCAAGCCATCGTAATAAGATCAAAATACGTGAGTATCGATTTAGTGCATATGATGTATCGATAGATGTACGGTTTGCTCCGTTCCCAAAACAAATTGGTTCATGGTGTGCTATTCGATTTCGGAGATTGTTTATGTAGTCAAGCTCCTTGAATATGTAAGTATTATCATATCGGTAAAACTTATTAGATAAAGGTTTATTCTTAAAAATAGACAGAAGAGTTTGATTGGTCAAAGCATATTGAATATTGGAAAACATATATTTCCAAATGCCAAACTTCATTTCCGAAAGAAGCTTATTATGTGAATATGTATTTGTTTTTAGTAGACTTTCGTAAGCTTTATGTATGATTTTTTTTGTTTTATCAACCCTATAATCTGAATAAAACTTGCCATTCGGTACTACCAAATCTCTGAGCCAGTCGTTTCCAAATTGGCATATGAAATGGTTATTGATTTTATTGCGTAAAACGACTTCAAAACAACCTACAACAGCTAATAATTCTTGCGAGAGCCTGATATTATAACGATATAAAGTCATAGACTTTTGTGTATTATAATTACAGGCCGTAAGATATCGTTGCATCCTTTCAGGAGAAATCAATTCCTCAAATTCAGGATATTTCATATGTTAAGCGATGATGGATATTTTAAAATTATATATCGCCTTACTCTCTGAGCAGCAGAGCGATGGCGAAGTCGAGCATGGTGTCTCGGCCTTGAAGGGCGACGGTCGGGTCGAGGTCGACGGCGCAGCCCGCAGACGGCTCGATGCCGTTTTCGGTCGGGTGTCCCTCGGCGTCTAAAACGGGGCAGGCTGACATTCTGACTCCCCAGCCGCAGGGTATCTCCGACGAGTAGGGCATGCCGGAGCCGCCGCCTGTGGTGGCGCCAACGATTTTGACCTGCGGAAGCAGTTTCATGATAGACACGAAATTATTTGCGGCGCTGAATGTCGAGCGGTTGGTCAGCACGACCACAGGCTTGGTCCAGCGCACGTGCCCCGTCTCGGCAGGATCGTAATAATAGGCGTATGGCTCTGAGAAATCGTTATGGCCCGGGCCGGTCTTGTGGCTTATGTAGCCGGCGAGGATGCGACTGTCAATGAAACGTGCAACAAGTCTCTCTACATTGGTCATCGAGCCTCCGCCGTTGTCACGGATGTCGATAATCAGGCCGCGGCAGGGGTTGAAGTAGGCAAGAATAGCGTCCAAGGCGCCTTCGCCGACCGGCGCACTGAACGACGGATAGCGCATGTATCCGATGCCGTCGTCCAAGACGTCGTAGTCGATAGTGCCGACAGTTTTGTAGTCGAAACCGAAGTAATACTGCTCGACGAGGCGTTCGTCGTAATTCTGAGGATAGTCAGACCACCAGCGGCGGTAATATGAGGTCTCGAACGACGAGCTCAGGTTGACATGGCCGTCGCGCAGTTCGTCGAGCATTTGGGCGCAGAGATCAAAAAACTCGCGTGTGCCCATCTTGGTCTTGACCAACGGACGGTAGCGCGTGTAGACTTCATCCCAGTCGACGCCTTTCTCGTCGAAGAAACAATAATGTTGGTCGACGACTGTCCACAGGGCGTCGAAATTACCCTCTCGGTCGTTGTCCCAGTCCTCCATTTTGTGACAGCCGCCCAGTGTGAGTGCCGTCATTATCGTGGCCGATATGTATGTCAGAAATCGGTGTGTCATCAGTAAAGAGCGGAGATTATGCGTGCGCGGCGGTCGATGCGGCCGTTGCGTCCGAGCGAGAGCCATTCGCCGCTGACGCCGATGCTTAGCGTGTGTGTGAAGCGTCGGGTGACGATGTTGTTGACCTTGCTTGAGAAAATATCGCCGTGATAGCCTATGCGCAGGGCGGTGTCGCCGAAACGCAGATCGGCCGTCAGCAGGTTGTCGAGACGAAAATAGTTGCCGGGCCACGCGGCGTGTACGAGTCCGCTGTGGTTGCCGAGATATATCTCGTAGTAGAGTTCGCCGTAATCGGGAGAGAAGAAGACGCCGGTCAGCGGCAGTGTCGGCTGATAGCGCAGTGTGACGGGCAGACGCCCGAGGCGCAGGTTGTAGGTTGCCATACCGGTCAGGCCGATAGTCCACGCGCCCTTGGCGGCGACGGGGTTGTTGCCGTTGCGCGCGAGATACATAGCTCCGGCGCGCAGTCCGGTGTTGCCGCCCCATGCGAGACGCAGGCCGCTGACAGCCTCGATATCATATCGCCACATCATGCTCCACGACAGGTCGAGGGCGAGGTCCCACATAGTGGCGTTGCGGGCCGGATTCTCACAGTGATTCATACCGAGCGAGCCGCGCAACTGCATGATGTTGCGTTCAGGATTATGGCGCATGGCCTGCAGACGCTCATATGCGAGGGCAAAGTGCTGCCCGGTGTATTTGAGTGGCGTCAGATATGTGTCGGCGAGATGGGCCGAACCTATTTCGAGCGTATAGGCTGCCGCAACGGGACGCAACGGACGCACGGAGTCGATGTTCTCGCCGCCGTGTGCCGTCATTGACAGACAGACGGTAAGGGCGGATGCCAATAGTTTGAGTCTCATCTCCGCAGGTTTAGAAAATGCGTTGCTGTCCAGTGATTTCGTCGCGCACCTCGTCGTCAGACTTGTCGGGCTCTTCGGCGTCGATTTCGTCTCCGATGTCATCAATGTCGGCCGTCGGTGCGACCGTGTCATCGTCGTCTGTCTCGGCGACCTCTTTTGGCTCAAGCTCCTCGATGGCGTCGATGGCAAAGGTCGTCAGACGTTTGCCCTTGGCCTTGAATGATTTGACGGCGATAAACTCCTCGGCGTCGACTGTCAGCGGGTCGCGGAAGTCGTCGGGAGCGGCAAAGGTGACGCGGAACATAGCTCCGGGCTTGTCACTCAGCACAATCAGCGTCGACGCCTCGTTTTCACCGAGATAGCGCTGTTTGCGCTGCGACGACTCGAAACAGAAGCGTTTGATGTAGGGATAGCCTTGGTCGGCGTCGTTGAGTATGGCGGTCCAGACTGTCTTCGGACGGAATTTTTCCAAGCGCAGCACATTGTCCTCGTAGTGGTTTGTGGCGTCGAAGCCTGTGGTGTAGTACTCGCCGTTGTCCAAAATGACGAGCACCTGATCGTTGCCCGAGAACTCGCCGAGATATTCGCCGCGGCCCTCGTAGTTGAGGCGCATGACGTCGCGGTCAAACCACACCTCGCGGCCGCCGAGAGTCGACGCGCCGTGCTCTTTGAGAGAGAAACGGTGCACCTCGTTTTTGGTCACAAGGTTGCCCATCGACTGCTTGCCCTTGATGGCGAGGTTGGCGAAGTCGATGTCAAACTGCAGCGTCTTGAGGCGCTGTTTGGGCTTGAGGGTAACCTTGACCACCTCGGCCTCGCCGTTGGGATTGGCCGAGAACCACATGACACGTGAGCCGGGCTCGCCTTTGGTCAGATTGTAGACCTTGTCGCGTGTGACGCCTGTGACGGCGAAGCGCTTCATATAGTATGGGGCGCCGGGCGCGCCGTTGCGGTAAATGACGTTATAGATTGTGCGCTCATCGTTGCGCTTGAATACATTGACATATAGCACGTTTTTGTCGACGAAGAGCTTTTCCTGCACCTTGACGACCTTGTATCGACCGTCTTTGTAGAAGATTATGATGTCGTCGAGCGACGAGCAGTTGCACACAAACTCGTCCTTTTTGAGACCGGTGCCGATAAAGCCTTCCTCGCGGTTGATGTAGAGTTTCTCGTTGGCCTCGGCGACGGTGGCAGCCTGAATATTATCAAAGCCGCGGATGACCGTGCGGCGCGGATAAGCGGCGCCGTATTTATCCTTGAGTCGCTGATACCATGCTATAGTGTAGTCGACGATGTGCTCGAGATTGTCGTTTATTTCGGCAATCTGTTTGTCCAAGGCCTCGATGCGGCGGTCGGCCTCGTCGGCGCTGAAACGGAAGATGCGTTTCATCTGTATTTCGGTCAGGCGCACGATGTCGTCGCGCGTCAGCTCGCGCAGCAGGTCGGGCTTGTAAGGGTCGAAACGGCTGTCGATGTGGGCGATGGCTGCGTCCATGTCGACGGCCTCTTCATATTCGCGGTCTTTGTAGATGCCCTCGGCTATGAAGATTTTTTCGAGCGATGCGAAGAGTTTCTGTTCGGCGAGTTCGCCGAGTTTTATGCGCAGCTCGGTTTCGAGGATGTGCTTGGTCAGGTCTACGGAGTGGCGCAGCACGTCACTTACGCCGAGGAAGTGTGGCTTGCGCTCGGAGATGACGCAGCAGTTGGGCGATATGCTGACTTCACAGTCGGTGAAGGCGTAGAGCGCGTCGATAGCCTTGTCAGACGATGTGCCGGGGATGAGATAGACGATGATGCGTGCCGTCTGGGCGGTGTTGTCATCGACCTTGCGTATCTTGATTTTACCTTTTTCGAAAGCCTTGAGTATAGAGTCGATGACGTCGCCCGTCGTCTTGCCGAAGGGTATCTCGGTGATGGCGAGAGTGCGGTTGTCGATTTTCTCGATTTTGGCTCTGACTTTGAGCGTGCCGCCGCGGCGTCCGTCGTTGTAGCGGCTGACGTCGGCCATGCCGCCGGTGATGAAGTCGGGCAGCAGCACGAAATCCTCGCCGTGGAGATAGCTGATGGCGGCGTCGATTATTTCGTTGAAATTGTGAGGCAGAATTTTAGAAGAGAGGCCTACGGCGATGCCTTCGGCGCCCTGTGCGAGCAGCAGCGGGAATTTTGACGGCAGCGTGACCGGCTCGAGGCTGCGGCCGTCATAGCTCGGTGTCCACTCGGTCACCTTGGGATTGTAAAGCGTCTCCAAGGCGAACTGCGACAGACGGGCCTCGATGTAACGGCCTGCGGCAGCCGAGGCTCCGGTGAGGATGTTGCCCCAGTTGCCCTGAGTCTCGACGAGCAGGTCTTTCTGTCCAAGCTGCACGAGCGCATCGTTGATTGACGCGTCACCGTGAGGGTGATACTGCATCGTGTTGCCGACGATGTTGGCGACCTTGTTGAAACTGCCGTCGTCGAGCTTCTTCATCGAGTGCAGGATGCGTCGCTGCACAGGTTTCAGGCCGTCGTCAATGTGTGGAACGGCGCGCTCGAGGATGACGTAGGAGGCATATTCGAGGAACCAGCTCTGATACATGCCGCGCAACTGGTGGCGCACCACGTCGGCCGGCGCCGTATAAGGTTTCAGTACCTCCGGCGCCTTGTTATTCTCGTTGTTGTCATTAAACTCGTCTTCGGGCTCAGTTATCTCGTTTTCGTCGCTCATCTGTAATGAATGGTTTTTAAGGCTTTCACCACAAAGTTAGCGAAAAATTTGCAAAATGTGGTGAGAACGAGGGGCTGAGTGTTACGTTTTTATTAAACTTTGTCGGGAGGGCGGGGAAGACGGCGGCTTTTAGTTATCTTTGCGATATAAATGTGAGCATTATATGACAGATAACGACAGCAAAGGACGCATACTTGTGGTCGATGACGAGGAGACGCTCTGTGAGGGGCTGCGCTTTAATCTTGACGAGGCGGGTTACAACACAGACATCGCTCTTAGCGCCGAGGAGGCGCTGACGCTTGATCTGACGGTCTATGACCTTATTTTGCTTGATATAATGATGGGCGATATAAGCGGTCTGCAGCTCGCGTCGATTCTCAAAAAACGCGAGGCTACGGCCGGTATCCCGATTATCTTTCTGACAGCACGCGGCGATGACGCCGAGATGGCCGAAGGTCTCGATTTAGGGGCAGATGATTATATAACCAAGCCATATTCGGTTGTGAATGTGCTCGCTCGAGTCCGCGCAGTGCTGCGTCGCGTGCGTGGCTCGTCGCGCAGCACTGCCGATGAGGAGCTCAAATGCGGCGGCCTGACTGTCGTGCCGTCGCGCAAGACATGTACGGTCGACGGCGCGGAGGTGCGTCTGCCGCGCAAGGAGTTCGAGATTCTCTCATTGCTTCTGCGTAACCGCGGCCGCGTGTTCTCGCGCGAGGAGCTTCTGCGCGACATATGGCCGGAGGAAGTGGTTGTGGTTGACCGTGTGGTCGATGTCAACATCACGCGTCTGCGCCAGAAACTCGGCCGTTACGGCCGCCATATCGTTACACGCTCGGGTTACGGCTATGGCTTCATCGATTAAACTCAGTTATCATCGCCGGCTTTTTGCCGGGCTGGTCGTCTACTCGGTTGTGTTAGTCAGCTGTTTCGCCGTATTCCAGTATCTGCGCGAGAAAGATTTCAAGGCCGAGGAAATAAACCTCAGGCTGCAGCACATCAATGAATCTTTGCTTGGCGACCTGACAGCGACGGGCGAAGTGGCCGTGCCGCGTGTTTTCGGAGCGGAGGGTTTTGACGAGTTACGTGTCAGTATCATCGACAGTGACGGACGCGTCGTATTTGACAACTCGCTTGACCGCCTGCCTGATGTCAATCATCTCGACCGCCGCGAGATTGCCGATGCGGTCAAAAACGGTACGGCTTACACTATCCGCCGTCACAGTGCGAGCACGGGTATCAATTATTTTTACTCGGCGATGAGCAACGGCGATTATATAGTGCGCACGGCTGTGCCTTATGATGTCAATCTCAACCGTCTGCTTGCGGCCGATATCGGTTTTCTGTGGTTTATGGTGGGCATAACCGTCGCCATGTGTATTCTCGGATATTTTGCGACACGCCGTGTCGGTCAGCTAATCAGCCGTCTCAACAGTTTTGCGAGCAAGGCTGAGCGTGGCGAGCGGATTTATGATACGGATACCTTCCCCCGCGACGAACTCGGGGAGATTTCAAATCATATTGTAAGACTATATGCGCGGCTGCAGCAGGCTATGGCCGACCGAGACCGCGAGCATAAGGCGGCGATGCGTGAGGAACAGGAGAAAATCGATATGAAACGCCGTCTGACCAACAATATCAATCATGAGCTCAAGACACCGGTGGCAGCTATGCAGGTCTGTCTCGAAACACTGACAACACATCCGTCGCTCAGCGCGGAGCGCCGTGATGATTTTATACGCCGTTGTGCAGACAGCTGTGAGCGTCTGCGCCGTCTGCTTGACGATGTCTCGCAGATCACACGTCTCGAGGATGGCGCGTCGAACATAACTCTCGAGCCGCTCAATCTCAAAGAGGCTGTCGGAGCCGTATGTGACGAACTTAGAGCGGCTGCCGCCGACAAAGGCATTTCGATTAATGTCAGCGTAGATGAGGATATAGAAATAGATGGTAATGCACCATTCATAGACTCGATATTCCGCAATCTTATCGCCAATGCCATCAGTTATTCGGGCGGCAGCGAGGTTGAGGTGATAGCTGTCGATGACGGCGGTGACTTTATCGGCATTACGGTTGCCGATAACGGCATGGGAGTGGCCGAGGAGCATCTGCCGCGGCTTTTCGAACGCTTTTATCGTGTCGACAAGGGGCGTTCGCGTCAGGCCGGAGGCACCGGGCTCGGTCTTGCGATAGTAAAGAACGCCGTGCTTTTCCACGGAGGTCATATCAGTGTCATGTGCCGCCGTAACGGCGGTCTCGTTTTTGATTTCACTCTGCCCAAATCTGACCGCAGATAACATTTGCTTAATAATTATGCAATATTTATGAAACAATTCCTGCTGACCTTTGTGTTATAAAAACAGTATAGGTTAGTTTATGGAAATACTTTTTCTGTGTGTAATCATCTTTCTCTTCACCCTCGCGGTGTTTGACCTTTCGGTCGGAGTGAGCAATGACGCGGTCAATTTTCTCAACTCGGCACTCGGCACTAAAGCCGCCTCATTTAAACGAGTGCTTATTGTCGCGTCGATAGGCGTGTTTCTTGGGGCGGCTATGAGCAATGGCATGATGGATATAGCTCGGCACGGAATCTTCCGTCCCGAGCATTTCTCATTTTATGACCTGATATGTATCTTCATGGCTGTCATGGTCACCGACATCATTCTGCTCGACATATTCAATACGCTCGGCATGCCGACGTCGACAACCGTCTCGATGGTTTTCGAGCTTTTGGGTGCCACATTCGTCGTGTCACTTATCAAAATGGCCGGAGGCACGGATTTGGGATTCAATGATTTGCTCAATACCGAGAAAGCGCTGTCAGTCATCATAGGCATCTTTCTGTCGGTCGCTATTGCCTTTGTGTTCGGCACGGTTGTGCAGTTTATAGCGCGCCTGATTTTTACGTTCAATTATAAAAGTCGTTTGCGTTGGCGCATAGGTGTATTCGGTGGTGTCTGTCTGACGGCCATTGTCTACTTCCTGTTGCTGAAGGGGCTTAAGGACATGTCATTCATGACAGCTGACGTCAAGTCGTGGATAAACACGCATACGGCGATAATCATAGGCACGTGTTTTGTGGTGTCTACCGTACTCATGCAGCTGCTGCATATTATCGGGGTCAATGTGTTCAAAGTCGTTGTGTTGTCCGGTACATTCGCCCTCGCGATGGCTTTTGCCGGCAACGACCTCGTCAATTTTATCGGAGTGCCGTTGTCCGGTCTGTCGTCATATCAGGATTATGTGGCCAATGGCGGAGGCGATTTCAGAGGATATATGATGGATTCGCTCAACGGGCCGGCCAACACTCCCCTGTATTTTCTCATAGGCGCCGGACTGATAATGGTCGTGTCGCTTGCCACGTCAAAGAAAGCACGCAATGTGACCAAGACCGAAATCGGCTTAGGCTCGCAGTCGGCCGGCGACGAAATGTTCGGCTCGTCAGCCATTGCGCGCCGTTTGGTGAGATGGACTCTGTCGGTGATTTCGTGGGTGCGCCGTGTGACGCCCCCGCGGGTGCGCCGGTGGTTCAACCGCCGCTTTAATGTCGACGAGACCATCATGGAGCAGGGCGCGTCGTTTGACCTTATACGAGGCTCGGTCAACCTTGTGCTGGCCGGTGCGCTCATAGCCTTCGGCACATCGCTCAAACTGCCGCTGTCTACGACATTTGTGACTTTTATGGTAGCAATGGGCACATCGCTCGCTGACCGTGCGTGGAGTCGCGAGAGCGCCGTCTTCCGCATCACGGGTGTCATCTCGGTTATCGGAGGATGGTTTCTTACGGCCGGTGTGGCCTTTATCGGAGCCGGACTGATAGTGCTGGCGATGCATCTCGGCGGCCATATAGTCATCTTCCTTTTAGGCGCGCTGACTATTTATCTGCTCATACGCAGCAACCGTCGTTTCCGTGCCGACAAACATGACGAGCAAGGCGACGCGCTCTACAACAGTATTCTCTCGTCCGAAGACAAAAGTGCCACATGGCCCCTGCTGCATATCTATATCGGTGAACAGCAAAAGGAGTTTCTGCGTTATGCCGGCGACTGCTACAGCGCTGTGGCCGAGGCTTTTGCCAAAGATGACCTTCGCACACTGTCGCGTGCGGAGTCATCGCTTGTCGCCCGCAAGAAACTGCTTAAGAATGCGCGCCGTAAGGAGACTCTGTGTCTTCGTCAGGTCAACCGTGAGACTGTTTTCGAAAAAAGTGCGTGGTTTCATTTAAGTAATAACTGCTGCATGTCGATACTTTATAACTTACGGCGTATCAATGAGATATGTAAGGAGCACATTGAAAACAATTTCCGTCCGCTGCCAAAACAGTATTACGCAGGATATGAGGAGATGCGCACGATGATTGCCGTACTTTATAATGACACAATCGACCTTGTGGATTCGGGAGCGATCGAGACCGTCAAGACCATACGCCGCCACTGTGACGAAGCGAAGGACAGCATATCGGACACGACTCACAAACTCTACCGCAGCCTGCATGAAAGTGACAATGCGACAATGGGCGTATTGTATGTCTATCTCAATCTGCTGCAGGAGACACAGGAGATGGTGTCATCGCTCAGAAAGTATCTGAGAGCGTATGCCAAGATGTGTGACAATAATTTTTCGGGACGCCCGCGTCTGACTACCTGAGAGCCTGCTTGATGGCCTCGAGGATGACGGGTTCCATAGCGTCATAACCTTTGGTGTTGGGGTGGAGGGCGTCATCGCTCAGCGACGGGTCGATGGCGCCTTCGGCCGTGGCCAAGACGGGCCAGTAGTCGACATAAATCACCTTGTTTGCGTCGGCATAGGCTTTGAGAGCCTTATTGAGCGATTTGATTTTGGCTGTGACGTCGGTGACCTCCATACGCCACGGAAACCGGTCGGCCGGGGGCACTGAGCAGACTATAGGCACGATGCCGTGAGCTCTCGCGAGGTCTACCATAGAGGCGATGTTGCCGACGATGTTACACTCCTTTATGACGCCGTTGTTACAGGCCAAATCATTTGTGCCGGCAAGTATGACCACCACTTTTGGGCATAGGTCCAAGACGTCGGGACGGAAGCGGCAGAGCATCTGTGACGAGACCTGCCCGGAGATGCCGCGCCCGATGAAATTATTGGAGGTGAAAAACTCAGGATGCATGCCGCGCCAGTGGTCTGTTATGGAATTGCCCATAAATACGGCGACCGGCGCTTCCTTTACGGATGCGTTTTCGGTTTCGTAGCGTTTGAAATTAGCCCAGTCTCCTTTTGACGCCTGAGCACAGGCTGATGTGGAGAATATGCCGGCCGCGATGGCTATGGCGGCGGCTTTGATTATTGTTCTCATCTTAAATTAAGTTTTGAAATTCAGATATTGCGGAGCCAGTTTTCAAGTTCGGCTGTCCACATCGGTTTGTATTTGAAGCTGTCGCGGAAACCCCATCCATGGCCTCCGCGCGGATATACTAAAAGCGTGACATCGACTCCGGCAGCTGCGAGTTGCGCCGCATAGTCGAGCGAGTCGTTGACTCTAACGGCCTTGTCGTCAGCACAGTGGGCGAGGAAAGCCTGCGGGGTGTTGGCAGTGACATGGCGCTCGTTACTGTATAGGTCTATCTTTTCGGGCGAAGGGTTGCGTCCGATAAGGTTTATTTTTGTTCCGTCGTTGACATATGGCCCGTCCATCGTGATGACAGGATAGATAAGTATCTGGAAGTCGGGACGTGTCAGACTGTCGGTGTAATGAGTGGCAGCGGTCGAGGCGAGATGTCCGCCGGCCGAAAAGCCCATGACGCCGATTTTCTCGCCCGGCAGACGGTCACGGAGTATGCGGAAGGCTTGCTGCACGTCGCTCAGCGGCACATCATCACATTCGAAGGGCAGACGATACTGCAGTACGGCGAGGTTGACGCCTTGACGGTTGAACCAGTCGGCCATGTCGTGGCCCTCATGTCCTACGGCGAGATGCCCGTAGCCGCCTCCGGGACAGACTATGACGGTCTTGCCGGCCGGCTCTGCGGCGAGATAGAGGGTCATGGCCGGGTCATTGAGTGCGTTGCGTCCTCTCATCTCTTCGGCTGAGAGTTCATGGTGATTGCTGTTGGGGGCGCCGTCGGGCCAAAGTGTGATGCGTTCGCCCTTGGCTGCGACGGCTGTCAGCGAGACAATAATGGCCGCGCACGCTATAAAAGTTCTTAACATAAGGCTTATTAAGGTTTTATTGTTAATTAAGGCGAAATTAGCGATAAGACGGGAGATATCCAAATCTTTATCGCAGAGACACAGTCTTTGCGGAAAAATTCGTAACTTCGCCAGACGGGGCGGTTTGTGTGCTTGTATCGTTTCACCTCCGCCCGTCATAATAGCAAATAAAATGGATGATTCTCCTAATCAGGTCAGACTGATAACATACCCCAAAATAACAGACCCGCGCGGCAATCTGTCATTTGCCGAGGGGGGCATGAATCTGCCTTTTGAAATTGAGCGTGTCTACTGGACTTTCGATATTCCCGGCGGCGGAGAGCGCGACGGACGCGCGCTGATGACCTGCGCCGAGGTGTTGATTGTAACCTCCGGGAGCGCTGATATAATAGTCGACTGCGGCGACGGCGTTCAGCAGACTTTCACCCTCAACCGTTCAAACACCGGACTCTATTTGCCGCCGATGACATGGCGGCGCATCTGCAATGTGGCCACGGCGTCGACCTGCGTGACGCTTGCGTCAAAACTCTTTGACGAGAACGACTACATACGTGATTACCACCAATTCTTAGAAGTGTGCCATGGACAGTATATCTGACGGAATATTCGAGCGCTCGTCGGTCGACAACTGCCGTTTTATCGAGCTTGAGAGTCTGCCGAGCGAGAACGGCCGCATATGTGTGGCCGAGAACACGGCTGTGGCGCCTTTTGAAATAAAGCGTATATATTATCTATATGACCTGCCTGTCGGCACTGAACGCGGCGGCCACGCGCATATAGCCAACAAATCGCTGCTCATAGCCCTTTCAGGTGCGTTTGATATTGTCATAGATGACGGTTGCCGCACACGCCGTGTGACCATCAACCGTCCGGACCGTCCGTTCTATCTTGACCGCGGCATATGGCGTACGCTCGACAATTTTTCGTCGGGAACGGTTTGCCTTGTGCTTACGTCGGAGAAATATGATGAGACTGACTATATACGTGATTACGAGGAGTTTAAACGTCTTACCTCTGTGAAACGATGACTGCACGCTATACATTTCTAAATCTTGACACGGTCAACCGTCCGTATATGTCGCGTATCCGCGAGGCCATATGTCGTGTGGCCGAGAGCGGACGCTACATAGGCGGCCCGGAGGTTGACGAGTTTGAGCGACAGCTTTCGGCGCTCTGCGGCGTGCCATATGCCATAGGCACGAGCAACGGCCTTGACGCCTTGCGCCTGATTTTCAGAGCCTATATCGAAAACGGCGTTATGCAACCCGGTGACGAGGTGCTCGTGCCGGCTGACACCTATATTGCATCGGTATTGGCCATTACCGATAACGGATTGGTGCCGGTATTTGCCGACGCCGACCCGCAGACAATGAATCTCGACACAGCCAATCTGGAACGTTACGCCTCGCCTCGGCTGCGCGCCGTGATGACGGTGCATCTTTACGGGCGCGTCTGCTACGATAAGGCGCTCGCTGACTTTGCCCGCCGACATAATCTGAAGATAGTCGAGGATAACGCGCAGGCCATCGGCGCCCGCGCTGAAATCGCAGGACCGACCGGCTCGACTGTAACCGGCGCATTGGGTGATGCGGCGGCATTCAGTTTCTATCCGACAAAAAATATCGGTGCGTTGGGCGACGCCGGAGCCGTCACCACCTCTGACTCCCGGCTTGCAGAGACCATAAGAGCGCTTGCAAACTATGGCGCGACACGTACATATCATAATGTCTACCGCGGTCTCAACTGCCGCATGGACCCGATGCAGGCGGCCGTGCTGACGGTAAAACTGCCGCATGTCGACAGTGAAAACCTTCACCGCCGGGCCATAGCCGCCGTCTATGAGCGCGAGATAGGCAACCCGCTGATAACCAAACCGCTTTATGCCGAAGACTTCTCGTCAGTCTGGCATCAGTATGTGGTGCGCACTGCAGACCGCGAGCGTTTCCGTCGATATTTGGCAGACAACGGAGTGGAGACGATGGTACACTATCCCGTGGCTGTGCCTGACCAGCCATGCTACAGCGCAGATTATCAGGCTGATGTGCCTGTGTCGCGCGGCATTGCCGCCGAGTGTGTCAGTCTGCCTGTCAGCACGTGCACGTCTGTGGCCGATGCCGCGGAGATAGCGCGTATAATCAATAATTATAAAGGTTAAGCCGCTGATATGATTGATAAATCGACATTTGACAACCGCACGGCTCTCTTCCATACATTCGGCTGTAAGCTTAATTTCGCCGAGACGTCGACTGTGGCCCGTATGCTCGGAGAGCACGGAGTCAGACGTGTATCGGCCGGAGAAACGCCCGATTTTATTGTAATCAACTCGTGTTCGGTGACCGACCTCGCCGATAAGAAGTGCCGCCAGACGATACGTTCACTGCATAAGAAATACCCGTCGGCCGCCATCGTGGTAACCGGCTGTTACGCGCAACTGCGCTCTGACGAGGTGGCGGCGCTGCCCGGAGTGGAGATTGTGGCCGGCATAGACCGTAAACTTGAGATTTGCGACTTCATCGACCGCTGGTCGGCCGACCACATGCCGGTAAGCCTCGTCGGCGACGTCAGAGACATACGTTCATTCATGCCATCGTGTTCGCGCGGCGACCG
>DXYS01000082.1:0-12481 GCA_019415705.1 Bacteroidales bacterium | reverse complement strand
CTATTTCCTCAAAGTGCAGGACGGCTGCGACTACTGGTGCTCATACTGCACGATACCGCGTGCGCGCGGCCGCTCACGCTCGGGCACGATAGACCAGCTCGTGGCGCAGGCGCGTCAGGCTGCGGCCGAAGGAGGCAAGGAGATAGTCATAACAGGCGTTAATATAGGGGATTTCGGCAAAGGGCGCGACGATTCGTTTTTCGACCTGATACGTGCCTTGGATGAGGTGGAGGGTATTGAGCGATACCGCATCTCGTCGATAGAGCCCAACCTGCTGACCGATGAAATAATAGACTGGACCGTCACGGCGCGACGCTTCATGCCGCACTTCCACATCCCGCTGCAGAGTGGCTCTGACAATGTGCTCAAACTCATGCGCCGTCACTATGACACGGCTATGTTTGCCGAGAAAATCGCTCACATACGCCGCGTGATGCCCGATGCCTTCATCGGCGTAGATCTCATAGCCGGCGCGAGAGGAGAGACCGAGCAGGATTTCGAGGACTCACTGAAATTCGTCGAGTCGCTTGACATATCTCGGCTGCACGTCTTCACCTACTCGGAGCGTCCCGGCACCCGAGCCCTTGAGATAGGTCACGCCGTGTCGCCGGCAGAAAAGCATAACCGCACACGCCGAATGTTGGCCGTCAGCGAGCGCAAACTCGCCGAGTTCATGTCGCGATTCGAGGGTGCGGAGCGGCCTGTGCTTTTGGAGCATCCGCGTCCCGGCCATCCGCTCAGCGGCTTTACAGATAATTATATAAAAGTGGAAATAGACCCTCACGGGCTTGACTTGGCGGCGTTGGACAACACTATAGCGCGTGTCAGACTCGGTTGCGCAGTTGAGGGTCACGAAAGCATGAGCGCGATACTGATATGAATCTGACCAAACATCTGCTCACTCCGTTGCTGCGTCTGACAGCACGCCTGCCGTTCGGGGCTCTGTATGTGCTCGCCGACATAGCCTTCGTGCTCATATATTATGTAGCTCGCTATCGTCGCAAGGTTGTAATCGGCAATCTGACAGAGAGTTTTCCTGAGTTGGACCGCAAGAGCATAAAGCGCATAGCGCGGCGATTTTTCCGCAACTTCGCCGATTATATGTTTGAGACTATCAAACTGCTCCACGTCAGTGACGAGCAGATGAGCCGGCGCATGACATTTGAGAATGTCGAGCTGATAGACCGTCTCGTGGCCGAGGGGCGCTCGATAGCCGTCTATTTCTCACACTGCGGCAACTGGGAGTGGGCTCCGTCGATTACGCTCCACACCAAGGCCAAGCCCGACGTAGGCGCTGTCTTTGCTCAGGTCTACCGGCCTCTGCGCGACAAGGCTTTTGACGCGCTGATGCTGGAGTTGCGCAGTCGCTTCGGCTCACATTCCTACACCAAGCGAAACGTTTTCCGTGATATTATCCGGCAGCGTCGCGCTGACTCGCTGCCGACAGTCGTCGGCTTCATGAGCGATCAACGTCCGAGCCACGGCGACTTGATACATGTGGTCGATTTCCTTAATCATCCGACGGCTGTTATCACCGGCACGGAGACTCTCGCCCGCAAACTTGACATGGCCGTAATCTACTGGGACATGTATAAGCCCTCACGCGGACACTATCGGATTGTCTGCCGTCTGATTACCGACGATATTGCATCGCGGCCGGAGTTTTCGGTGACAGATGAATACGCCCGTATGCTGCAGGCGTCAATACGCCGCGACCCGTCGATATGGCTGTGGACTCACAAGCGTTGGAAAATACCCGTAACTTTTGCCGACAATGAACAACCAAGACATTGACCGACAGGCCAACGGGCACACGCCCGTGGCCGTCATAATACTTAACTGGAATGGCGCGCAGTTGCTCCGTGAGTACCTCCCGGCGGTCCTCGCCACGACCAACAGTAGCATAGGCCGCGTGATAGTCGCCGACAACGGCAGCACTGACGACTCTCTGCAGGTGCTCCGCGATGAGTTCCCTGATGTGGAGGTGCTCAGTTTCGAGACAAATCTCGGTTTTGCGGCCGGCTACAACCGCGCCATAGCCGAGACGGGCTATGAGCTGACCGTGCTGCTCAACTCTGATGTCAAACCTGACTACGGCTGGCTTGACAGTCTCTACGGTTACATGCGCGAGCACGAAGACTGCGGCGCGTGCCAGCCTAAAATCATGAGCCTGCGCGAGCCGACACACTTTGAGTATGCCGGCGCGTGCGGCGGTTTCATTGACCGTCACGGTTATCCCTATTGCCGCGGCCGCATATTCGGCGACTGTGAGATAGACTACGGGCAGTATGACTCCGAACGTGATGTTTTCTGGGCGTCGGGAGCCGCACTGATGGTGCGCTCCGAGCTGTATCTAAAGGTTGGCGGATTGGACCCGGCGTTCTTCGCCCACATGGAGGAGATAGACCTCTGCTGGCGCATCCGATTGGAGGGCTATAAGGTGGCGGCGGTGCCTTCGGCGAGAGTATTTCACTTGGGAGGCGGCTCGTTGCCGGCTGAGAATCCGCGCAAGACCTATCTAAACTTCCGCAACAATCTGCTGATGCTTCATAAAAATTTGCCCGACGGAGTTAGAGGCGTCTCGCTGCTGACACGCCGGCTTTTGGACACCGTAGCGTGGGTAAAATATGTGGTTACATTAAAGTGGAAGCATGCCGGAGCCATATTCCGGGCTCATCGTGATTTTGCCAAGATGCGCCGCGCATACACGAAGCATCCCGAATATAATCTGCTGGCAGTCGACCCCGAGTCGTCGGTAAACATAATCACTGCCTATTACCTGCGAGGCCGCAAAAAATTTTCGGAGCTATAAACCAACAAAGCGGCCGGATGGGATGTTATAACTTTACATCACATGCCATCATTATGCTTAAATCACACAATATAGTTTTAGCGGTCATGTTTGCCGCAGGCTGTTGCCTGAGCGTGCAGGCGGCCGGGGATGTCACGTTTGAAGAATTTGCCGCTGCCCTCTCGGACATGCCGGAATATCGCGCACGGGCAAGTTATGAAGTTGTACTGCCTACGTCGCAGGAGCCTGTGGTCTATGCCATAGCTCTGCAGGGTAATGCGCAGACCGACAGCCTCGCCCCGGCTGATTATCTGATAGAATGGAGTCTCGCCAAGGACGGCAACCGCTCGGAGGGCTTTTCGGCTTATTTCGGAGGCAATCATTACCGTTTCCGCGACCGCCGCCTTCAGGAATATCATGCGAGTGACGATATGTCACCGTTTGCGCCGGCCGGACACAAGGAACGCGGCGTGCAGTCACAGGCCCAGTTTGCCGACCTGTTGCCGCAGTTTATCGGTGAGGCGTTTAAAAAATTCGCCGCAGATTCATCGTATGTTTTTAAGTTCACCCCGGACAGTATTGTCGGAGGGCGTCGGTCTAAAGTTGTCGAAGGAGTCAGGCGTCACTCGGGTTATGACGCGCTCGAGTATGTCTACGTTTTTGATTATGAAACAAATCTTCCGCGGCGCATAGAGTTTGACAGTAACCCCGGTCAGATAGGAGAGCAGCTTGTGACGGCATTGTATGATCATGATTCGCTGCCCGAGACGGCGACGCTGAGCGATGAAGGATTGATAAAACGCTATCCCGAAGTCTTTGATAAATACCGCGAGAACGATTTCCGTCTCGAGAATATGCTCGGCCAGCCACTGCCTTCGTTTTCGGCTCCACGCCTTGCGGGCGAGCGTCTGTCGCGTCACAGCGGCGACAAGTTTGACGCGACGACTGTAGTGGTCATAGTTGACAGCGACGTTTCGTCGACACCCGATGTGGTGGCGGCCGTAAGGTCGGCTGTAGACGGACTGCCGATGCGGACCGACGTGCTGTGGGCGTTTGTCAGCAATGATCGTGCTGCCATAAATGATATAGTCGGAGAGCAACGGCCCGGAGAAACCGTCGTCAGCAGCGCCCGCGGATTAGCTCGAGACTGCGGTGTGACCACGACTCCGGTCATTATGATTTGCGACCGCGACGGTGTCGTCACAGATATCTCGGTCGGCTACAACAAAAATCTCTCTGACGTTGTTATACAAAAGGTAGCGGTTATGCGCCGCTGATATTTGTATAACAACGTAAACAATACTAAGATATGGAAAGTGTATTTTTTAAAGGTCAGCCCTGTCACACATACGGCAAGATGCCTGTCGCCGGAGAGAAGGCTCCCTGTTTCAATCTTGTCGATAAAGACCTCAAGACTATCGACTGCAAGTCATTTCCGGGAAAACGCATCGTGCTCAATGTGTTTCCGAGTCTTGATACTCCGGTCTGCGCCGCCTCGGTAAGACGATTCAATAAGGATGCAGCCAAGTTTGACAATACGGTTGTGATTTGCGTTTCGATGGACCTGCCTTTCGCTATGTCGCGTTTCTGCTCGGCAGAGGGCATTGATGGTGTCATCGCCGCATCGGCGTTCCGTTCGCCGGCTTTCGGTCAGGAGTTCGGTCTGCAGCTTGTCGACGGTCCGTTAGCAGGGCTGCTGACACGTGCGGTCATCATCCTTGACGAGCACCGTGAGGTGATTTATGCCGATCTCGTCGACGAAATCACCCGCGAGCCTGACTACGAAGGCGCCGAATACGTTCTCCGCAACAACAACTGATAAAACATATAACATACAGACGCGGTCCTGTAAATTACGACGATTTACAGGACCGCGTTGTGAAAAAAATATTATCTTTGCGGTTGTAATACAAACGAATATGAAATTGATAGAATTGAATCTGCAACGAATTATCGACCTTTGCCGACGGCATAAGGTCAGGTCATTGGCTGTCTTTGGATCAATACTTACAGATAGATTCAATGATAAGAGTGACGTGGATTTGCTTGTCGATTTCGATATGACAGACCATGAAAAGTGGGATTATGTTACAAACTATTTCGATTTTCGTGACGCGTTAGAGCAGCTTTTCGGACGCAAAGTTGATTTGATTGAAGAAAGCGGATTGCGGAACAAATACTTCATAGCTAATGTAAACCGCACAAAGCAGATGATTTATGGCTAATGAAGAGGTTTTGACATATTTGCAAGATGTTTTGGATGCCATAAATGATTTGCAAAGTTGTTTTGTGGATTACCCCAATAGATTTGATTTGTTTGAGAAAGACATAATGCGTAAATGTGTCGTGGAGCGTAAAACGGAGATAATGGGGAGGCAATAAATAGAATCCGTAAAATAGATTCTTCTGTAGAAATTCCGAATGCGAGAGCCATCGTAGACACGCGAAACCGAATCATACATGCCTACGATAATGTTCAGCCGGCTTTTCTATGGAGCTTGGTTATACGACATATTCCTGAACTAAAAAAGGATATAGAGCGAATAATTGTAGAATACGAAGCTCGATATAATCGTGAAAACAAATAAAACAGACGCGGTCCTGTAAATTACGACGATTTACAGGACCACGTTGTCTATGGATTAGTCGTTAATAAAATTGGGAACTATACCCAATTTCGTGAATAAATTTGTTATGTCATCTTTTGCTATGGTTTCTGCTTCCGCCGCATTGTCTACAATTGCGTTTTTGCTTGGTGCTGTGACTTCGTATTTGCCTGTATCCGTTAAGTGTGTAATAGTTGAGAGCACTTGTTGGTTTACTGTGTAGATGGTCTTGTCGCCGTCTACTCTAATGCGAACTTTGTAAATAGTCATCTTATTTTGTAGTTAGACTTAGTTTGTGTTAGTAATTATACTATTGTAATCCTTTTATCTGAGGTTTTCGCGGACGCGGTCGAGGTAGGTTTTCATGCCGGCGCTGTCGCGGCGCGTTACGATGTCCTGCAGCTCGGCAAGGCACTCGCGTATCTGTTCTAATTGTTTGGGTGTATTGGGATTGAAGAGTATCTCGCTGAGCAGGTAGTCGTCCTCGCTCATAAGGCCGTTGGCGATGGCCATGTGGCGTTTGAACGTGGTGCCGGGCGCATCCTGATGTTTCATCGTCGATGCAAAGACGAGCGTCGACGCAAAAGGCACAGAGAGTGAGTAGGCGATAGTCTCGTCGTGCTCGGCGAAGCTATATTCCTCGATGTGGAGTTTCAGGCGGCTGTATAGGTCGCGGAAGAAGACGCGTCCGAGGTGGTCGCCTTCGGTGATGATGATGGCATTTTCGTTTGACAGATTTGACAGCGACGCAAATGTCGGTCCGAACATCGGGTGAGTCGAGACGAATGGATGGCCGGCCGAGGCGTAGAACTCGGGCAGGCCCGTCTTGACCGAAGCGATATCGCTCAGAATGGCGGTCGCGGGCAGATGGGGGAGCACGGCCTTGAAGGCTTCAATTGTGTAGCGCACGGTGGCGGCGTTGATGACTAACTGTGGCTCAAAGGCGTCAATCTCGTCTAAAGACGAGAAACGCTGAGTGTTGAAAGTAAATCTCAGTTTCTGAGGATCAGGGTCGTAGACCGCAAGCTCGTGTTCGAATGAGAGGAGGTCGCAGAAAAACGAGCCCATTTTGCCTGCGCCGAGTATAAGAATTTTCATTGTCTTATCGTAATTTGGTTGGTAATCAGAGCGGATGGCCGTTGACAATCTCAATCTGCTGGCGCACAGACTCCTCGTGGATGGCGGCGAGGACGGATTTCATAAATTCGCCCGACATGCCCATCTCCTGTGCCGAGTTGACGCGGCGCTGCATCAGGTCGTTGTAGCGGCCTGCCTGAATGACGGGCATCGAGTGCTCCTTTTTGTACTGGCCTATTTCGCGGGCCACGCGCATACGTTTGTCAAGTAGTTCGAGCAGCTCGTCGTCGATGCGGTCTATCTGCTGGCGTAGCAGGGCGAGGCTTTCGGTAGACATGGATTTGTCGCGGAGCACGAGGGTGTGAAGAATGAAATTAAGGACTTCGGGTGTGACCTGCTGGGATTTGTCGCTCCATGCGCAGTCGGGGTCGCAGTGGCTCTCGACAATCAGTCCGCTGAAACTCATGTCCAAGGCCTGCTGCGAGATGGGGCCGACGAGCTCGCGGCGGCCGCCTATATGGCTGGGGTCGCAGAAGACCGGCAGCCCGGGGTAGCGTCGGCGCAGCTCGATGGGGATGCGCCACTGCGGGAGGTTACGGTAGAGGTGTTTGCCGTAGGCGCTGAAACCGCGGTGGATGGCACCGAGACGGCGTATGCCGGCGTTGTAGATGCGCTGCAGAGCGCCAATCCAGAGCTCGAGGTCGGGGTTTACGGGATTTTTGACCAATACGGCGACGTCGGCCTTGGCCTCGGCGAGAGCGTCGGCTATCTCCTGCATGGCGAATGGGTTGGCCGAGGTGCGGGCGCCAATCCAAAGGAGGTCTACGCCGGCTGCAAGAGCGGCCTCGACGTGATGGCGGTTGGCGACCTCGGTGGCCGTCTTCATGCCGGTAGTTTCTTTGACTTCGGTGAGCCAAGCGAGGCCTTCCTCGCCGATGCCCTCGAAGCCGCCGGGATGAGTGCGGGGCTTCCAGATGCCGGCTCTGAAAATCTTGATGCCGTTGGCGGCAAGCGAGCGAGCTGTCTCCATGACCTGTTCGCGAGTCTCGGCGCTGCACGGGCCGGCGATTACAATGGGTTTGTCGGTGGCGATTCCATCGAATAGAGGCTTTATATCGTTCATGTCTTCTGCTGACATAGTGGTCTGATTTAATGGCTGTTATTTATTGAGGTGATTTTTGATGCGTCGGAGTGATTCGCGCAGTTTGTCGGGCTTGGCACAAAGCGACACGCGCATGTAGCGCTCGCCGTTATGGCCGAAGATAAAGCCCGGCGTGACAAACACTTTAGCGTTATAGAAGAGGTCATCGGCAAGCTCTTCTGACGAGGCAACCGTGTCAGGGATGCGACCCCAGAGGAACATGCCGCGCTGCTGCGGGTCAAAGGTACAGCCCATTGCCTCCATAATCTGCTCGGCTATGGCGCGACGCTCTGCGTAAGTGGCGTTGAGACGGTCATACCAGTCTTGGTCTGCCTCAAGGGCGCGGGCGGCGGCGAGCATGACTGGTTTGAACTGGCCGGAGTCGATGTTGCTCTTGACCTTGAGCATCCACGAGATGAACTGCGGATTGGAAGCGGCCATGGCCACACGCCATCCGGCCATGTTGTGGCTCTTGCTGAGCGAGTTGAGTTCGATGGCCACGTCTTTGGCGCCGGGCACGCTTAGGATGCTCTGCGGACGGTCGTTGAGTATGAAGCTGTAAGGATTGTCGTGGACTATGATTATCGAGTGGCGGCGTCCGAAGTCGATGAGGCGCTCGAAAGTCGCGCGGTCGGCGGCGCGGCCCGTCGGCATGTGGGGATAGTTGACCCACATCATTTTGATTTTGTCCAAGGGCAGGCGCTCCAATGCGTCGAAGTCGGGCAGCCAGCCGCGTTGCTCGGTAAGGTCGTATGTGTAAATCTCGGCTCCGACCATTTTGCTGACAGAAGTGTAGGCCGGATAGCCCGGGTCGGGCACGAGCACGCCGTCGCCGGGATTGAGGAAAGTCAGCGACAGGTGCAGCACGGCCTCCTTTGAACCTATCAGCGGCTGAATCTCAGACGTGGGGTCGAGGGTGACGCCGTAGATGCGGCTATACCAGTCAGCAAACGCGCGTCGCAGCTCCGGGACGCCGACGTGCGGCTGATAGCTGTGTGTATCCGGCTTGCGGGCCTCGCGGCATAGTGTCTCGATGACCTCGTCGTCAGGCGGGCAGTCGGGACCGCCTATGCCGAGCGAGATGATGTCGGCGCCCTCGGCGTTCAGACGCGCCAGTTCCTTAAGTTTTCGTGAAAAGTAGTATTCTTTAATTTGTCCGACGCGGTCGGCCGGAGCAAAGTCAGGTGTGGGCTGCATATCGTGTGGTCTTATTTGAATTGTTTGTTGCATTGGGCGTATTCGCCGAGTATTGTCAAATCGCCGGCGAGCGGACGCACGGCCTCGATGGCCTGATGATAACGCACGAGGCTCTCGAACGTCAGGTCTACGTAGAATCTATACTCCCACTCGCGGCCGATGATTGGCATGGACTGTATCTTTGTCAGATTCATATCGTAGAATGACAGGACTGTGAGTATTTTTGACAGCGCGCCGCCGGTATGGGGCAGGGTGAAGACTATCGAGGCCTTGTCAATCTCTGACTCGCGCGGACCGATTTCGGCTGCGAGCAGCGGGTCGGCAATAATCAGAAATCGGGTGAAGTTGCGGCGGTTGGTCTCGATGCCTTTCTCGAGGATGTCGAGGCCGTAGAGCTCGGCGGCATATTCACCGCAGACGGCGGCATGGCCCGTAAGATGTTGCTCGGCGATGTCACGCGCACTGCCGGCGGTATCAAAGCGTTCAATCATCTTGAGGTTAGGGTGGCGGCGCAGATACTGCTCACACTGCATCAGAGCCATTGGGTGGGAGTTGACCTCGGTGAGCGAGTCTATTGACTCGCCGGGGAGGGCGGCAAGGACGTGCGAAATGCGCATCTTGTATTCGCCGATGATGCGCAGAGGGCTCTGACGCAGCATCTCGTGGTTTTGTAACAGGCTGCCGGCAATGGTGTTTTCGATGGCTACGATGCCCACCAGCGATGCATCAGAGGCAAGAGCATCAAACATCTGCTGGAAGGTGTCAAAGGGCAGTGTCTCAACATTATGTCCGGCGAAATATTCACGCGCAGCGGCGTCGTGAAAGCATCCGGCGACGCCTTGTATTGTGACTTTGAGCTTGTTCATTGTTTCTGTAATTCAAAAAATCCCGTCTTCAAGTAACTGAGGACGGGATTTGATGTAGTCGTTAATGTAAATCGTTTGATTAAAAAACTCACGCATGCAGCCCGTCTCTATTCTCAAAATAGAAATAATAAAAATAGGCGTATGCGTAAAATCGTGTCATTTTGTTTTGATTAACGCCACAAAGCTATAAATTTGCTTTTAATCCGGCAAATAATTTTTACTTTTTTTGAAAGAGGAGATGAAAGAAAAAGACTATTTGTCGTTGCGATAGCTGACACGGGCATTATCCATCTGCTCCTTAATGCCACCGTTTTCGAGGAAGTCTTGCTGAAGTTTTTCAATATATCTTCTGAGCAACAAATCTGCCTGATGTATTAATGTAATGGCGATATTACAAATGGTTTCATCGCTTCGCTCCTTGATTTTTTCTTTGTAATAAGACGAGTCGTTTCTTTGAGAGCAGATGCGCCTTGTGATTATCGCTTTCTCTGAGTTTATATCCCATTGCGTCAAGTCTCTCACTCTCAAATAGTCTTCATAATCGAGAAGCAGCTCTTGTAGACTCGCCTTAGCCACATTAAGAAGTTTGATTTCACTTTCGGCTGATGTCGTGCCCGCTTCACATCCCTCGGCAATATTTTGTCGACCGCTCCTTGCCGCCTGTATCATTTGGTCTATAGTACGGTCGCTGATATTAAGGTATTTATGAGCAAAATAATAGGTAATATCATAGATACACTCTGTCTTTTGAAAGACTATGAGGTCTCGATAATTACCTTTTTGCCTGAGAAATGTTTTTGTCATGATTATTAAATTTATAGGGCTTATAGGGCCTATATGGCCTATAATTAATAGATTGTTTCACCTCCCTAACAATTCATATCGCTCGACGTAGATTTCCGTGATTGTGCGTTTTATGGCGTTGCGGTCTTCCCAGTAGCGTGTGCGGAGCGTGCCCTCGACTAACAGGCGCGACCCGCGGCGTATATATTTTTCGGCAAACTCGGCAGCTTGATCGGTCATCACGATGTTATGCCACTCGGTACGCTCGGGTATAGTCGCCCCGTTTGCAGCTTGACGCGCAGCCTCGTTTGTGGCGAGCGAAAATGATGCTACAGGTCTGCGCTCGACATATCTTATCTGCGGGTCGGAGCCGACGTTGCCGAGTAAAAATACTTTGTTCATGGCCGTCGTGTCAGTCTATGAAATCAATCTGAGAGTTGCGGCGGCGCAGACCGGCGAGGACAGCGGGGGTGAAGCCGGCGCGCTCCATGTCATTGAGACCGGCTATGGTCAGACCGCCGGGAGTCGTCACCATGTCGATGGCGACCTCGGGGTTAAGGTCATAATGCTCAAGCATGTCGGCAGCTCCGCGAAGCGTCTGACAGATGTAATTACGTGCCTCGCGAGGCTCAAAACCAAGGGCTACCGCGCCCTCGACAGATGCGCGGATATATCTGTAGGCATAAGCTATGCCGCATGAGCAGAGCAGTGTGGCGGCCGAGAATTTGGTCTCGTCTATAACCTCGACACGGCCAAGCGGACTGAAAACCTTACATAACTCGGCTGAATAAGCTGCAGCATAGGCATTTGTGCAGATAAATGACATGCTCTGACCGACAGCCACGGCCGTGTTGGGCATCAGGCGTGCAATCATAGGCGCTTTGTCATAATCGGCGAAGTCCTCTTCAATCTGGGCGATGCGTAAGTCGGCGCAGAGCACCACGATGACGCTGTGGTTAAAGTCGACCGATTTGCCGATATCGTCGACTACCGCCTTGAAACTCGAGCTTTTGACAGCGATAATTATTACGTCAGAGCCTTTTGCGGCATCTGCATTTGACTCCGCCATGGTGATATTTTCAAAACCGGCAAGATAGTCGGGCATCACGCCCGAACGGTTAGTGACTGCGACCGCGTAGCCGCTACGGGCGAGTCCGATGGCAATGGCTCCGCCCATGTTTCCGACTCCGATAACTGATATTTTCTTCATAGTGTCTGTAGCTTGAGTGTATTGTGCAAAATTAAGTCATTTGCCCTTTTGCATCAAATTTTTGTCAGTATATTGTCCTCAGCGCTCTCTTTTAAGACCTTTTTAGAATCAAAGTGGGATAAGTGTGAAAAAAATCATTAATTTTGCCGATTGTTAGACTTATAATTAATATAATCAATACATCACATATAAAATGGCACAGCAAGAAGATGTCTTCAAAAAAATCGTCTCTCACGCCAAAGAGTACGGTTTTGTCTTTCAATCAAGTGAAATCTATGACGGGCTCTCGGCCGTCTATGACTACGGTCAGAACGGCGTCGAGCTCAAAAACAATATAAAACGTTACTGGTGGGACGCGATGACCCTTCTGCACGAGAATATCGTCGGTATCGACTCTGCCATTTTCATGCACCCGACCATCTGGAAGGCTTCCGGCCACGTCGATGCTTTCAATGACCCTCTGATTGATAACCGCGACTCTAAGAAGCGTTATCGCGCCGATGTGCTCATCGAGGATCAGATTGCCAAATATGACGAGAAAATCGACAAAGAGGTTGCCAAAGCTGCCAAACGTTTCGGCGAAAGCTTTGACGAGGCTCTTTTCCGCGAGACCAATCCTCGTGTCTGCGAGCACCGCGCACGCCGAGAGGCTCTGCACGAGCGTTTTGCCAAGGCAATGAACGATAACAATCTCGACGAGCTCCGTCAGATTATCATCGACGAGGAAATTGTATGCCCGATTTCAGGCACGCGCAACTGGACCGATGTGCGCCAGTTCAACCTCATGTTCAAGACCGAGATGGGCTCGAC
>DXYS01000081.1 GCA_019415705.1 Bacteroidales bacterium | reverse complement strand
CTGGACCCCCTATCCCCTGCCCGCCTGCCCCAAGAATGACGGCGGCTACAAAGACAATGACTACTGGCGCGGCCGTGTCTGGGCCCCGCTCAACTATCTCGTTTATATGGGTATGCGCAATTATGACAACATCGCAGACACACGAGCCGAACTTGCCAGCAAATCAGCCTCCCTGCTGCTCAAATCATGGCTCAGAGACGGTCATATCTTTGAGAATTACAATCCCGACAGCGGCGTGGGCGACGACACGGTGCGCTCTGACGCCTTCTATCACTGGGGCGCCCTGCTTGCCTTCGTCTCGCTCATCGAAAACGGACGCATCGACCCGTCGGTCTGGTCATACTGATAATTAAACGGCCGCACAAGCGTTTTCACGCGTTTGTGCGGTCGCGCCGGCCACGGTCGAGGGCCACCTCTTCTATCACTTTGGGGAAATACTGCTGCTCGAGTTTATGCACTTTGGCAGCGATATCGTCGGGCGTATCGTCGGGCGAGACTGAGGTGGAGAATTGCGCTATGCACTCTCCGGCGTCAAGTTTAGCGTCAACATAATGCACCGTGATTCCTGTCTGCGTCTCTCCGGCAGCCTTGACTGCCTCATGCACATGACGCCCCCACATCCCCTTTCCGCCAAACTTAGGCAGCAACGATGGATGTATGTTGACAATGCGTCGTGGAAAGAGAGTGAGCAGATAATCAGGTATAAACAACAGGAAACCGGCCAATACAATAATATCACACTGCCCTATGGTCTGCATCACGAGTTGAGGATTATCGTTTAAATCATGCCGGTTGATAATCGCCGTCGGCACACCGAGACGCTGCGCCCTTTCTACCGCACGAGCTTCGGCTTTACTGCTCACGACAACAGAAACCTCTATACACTCATTGCCGGCGAAATACCTGATAATATTCTCGCAATTAGTTCCTTCGCCACTTACAAAGACGGCAATCTTAATCTTTTCCATAAACCGTTTTTATCGTAAATCATTTATTTGTGACGCGCTCTGAGCTGCCAGAAAGCCACGGCTGCGGCCGTAGCGACGTTGAGCGAGTCGACGCCGTGTGACATCGGTATTTTCACAACATAATCAGCCGCATCTATCGTCGCGGCCGGTAACCCTTCGCCCTCCGTACCGAGTATTATGGCCAAACGCTCCTCTGCGTCAAGCGCCGGGTCATCAATCGACACCGAGCGGTCTCGCAGAGCCATGGCAGCCGTGCGGAAGCCGAGACGGCGCAATGTGTCGTAGGAGTCAAGGCGCGTCCACGGCACGAGAAAAACCGACCCCATCGACACGCGCACGGCGCGTCGGTTGAACGGATCACAGGCCGTCGGCGTCAGCAGCACGGCGTCTATACCCAGAGCTGCCGCCGCACGGAAAATAGAGCCTATATTTGTCGTATCGCAGACATCATCAATGACGGCCACACGCCGCGCATCGCGGCACACGTCCTCGACCGACGGCTGCAACGGACGCCGCATGGCGCAGAGCACTCCGCGAGTCAGTTTATAACCGGTCAGAGAGGCAAGCACCCCGCGGGTGCCGGTATAGACCGGCACTGCGGGGCATCGTGCGATTATGTCGGCTGCATCGCCGACGATATGTTTGTCCTCACACAGCAGACTCACCGGCTCGTAACCGGCGTCTAACGCTACTCTGATGACCTTGGGGCTCTCGGCTATCAGAATCCCGCGACCGGGGTTAAGGCGGTCTGAGAGTTCGGCGTCTGTCAGCGAGACGTAGACAGCCACACGCGGGTCGGCGGCCGACTGTATCTCTATGATGTCTGTCTGCGGAGTCATATTCACTTATTCGGCAGGCTTGACAGCCCAGTTGATGATGTTGGCGAAAAGACGGCGACCTACCTCGGCCGAGGGGTCCGGATTATTGAGGCACTCGGCAAGACGGAGCGTCGAGTACAACACACGTCCTTTGCCGCAGGGAGCCTCGCCCATGGCTGTGCCGAGATGGAAAGGCCACGAGCGGTATGAGCCGGCAATCAGATTCTCACGGTCGACATAGAAACCGAGACGCAAATTGCCCTCCTTGACAAGCTCCTGATATGGCCAGTTCATGCCGGTGTTGACGGGCAGACCGGCGAGCACCGGATGCTCGGCCACGAAATGTACGCCACCGACCCAGTTGTCACCAACTGCATACAGGCCTTTATAGCCGATGCCGGCAGCGGGGTTAAGGAACTGCATCCACGACTCGGGCGATTTGAGCAACAGCAGTGTCGTACCGTCATTAGTGGCACGGTCCACGATGGTCTCGGGAGCGATGGCCGATGTGCCGGGCTCTGTCCAGACAAGCTCTATCATGCCGTCGGGCTTGTCCTGACGATAATGCACCTCGAGATTAACCTTCTCGCCTTTCTCGAAGTAGAAGGGCGAGGTGATTGTACGCTCGTTGTTATTACCCCACTCGTCGGCTATGCGCTGGCCGTTGACCTCCATGCGCACACCGCGGTCAGTGTGGACGCCGAGCAGATAGTTGCCTGTGGACGGAATGGTCATCTCGCCGCGCCATATGACAGAGAATTTCTGATTGGCGGGCACGAGCGAGTTGGGCTGGGCACCCCCCACAAAGCGGTAGCTTATCTTGCTGTCGCCGACTGTGCCGGCGGGATTGCTGATATCATTATCCTTAAACCATGTGGCGTCGAAAGCGTGCTTACCGTCCTCACGTGCAAAAACGGCGTCAGGCATCGGCTGAGCCTCGTCCAAGGCTGGACGTGTGACAATCAGCCATTCAAGTTTACCCATAGACGGGTCATAGACCGGCAGCTCGCGGCCGGTAGCCTCCTTGTAGTAACGTGCCACGGGATCGTCCTTAGAGCCGTAGATGGCACCGCGGCCCGGCAGATTCTTATAATCAGGGTCAATACCGAGCACCTCCTCATAACCTGTGGCAACGGTCTTGCCCGAGGCATCGTCTAATGATGCAATCACGCGATACATGCCTCCTTTGCCGGCGAAATCGACGGGGAGAGCCTCGGCGAGTAGCTGTCCGAGCTCGTCGCCGCCGCGGACGGTGACGTCGCGGCTGACCGTCTTAGTTAACTGACCATCAGGCGAGAGCACGCTGACATTCATTTTATAGTCGCCGCGCAGGTCGGCCTCATTGACGACATGAAAGTCGATATCGACCTTGCCGGGAAGCTTGACAAACTGAGTATGGGGCGAAACAGCCACAAACAGAGGCGCTGTAAAGCGGGCGAAAGTCTCAAGATTGCCCTTGCAGTTGCGGTAGATATCGATTACGCCCGAATGATTGTCATATGGCATACTCTCCCATCCGTTGATGACATAGCAGTCGCCGATGTTCTCCATGCGCATGGTCTGGATGCGGCGTCCCTGATGATAGAGCTGTATGTCGCCCATGGCACGTGTGAGTTCGTCAACATCGGCGAAGTTGCGCTCAAGGCCTTTCTGTTTAAAATATGACTCGAAGGCGGCATACTGGTCGCGCCAGAAAGCGCCGTCCCAGCCATCCTTGCCCTTCGCGGCCACCTCTTTGGCTATCAGAGCGACACGCGGAGGTGTCGAGATGGCGCCTTCCTCGCCGCGCATGTAGACCTCGGTGTGGTTGTCGGTGAACATCAGGTTGTCACGGCGCGAACGGTAGTAGCCGTCCTCCCAAGTGGCGGGTCCGCCGGCACGGTGGTTGTCATACCATCCGCGGAAATATGGGGTCGGATCAAACGGGCGCATGTGAAATTTTGAGTCCTCTTCTGCCTGCTCGTTTGAGGCCCAGCCCGATGTAAGGGTCATCACACGCGAGGGGTCAATGGCGTGAGCCTTGACGAGATCGTCACGGCGCTTGGCCATCAGCTCTTTGTCAGCCGCACGGGCTCCGCCTAACTCGTTGATGAGGTTGAAGATGACGAGCGACGGATGCGAGCGGTCGCGCTTGACCATGCGCTGCAGTTTTATATTGACAATTGTGCGGATAAACGGATTATGGTCGGCTGAGTGGAAGGCGCCGGGCTCCTCGTAGTAGAGCAGGCCCATCGAATCAGCCTGCTCGAGCACGACGGGCGAACCGATGGAGCGGTGGAAGTTGAGCATATTGAGGCCCATCGACTGCGCGGTAGCAATCTGGCGGCGAGCCATCTCGGGTGTGGCATAAAGACCGGTCGCGGGCCAGTAGCCCCAGCTGATGGCCGAGCGCAGCATCATGCGGCGTCCGTTGAGACGGACTACAGCTTCCTTGCCGATACCGTCGGGAGCAAACCAGCGGAAACCGAAGACACGGCCGTCGCGGTCGAGAGCCTTCTTGCCGTCAGCAACGGTGACATCGCAGCGATAGAGCTTGGGCGTGGCCGGAGACCACAGCGTGGCCTCGGGATAATTGATATCAAAAACTATCTCGTTATCGCCGGGCTCGAGGCGCACCTTGCGATTCGAGGCGAGGATTGTTGCCCCCTTGGGGTCATCTTTTGACGAAACTTTATAGCTCAGCGTGCGGCTGACGGGCGTCGTGCCGGTGTTGCGCACGTTAACGATAGCCTTGACAGTGTTTGCCACAGGCTGATTCTGCATATAAACATCCTCGATGTAGACCGGGTCGGTCACATCGACGCGCACACGCCCGATAAGACCGCTGAACGAGCGCGACGGGGGTATAGCATACTTGCCCCAACGCATCTGAGTGAAGTCCTGCCAGTGGAAGTTTCCGCCGGGTGTGGTGACGCGCACGGCGAGCGTCTGCTCCTTGCCGGGCACGACTACGTCGGTCAGGTCGGCGTCGAAAGGCGACTCTCCGACGATGTCATAGCCTACGAGTTTGCCGTCAAGATAGACCTCTGCACGCATGCGCACAGACTCGAAGTGAGCCGTCACCTTGCGGCCGGCCATCGACTCGGGCACCTTGATGGTTGTAAACCACCAGCTGACGCCGCGGAAATCGTCGGGCGACGGACGTTTTGACGTGGTCATGTACTCCTCGACAGTACCCGGAACGCTGACAGACAAAGCCTTGGCGGGTACAAGCACAGTCCAGCCACCGGTCGGCGGATTGACAGGCAGCACACTGAGGTCTGTAGCCTCGTCGGGCAGATATAGGCGGTCGTTTTCCCACGATGCGGCAGTGTCACGCATCATGTGCCACTGCGGACCGTTAAGGTCAATCGTATAGCGCGGATTCTTATCCGCTTTCTTGCCTGCGCTAAGACTGACAGGCATAATCAAAGCCGCAATTACGGCGATAGCAAAAGATTTTAAGGCAGTCATGTGATGAAAATTAGTCAGAATCAAGGCGCACGGCCACCGCCGCGCAGCAACTAACGCAAAGTTAACAAATTACCCCCACCCCGCCAAACCACAGAGTTAATATTTAAAATATAAGCCATATAAGGCCTATAGGGCTTATCAGGCTTATTGGGCCTATATTAGTCGTGGCGGCTGACGATGGTGAGGATTTCGTCGGGGTCGGAAACGATGTTGTCGGCATAGTGTTCGCGGAGCTCGCGCTCGGGACGGAATCCCCATGTCACGCCGCATGACTCGACGCAGGCGCGTCGTGCGGTCTCGATGTCTATGCCGGAGTCGCCGACATAGAGCGTCTCGTCCTTGGGCGTCGGGCATAGGGTCAGCACCTCGAAGACAACCGACGGGTCGGGCTTTGTCGGCACGCCTTCGATGTTGCCGAAGACAGCAGCAAACTTTATGTCGGGGAAAAAATTAGCGATAATACGGTTAACGGCTTCCTGATACTTGTTGGAGGCAACAGCTACGTTGACATGACGCTCGGCGAGGTCGGCAAGAAGCTGCGGTATGCCGGGATAAGGACACGTGGCGTCGCAGCAGTGGTCATTATAATAGGCCACGAAGCGGCGGCGTGCGTCGGCGATGATTTCGGGACGGCGCATGTCGTCGGGGAGGGCGCGCTCGATGAGTTTGGTTATGCCGTTGCCAACCATGCGCGGATAGGCGACGAGCGGATGCTGAGGCAGCCCGAGTTCGGCGAGGGCATGGTTTGTGGCGTTGCCGAGGTCGTCTATAGTGTTGAGCAGAGTGCCGTCAAGGTCAAATATAACAAGTGATTTTGCCATTTTACTCATTCATTAGTAATAATCAGAAGGGGTAGCCGACAGAGAAATGGAAGTTGGCGTCGCGCCCCCATTTGGGATGAACAATCGGCCAGCGCTCTTGGTTTGTCGCCGGGTTGACGGCTTTGAGGCCGAAGTCGAAGCGGAGGAGGAAGTATGTGAAGTCCATGCGCAGACCGATGCCGTAGGCAGCCGCAATCTGACGATAGAAGCGGTTGAATTTAAACTCGCCGCCGGGCTGGTTCTCGTAGGCTTTGATTGTCCAAATGTTGCCGGCGTCGACAAAGAGGGCGCTCTCAAGCACCCAGAAGAGTTTGGCGCGGTACTCAAGGCTCATCTCCAAGCTGATGTCGCCGCACTGGTTGATGAAGTCGCTGACGGAGTTGCGCGAGTCGTAGCTGCCGGGACCGAGAGTGCGGACACCCCAGCCGCGGACACTGTTGGCGCCGCCGGCATAGAAACGTTTCTCAAAAGGCACCATCGACGAGTTGCCGTAAGGATAAGCCACTCCGAATCCGATATGCGCCGCCAAAGCATTGCGTGAGTTGAAGTTGCGCGTATAGGTATAGTCGAGTTCGCCCTTGACATACTGAGCGAACTGTATGCCGAAAATCTTATAGGCGTCGTCATGGCGCCGTGCGCCGTCGATTGACGATATGCCGTAGAGGAGATTGCCGGCTGTTTCGGCCGACATACGTAAGGTCGACACCCACGGCTGTATGGCAAAGGCATTAAGCGTGGCCGTCGGGATGCGACGGTTGGTGCGGTAATAAGTGTAACCCATGCGCATAATGAAGTGGTCTTCGTAGCTATAGCGCAGCAGAGGGTTCGAAGGTGCAATCTCATCAATAAAATTAATCGTAGAGCGCGGCAGTCTGACATAGTTGATGTCAATAAAGTCATAAGTGTGACGTTTGACAAAATCGCGCCGCTGCATAGTCCATTTATACTTCCATGCGGCGCCGGCAATGATGCGCGTATATTCGGGACGCTCCTGATGCACAAACGAGACGGCAAACTCGGTCGAGGCGCGCATACGTTTCTTAAAGTTTTTAGAGAGAAAAGGACATTCGAATTTAGGGAATGTTATGCCCACCTCGCCGGCAAACTCTGTGTAACGGTCGTTAATCAGACCGTCAAAATCGCCCGACAGACTCTCGTAAGCACCTCGCAGTTTGGCGGTAAGCATTTCTGATTTCTTGGCGAGATTGCGGTGCTGATAAGTGATACCGGCGCCGAAGCCGAGGTCTCCCTCTGAATTTGTGCCCTCAAGTTCGACGGTTATACCCTGCTTTTTATTTCGAGAGAGCAGCACGTCGGCGTCAAGCCATATTTCGCCGCCGACTTCAGCAACGGGATGCATCTCTATATTGATAAACTTAAGTATGCCTAACTGGCCGAGAGCCTGATATGTAAGATCGACGTCACGCGCCGAATAGGTGCGACCCGGCCGCAGGTAACACTTCTCATCAAGTATCGATGGCTTGATATAGCGGTCGGGGCCGTAAACGACAGCGATAGTCTGATATCTGACCGTGTCCTTGTCGACCGCCTCATCTGTGCGCGTATCGAAATCAGTGAAGAATGTCACATTGCGGACGCGATACTGCACATGGCGCGGCACTGAGTCGACGGCCACCGACGGCATCGTGCGCGGAGCGCGGACTGTCATGGTCAGAGCCACCTCCTTTGAGCCGGCCGTGGTGTCGGCGATGAAGGTGATATTATCCTTGTTAAAAGCGAAGTAGCCGCGGTTGCGAAGACGCTCGGTGATGGCCGCACGCTCGCCGTCCAAGACCGAGCGGTCAAAAAGCGCACCGGGGCGTATGTCCAATGACGCCGTGTCAGCCATCACGATGCGGCGTATGGTGCTGTCGGCAATATCATAGTCGATTGACGAGACGTAGTGAGGCTCTCCGGGAATGATGCGATAGTTGAGAGCGAGTTTGCGCGGGCCTTCTATTACAGTGTCGGCCACAACCTCGACATCCATGTATCCGCGGTTGAGCAGAGCCTGACGGAGCTGACGCGTGGATGCCTCGGTCAGCTCCTCGCTGTAGATTACCGGCGGCTGGCCGATGTTGCGCAGCCAACGGTTATACCACTTGGTCGAGTCACGGCCCGAGAGGCTGTAAGTGGCGAGCTGCAGTTTGGCGAAGCCCAACACCTTGTGGTTAGGCGTCTGACGCAGAAAATAATAAAGTTCGTCGTCACTGCGTGCCTTATCGCCGTCGATTTCGATTGAAACCTTGTCTAAAAGATAACTCCCCTCAGGCACATGTTTGGTCGAGCTGCAGCCTGCTATTAAGGCCGCAACCGTCATCACAATCAGCGCTGTCAGGGCGCCGTGTGCCATGCTGTGTCTGCGAGTTGTCATGCGATGGTGCAAAGTTAATATTTTAGCCCGTATAATCTCACATTAAAGCTCACGGAAAATTCGTATCTTCGCATCCGCAGACTATGGACACACCGCTCCGTAAAATAATTCATATCGACATGGACGCCTTTTTTGCGGCCATCGAGCAGCGCGACAATCCGTCGCTGCGCGGCAAGCCGATTGCGGTCGGATCGCCCGAACGTCGCGGCGTCGTCGCAACGGCGAGCTACGAAGCGCGCCGCTTCGGTGTTCGCTCCGCCATGCCGTCGGTCATCGCCGCCAAGCGCTGTCCCGGTCTCATCTTTGTCAAAGGCAACTATGAAAAATACAAGGCTGTGTCAATGCAGATCATGGATATCTTCCGGGAATACACCGACTTGATAGAGCCGCTGTCGATTGACGAAGCGTTCCTCGACGTGACGGTAAACAAACCCGGTATTACTCTGGCTGTCGACATCGCCCGCGAGATAAAGTGCAAGATTCGCGACCGGCTGTCATTAGTGGCGTCGGCCGGCGTGTCCTATAATAAATTTCTGGCAAAAATCGCATCAGACTACCGCAAGCCCGACGGACTCTGCACAATCCACCCATCTCAGGCTCTCGAGTTTATCGACTCCCTGCCGATAGAGAGTTTCTGGGGCGTAGGACCCGTGACAGCCGAGCGCATGCACCGTCTCGGTATAAACACCGGCGCCGACCTGCGCTCGTGGAGCATGCGGCGGCTCGTTGGCGAGTTCGGCAAAGCCGGGCCGATATACTATAATTTTGCCCGCGGCATCGACAACCGTCCAGTATGCGAATCACGTGTGCGTAAATCGATTGGCTGCGAGCGCACGCTCGAATATGACATCAGCGACGACGAGGCTGTTGATGAGGAACTGTGCGCTCAGGCCCGCGAATTAGCCGAACGCATCGCGCGTAAATCATTTGCCGGCAACACACTGACCCTAAAGATAAAATTCGCCGATTTTGTCAATGTGAGCCGTTCGCTGACACGTGCCCGCGATTTTTATGATTTTGACGACATCATCTCGGCCGCGCGCCAGCTCGTCGACAATGTCGACTACGGGCCGCATCACGAAATACGCCTCATCGGCCTGACCGTCTCCAACCCCCACGGCCTCGACGGCCAGCAACTGTATTTTGAGTTTTAGTGCTCTAAGGTCGTTAAGGTCTTTAAAGTCCTTAAGGATTTAAACAATAACAGCCGTGGCGGCAAAGGCCGGCACGGCTGTTATGGGGTATTGTAGATGATGATTATCTCATGGCGAAGTTGGCGCCGGTGGCTACCTGCTGGTAGGCGTAGAGGCCGGCCTCGGAGAGCTCGACTGTCATAGAGCTGCCGTCGGGACAAGGCATGCTGACATGGGTGTCGTCGACAAATGTGAAGATGGTCTGAGACTCGCCGCCGGGCAGAGTGTAGCTCCAGCTGCGGTCGTCGTCATTGAAGTCGAGACGCACTGTCGTGCCGTCGGTCTCACTGGTGATATTATAGCCTTTGCCGTCGCACTCGACGAGGTAGCGTCCGTCATTGCCCTCGATAACTTTCTTGCCTTTGGCCACGGGATTTGAGCCGCTCCAGAACTCAATAGAGTTGAGCACGAGCAGGTCGGCGAGTCCCGACACCTCATAAACCGGGAGCACCCAGAAAGCGAAAAACACAAGCTCATTGACAAATTTGTTGCCAATCTGATTGTTCCAGCTGAGCAGATTGTTGGTCAGACGGAAGCTGCCGATACACGAAGGAAGTGTCAGCGAGACACAAAGCGTGCAAACCAATGCGACGCTGAGATAAGTCTTTCTCATAAATCTTAGTTGAAATTATAGGGTTAGAAAATATAATATACGATTTATATTATTATAACGTTTTCGGAGGCCTGATGTTGCATAACTCATGCGGGTATTTCGCGCACGGCATTGTCATAAAAACGCATTATGCGCTTGACATAGGCCGACGTCTCGGTGCCACGTGCATAGCCGTATTTCACCACAGGGTCGTTATAGAACTCGGGATTCATCTTCATCAGCAACGCCCGCTCGACATTATCGTCCCACACCTGAGGGTTGTAGCCATATTTCTTGGCAAGGGCTATGGCGTCGTAGATATGTGCTATGCCGCAGTTATAGGCGGCGATGACAAATTTGAGTCGTTCCTTGTCATTAGGCACATAGTCAACGAGATAGCGGTCGAGATCTCGCAACAGTCTGACAGCCACCGACACACTCGTCTCGGGATTGTTAAGGGTGTTGATATTGGCACCGTAACCGCGTCCGGTGCTCGGCATAACCTGCATCAGTCCGCGTGCACCGGCCCAAGAACGCGCCCGCGCATTGAAGCGGCTCTCTGTATAGGCCTGAGCGGCAAGCAGACGCCAGTCCCAGCCTATGGTCGGCGCATATCGCTTGAATATGCGGTCATAATTGGAGATATAGCCCTTGGTGAAGTCAAAGGCCTTATATGGCTCAGTCTTACTCATCTCGAAGAAACGTTTGAGCAGGTCGGCATTAACGGTCTTGGGAGCATCCTCGGCAAACCAGCGGTCGACCGAGTCGGCGAGAGCCTGACAGCCCGGAGCGACTGCCCACGACGCGCGCTGAGCCATCGAGACCGGCGTCGAAATATCTAAGCCGTGGTAATATGTACTGTTGAGACGGGCTATGTTGCTGTCGACGACTGTCATCGGTATCTTGCCCTCCCATACCTGAGCGATAAGGTCCTCGTCTGTGGCCGAATCGGGGTCGACTGTATGCACTATGATGCCTCCGGCCAGCTCGTCATTGAGATTGGCCAGCCGGCGCTCATACTTAGAGTCTCCGATTACATAGACGTCATGCCCGACAAGTTCGGTGACGTCCTCGACCGGAGCGCGGCCTTTCTCACGCTGCTGCACAAGCACCTGTGTGCTGTAGCTCTCCGGACCACAGGGGATGACAAACTGACGGTAATGAGCCGTGATGGGCACCTCATAGGCCAGTAGCTCGGCGCGCCCGTCATCAAGCATATCGATGGCTGCGCCGAGAGTCGGCGCCACTGTCAGTTTCAGGGCAAGCCGGCTGTCACGCGCGAAATCGCGTAGGAGCGTATAGTCATAGCCCATCTTTTCGCCACGATATATAAAATAAGATGTCGGGCCGTAAAGAGTCACGGCGCGGAGCGTGTCAGTGACCTCATAAACAGACGTATCGCTGTCGAATGTATCGGCATCAAAGACAATCGTCGTGTCGGGCGCAGTCTCATGGCTGCGTGAGCCCGAGCCGCGAGAACATCCCGCCACAACGAGCGCGGCGAGAGTGAAAAAGACGCCGACAAAGCGACGCATAAAACGATTGCTATGTATGATACCTATGGACAATTACGTCAATACTCAAAACGGCCCTTGTCGGAGATAATTGTCAGATGTCGGTGATCATCAGCCTCTACGCGACCGATGACACGGCCTTCGATGCCAAACCATGCGGCGATGTCGATGACACGCTGTGCTTTGTCGGGTGACAGATATATCTCCATACGGTGACCCATGTTAAACACTTTATACATTTCCTGCCAGTCTGTGCCTGACTCACGCTGTATGAGGGCGAAGAGCGGCGGCACATCAAACATGTTGTCTTTTATAACATGGACATCACCGACGAAGTTCAAAATTTTTGTCTGAGCACCGCCCGAGCAGTGTATCATGCCGTCGATGTCGGAGCGCATCTCATCGAGTATGGCCTTGATGACCGGAGCGTATGTGCGCGTCGGTGACAGCACAAGACGGCCGGCATCGAGAGCGGTGCCTTCGACCGGGTCGGTCAGACGGCATGAGCCTGAATAGACGAGTTCGTCAGGCACGGCAGCGTCAAAGGTCTCGGGATAACGCTCGGCGATGTATTTTGAGAAGACGTCGTGACGGGCCGATGTGAGGCCGTTGCTGCCCATGCCTCCGTTGTACTCCGACTCATAGGTAGCCTTGCCGAATGAGGCGAGACCGACGATGACATCGCCGGGGCGGATGTGTGAATTATCGATGACCATATCGCGGCGCATGCGGCAGGTGACGGTGCTGTCAACGATAATGGTTCGCACGAGATCGCCGACGTCGGCCGTTTCTCCGCCGGTCGACCAGATGCCTACACCGAGGCGGCGGAGATCAGTGAGCAATTCCTCTGTGCCGTTGATAATGGCCGAGATTACTTCGCCGGGGATAAGATTCTTGTTGCGCCCGATGGTCGACGACAGCAATATGCCGTCTGTGGCACCGACACAGAGCAGATCATCGATATTCATAATGAGGGCGTCCTGCGCTATGCCTTTCCACACCGACAGGTCGCCGGTCTCTCGCCAGTAGGCGTAGGCGAGTGAAGATTTGGTGCCGGCACCGTCGGCGTGCATAATGTTGCAGTAATCGGGATCTCCGCCAAGGATATCAGGTATTATCTTGCAGAAAGCACCCGGGAATATACCTTTGTCAACATTTTTAATTGCGTTGTGGACATCTTCTTTAGATGCCGAGACTCCGCGGAGGTTATAACGCTGATCGCTCATGTTAGTATCGGTTTATATTATGTGATGATTCTATTATTTCAGTTGTGAGAGTTTGCGTTCATTGCCGACGAGCCACACGATATCGCCCGGCTCGAAGATAAGATTGGGATTTGAGTCTATGAACTCATCGCCGCGGTGAACGGCCACGACGATGGCCTCGTAAGTATCACGCAGCGAGGCGCTCAGAGGTGTCCGGCTGATTAAAGGCGACGTCGCGCTGAGTAGAATACTTGTCAGCTTGACATCAGCCGCCGGTGCAGCCGTTATGCTCTCCGGCAACTCTGCCTCGACGGCAGGAAGAAGCGCCTCGAGCTGCTCGTCAGTGCCGATAACGCCTATGACATCCCCGGGGAAGAGACGGTTGTTGCCTCCCGGTATCGGGATTATGCGTGACCCGCGGTTGATACTGACTACATTGACGCCGAAACGCTTGCGCAGATTTGAGTCCATAAGTTTCTGACCGACGAACGCACATCCGGCGCCGACAGTCATATATGCCTGATGGAGATCACTGACCACCCGGTTGTTCTTACCGCTGCGGCGTAGGTCTCGCTCGTTGAGATTGTTGAGAAATTTAGATTCGATACCTGCCATACGCGCCCTCAGCTTATGTGAGAAAAAGAAGGCGATGAGCAGCGCGACAGCAGCAGCGGCCATAAGACCGACACGCGCGGAATAAGCCTGTGATATCACATAAATCACCATGCTCAGCGCGATCAGGAATCTGAATATCGACATGACGATGCGCGGTATGTTGTTGGCTATGGGATTACCGGCCGAGTCGCGGAAATCGTTTTTGGTAATAGGCATCATCAGTGCCAGAAGGAACGGCGCCATAGCAAGCAGAGTGACACCGACGTAACATATCTTGGCAAACTCGGGCGACAGCAGCTCGACGACGTAAGGCTTGAGATAATGCCGGGCCACAACAATCACGGCAATACAGACAATCGAGTATAGCAGCGTGCGCCAGACATAGCGTTTCATCACCGATGCCCACGCGCTCCCGACGGCACGTTCCTTATTGGCCTCTGACTGATAACGGTCGATTAGGAAATGGAGCTTGCGAGGCAGATGACGCTCGACCATGTCATAGGCCGGCACAGAGAGCTTGATGAAATATGGCGTCGTGAAAGTAGTGATGACCGACACGGCCACAACAATCGGATACAGAGTCGGCTCGAGCACCTTGAGGCTCATGCCTAAAGTGGCGATAATGAAGGCAAACTCGCCAATCTGCGTCAGTGAAAATCCCGAACGGATAGCCACCTTGAGAGTCTGTCCGGTGACGAGCATGCCGAATGTGCCGAACACAATCATGCCGACGATGACGACAACCGATAGCAAAAGTACCGGCGCCCAGTACCCGACGAGGATGTCGGGACGCACCATCATGCCGACCGAGATAAAGAACACGGCGCCGAAAAGGTCTTTGACCGGAGTGACGACGTGTTCGATGCGCTCGGCATAGCTCGTGCCGGCGAGTATCGAACCCATGACAAAGGCGCCGAGAGCGAGCGAGAATCCGCAGTAGACCGAGAATACAGCCATGCCGAGACACAGGCCCATTGATACAATGAGCAGCGTCTCCGAATTAAGGAAGCGACGCCAGCGGTTGAGCAGCGACGGCAGCACATAGACGCCGACCAAAAACCACATGACAAGGAAGAAAACGAGTTTGGCCACGCTGTATAGCATCTCGGAGCCTTCGACAGTCTTGTTTATGGCTATGGACGACAGTATGACCATCATGACGACAGCGAAAAGGTCCTCGACGATGAGCACGGCGAGCACCTGTATGGCAAATTTCTGCTGACGAAGGCCGAGGTCGGTGAAAGCCTTGATGATAATCGTGGTCGACGACATCGAGAGCATACCTCCGAGAAAGAGGCTGTTCATGAAGTCAAACTCGAGCACATGGCCTACGGCAAAGCCCGCGCACATCATGCCGGCGACTATAATCAGAGCCGTCACGACCGCCGAGCCGCCCGAGTTGACAAGTTTTTTGAAACTGAACTCAAGGCCGAGCGAAAAGAGCAGCACGACAATGCCTATCTGGGCCCAGAAGTCGATATTGGCCTCAGTCGTCACTGACGGCAGGTATGCGAAGTGGGGACTCGCCAGAAATCCGGCCACGATGTAGCCGAGCACGACAGGCTGCTTAATCCATTTGAAGAGCACCGTGACAACGGCGCCGAGCAAAAGGATAAACGCGAGGTCGGAAATCAGGCTTTCGACATTCATAGGCTGTGAGCGGTCAGAGCTGATTGGTGAGGGTTATCGAACGTGTCGGATAAAGCTTCTCAAAGACAATGAATAATGCAATGTAATCGACTGTCTCTTTTGACAGTACGACAAGATTGAGACTTGTCTGCGAATCTGCATAGTCATATTCGACAAAATAATTGACTAACACGACATTACGCGCAGCCATCGCCGAGCGGTAGGCGGCTATATCTGTGACAATACCGTCTAATTTCAGCCTTATGATGCGCGACTCCGACCCGAGGCTTATGCGATGCTCGATGCGCTCTAACTGCACAAGGATAAAGAGTATCAGTGCCGTGGCGATTACCGACACCCAGTACATGCCCACACCGACGGCGAGGCCGATGGTGGCGACCATCCAGATACCGGCGGCAGTCGTCAGACCTCGTATCGAGCCCTTCATCTGTATAATAGCTCCGGCGCCGAGGAAACCGATGCCGCTCAGCACCTGTGCGGCTATACGGCCGGGGTCACCGTTTTTCAGGCCGAGATATTCCTGAGGCACATAAATCGAGAGCAGCATCGCCAGAGTGGCGCCCATGGCTATCAACGAGAACGTGCGCACACCGGCCGATTGACCTTTGCGCTTGCGCTCATAGCCTACCACACTGCCCAAGAGCATGCTGAGCAGCAGGCGGTAGACGGCAGAGACGCTGTTGACCTCCACACCGTTGACCGTGTCATAAAATGACTGCCAGAGACTGCTCAAATCTTGCATTACCGATTATTTGAGGTTAAAGCGGCTCGAAACGAGACGGTAGTTGTCAGCGAAGAGTTCGACGGTGTATTCACCCGGTGTGAGAGCGGTGTTGACGTCCCAATAGATGGTCACGCCGCCTATTTCCTCACCGGCATATTCGATTATCTTTTTGGCCGAGCACTCGACCTGACCGCCCTCAAACGAGAATGTGCCGCCCCCCGACAATAACTGGCCCGAAGGAGAGACGATGCGCATATAGATGGTCTTCTCGCCGACGGGAGTCGAGTTGTTCTGCGGAATGGTAAATGTGACCATTAGCTGTGTGGCCTTGCTGACTTTCTTCTCCTTTTTGCCTTTCTTGTTGAGGGGTGTGAGAGTCAGGGCGGTGACATTGAGTCTCTCGGCGAGTGTCATGCGCTTGCTGAGCTGCTCGTTCTGACGCGATGTCTGCTCGACACGGGTGTTGAGACGCGTGTTCTGCTCCTTGATTTCTGCATTCTCGGTGCGCAGGGCCTCGTTCTCCTGATTGAGACGGTTGATTTCCTCGACGTAATGGCGCAGGAGCTTGCGCAGGGTGTCGATTTCGCTCTTGAGTTTGGCTATCTCGGCGGCACTCTTGTTTTTCTGATTTTTCAGCTCCTGCTGCAGAGCCTCGACCTGCAGACGTGCAGTCTCGTATTTCTCGGTCAACTGACGTTTGACCGAGTCGTCCATGACAAACTGACGCGAGTTTTCAAACTCGGCGAACTCGCGGTTTAATGCGTCGTAGTCGTTTTCGAGCTGCATCTGCTCATATTCGAGCTGCATCTGCTCTTTCTCGTTCTCGGCCTGTTTGAGCGCCGAGTGCGACGACCAAGCCATCCACACGGCGGCTCCAAGCACCACGACGGCCACGACGATGCCGGCGATTATGAGTTTGCGTGTACCTGTGTTTTTATTTTCCTGAGGGGTTTCCATTATCTGTCTGATATTGATTTTGCTGTTACATTATGCCTTTTTCACGCAGAGCAAGCTGCCACTTCCACGCCGAGCGCATGGTGTCGGACAATGGGGTTTCGGCCTTCCAGCCGAGCACCTTGTTGGCACGCGTCGGGTCGGCCCACACCTGAACGATATCGCCTTTGCGGCGTCCGACGATGCGGTGTGGCACCTTAACGCCCGTAGCCTGCTCGAATGTGTTGATAAGTTCGATGACCGAGACTCCTCGGCCGGTGCCGAGATTGAAGACTTCGACCGGTGTTTCGTTGGCTCCATCAATCAGGCGGCCGACAGCCTTGACATGGGCTTTGGCGAGGTCGACGACATCGATGAAATCACGGATGCAACTGCCGTCGGGCGTAGGATAATCATCACCGAAGACTGACAGCTCCTTGCGTATACCGATGGCGGTCTGTGTCAGGTAAGGCACGAGATTCTGCGGCACGCCGTTGGGCAGTTCGCCGATGAGAGCCGTCGGATGCGAGCCGACGGGGTTGAAATAGCGCAGGATGATGCTGTTGTAACGTGCGCCCGAGGCGACATGGTCGTTGATGATGTCTTCGCTGATCTGCTTGGTGTTGCCGTAGGGCGAGGTTGCCTTCTTGATGGGGGATGCTTCGGTCACAGGGTTGTGGTCAGGCTCTCCGTAGACCGTGCATGACGACGAGAAGACAAAGCCCTTGACGCCGTGGCGGTCAGCAGCCTCCAAGAGATTGATGAGCGTAGCGAGGTTGTTATGGTAGTAGAGCAACGGTTTTTCGACCGACTCGCCGACGGCCTTTGATGCTGCGAAATTGATTATGCCGACGATGTCGTCATACTTCTCAAAAAGCGCCTCGACTGTGGTTGCATCAGTGCAGTCGCCCTCGACAAAGTCGGGGCGTACACCCGTGATGGCCTCGATGCCGTCAAGCACCGAGCGGTCGCTATTACTCAGATTATCAATAATTACCACGTCATAGCCGGCACCGATAAGCTCCACGGCCGTGTGTGAGCCGATATAGCCTGTGCCGCCTGTGACAAGTATACGTTTTCCCTTCATGACGGTTAGATGTATTAATACACCGCAAATTTAGCAAAATTCGCCCGTCCCTGCAACTTTGACGACGTGCATCTCGCAGTTTGCGCAGTCAAAATCGAGACGCATCCGACCGGACTCGTTCTCAAGATACATCGGCGATGGATATTTGCCTCTGCACGAGTGGTCTTTGAGGCAGGCTCCGAGTTCGCGGCGCAGACAATAGCGCGTGGTCATGACGCGAGTTTCGGCGCCTTTGGCCGGACGCTGACACTCAAGCGCACGTGCTGCCACATCGATGCCGTGGTCAGCAAAAAATCGCTCGGCGAGACGATTGGCCACATTGTCATGATAGTCAAGAGGAGCATCTTTAAACGGCTTTATTTCAGCCGACTCCGGCCGGCGATAATCATATGCGTAACGCATGCGGCGTGTCTCGTCCAAGAGGCTGACGGCGCGTCGGCGCAGGGCCGTCAGTACCGACGCCGCGACAAAGCGGTCGCCGAGGCTGTCATCAATACCGGCGGCGCGGTATATGGTATCACCGAGACGGCTGACCACGCGGCGGCGCTGCTCGGTCTGGTCGCCGCGGGCAACATCATAAGGCGAGTCGACTGTGGCGGTCACTTCGTTGCCGCAGCTGTCAGCCAGGCGCATAGCTATGCGGTCACGTCCGGCCTCGCGCAGCTCGATGTCTATATCAATGACACGTGTGGCGGTAGACCGGCTCATCTGCTCGTCAAAAAACTTGTCGCGGTTGCGATATAGCCGAGTCCCTGCCGGGATACTGATACGCGTGGCGGGATATATCTCATTACCATCCACGCGATTGAGTCTAAATCCGTTAAAGCGGCGCGAGGCGTCAAACCACCCTAACCCGTCGCCGTTGTGCAGTTCGATGTCAGCCTTGACCGTGAGTGCGGCGCCGCGGCTGCCCGTCACCGTAGCCACAGGCATGCCTATCCACTTAGGGCTGTCGGCCGACGACATGCCGCGCTGCAGGCGGCGGTTGCCGCCGTCGAGGAAGTAATTGGTATAGCGACGGTTGAATGTTCGCTCTACGTCAGGCTCGAAGTCAAGCGTCACACGCCCCGACGAGGCACGGCGATAGCGGCCGCCGGAGCGGGCGCAAAGCTCATCTAAAGCGCGGCTGTAGGCTGCAACAACATTGCGCACATAGACGCTGTCTTTGAGTCGTCCCTCGATTTTGAACGACGACACGCCGGCATCGGCCATATCACCTAATCGGTCTATGCGGCACATGTCACGCAGCGACAGATAGTGGGCCTCGGGCGCAAGCTGACATCCCGATGCATCGGTCAGCCGATAAGGCAGACGGCACATCTGTGCGCACTCGCCGCGATTGGCGCTACGGCCCGTAGCAAGCAGACTCGCCTGACAGTCACCGCTGTAGCTGACGCAAAGAGCACCATGCACGAAAGCCTCCAACGGCACGGTGACATCGGATGCGATAGCACGGATTTCGTCCAACGAGAGTTCGCGGGCAAGGACTATCTGCGAGAATCCGCAGTCTTCGAGAAAACGTGCCTTAGCGGGTGTGCGCGTGTCGCACTGCGTCGAGGCGTGCAGGGCAATCGGCGGCAAATCCATGCGCAGCAAACCAAGGTCCTGCACAATCAGAGCATCAACACCCGCACGATACAGCCGACGTATAAGCCGCTCGGCTTCAGCAAGCTCATTGTCATAAACCAAAGTGTTGACCGTCACATATACACGCGCATCAAAACGGTGGGCATAGTCGGTCAGAGAGGCGATGTCTTCGACGCTGTTAGCCGCAGCGACACGCGCGCCGAACGCCTCGGCCCCGATATAGACGGCATCGGCGCCATGGTCGATGGCCTGACGGGCTATATCACAGTCACGTGCCGGAGCAAGCAGCTCAAGCAGACGCGGTTTGTCTGATTTTTGGCTCATAAGCGGATTTATAGTTATCGAGCAGCCCGAAGGCATAATCGCGCGATGCGTCAATCAGAGCCGGCAGATGTGCGTCACTGTTGACTATTATGTCGAGACCGGCATCAATCAGTCTCGGCAAAAGACGCTCTGACGGGAAAATACGGTCATAGTCAATCTTCTGCTTGGTATTGATTTCGACAATCGGGCGGCGGTCGATTATCAAGTCTATATAGTCATCGACAAGCGCCTGATACCACGGCTCGTCCTCGATGCCGGGCTGCCATGACGATGCGTTGTGACCTATTTTGTCGAGATGGCCGAGGATATCGAAACCTCCGGCCTCGACCATGCGGGATGACTGCTCATAAAATGTCTCGACCACATAACGTATGTCATCGTGAAAATGCTCGTGCATCTTGCGGCTGAACGCCTCGAAACGGCCGTCGATATCGACCGGAGTGCCGTCTTGTGCCGGGATGAAATGCACGGAGCCTATCGAGTAATCAAGGCCAAGTGACTGAAAATAATCTGTCGCCGGACCGCAGTCATCGCCGAGATAGTCGATTTCCATGCCGGCATAAAAATGTGTCACGCCGTCATACAGCTCGTCAAGACGTCTGACCTCAGCCAAATATGCCGAAACATCGGTGGCGAGCATATTGCAGGGCGACGGTATATTCACGGGCGAGTGAGGCGAAAAGCCGTAATGCGTAAAGCCGCGGCGGACGGCCTCTGCCGCAAAATCGGCCATCGGAGCGCGTCCGTCGCAAAATTGTGTATGTGAATGAAATGTATATTTTCTTGAGTTGCCGATGGTTTTAATTATATCCATTGGTAAATGCCTGAAAATTATCGGTTGATTCAATAGCTCTGCGACAGCTCGATGCGTCCGCCGCGCAACAGCCGTAGATAGCGGGCAAACATACCTACAGTCAGCAACGCAACCGCAGCGCCGGCTGTCAGTGCGACCCCTAAAGGCAGTCCGAATCCCTCGGGCAACGGCGCAAACAGTATGTAGCTGACACAGACCACTGTCATGAATAGTGCCGGCAGCAACGAGACAAGATAGAATTTGCGATGACGGGCCAGATAGACCGTTACAGCCCACAAGGTGAAGACAGACAGAGTCTGGTTGACCCATGCGAAGTAGCGCCACAGGATGTTGAAGTCAATCAGCATCACCCCGGCGCATAGCGCGAATATGGGCACACTGACCATCAGTCGCCGTGTCAGCTTGCGCTGGTCGATATGCAGGAAGTCGGCCGTAATCAGACGCGCCGAGCGCAGGGCCGTGTCACCGGTGGTAATAGGGGCGGCAATCACGCCGAGAAGCGCGAGGAATCCGCCGACCGTGCCTAACCAGCCGCGTGATATGTCGGTCACCAACGCGCCGGCCGCATTGCCGTGGGCACCCATGTATTCGCTGAGTCCCTCGTAACCGCCGGTGAAGGCGATGGCGGCGGCAGCCCATATCAGGGCCACTATGCCCTCGGCGACCATAGCGCCGTAGAATATGGGACGTGCAAGACGCTCATTGGTCAGACAGCGGGCCATCATGGGCGACTGCGTGGCATGGAAACCCGAAATAGCTCCGCAGGCGATGCTGACAAACATCATCGGGAAGACCGGATGGTGTCCGTCGCCGATGCGGCTTGACAGACCGCCGCTGAAGTCGACAGGAATGTCATAGCCTCCGAAAATCAGCACTGCAAGCAGTCCGGCAGCCATAAAGAGCAGAGCTATGCCGAAGACGGGATAGAAATTGCCTATGAGCTTGTCTACAGGCAGCAGAGTGGCGAGTATGTAGTAGACAAATATCACACCGACCCAGAAAAGGCTGTCCAACGACTCGGGTGTCATAGACGCGATAAGTCCGGACGGTGTCAGCACAAACACGGCACCGACGAGTATAAGCAACACGACCGAAACGACGCGCATGACCTGACGCGCAGTCATGCCGAGCTCATGTCCGACAAGCTCGGGCAGCGACTCGCCGCCCGAACGTATCGACATCATAGCCGACATGAAGTCGTGGACCGCGCCGGCAAAAATGGTGCCGCATACAATCCAGATGAAGGCCGCCGGGCCGAACATCACACCCATTATAGCGCCGAAAATCGGTCCGAGGCCGGCGATGTTCAGAAACTGTATCAGAAAAACCTTCCACGTCGGCAGCGGCATGAAATCTACACCGTCACGACGGGTTTCCGCAGGCATCGGCCGTTTGGGATTAACACCGAATATGCGCTCGCACAATGCGCCATACACTACATAGCCGCCAATCAGTACAGCTAAGGCTATAAGAAATGAAGTCATTGCCGGTAATTATTTTTTGTCACCAAGCTGACCGTCGCCGGGACGCGCAATAGTCTCACGCATGTTTGTGTCGGCCTCGACGTTGCGCAGACGATAGTAATCCATCACACCGAGATTGCCTTTGACAAAGGCTTCGGCCATGGCGCGCGGCAACTCTGCCTCTGCCTCGATGACCTTGGCGCGTGCCTCCTGAGCTTTGGCTTTCATTTCCTGCTCCAAGGCGATGGCCATGGCGCGGCGCTCCTCAGCCTTAGCCTGAGCGATGTTCTTATCGGCCTGAGCCTGATCAATCTGCAGGGCGGCGCCGATGTTGCGGCCTATGTCGATGTCGGCGATGTCGATTGATAGTATCTCGAAGGCAGTGCCTGAGTCAAGACCTTTTTTGAGCACGAGTTTTGAAATCGAATCGGGATTCTCGAGTACCTGTTTGTGGCTCTCCGACGAGCCGATTGACGAAACGATGCCTTCGCCGACACGGGCGAGGACTGTGTCTTCGCCGGCACCGCCGACAAGCTGGCGGATATTGGCACGCACTGTCACACGGGCCTTGGCGATAAGCTGGATGCCGTCTTTGGCTACGGCGGTGACAGGGGGGGTGTCGATGACCTTGGGATTGACCGACATCTGCACGGCTTCGAAGACATCGCGACCGGCAAGGTCTATGGCCGTGGCCATCTTAAAGCCGAGGTCGATGTTGGCTTTTGAGGCCGAGACAAGCGCATGGACGACTTTGTCGACATTGCCGCCGGCAAGATAGTGTGCCTCGAGGTCGTCTCGGGTGATGCCGTTAAGGCCGGCCTTATGGGCCTCAATGAGCGCCCGCACGATAAGAGATGCGGGCACCTGACGTATACGCATCAGCACAAGCTGCAGCAGCGAGATGCGGACGCCGCTGACACGTGCCGAAATCCACAGGAAGAACGGACAATAGTAAAGAAATACAATCAGCAGGACTATGCCTGTTGCGATCAGGAGAATTAGAGTGAGATTCATATCGTGATAGTGTTTGGTCTGATTAATATTTATCGCGCACCGCTTTCCAAGCGTATGATTTTATTGCGCAGAGACATACGCTCTGACATAAGGTGCTCAAGCTCGGCCTCGCCGTCGAGTATGTCGTCATTGATATCACGGTCGCCGCGGCGGTAACGCTCACGTAGCGCGTCAAGTTCGGCACGCAGACGTGCCTCGCGTGTCGACAGCGAGAGCATCTCGACCATCGTGCGACGCGCCTGCTGATTTGTAAAGCCCGAGAGTTCGGTAATGACGCGTACGTCAGGCAGCACTAACTCAAAGCGTGACATCCGGCCCGAGCCATTTGAGCTGACCTCTGATACCTGAGCGACACGCTGACGGAAAGCCTCGTAGTCATGTGCTCCGGTCTGCGTATCGGCAATTGAGCCGATGCGGGCGAGCGACCCTAAGCGCGGGTCGTCGGCCGGGTAATTAACGCGTGTCTCCGCGGGGATAAAAGTGTAGATGGTAACCACGCCGTCCTGACCGCTGCGGTTTGATGCAAACCAGCCGGCGCCTGTGGTCTCGTCGATTGAAAGCATATAGTCGTCGTAGGGCGAATTGTAAGGCATGCCGATATTCTGCGGCTGCAGAAATCCGTCCTCTCCGCGGCGAGTCATGAAAATATCATAGCCTCCGAGCGATGCGTCACCTTTGGCTGCGAAATAAAGCGTCATGCCGTCGGGCATCATGAACGGATAGTCGGGTGAATCCACACCGTCAAAATCACCGGCCAAGGGAGCGGAACTGTCGACAGTGCCGTCATCGAGAATCTGCGCACCGGTCAGCACGGTGTCGCCGTCGTCGCCGGCCTGCGCCCATATCATTTCAGCGCGGTTTTGCGGCGTATAGACGACTGTGACTGCATCGACACCCGCCTCGGCCGGCGTCATCAGTCGGCCCGACTCGGGCGAGAGGCGATAATGGGTGAAAAATTCGTCGGCATCGACATTGAGCGAGTCGACAATCTCAATGCTCTCGACACGCTGAAGCATATTGCGCATCATGACCACGCGCGACTGCATCTCCTCTAATTCTGACGTGTCGGCGTTGCGTTTCTTGCCGAGCAGCGTCTCATATTCGTCTAAATGCTCGTCGGCCGAGTCAACGTCATAAGCATCAAGAGCAATCCGGGCCAGCAGACGTGCGGCCTCTGCGACTCCGCGCTTTTCGGCCGTCTCCAACGGAGCTTTCGCCTCGGCGATGCGGTCGAGCCCGACGAGCGACGCACCGAGATAGTAACAGACATTCCCGTTGCGCGGCGACTTTTTGCGCAGCGGCTCGAGAATATCGACGGCGGCCTGATAGTCGCCCGCGAGATATAGTTTTTTAGCATCGTCGACAGGCGCTGCAACTGCTGTTGCCATGACTGCCGCCATCGAAACGACGCAGATGATTTTACGTAACATAGAGCACTTGTGCTAATTGAGTCTCAAAGTTACAACTTTTAGACCGACATCGCAAATCTGCAGGGCTCTAATTATCCACGCGCAAATCAATCGGAGTTTCGGCAAAACATGTAGGTGTGACGCCGGTTATCTTTTTGAAAAGTCGAGAAAAGTGCTGCGGATATTTGAATCCCAAGTCATATGCGACCTCACTGACCGTATATCCGGGCATCATAAGACGCTCCTTAGTCCTGTCAATCAAAGCCATATGAATATAGTCGATAGGCGTCCGCCCCGTCTCGCGCTTGACGAGGTCTCCGAAATAATTCGGTGAAAGGCAAAGCGCCGATGCGCACTGTGCGACAGTAGGTATCCCCTCTGTGCGGAGCTTCTCTGACGACATATACTCTGACAGAAAACGCTCGAACTTAACAAGTATGTCATGATTAGGCAGCTCCCGGGTTATGAACTGGCGCTCATAGAATCTCATGCAATAATTGAGCAACAGCTCTATGTTGTTTGCTATCAGACGGCGGCTCAGGCGGTCTATATCATGCGAAAGTTCGGATGAGATATTGTCAAGGCAGCCGAGAAATATGCGGCGCTCGCTGTCTGACAGATTCAGGGCCTCGTTGACAGCATATGAGAAGAATGTGTAATCTCCTATATTACGGCCTAACGAAGTGCCGCGTATCAGGTCTGAATCAAAACACAAAGCCCGGCCCTTGGGCTGATACACCTCTCAGTTGTCTTCTATGCCGATAACCTGACCGAGAGCGAGACAAACCACAGTACCTTTCTGATAGTCATAGCGTTGCCTGCCGTAAATAATATTGCCGCACTCCACATCTTTGAGAAACACGACATAAAAGCCGAATGTGTGGCGCTGATGACGCATCGGACTTGCTTTAGACAAATCTATGACACTAACAAGAGGATGCTGTGTCTCGACTCCCAGCAGTTCGTTATACTCGCCGACAGACCGGATATGTATGAGATTCTTTTCCATATCGCAAATTTAACTCACCTTTGGATAATCGGCAATATTCCCACACATTAAAAGGGAATTGTGGTACAACTATCGGTAATCTGATTACACCCCGTCAGATTAGGTTCTGTTAATTTTGCATCAGTGCAAATTTAAACGTTTACGACATGAGACCTCATATCATCTCCCACATGATGGAGTCAGTCGACGGAAGCATCGACTGCGCAATGACCGAACTGATTGACCCGTCAAACTCTTATTACGACGCTCTCGAGCTGCTCGACTGTGACTCGACGCTCGAAGGCCGCGTCACAAAACAGATACATTATGCTCGCCCCGAACGTTTTGTCGCCGACGATCTCACACCCATAGGCAAAGCCGCCTTTCACAAGGCTGCCGAAGGCAACAGTTTTGACATCGCCTTAGACACTCACGGCTCGCTGCGCTGGCCTGACAGAGCCGCCGCCGACCGCCTGCTGGTCATCACCGACACCGCCTGCCCAAATGCATACCACGACTATCTGACATCCAACAATATATCATGGATTGCCGTGGGCGAGAAATGCATCGACCTTAACAAAGCTGTCGATATACTTGCAGCCCAATTCGGCGTCAAGCGCCTCGCTGTCGTTGGCGGGGGCACGGTCAACGGTTCATTTCTCAACGCCGGACTGCTCGACGAGGTCAGTGTCATGATTGGCCCGGGCATCGACGGCCGCCGCGGCATGACCTCAATCTTCGACGGCATCGACAACCATGACAAGCGCCCCACCCTGTTGCGTCTGGAAGACGTCAAACGCTTTGACAGCGACACCCTCTGGCTACGTTATAAAATTAAGAAATGAGCGCCCGCGGTGTAATGCTCCTCTGTGGAGCCGGACAGATAAGGATGGCCATAACCCGTCGTATGGGCTACGGCATGAAAATCATCATTGGCGACAAATCGGCCGACAATGCCGCCGCCATCGCCAGAATCATGAACGAGGCCGGTTTTGACTGCGAGACCTGCGAGATGGATCTCTCGTCGCGCGAGTCTATCCGACGTTTTATCGAGCTCGGCCGTCACCACGGCGACATCACCATGCTCGTCAATGCCGCCGGCGTCTCGCCGAGTCAGGCGTCAATCGAGACCATCCTCAAGGTCGACCTTTATGGTACAGCCGTGCTGCTTGAAGAAGTCGGCAAAGTCATCGTCCCCGGCGGCACGGGCGTGACGATTTCAAGCCAGTCTGGCCACCGCATGCCGGCGCTGACGCCCGACGAGGATTATCAGCTCGCCTGCACCCCATCAGATGAGCTGCTCAGCCTGCCGATGCTCAATCCATCAAACATACGTGACACCCTCCACGCATATCAGATAGCCAAGCGATGCAACGTCAAGCGCGTCATGGCCGAGTCTGTCAAGTGGGGCGAGCGCGGCGCGCGCATCAACTCCATTTCGCCCGGCATCATCGTGACACCGCTCGCCATCGACGAGTTCAACGGCCCGCGCGGTGACTTCTATAAGAATATGTTCGCCAAATGCCCGACCGGACGCCCCGGCACAGCTGACGAGGTCGCCAATGTGGCCGCTCTGCTCATGAGCCCTCAGGGCGCCTTCATCACCGGCTCAGACTTCCTCATCGACGGCGGCGCCACCTCCTCCTACTTCTACGGTCCACTGAGGCCGTAGAAGCCCTCGCAACAGTAATAATTAATTTTATATAACTCCCCATTTGAATTTAAGCCGGCCCAGTGAAATAGGTTGGCTTTTTCATTTTTTCTTTGCAATTCCTTGCCACAAATTAACTAATTATTTTTATTTTTGCGTCATAAAATAGAGCTGAAGAGTCGGCTTTACATCTGAAAAGGTGTTATTTGTAATATCTTCTGTGATAAATTCTCGCAAAGTTTACCCATAGAGATTAAGATATATACAAATAGCACTGCATCGGTAGGTCTATATCTACCCCGAGACGGGGTACTATATAGCTTTATCGGTGTGGGGCTGTTGTTTTATCAATCTCTAAGGCAATTGCGAGAAGCCTATCACCGGATAAAACAAGTACAATCCCACACCTTTTTTATCCAATCATTAATAGTTTCTTGGGGATTGAGAGACACAAAATTATTTTCATAATGAAAAACAATTTTTTCAATCTGCAGTCACTATTGACTGTCACACTTTGTGCAATCATGTCTTTATCATTTACCGCATGCAGTGATGACGATGACGAACCCAATGGAAACGATTTAATCAAAATCGTGGTCGGGACATGGGCTCAAGACGGAGACAACGACATCTTCACCATCAACACCAATGGGACGGGCGCATGGTATGAAAGTCCAAATGATTTCCAAAACGATGAAGTAGGGTCTACCTTAAACTGGTCATATAATGACGGGTGGATAAATATAACTATGGATTACTACGGAAGTCCTCAAATTGAAAAAATGAGAGCTGAATCTGTTTCGCAAAACAAAATCGTTTGGAAACGATATGCCATCCCTTCAGAACACTACGATCCATCAGAGGACGAATGGGACGGTCACGACTCTTTCGGCTATTATGATTTCTGGACTTGGGAGCGTTACACAAAATAAATTCTACAAGAACATATCGGTGTATGTCAATTCAGGCATACATCGATATATTTTTAATACATAACAGGAATCAGCTCTTAGCCAATTATCTCCCATGTACCGCCTTTATTCGGGCCGACACGTCTGATTATACCCCGAGATTTTAGTTTAGACAGGCATTTTTCTATGCCTTTTGCCGAGATGCCGACGGCCTCGGCAAGTGTTCGTGCGCTGTGACGCGGATTCTCTTTTAGCAATGAAATTATTCTTTCGTCTGTGCCTATGCTTTCCGGCATCTCGCCGATTGATTTCTCAAATGCCTCGATATCATTAGCGAGATGACGCTTCATGGTTTCGGTCATAAGCTTACGGAAAATCTCAAGATTCTCAGACTCTCTTGTTTCGACTAATGCCTTGATATACTCCTCTTTGTCATCGGCGAAAATTCGCGTCGGGATGAGCCCGTATTCAAATTGCAGCCAGTTCATCAGCAGTCTCGCCATGCGGCCGTTGCCGTCAGCCCACGGATGGATGGTGACAAGGTTGAAATGCGCATCAAAGCTCATGTCATAAAGTTGCTGCATAGTCATCTTTCCGACCGCTCGTCGCTGTGCGTTGAGAGCCTTGCAGAAATCAGCAAGACGTGACGGCACTTTATTGAAACTCATATATGACCTGCCTCCGATTCCGGCCGTCACATTCAGTAGCCTTAAATCTCCCTCTGCCGAAGAAAAATCACCAAGCATAGTGTGATAAACCGTGCCGGTGTTTTTCATCGTGAGGGCCGACAGTTCTTTCAATCTCTCGACTGTCACATCAGCGTGGTCGCGGGCAAATTCCAAAGTCCGTTCATAGGCCGCTTTCAAATCGAGATTCATATTCTGTTCGATAAGACTCTTGCCTTTAAGCGCAATGCCGTTATCAAACATAATCTGATTTTCAAGTTCGGTTATTGTCGACCCTTCGATAGCCGTCGAGTGCGTAATGATAGAGTATAGATAAAATTTGTCATAGTCCAATTGTTGGTCTATGCCTAATGCGCGATATCTTTCTATCAATTCGTCCAAACTGCTTTTCATCGTCTGATTTTTTTTGCAAATATATAATTTATTCCCTACCAAATTGCCGTTTCTTCCCTACTTTGACCCGATTTATTCCCTACCAAGGCCTTTTTATTCCCTACCACTAGGTTATTTCTTCCCTACTTCGAAGGGGGGGGTAGTATTATTTTTACTATCTTCGCATCATGGCAGGGCTGAATAATTTTGAACAGTCGGTCGACTTCTCTTTCTGGCGAAATATATGCGAGGAATTCGGCACTTCGCGGCGCTACAGGCGCGGCGAATATTTTGTGCATGCCGGCGATGTTCTTAAATCCTGCGGCTGGATTAAATCGGGGGGCTTCAAACACACTTTGACCGACAGCGACGGCAACCTTAAGACCGTCGGCTTCGTTTTCGACGGCTCGGTGCTCTCAAACTATTCGAGCGGTATATCCGGGCGGCGTATGCCTACTGACATCATTGCCCTCAAAGATTCTGACGTGCTTGTCGTCCCGACCGATTTAATCCGCGAACACCTTGAGTCTGACCCGGCGACACATCTGAAACTCGTGCAGTCGCTCTTTGACGATGCATACAATATTATATTAGACCGCTATCGTCTCTCGGCTTACGACCGTTACCGCAGGCTGATCGAGCGTTTCCCGCGCATATTCGACCTTGTGCCGCTCAGCGAGATAGCGTCATATCTCAACATCTCCCTGCGGCAGCTACACCGTTTCAGGGAATAATCCCCGTTTTAACATATACAAGCCGAAAACAGTGACAAATGTCACTGTTTTTATTGTAAAGTGTGCTTAACTTTGGCGCTATAGAACACCTAAACCAATCAATCCTATGATGATTAAACGTATTTTCATGATTGCGGCCATGACAGCGCTCATAACGTTACTCGCCGTAGCCGAGAAACCTAAAATGACCAAAGAACAGGAAAAAGAATTTGACGACGTGATTGTCACATTAAAAGACGGTACGGTCGAGACCGGCCGCGTCACGTCATACTGGAACAAAACCGTCGGAAAAACGCTAAATACGGACTTCAAGATGAAAACCGACGACGGCCGGGAGTTGAAACTGACCTACGAAGACATCGACTCGATTAATTTCCCCAAACGCATCAAAGGATATATCAAGGTCTGGCGTGTCTACACCATCGCCGCGCCCAAACTCTTCAACAAGAACGGCACGTCGGTGTGGATTTCCGGCGAAGGCGAGCGTTCGGCTCATGCCCGTATCATTGCCCCGACGACACGACTCAATGTCAAACGAGGATTCCGTGACGTCTGGACCGCCTACCCCCTGCCATGTCTCAAATTAGACAATGACAGCGTGGCCTACCCGTTTTATTATGAGGAGAACGGCGGCTTCAATCTCAACGTCATGAAACACTGGATGAGCAAAAACAATCCCGAACTATTCAACCACATCGAGCAATGGTTCAAGGCCGACAGGAAGCGCAAAAAAGAGGTGCCCGACCGCTGGGCCGTCATGCTCGATGCAGTCGAGGATTATTATAACACAAAAGCTCAATCTGCACAATAATGAAAAAATACATCCAAACGCTTCTGCCGCTTATTGCCGGCATACTCCTCTGCGCACCCGCCGCCATGGCCAAAGACAAAGAGGACAATGACAAACGCATCGAGGCCAAGGTCTGGTTTAAAGACGGACGCGTCTACAAGGGCGAGCTGCCCAAACACTGGATGACATACCGTCAGACATTTATCAATCCGGGGCATAATTTCCATATCGTCTCGCCCGATGATCCCGACAAGACTATAAAGTGCGAAGCCTCTGATGTCGACTCGATACTCATTACGGCAAGCACCCACGAGAGCTTCGAGGCAGGTGATTTCTACCTGCCTGCGCCCAAAATTTCATTCAAGAAAGGTAAATATAAACTGATACGCCGAGTCTCGGCCGGACGCAACATCGACTTTTGCAAAATGCCGTATATAGGCAATTGTGTAGTTGCCGGCATGAACATGGACCAACGCATAGAGATGTGGTACATACGGTTCAAAGACACGGGCGAAGTCGTTTCATTCTTTACCAATCCGCTGGAGGGCGGATGCCAGAAACCCCGGTTTGACCCGAGCAATCTTGCCTCAAGAGTCAAGAAGACCAATCCCGGGCTGTCTGAGGCTATCAAACAACGCTTTACCTCAAAGGATAAAGAGACTCATAAAAAATACGCCGCGGATGTGATGGAAAATCCGCAGCTGTTTGTCGACTTCGTCGATGAATATCTCACAAACCATCCCGCTGAATGACAGGCAGTCGTCTTATAATTACGCTTTTGACGCTCCTTGCCGTCAGCTGCTCGCCAAAGGCCGAGGACAGTCCGGCGCCACCCGAGCCCGACACCGTCACCCCCGTGGCCGAGACCCTCACGGTCAATGCCTCGGGCGGTGACGCCGTCATCTCATTCCGTGCCAACAAAGACTGGACCATACGCTATGCCGACGACCGTCGGGCCGTCTACGGCAAGTTGCAGGTCGAGAAAGGCGATGCCGGCGACAACTGCCGCGTCGTCTACACAATGCACGCCAACACCTCGGCCGAGAGCCGCGATGTGACCTTCGTCATCACTGCCGGACGCGCGTCGGCCCAAGTGACTGTAAGCCAGCCGGGGCTCGGAGTCGAGCTGCCCTCTGAGACGGAAGTGCGCGCCTATCTCACACGTCTTTACAATGAGAACGACGGCCCGCACTGGCGGTTTCGTGAAAATTGGTGCTCTGACCTGCCCCTCAATCAATGGGCCAGCTCAGTCAAATATAAAGACGGCCGCCTCGAACTAATCCTTGGTGAACTTGGCCTCAAAGGCAAACTCGACCTCTCGGGCTGCAAAGCCCTCGTCAGCATACGTGCCTCAAAAAACGAACTGACCGAAGTCGACCTCAGCGGCTGTCCGCTGCTTGAGGAGGCATCTTTCGTCAGCAATTCACTTACCAAAATCAATGTCGACGGCTGCCTGTCGCTACGCAGTCTCTATGTCGGATATAACTCACTGACAGACATCTCAGTCGGATGGTGCACGACACTCGAAGAGTTACGATGTGAATATAATAACCTTACAGATATAGACCTGAGCCGCTGCGTTGTGCTTGAAGAGGTACATTGCGCTTTCAACCAACTGACAAGACTCGTCATACCACACCGCAACAAGCTCAGACATGTATACTGTTACGAAAACCATATAAAAGAGCTCGACCTGAGCGGCTCGCCGTTTGTCAGCGTAATCAGCTGTTTCAATAACGAGCTCGAAAAACTCGACCTTGACGAAAGCCCCCGCTTGGGCATATTCTGGTGCTTCGGCAACCGCATCAGCAGCGAGATACCGCCGTGGATGGACAAAATCTCGCAATTTGAGCACGACGTCCGCTACGAATACCCCGCCGACGGCTCGGCGGCCATCGACCGGGGCTACGGCTGGTGGTACCCCGGCGAACCCGCCTCCGGCCACCACGCCCGCTAACCCTCTGATAATCTACAAAACTAAAAGCATTCAGCTAAATATCAAGCTGAAACAAAGAATTATTACCTTATTTCATAATGCATCAAATCCCCGCAATCGCTGATAACTTCTTCAATTATCTCGCGGCATCTTGTTTCCGGCAACTTTATTTTTGTACCCACAGCTATGAAATCAGATAAACGCGGACGACCGGTGCCATTGACTGACGTCGCATGCTCGCCATTATACCCTTCGGTGCATAGCGTGAGGTCATAAGCCGGTGCAAGACGCCATCGCCACGTCCCCTTAACGGAATCTTTGACCACATAGAAACTGAAATTCTTACAATGGTCATCCTTATTGTCTGCAAGATAATTGAAAAGCATGCGGCGATACATCTGCTCGACATCATCACGGCTTTGTGTAACATAACCCGTGAGTGCGAGAAGATTTGAATAGTCCATAAACGGCTCTCGAATTGACATACACATCAGAGCACCGGCTGTTGCCGTATGAAGTCTATTCCCTTCATTGTCTATGTCAAAACGTCTGGTAGTAAAATAACGGCCATTGGTAAGCTTAAAGTCGGGAACGACTATCCCGCACTTTCTTGCCGTTTCATTATAACGATATTCTTGTTCCCCGATGTCAGCCAGGTCATATGTATGTCTGAATTTCACAATCCAATGACCCTCAGTATCCGAAAAAACAGCCTTAGGGCGTGCGCCGCCACTATTGCCGCTGTTATAGAGTAAAAGAGCAGCATCATTATCCTGCTGCTCTCTCAACACTTCAAGAGCTATTTGCTGGAGTCTGTCAAAGTCAGTTATAGTATCTTCGGGCTCAATTTTAATCGCAGGAGAATAAGTTAGCGCACCCATACCCTTATCGCCCACAATTGCGAGCCGGTCTAATGACGACAAATCAGAATCGCTTATACCATTATGCAGCAATATTTTACGAAGGAGATAACGACCATAGCCGTCAGGCAAACTGTCTTCGAAAATACCGAAATTTCCATAAAACGGCCGAGGCTTGGCAATAAATACGCCGGGCTTTAACGGTAGTTCAAGCGGAGATATGCTAAACCCGTTGGCGAGCCATGATTTATCGTATTCAAAGACATTCAGACGGTTATCCGGCGTAAGCGACAATGTGCCGACCGCATGCTCGCGAAACATGACTTTAAGCTTTTCGGTCTTTCTCATCTCTTCTTATTTTTAGCGTATGCTCTTTTATCTCCGCTTTTACGGCGAATCATGTCAAGCTCCTCCATTGTTCCAAACTTGGATGTGCCGAACAGATTGCGTATATCTGATGTATAGCCTAATGCCATGGCCAACTTGATAATCGATTCAAATGCTATAAGCCCTTTCTGCTCGAAGCGTGCCACTGTAGACAAAGGAACTCCCGACAGTTCGGAAATGCGCTGCCGGGTAATATTCTTCTCCACTCGTCGCCGTCGAAAGCTCTCCGCAACCTGCCGTGCTATCTCATCCGCACTATCCAACGTATAGCTATCTAATACAGATAATATATTATCACTATCAGAGCCTTGTATCATAATATTGATATTATTATGATACAAATATAGCCAATTATTTTAATTTCTACAAATTGATTTTTGATAACTACAAATCGTCTTTCACGCCTTTATCATGGGATTGATTGCCCGCAGATGTCGGATAAATTCTTCCTGCCGGACAGGTGAGATGATGAGGGGCATCGTGCTTTTGAGGACGCTGCGGTCGGTGAAAGTAATTGCGAGACGATGCGACAGCGACGTCGCCGGTGACGAAAGCACGCTCTTTGTCGGTTTAATCTCCTTAATCTTGTTTATTGGATAAACCGAAGGCCTGAAAAAAGTATACACCACTAACTTGTCGCCGTCAATCCGATAATAGATGCCAATTAAGGTCACCAACACAAAAGCTAACATTACAAGGCAGATAACCGTCGGCCACCATCCGTCACCCAAAAAGCAAGGGACAACACAGCACACAGCTACAATACCCACCATAAACCACGTCGACCCGTCCCAACGCGAATTATATCTCGTGCCTCTAAATTTTGTCATATTCAATACAATTATGCTTCTCAATCCGGATAGATGGCGGTTTTGATGACGTTGTCGGCGCGGTTGGCGAAGAGGGTGTATGCTTCCTGAATGCGGCTTAGGGGAAAGCGGTGGGTTATCAGGTGGGTTGTGTCGATCTTCCCTTCGGAGATGAGTTGCATGATTTTGTCACAGTCGCAGGCATCGACGCCTCCGGTTTTGAACGTCAGGTTCTTGCCATACATCCACGGCAGCGGCAATATCTGTTCCTTCTCGTAAAGTGCGACAATCGAGACGATGGCATTTGGCCGGGCGCAACGCCATGCGAGTTCAAATGTATCCACCCCACCGGCAACCTCAATCACACGGTCGGCGCCACGCCCCTCTGTCAATGACTTAAGCACTTCAAGGTATTCTGTCGGCTCAACTACTTCGACCCCCGGATAATGTCGGCGCACAAATTCGCGGCGGCTCTCGTCTGCCTCGCAAACTACAATCTGTCGAGGATTATACAGCTGTACACATTCCAACGTGCATAACCCGGTCGGTCCGGCTCAAATAATCAGCACCGTATCTTCCTCGGAAATTTCGGAAATCTTTGCAGCCCAATAGCCCGTGGCGAGTATGTCGCCTACAAATAGAGTTTGATCATCGCTCACGTTATCGGGAATCGGCGTCAGCCCATTGTCGGCGTATGGCACACGGACATATTCCGCCTGACCTCCATCGATGCGACAGCCCAACATCCAGCCGCCGGAGGTGCAGTTGTTCACGTATCCCCGTCGGCAATAGAAACACTCGCCGCAAAACGTCTCTACATTCACGGCAACTCTGTCGCCCGGCTTGACCTTGTTGACTTCCGCGCCAACGGCCTCAACGGTACCAACCAGTTCATGCCCTACGGTAATGCCTACCTCGGCCAGAGGCACAGCCCCATGCAGAATATGAAGGTCTGACGAGCAGATGCTCGACAGAGTAACCCGCACCACGGCATCCTTCGCGTCCAAAACTTCCGGCTTCGGTTTCTCAATCAACTCAAACCGCCCCGGCGCAGTATACGTCAATGCTTTCATCTCAAATTCTTTGTTATTCTCTTGACAAGATTTCCCACCACCCGTTACGACGACCGTTGCGGCGGATGATGATGCCTTTCTCTACGAGGTTAGAAGTGATGGTCTTTACAGTCCGTTCTGACTTTCGGATAATTGATGCCAATTCCTTTTGGGTCATCTTGGGATTTGACTCAATACAGCGGAGAACAGCAGCTTCCTCCAAAGTGCAATTCAAAATGCAGATTTTGCTCTTTGGAGTATCAACTATTGCACTTTGAGTCGTGGTAGACGCAAGAGATGCGCCGACAAGCATGTCACGATTGCGAAGCTCATTCTTTTCGCCTATAATCACATTACGCAGGAATCGCTCTATAAACTCTGTCGTTGGCGAGATGTTTAAACCTTTGTATGAAGCCCGGACAAGAGAATTACGGAAATACCATGAATGTTCCTTGAACATATCGTTGGTTGCCTGAATACCCATTGACCGAAGGTACTTTATCAGAAAAACGGCAGTTGTGCGAGTATTACCCTCTCTGAAAGGATGTATCTGCCACAAATCAGCAGTGAAACGAGCTAAATGTTGAATCACCTCCGAAATTGGCTTATCAGAGTAATCATATTCTTTTTCTTTTGCCAAGTCATACTCTATGGCATTGCGAATGTCAAAAGATGGCTGATATGAAACCGAGGTCTCACCACCCAGTACCCACTCTTTTTTTGACAATTCTACTGTTCTGAGTTGCCCGGCGAAATTGAAACAATCCTCAAATATGCGGCGATGGATGGAAGTCAGACCGATAAGGGAAAAAGCGAATGACGGCTCCATGATAATCTTCGCGATGTTGGCAGAAACCTTGTCGCCCTCCTCATCTACGGCATCATGTCCTGACTTTGTCTCATAGTACGTCTTGATGCGTTCACGAGCCTCATCAATGGAGATGTCACCCTCAATGTGCTGACGAGCAGTGTCAAGCAAATACGCTGAGACTTTCAGCCCATCCACATCCTGAAGGCCAATCGCCGTCTGCCATGCATCAGCCTTCTCCTTCTGCCCCGGTTCACCATGGACTATATATTCGTCAAATTCGCTCATCTCATATTGTTTAATATCGATTTAACATCCTGCAAGCCGATAGCCATAGACCAGTTACGCGCACGTTCCTCCACTCCCGGTTCCCCGCAAGCGAGATACCGCTCAAATTCCTTATATCTGCCTTCGTTTGCCATGAAGAATATTCATATTTTTAAAACAAATTATTGAATAGCAGAGCATTATTTCCCGATGCAGTGCGTAGAACATCTTGCCGCTCAACGGATTGCAATTCTTCGGGTACAAAAGCCCGAAAATGCACCGTTTTACCTTCTGAAAATCGCTTTTCTCGACCCTCCGGGCCTGTGTTTTTGTACCGGCAAAGGTAGCGATTTTCAGGGAAATATCCTAATTTGATTTGGTCATCTCAAAGATTATTTATAACTTTGTCACCGAGGTAATAATTACTACGGTGACAAAATATGAAGTTCTATAATCGCACTAAGGAAATAGAGGAATTAAAGCGGATACAAGGGCGAGCCTTTGAATCCCGGTCGAGAATGACAGTGATAACCGGTCGTCGTCGCATCGGTAAGACATCGCTTGCTCTGCGCGCAACGCAGGGGGAGTATCCTACTGTGTATCTTTTTGTCAGTCGTAAAAACGAGGCTGCTTTGTGCGAAGAGTTCGCCGGACTTATTTCATCCGCTCTCAGCTGCTATGTGCCGACGGAGATAAAGACTTTCAAGTCTCTGTTTCAGATGATGATGGAACTTGCAAAGACCCGCAAGTTTAATCTGATTATTGATGAGTTTCAGGAATTTTTCAATGTCAATCCGTCGGTATTCAGCGATATGCAGAATATCTGGGATACATACCGCAACGATACGCATGTGAATCTTCTGCTGATGGGTTCGGTTTATTCGATGATGCACAAGATTTTTGAAAGTTATCACGAACCGTTGTTTGGCAGAGCGGACGCTACCATACGTCTGTCCGGTTTCGGAACGGAAACCATGAAGGAAATTATGCGAGATTTCCGTCCTGACTACACCAATGACGAGCTGCTCGCTTTCTACTGCATAACCGGAGGTGTGCCTAAATATATAGAACTTTTGTGCGAGGACACCGATTTGTCGATTGACGGGATGTTCAGCTATGTAGTCAGAGAGAACTCTCCGTTTATAGATGAAGGACGCAACCTGTTGATAGAAGAATTCGGTAAGGATTACGGGTTATATTTCTCCGTGCTCAGCTGCATCGCATCCGGTACGAACACTCAGGGAGCGATTGAAAACGCGTTGGGAGGTGTGACTGTGGCGGGCCATCTTAAGCGATTGATTGAGGATTATTCACTAATCAAGCGAGTACGTCCTATAATGTCGAAGCCACGTTCTCAGAATGTGCAATATGAGATAACTGACAATTTCCTGAAATTCTGGTTTAACTATTTCGACCGCAATCAGACACTGGTTGAAATGGGCAATTATGACCGCCTTCGTGAAATCGTTATGTCAGACTATCCGACATATTCCGGTCGTATCCTTGAAAAATACTTCCGCCTCAAAATGATGGAAAGCCAAGAATATATGAATATCGGCTCGTGGTGGGAGCGTAAAAAAGGTAAGGAAGCCAACGAAATAGATATAGTCGGTATCAAAGTTGACGACAAGACCGCTGTGGTCGCCGAAGTAAAACGCCAGCACCGCAACTACGACCATAAGGCATTTATGGAGAAGGCAGAGCGCATCAAGTCCTGTCTCCTCATGAAATATGATGTCGAGACAAAGCTATTGACTTTGGAGGATATGTGATGAAGATACAGTATTGCTCAGATCTGCACATGGAGTTTCATGAGAATATGCGCTTCATGAAGTCGCTGCCGCTTGAGCCGGTCGGCGATGTGCTCGTCATAGCCGGAGATGTGGGGTATCTCGTAGATTCGACCATTCCGCATCTCAGGTTCTGGAAGTGGGCGTCCGAAAACTATCGTCAGGTCCTGATGATAGCAGGCAACCATGAGTTTTATAACAACGGTGATATAGCAGCCCAAGGCGATAGCCGGCAAAAAATGTTTATGCCGAATGTAGGCTACTATCACAATAAGGTGGTACGCATCGATAATGTCGATTTCATTCTCTCGACCTTATGGTCAAGAATACCTGTTGTCGATGAGTTTGCAATCCGGAATGGCATGAACGATTACTCGCAGATTCTCTACAACAAACGTCGCTTGATTCCCCAAAACATAACCGATGAGTTTGAAAAGAATTTTGCTTTCATTCAAAGGGCAGTTGATGAGAGCGATGCGGAGAAGATAGTTGTCGTAACCCATCACCTCCCCACGTTCTCAGCACTCGAACAAAGGCATGCCGGTGACGTACTGAACGCTGCATATGCAACTGAACTCGGCAACTACATAGCCGACAGCCGAATCTCTGCATGGATATATGGCCATTCGCATCATCCCACCGACTTGATGATTGGCAATTATTACTGTCCGCTAAACCATAAATATGTTAGTCCAACTTCGTGAAAATCAGGAGTTGGGCTAATATATTGTATTTGACAAGCCCCTGTCCTATATTCGGGTGCTTTGCGGAGGAGATTCTGATGCTTCGGCAAGCATGATATTCAGGTCTGCATCGGGCTGATTGAGGAACTTTTCGAGATTCAGGTAATACATCAGCACGATTCGCACTATCGTTGCGAGTCCCGAGAAGCTCCATCGCCTTTTCAGAGTGCTTTGCAGCACGGAAAGCAGCAGATTTGCAATAAGCGTCACCCATATTTGTATCTTGATGGCGTTTGCGCTTTCGCCGTAGAAGTATCTGAGAGGGAAGTTCTGTTTTTATTACTGTCCGCTAAACTTTAGGGTATAATAAAAAACTTAGGGCTGATTCCTGCAAATGAAATCAGCCCTAAGTTTTTTATTATACCCTAAAGTTTAGCGGACAGTAATAATTTTGATCACACCCTTGCGTGGATTCTGTTTGAGTTTCTTTGGAAGCTGATTGTCTGAAAGACCATCAAGATGATAGTGGAATGTGGTTTTCAGAAAGTGGGTGATGAAGTTGTTTTGTTTTCCGAAGAGCCTTCCCATATTCCAGCCATAGTGCAGCAGTGCCCATTTCTCGATAGGGGCAGAAACTTCAATTCTCCGTATTTTGCCTCCAGCCTCAATTTCTTCGGTG
>DXYS01000080.1:37431-53357 GCA_019415705.1 Bacteroidales bacterium | reverse complement strand
TTAACACTCGATTCCATCTGTTTTAACAAATGCACCGGGATTTCGGATTGAGCCCAATTTTACAACGACAACTTGAAATGAACGCTCCATCGGACAAATTTTTGCATTTTCCTGAGTAATATTCGGCCACCAATTCTATATCCTGCGATGGGACCACAGAACATCACGGATTATACAGATTCTTGTCGTAGAAGTCCATGACCTCGTGGCAGATGATGAGTGCTTCGGCGGCGGGAGAGGCGGGGTCAAGGCTGACTGACTTTGAGTAATCGCTCATAGCCTCGCCCTTACGACCGAGTTTCCAGTTGGCACGTCCGCGCTGGTAGTAGGTCATGGCCGTGGCTTTACCGTCAGCGATAAGGCGGTCAGCCTCGGCGATTGCGCCGGTCGGGCGCCCGAGGTCAATAAGTTTGGCTATTGCGAGGTCGGGATTAAAGTCGTTCATATTTGTAGCTGTAAATAAATTTCGTAAATTTGAGACATCAAATTTACTAATAATTATTCAACATCATGTTGCGCAAGTTTGTTTTGTCCGTTTCAGCGGCCGCAATTGCCCTGACGGCCTACGCCGCAGACCCGACAGCCACGAAATACAATTCACAGCAGTGTGAAGGCTCGCTGACTCCCTACCCCGTCGAGATTGCCGAAGTGCCAAGGCCCGACTCACTGACAGCTGTTTTCATAAACCATGTCGGACGCCACGGAGCACGTTATCCGGCCTCGGCAGCCAACTGCCTCAAGCTTGCCAAGGCTCTTGACCGTGCCGACTCGCTCGGCACTATCACTCCGCTTGGCCGTCAGCTCGCATCGCTTAACCGTCGTGTCATCGAACTGAGCACCGGCCGCTGGGGAGCGCTTGACTCGTTAGGCATAGCCGAGCAGCGGGCGATAGCATCACGTATGTTCGCTAATTTCCCCGAACTTTTCAAATCCGGCCGCGTGAGCGCCATCTCGTCATATTCGCCGCGCGCCATGATGAGCATGATGTCGTTTGTCCATCAGCTTGACCGCCTCAACAATCACCCTGAATTCGTCACCTCGACTGGCCGAGTCAACTCGGCGCTTATGCGTCCTTTTGACGTCGATCAGGACTATTTGGATTTCCGCGCCGACAAGACATGGGAGCCGCCCTATATCGAGTATTACAACCAGACCTGCCCGACTGCGGCCATAACACGCGTATTAGGCAAGAATTATCCATTTGAAAACGCAGACCAATGGCGTGACCTCGCGATTACAGAATACTACGTGCTCGCCGGCCTCTCGGCCATGGGGCTGCCTAACGAAAGCGATAAATATCTGACCTTAGAGGAGCAAAATGCTCTGTGGTCATGCTTTAACCTGCGTCAATATCTGCAGCGGACCGCAACAACCGTATCTACGGTGCCTGCCGACATCGCAGCCGCGCTGCTGCTCAACCTGATAGAGACCGCCGACAACTTTATCAACGGAGAGTCAGATACGGCAGTCAATCTGCGATTCGGCCACGCTGAAACACTGATGCCCCTCCTTTCGCTTATGAGATTGCAAGGGTGTTACTACATCACGAACTACTTTGATACAGTAGCACAGCACTGGCGCGACTTTGACGTGGTGCCGATGGCTTCTAATCTGCAGATGATTCTTTTCAAGGAACACAAAAGCGGACGTTACTACGTGCGGTTTGACCTCAACGAGCGCCCTGTAGCTCTGATTCCCAACAACGAGTCAATATATCTGCCTTGGGGAGTCGCTCGTGACTACTTGATGAGATGCGTGCCGCTTTATGCCCAATAATCAAGGCGATAAATCAGTAGCAAAAGCATTTATTATAATTTATGTGCATTAAAGTTGCCCATAGTCGGTCATACATTTGCATCGTAAACGATGTAAACGCACTGATTTATGGCAACAATCTCTCTGAACGATATTATTTTTGCGACAGCAACATTCCGTGGAAGCGAAATTTTTTCGCTGAGTCTGAGCGGACTGACATCTCTAAGCGAACTCCTCGCCGAACTGCGCAGACGCATCGGCACAACCGTCAAGGGACTTGTGACCGTTTCACTCCGCAACCGCTCGCAGGGCTGGAGTCAAACACGTGCACTCTACATGAATGCCTCGGCGGCAGAGGGCGTGCAGCTGTCGCTCTTCTAAACATGAAATGAAAATAATACACAGTGCAGACTGGCATATCGGCCACCGCTTATATGGTTACGACCGTGACGACGAACATCGCGCTTTTTTCGACGAGCTAAGCACGATTGTAATCCGGCATAAGCCTGACGCACTGATTGTAGCGGGAGATATTTTCAATACTTCCAACCCGACCATCGCATCTCGCCGGCTTTACACTGAGGCTCTGATGTCGCTCAGGCAGGCTGCACCCGACATGCGTATTATAATCAGCCCCGGCAATCACGACAGCGCGGGACGCATCGGCGTCGAACGTCCGTTATGGGAGGTTTTCGGCGTAGACATTGCCTCGGATGCCACCGAAACAGACAGTCTTATCTTTAAAATCGGTGATAAGGGTTATGTTGTAGCCGTGCCATATATTTTTGAGAACTCTTACCCGTCAACCGGGGGACAGGACGACTTGGACGGTCGTATGAAAGCTTACCATCAGGCACTTTTGGATGAAGTTGCAAGACGCAATTGCGAAGGACTCCCGGTCGTCATGTCGGCGCATCTCGCCGTAGCCAAAGCTGACGTTGTCGGACAGTTTGACAGTCCGCTTTCATTTCATCCGATTGAAAATATGGGGCACGGCTATGACTATCTTGCTCTCGGTCACATTCATAAAGCTCAGCAGTTTACGGCCGGCGGCAACGGCGTTGCACGTTATGCCGGCTCGCCTTTCGCCATGTCGTTTGACGAACTGCGCGAACATAGTGTGACCGTCGTTGATATTGAGGTTCACAACTGTAAGCCGTTAATCACCGTCGAGAAGGTCACGCCGCTTAGACCGCTTGTCAATTACAATATCGACAACCCTCTGTCATTAGACAAGACTATCGAATCATTGTCGCACCTGAACGAGAATTTGGATGTGTATCTGCGTGTGTTCGTAAGTTTCGACAGCCACGTCGACGGCGATGCAAAGATGAGACTTGCCGAAAGCGTGCGCGACAAAAAGGCACGTTTCTGCTGCATGCAGCCGGTTTTAATTCATAATCCGGCCATGTCCGAAATAACAAGGCTTGTTGCCCGTGACGACCTCGAGGTAAAGTCGCCCATCGAGGTCGCAAATGACTTTTATACCGCTCTTTATGGCGTAGGTATGCCGCCTGTGTTAACCGACATATTACATGAGGCTCAGACCAATGTCCTAAAAAAGAAATCGGATGATGACTCCGTTGATTACGAGGCATAGCAATGAAGTTCAAGGATTTATACATAAAAAATATTGCATCAGTCGAAAAAGCCCATATATGCTTTGACCGCGGTCCGCTCAGTGAGTCGGGGCTCTTTCTCATATGTGGAGAGACTGGAGCCGGCAAATCGACCATACTTGATGCCATCTGCCTTGCGCTTTATAATCAGACCCCACGCTTGGAGGGGCTCAGACGGCGCAACGACAAAGCTGTCGATGCGTTGGCGATTGCCGATGACCGACTGACTTTTGCCGACCCTCGCAACTATATGCGCCGTGGTTCAACGGCAGCCGAAATAGAGTTGCGCTTTACAGGCAATGACGGTCGCGACTACAAGGCTCTCTGGTGCGTCGAGCTTATGCCGCGAAAGAAGACTGTCGGTAAGATAAAACGCTGTCTGTCATGTGAAGGAGAGGAGGACGTGAGACTTTCTGCCGATATTAACCGCCGTGTTGCCGATGACTGCGTCGTCGGGCTCGATTATCAGCAGTTCTGCCGCACGGCAATGCTGGCACAGGGCGATTTTGAGCGCTTTCTTGCGGCCGACGACAAGGATAAGGCCTCGATACTCGAAAAACTTACAGGTATCAGTCAGTTCACAGACCTCGGCGCGGAGATTAACATGATGCTTAAGGATAGCCGCCGACGTCTCGATGAAGTCCGAGCAAGACTATCGGCGTTAGAAACGCTTAAAGACGATGAAATCGAGGCGTTAAAGGCCGAAGTCGAAAAATGCAATGACGAAATCAAATCAAACTCAGCAAAAATAAAGTCTATAAAAACACTAAATGACTACCTGCTCGTTTTCAACGGCCTCGATGAGAATGTAAAGAGTCAAAAAGAAAAACTCGATTCGGCAATTGCTGTTACCGAAAAAGATGATTATAAAAACGACGCAGCATTAATCGATCTATATGACCGCAGCAGCCGCGGGCGCTCTCTGATGCAGCAGCGCAATATCCTGTCTGATAATATCGAGACATATAAAAAGTCAATGTGCAGCCTCTGTCCTGACTTCCTGGATGAGGCCGGCAAAATTGCACTTCTGCACGGGCATATCGAATTTCTAAAGATTAAGATTGCCGACAACACTAAGGCTAAAGACAAGCTCAGAGAATATGAAATGCTGATTGAGAAAAATGCCGAGGCTACAAGTCTGCTCAATCTTATCGTTCAGAGTCTCACAACACGCACCGAGAAACAGAAAACTTTAGCTGACGAAACCGCTCGCCGGGCGAAACTCGAGGCGGAGCATATCAAAACCGAAAAGCAATCGCAACAGCTTGGCAGTGAAATCAATGAGGCGAGACAAGTCCTCGTCAACCTGAGAAAAGAGAGGGCCGGAATCGATTCAATCAAGCTTTCCGAGGAAAAAGCAGAAATCATAAATCTCATACGCAAAATTGATGATATAAATCAATTACAGAAAGAAATTACAGCTTTAGTTGAGGACATTAACCGCAATAAGAGCAAAATCATTTCGGCTGAGACTGAGAATAATAAATTGTCAGACGCAAATACTGCCGACCATATCCGATTGGAGACACTGACCGCGACCCTCACAAAATTGGAGGAGAATTATATGCGTGCGGCTCTCGGTACAAGTGATGCCGCCAAGTCCCTGAGAGTAAGACTGAATGTAGGCGACCGCTGTCCTGTCTGCGGCAACACCGTGGGCGCTCTGCCCGTCGAAGCCGAACTCAAAGCCCGCAGCGATGCATTCGCCAAATCGCTCGACGACACACGTAAGGCGGTCGAACTATTAAAGACAGCCATAAACAATCGTGAGCGCACAATTTCAGCCAATACTGCAACCATCACTCAGCTCAACGAACGCATCGACAACGACTCAAAATCTGTTGCCGGCAAAAAAGAGTGCATAGGAACATTACGCATGGAAACCGCCCTAACGGATGTCTGTCTCGAAAGTCTCAGTCAGATGCGACAGAGATTGGAGAAAAAACGAGACGACGTTATAGCGATTGAAAACAGATGTCTCGGCTTGGATAAGAAAATTGCAGAGTATACAACTTCAATAGACACTTTAAATTCAAAGCATAAACAATTAGAAATTAATCTCACACGTTTATCAGAACAGTTAAAAGCGGCTGACGACAAGATTAATTCTGAACGGGAGGATATAGTTACGCAGACCGAGAAGATTGAACGTTCAAAAGATTCACTCGCCACTCTCGGCTTGGTTGTCGCTGATTGCTTTAATATCGACGAGGTCAAATCCGGTCTCAGCAGATTGCGCGAACTCATAGCAGCACGTGAACGCTTGGATAAAGAGTCCGCAAATCTTGAAAATGCACTCGGCGACAGTCGGCGTGAAATTGAACACGCCGAGAGTCTCAGGGATGATATTGTCGCCATTGCTCCCGACATATTCACATCACCGCTTATGACCGAGTACGCACCTGAGGAGCATAAAATCATAACCGGCAACAAACTGAATGTTATACGGTCTAAAGCGACATCGTTAAAAGCCCTGCAAGACAAAGCGTGTGACGACATCAAGGCAATAGACCGTGAACTTGACACAATTGCGGCCGAAGACGAAAATCTTAGCCGTATGGCACTTGCCGCACTGATGACCGACGAGCATGTAGCCGAATATGAGCAGGCGCTCCAACGGCATAAACAAGACGACAAGAATCTGACCGAGGCACGGGCTGCCTATAATGCCGCGGCGGCTTCACTTGATAAATTCTTGGCTGAGACTCCCCGCCCCGACTCGGACGTTCCGGATGACACAGAGGCTCTCAAAGATGCGTCACAAAAACTTGAAGAGATGCTCGACGCCGCTCGTCAGCGTCTGACCATCATCAACGAAACGCTTAAACGAGACAACGAGACACGTCGTAAAATCGCCGAAGAAGGCGTCAATCTCGACCGCATGATTGCGCGTAACAAGAACTTGGAAATTCTTGACTCACTGTATGGCGGAGAGAAAGGATATCGTTTCGGCAAGCTGGCTCAATCCGTGATTCTGCAACAGTTGCTTGTCAACGCCAATCATTACCTATCGCTGTTCACACGGCGTTATCAGATGTCAGCCGAGGGCGGGTCACTGCAGATAAGCATTGCCGACAGTGATTTCGGAGGAGACCGCCGTCCGTTCAACACCCTTTCAGGCGGCGAACGTTTTATGGTCTCTTTAGCGCTTGCTCTCGGGCTATCGTCAATACGTAAAATCAACGAAGCTCCCGACATAATCTTCATCGACGAAGGATTCGGCACACTCAGTGCAGATTGTCTCGAACAGGTCACCGAGACACTGAGCGCACTGCAACTCAGCGAGGGTCGGAAGGTCGGCATCGTCAGCCACGTCGAAGGGCTCAAGGAGCGCATCCCCGTTCACATCAGTCTTTCAAGAGTAAAAAATCTTTACACCGAAGTAAAAGTAACGACATGAACATAAACACCGAAAAACCGGCCGACGCACCGTTTATAGTGCTCGACGCCGAGTTTACCGATACGCAGGAAATCCTCGAACTTACTATTGCCTCACTCGGGGGAGATATTATATATCACCAATACTTCAAACCTGTTGAATCATCCCGATGGCCGAACAGCCAGCGTATCCATCACATCACTCCGGCCATGGTGGCCGACAAACCGACATTCGACAGATGCCGTGACAAGATACAGACGATTATTGACCGTGCATCTTATATCTGCGGCTTTGCTGTCGACAATGACCTGCGTCATCTCGACGAACACGGCATCGACATTGCCGATGACAAGCGCGTCGTAGAGGTGCGCAACTGGTACTGGGTATTGCACGGCAAAGACAAGGGCCTCGATTTCGGCATCACACCCGGGCTCTCCGCCGCCCTGACCGATATGGAGATAGCATTTGACGACTCCGAGGCTCACAGCGCCACGGCCGATACGCTCAACACGCTCAAACTCTTCATGTCACTCAGCGACAGCTATCGTCTTCTCCGCGGACTTGACGGACTCGGTCTTGATAATTTGATTGCAGAGTTTGATAAGGAGTACGCCGAGTACGAACGTCTTCACGCCGCCGGAGCTGCATACATCATCATGCGCAACGGTGTATGTCAACTTAAGATGCTCGCCAATCCGCGCGACAACGTGCGCGATGCCGTGGCCGGAATCGAGGTGGCCGACCGCGCCCGTGCCGAGTATGAGATTCGACGTCAGTTCCAGCGTCGTCAGGCAAATGGCAGCACATATCTGTATTCGCTCCGCAAAAGCGATTTGGACTGGTTTTCGAGCTACACTAACACTTACGACCCCGATAATCACGCATATTACAAAGCATTGCTAAAAGGCAAAGACAAACTATTTGGAATTTAAACATTTAAAGACTAAATTTGTCTCAATTAAGCAGTGTATTCGCACATTATACCCTAAATTCAATAATATGAAAAAACTTTTGCTTTGCATCGCTGTCGTCGCAGCCATGATTGTGACCGGATGCAGCCGATTCTCAAACCGAGGAGAGGTCGAGATGCCTTTTATCGACGCAGCAAACACATCGTCGCTAAGTTTTGACCGCGTATCGCTCAGCGACTCGGCGACTGTGCTCAATGCTGTTGTCCATTTCCGTCCCGGCAACTGGATTCGCTTTGACAGTGCAAGCCGGATTGTCGCCGACGGCAAGGAGTATATGTTAGAGTCTATCGAAGGCATTGCGCCGGGCGAGAAATATATCATGCCCGACTCCGGCGTGGCACATTTCGTCATGCATTTCCCTGCTATCCCCGCATCGGTCAAATCCATCGACTTCACCGAAGGCACCCCTGACGGCTGGCAGCTATGGGGCATACAGTTAGATTCTAACTATGAGAACAAGGGCGTCATTGCTACGGAGATGACAGAGTCCGACCCTAACGCCGTGCTGCCCGAAGTCAGCATGAGCCGCGACACCACGACTGTCAATATCCATCTGCTCAACTATCGTCCGGCAATGGGCAATAAACTGAGCTATGGCGTGAATACACTCACAGGACAAATCAGTGACATGCCGGCTCTTGACATCGATGAGAAAGGCAATGCCGTTTTCAAGCGCGTGATCGTCGGTCCCGAGGAGCTCTTTGTCTATAGACTCGGCACAATGCCCATGCGTGGCACAGTCGTCATGGAGCCGGGCGAGACTCTCGACCTCTACTGCGACTGCCGTTTCTCGGGAGCTTACAACATGAGTGTCCGCAACAATGATAAAATTGACTTCTCGTATGAGTTCCACGGCTCAAACGGCCGACTCGCCGAAGTCAACCGTGCCGACTACGCACATAACTCTTACGGACTTGAACTTTACTCCGGCAAGTTCGGCAGCTATAAGATGACCGGCGACGAATACTGCGACTATGTCGTCAGCACATATCTCTCTAATCTCGACTCAATCAACGCTATGGACGCTACAGCTGCAACAAAAGAAATGCTGAAAACAGGGCTGCAGACCGATGTTATTCACGCCATCTCAAAGGCTCCGAGCATCCTTGCACGCAATTATTATTCGGAAAATCAGAACTGGGGTGCAAAAATTCCCGACGGGACAATTAACGCCGATATTTCACCCGAAAACGTCCGCATGATTGCAGAACTCATCGACCTGAACAATCCCCGACTCTTCTATCACTACGGACTGACTTCACCTGATGACCTTACCAATACCGACGTCTGGGCCAAAGCCGGCATCGACACCAAAATGCTCGACGAACTTAAAGCCTATCAGAAGGCATACGATGCTGCCTCGTCCGGAGAACTCGACAGCGAGAGCATCGACATATTGAAAAAGTCGACCTACCCCGCCTATGCCGCGTCTGCAGCCGCACGTCAGAAAGAGACCGAGGAGCTGCTCAGATCCAAGGCCGCAGAAATGATTGAGCCTACACCCGCCGTGGCCGATGATAAAGTATTTGACGAGATAATAAAGCCCTACAGAGGCAAAGTCGTGGTCGTCGATCTTTGGAACACATGGTGCAGCCCTTGCCGCGCTGCTCTCGCCGCCAATGAGCCGCTCAAAACCAAGGAGCTCGCCTCTGACGATATCGTCTGGGTTTATATTGCAGACGAATCGTCACCAATCAAGAATTATCTTGAGATGATTCCCGACATTAAGGGTCATCACTTCCGTATCAATAAAGAGCAGAAAGCTGCAATCAACGAGCGATTTGACGTCGACGGCATACCATACTATATCGTTGTAGACCGTCAGGGCAAAGCAACAGGCCGTCCCGACCTGCGCGACCACAAACTATATGTCTCAACAATACTCGACATGCTGAAATAAACTGCATAGGATTTAAACAAAAAGCAGGGAGTCGTGAGCAGGAAATGTTTCGGCTCCCTGCTCATTTTTTCATAGGAATTGCTACATTTGCATCTATTAATACAATTCTATAAAGACGCATATATTTTGGACTCGGACTTTAATTCATATAAATCGGGACTCAATCTTGCTCCTCTGATAAAGCTCTGTGAAACAGAGGGCAGGCCGGTAATATATGAGAAGGGCGATTATCTGATACATCTGGGTGACACAGAGCGACACATATCGCTCGTCAAGTCGGGCTATTGCCGTTATGTCGGGCTACGCTCAGACGGTGAAGAGGCTTTAGTCGGTCTGGCATTCGCCGGTGAGTTTGCAGTAGATTTCAATAACGGTGTCAGGCATGCCCCGTCAATGGTCTCGATTTTAGCCTCGACAAGAGTTGAGGTCTTACAGCTTAACCTCGAGTATGCATTGAGCAGGATTCTTGAGGCTGAGCCTGACTTCCTGTATAAAGCCTCAGACTCACTCTTCCTCATGTGTTATCGCCGTCTGCTTGACCTGTATGTACTCACTCCTGCCGAAAGATACATACAGTTTGCGAAATCTTACCCTGAAATCGTATCCAAAATCAAGGCAAAAGAACTGGCATCATATCTACAAATCTCACATCAGCATCTATTGCGCATAAAAAGAACATTAGCAAAGGAAAATATTTAAGCGAGTTGAACATATGTTCAATTCCGAATCATCCTCATGCAATAACTTTGCAGCATAAAACATATATATACCGATGAAAAAATTATTCATTACATCACTGTTGCTTAGCGCAGCAGCAGTCTCTGCCGCACAGCCGGAAACATCCGACTCCATCGCGACGAAACAGTTGGACGAAATAGTGATCGAGGCTCCGCGCGTAATCCGCAAGTCGGATATGGATGTCTATCACCCGTCAAAGAGCGCGGTCAGCAGTTCAAAAAACGGCCTTCAGCTGCTCAACAACCTTATGATACCGTCACTCTCGGTGAATGACGCACTCAGCAGCATTACAGCCGCCGGCGAGTCTGTGCAAATCCGCATCAACGGCCGACAGGCTACAATCGATCAGGTCAGAGCATTGCTTCCCGAGACCGTGAAGCGTGTCGAGTGGATTGATAATCCGGGACTGCGCTACGGAGGAGTAAACTATGTACTTAATTTTATCGTGGCAAATCCCACCCTCGGCGGCTCGCTGCAAATATTCTCACGTCCGGCGCTGAACACGGCATGGGGATTTCACATGGCTGACGCCAAGGTCAATATAGGCAAATCACAGTTTGAAATCGGCGCAAATTATAAACTGACTAACAAAATCAAGACTCACCGCGATTATACCGAGACATTTACCTACCCTGACGGCTCCAGCCTTACGCGCAAGGAGACATCACGTGGAGGCACTATGGATAATACTATGGGAAACCTCTGGACATCATATAATTATATCAAGCCCGACACGACAGTGTTTGTGGCCGAATTTACGATGCACAAAGATTTTACCGATAAGTTTCTATACAACGGGCTGCTCTCGTTGAGCAACGATACCGAGGACATATTGCTCACTGACGCCCACGGCGATAAAGGCACCACACCGTCGCTATCACTCTATCTTCAGCAGCATTTCGCCCGCAAACAGATGCTTGTGGTTGATTTTAGTTCGTCATTCTATAGCGGACGCACATTTTCTGACTACATGGAGCAACTGCCTGATGCCACATCTTATCTAACTGACATCCACACTGACATAAAGGACCACAATCAGGCTTATGCCATTGAGGCTGACTATATTAAGTCATGGGACAAGGCTCGCTTCACGGCAGGTATGTCCTACAAGGCCAACCGCAACCGCTCACGCTATGAGAGCCTCGGCGGCGAAATTTTCCATCAGCGTCAGGACCGCGTATATATGTTCGCCGAGTACTATCGTCGTTTCGGCAAATGGTCTGCGACCGCAGGTATCGGAGCGCAATACACCGACTTCCTCTTCAAAGAATCAAACCGCGGCAACCGGACGTGGAGCGCACGCCCTCAGGCCACAATTACCTACTCGCCGAATCAGAATCACAATCTGCGCCTTAACTTCACCTCATGGCAGACTGCGCCATCACTGGCCGAAACAAATGTTGTGCCGCAACAATTAGACGGTTTCCAGTGGAGAGTCGGTAATCAGAATCTGAAAACGTCTAATTCATATATGCTTACGTTCAGATACGGATTTAATATTCCACGTGTTAACGGCTCCTTCGGCATCCGGGCTTTCACCTCGCCCAATGCTATAACACCCGTAATCGGATGGAATGAAAACCGGCTGATTACATCATATGAGAACAGCCGCGGCCTGAAAAATCTGTCGTTCTTTCTCTCACCGCAGATCGAAGTGGTACGCGACTGGCTCACCCTCAGCGGCAACGTGCAATATCGCATGGAGCGCATGAAAGGCACGGGCTATTCAATCAATCACAACGGCTGGAGCGGCTATGCGTCACTTCAATTATCTCATTGGGGTTTTCTTCTCGAGGCACAATATCGCTACGCCCAGCGTGATTTGTGGGGCGAGAAAATCAGTTGGGGTGAAGACCTCAATCTCATCTCTCTTCAATACAACTGGCGTGACTGGCAGTTCGGTGCCGGTGTCATCATGCCGTTCGGCAAATACGACCAAGGCTCGAAGTCGCTCAGCAAATGGAATCGCAACGAACAACATATGCGCCTGAACATGCGAATGCCCTTTATAACCGCAGCATGGAATCTTCAATGGGGTCGTCAGAAACGCGGCATCCAAAAACTCATCGACTCTGACGCTAATACCGACCGCTCAACCGCCGGAGGCCGATAAACTCGGAAACAGCTAAATATCTAATCTACAATTCTATCACTGAGGCTGTGTCGTAACCGGGTGTTACGGCGCAGCTTTTTTAGGGGGAAGCGGCCGTTAAATTGGTTATACTGTAAAACCCGGTTGAAATGTTAAAATCAAAAAAACGTCCGCTTTAGCGGTCGGAGCTGCAGAGCAGCGCAGGCTGATGAGCCTATGGTGAGCAGGCCATAGGTCTGCGAAACCATAGGTCTGGAGAATCCTCCACCAGAAGCGTGCCTATGGGTACGCCGCCCTGCGGGAACGTGGCCGACAGACGACAAACGTGATACTGCGGCACACCTACAGTGTGCTTTTTCTTTTTAGAATTTATTTACCTATGACTGCGCGTAACTACGTCACGCTTGTCATAGGCTAAGATACCATCGCCGCTAACGCGGCTCCAACGCGCCCGGAGGCACTGATTGACGGCGTACACATTACACTTTCCCCCGCCATGTCGCCTATATAGCAAGCGTCTATGACATCCACTATCTCAATAATGTTCGCGAGGAATATTACGACTGCCTGATGCTTGGTGACAAAGCTATTTTAATGCCGATATAAAAATGAATCACTTTGAGGTCGCAAATATATCCCTCGAAGTTCCGTATCGGCTGAATTAGAACAACTGGCGTTCACCAATCTGGGCATACAAAAGATTCCGCAAGCGTATTAAAACAATATTCTCCCAACTCGACGACAATCTCCTGATGATACGAAACTATGCAAAGTGGCAATCGCTTCTCGTATGCGTTCTGAAGTAATGTATTCCGTCATAATATATTGAATCTAACTTTAAGCATAACATTAAACGGCCGCAGACGGTAAGTGCTTCGGTATATGTCCATGTTTGTGTATGTGACACGCGAAAACACTTTGCGGTTGAAGATGTTGTTTGCCTCCAGCTCCCAGTCAAATCGTCCGGTCTTGTAGGTAATCTTGGCGTCACCAAACCATGTATGTCGCCCCTCTTCTGTCATATTGGTGTAATTCTCTTCAACGGCCACGTTGAGGATGAGTCTCTTCATCGGGAAGAAATTAAGATCCAGTCTGCCTGTGCATTGCCTTACGGTGGCCGCCGCATCCTTACTTATCTCCGTAAAACTTTTGCTCTCCCCGTATGCTGCTCCGAGAGCCATACCAATCCATGGGGCCGGAGTGGAGGAGTAGACAAGATTTGCGCTCCAATATTGCGATTTATAGTCAACGGGAAGGCTGTTGATCAGCTGTTTACTTTTATTAAGGCTGTAGTTGCCCGTAAGTTTGAGCGTTGACTCCCAAAAGCCCATACCCTTGCTCACATTGGCGCTCGCGCTATACCGATTAGAGGTGTATGGCATTTCGATGGCATTCTTCACTGTTGCAATGCCGTCGTATTCATATCCAACCAGAGTATTTGTGCTTGACTTCATCCAAGATGCGTTGGCATTAGCGAAAATTTGGCGCATAGCGTTGGAATAGTGGTATTCTGCCGTAGCATAGAATGTCTTATCAACTAATGTGTGATCGACGAATGATTCCCTGAAAGTAAGATAATCAGTCATCACAATACCCGAACACGCTCGGTCGGAATTATTCCTGATTTTGTAATACGATCCATTGAGGCCGCACCAGCTTTTCCCTAGTCGATAGGTGTATTTTATCGCCGGATTGAAACTGAAATAGTTCCATTCCCTGTTTCTGTCGGTAGCCTCATTATCGCGTAGCCATTGCCCATTATAAGAGAGGGGCAATGTCAACTCAAAATATGAATTACTTTTCGGATAGCCTATTCGTGCTTCGCCGCCGCCTTCCGCCTTTCCGAACGAATATCCGTTGACTGTATTGAATTCAGACACGTCTAATCCATCAAGCTCTGATTTTACGGATTCAATATCCACATTACCGAATACGAACGTATTTATGGTAAATTCTCCGAATCTCATAAAATATCCAGTCTCCGCTTGTGCACGAAAGTCATCGGATGTATAGACCTGGCTCACTATATCAGCAGTGGTGGTTTCTGAGAATATCGAGGCTGGTCCGACACTGAGTTTCTGCGGGCGGTGGTTCCATCCGGCTCCGAAAACTAAGTTCCAGGCATTTGTTCCCGAATTTATTATTAAATCTGTCTTGTCTGAAATTGAAAATGCCGGATTGTCGAGATTCTGGTTCACAATTTGGTTTATGTCAGAGAAATCTGCGGTGAGACTGTTTACTCCATTGCCTTTATTCCAGGAGGCATTGACATCAAGATGATTTACCGCATATATTCTGTCAGTATTTTTCTTATAGACGACGCCACCGCTTAGTTTATGCTCATAGTATTTGGTCTCGATGATTTGCGACATCGTGCGGTACGTGCCATCCGGCAGGTATTGTTCGGTGATTGACGAACCTTCGTTGTTTAATATGTTATCGATATAAGACAGCGAAAGCGTCAAGGTGGATAGAGAGTCAAGCTTTAGTATATTGTTAGTGCTCAATGTGTTCGTACGGTTGTGCAAATAACGTTTCTGTTTCACGCCGGGCGCACCGGGTGAAACAATGCTCAAGGGCGCTTGGTTGAAAAACTGTATTCCGACGTCCCCGGTCAAATTCTCTTGCTCAGCAACTACGTCATCTCCGCTGTTGTTTCCCTTATATGCGGTGATTGACTGACCTTTTTTGCCGAAATACATCCCTGTGGCCTCTGCTGCCCAGAGCATAGGTTTGTATCCGATTCCGCCCATCCCTGTGAGTGTGAAAACGCCCTTGGCAGAGGATTTGAGCTTGAGATTGATTGTCACATCTTCACTCGGACTCCAATCCTTCAGTGCCCTCACCGGCTGGTGGTTTTGGTACACCTGCACTGAGGCCACGTCGTTGGCGGAGATGTTGTTAGTGGCTATACCGTATCTCCCTTGCAAGAGATCCATATCCTCCACATAGAAGTTCTTGATTGATTTCCCGTTGAAGGAGATGACACCGTTGTCAGAGACTTCCAGCCCCGGCATTTTCTTGATGACATCAGCGATTACTCGGTCGTTCTCATCCTTGTATGCGCCAACTCTAAAGTTCAAAGTATCACCCTTTTGAGTAATTTTATCGGCAACAACGCTCACCTCTTTAAGCATCATATTCGTCTCCTCCATTGCGAAATCTACCCGCTGGGTCTTTGCCGGGACTGTCTTAAAATAAGGCGAAAAACCCATCATGGATGCTTTGACTGTCACAGAATCAGCATCCGTGGAAAGTGAAATAGAGTACTTGCCGTTTTCATCGGCATTGCAAAACCCTTTCACGCTTTTGCCGACAAGCAAAGAGACAATGGCAGGCAACGACTCGCCAGACTTGTCGGTGACAGTTCCGGAAATCACCACTTGGGCAGATAGTGTCTGTATGCCCAACAAAAGCGCTATGGTTAAAATTATTACGTAATACCTCACCTTTGATTTATTCAAGTTCTAAC
>DXYS01000080.1:0-37421 GCA_019415705.1 Bacteroidales bacterium | reverse complement strand
GAATAGGGATGTCTTCTAGAAGATATGAGTTTCCCGGTTTTGTATTGGATTACTTCCGTTCCGGTTGTTTTGAAGTAGTTCTCATTAAGTTTCCGCTGGAGTTCTTGGACCTTTTCTCTTGTAGACTCCTTGCATTCCGCGCCGGGTGGTTCGTAAATGGGGAAAATACCATTCTTCACTTCTGTTGCCTCCCAAGAATACGTATTTGTGGCGTCTGCAATCTTCATTATCAAACCTGGCAAACCACCGAATTTCCACGGGCCCGCACTCACCGGAATGTCAGGTGTGAACCATGCCACATAGTCACGGCCACGCCAATGACATATCGCCTTTTGGCATTGATAACCGCAAACTACGATTTCTTCATCACAAACATTCCATCTTTGAAGAGGTAGCGTTTCTCCATATTTTTGGTTATCCGATTCAATAGCATCAGGCATAATGGCATATTCTTCAAGATTATTCCCCTTAACGTTTATAATTGAATATTGATACTCTATCCAATGACCGGGCTTATATCCTCGAAGCCATCTCGCCGCTGGCCAGACATTTGATCTTGGATGTCTATCAAGCCAATTAGCAAGACTGTCTTCGTTTATTTCTACAAAATGACTACTGTATTGAACTAAATTTTTACCAATCTTTAGTTGACCTTCATCTATCCACGTATCTTTGTCTTCTATATTTTCTGCATTGAAAGCATAGAGGATGCGAATATTCGCTTCCTCTACGCGGTTCCTTTCCCGGCATTTCTTAAAATTCCACAATGCAACTTTTGCATCAGTATCCTTCTTTTGAGCATTTGCCGATAAAACTGCTGTTAGAATCAACAATGACAAAAGATATTTTATGATTCTGTACATAGGACTGAAAAGCAATGCGAAAAAGAGCAATAGTAATTAGTGTTTGGCACTACTAATTGACTAAAAGTCTGCAAATTGCGCAACTTTTTAATTTGTAAATATTTAATAAATTAATCCAAACAACAGGTAATTTATTTTCCCTTTTTAGGTTTGACAGGGGGAAGTTTAAAAGTGATAGGGAGAGCCATAGACACGTCCACCGCACGGCCGTCCTTGCGGCCCGGAGTCCATTTAGGCATAGATTTCACTACTCTTATCGCCTCGTAATCAAGAGCCTTGTTTATCGGTTTATCAACCGATACATCAGAAATACTGCCGTCGGTCTTTACCGTAAATCTAACGACCACCTTACCCTCGATGCCGTCTTTAATGGCTTCGGCCGGATATTTTATATTCTTTATAAGGAACATCATCTGCGCGTCAAAGCCACCGGGATATTCGGGGAGTACGTCAGCGGCAGACGATTCGACAGGCTTCGTCTGACTTTGGGCCGGGGCTTGCACAGCTTCGAGGTTTTGATTAACTTCGCCGTACGGTTGGACTTCTGCCGGCTTAAAGCGGTCAAGCGCTGATGCGACTGCCGGGATGTTAACCACTGCCAATGCTCCGACTATAGCCGGAACCACGGCGAGAGTGCGCACGAGAGCGCCTCTTTTGCTTTGATTTTTACTCATCATGGTGATTCTTTTTTTAAGTTTACTATGAGTCAGGTTGTTGGCCAAGGACTGCAATCTCGGGCCAACAGCCTTTTTTATTAATAATAACTGGTATTCCTTAATATCGAAGCCGCCAGTGACGACATCAGAGTCCGCCTCGTACTCATGGACCATCGCAAGCTGACGACGCCACAGCCATACGGCAGGATTATACCACATCAAGGCGCATATAAGACCGGCCAACGCGAGGTCTAAGGAGTGACGACGGCGTATGTGGGCCATTTCGTGAGACAGTATCATCTCGGTGTCAGCGAGGCTGTCATCGTCTTTGCCGATAAAGACATAGCCCATCCAACTGAACGGCGACATTTTCCTGTCCAAGCGCACAAGAGTAATCAGGCCGCGGCGCTCTTTCCTACCCTTTCCTATAAGCATGACAAGACGAATTATAGCGCTAATCATTACAGCTAACGAGAGTAGAAATCCGGCCATATATAATGTAGGAATATATTTTATAAACTCTGACAACCTCGTCACAGCCTCAATGCCGACAACTTCGGGCCGACCAATAGCCATATCGGCCGCTGCATCTGCCCCGGCAGGTGTAAAGAGACATAAGTCAGGACATAGGGGCATCAAAAGGCTCGTCAGCATTACCGCCCACAGAAGTATACGGCTGACACGCGGCCTCATGGCATCAGCGGCAAAGAGGCTGTAAGCCAAATAGCCGAACAGTAGGAATATACCCGCATGAATCGAATATGTAAACAGCGTGTTCATTTTTCCCTACCTTTTTCGACCATATCAATAATCTGACGCAACTCGTCGACCGATATTTTCTCTTCAGACACCAAGGCCGACACGGCAGCTTTGTAAGAGTTATTAAAGAAGTTGCTCACCAATTCGCTGAGCGAGCGCTCGACAAATTGGCCGCGCTCGGCAATGGCATAATACTGATACGAGCCTCCGACCACATTGTGTCCGACAAATCCTTTGTCCTCAAGAATTCTGACCTGAGTGGAGATAGTATTGAAATGAGGCCGCGGCTCAGGATAAGCGGCCACAATCTCGCGCACAAACATCGGCCCGCGCTTCCACAAGAGCGACATGATGGGCGTTTCCTTCTCTGTCAGTTTAATCGTCTTCGCCATAACTAATATTTTAGTTGATGTCGCAAAGATAATAACTAAGCCTTTAGTTTTGCAAATAAAATCACAATTATTTTTGAAAAAAGTGGGTCAATATAAAAACATGTTGCTGAGTGAGCGCTCTCCGGAAGCAAAGCATCGTTTACAGCGCAACATACCAGCCTATGACAAATGTGGCGTGGCAACGCGGCGTCATAGGTCTAAAGAGCAACTTTCGCGTTATATAAGTATTCCCGTCTTAATAATATCAGAATAAAGCGGATTATTCACATCCTCGACCAACAAGACAGGCTCTATAAGATTGGATATCTTTCGTCTGAGCCGCCACAAAAGAGGCGTGTCTGCAAAATAATCATCATCCAATCGCTCAACTACAACAGCGATGTCTATGTCACTATTTACCGTATAATTACCTTTGCTGAAAGACCCATACAGATAAAGAGCCTTCAAAGGCAAATGTTCGGCTACCAATGCCTTATAATGTTTTGCCATATTTATAGCCTGTTCTTTATCCATATTCTTAAATCTTCTGTTTTTTGAATTAAGTCAATACAGAACTCATTATTCAAACTTCTCATTAATCGTTCCTTATACGAAGGATAACGAGCCTCTATATTAAGAGGTTCAAGTATGTCAATGAATTCCTTTTGAGCCTCCGACATCTCTTGGTCAATACCGGTCCTTTCGGCAAGACGCGACAATGAAACAAAGTTAATTAAATTAATTATATACACGATATTAACTAAGTAATTTTTTATACAAAAAAACATCTATCTTTAGGTTAGGAAAATAAAATGTCACGGTTTATATTAGTGTATGATTAAACAAAATGAAATAGAGAGACTATTCCGCAGCAACTACAAACCGATGCTGAATGTAGCCAATCGTTTTTTGCATGACGAGGATTTGGCTCATGATATTGTGCACGATGTCTTTGCAGCGTTGCTAAACACAGATGTCTCCATCGTCACGTCCTCTTACCTTCTCAATGCAGTCAGATATGCTTGCCTTAAACATATACGCGGTCTGTCAGTTCGCGAACGCTTCAATAACCTTTATTCTCTCGAATACAGCGATGAAAGCAATGACGACACTTGGCCTGACGAAAATGAAATTACTTTAATAAACAATATTGTGGACCGCCATCTGCCTGAACAGACAAGAAAAATTGTCAGGATGAAATTCAACGGTCAGCTTACATATAAAGAGATAGCCGATGAACTATCGGTCAGCGAAGTAACGGTCTATAAGCATCTGCGCAAGGCAATTATTATAATACGCAATCAACTTGAGAAAAATGAAAGATAAAATTGAGCGACTATTAGAATCAGTCGAAAACTCTGACCGTCTGTCAGATACCGAACTCGACCAACTACTCGAAGACTCGGAGACAAAAGCTGTTCACAACGTCATCAGTAAAACTGCCTATGCGCTGACTGAGACCCCGGGGCCGAATATCAACAAAGAGTGGGAGCATTTTTTAAAAGAACATTACTCCCCGAAACACAAGAATCTAAAGCATGTAATCACTTATTTTATTTCACGCAATGCAGCAGCAGTGCTGATATGCGCCATTGTATCATTCACTGTAATAGCCGCGACAATCAGTGTCAAAATAATAATAACCGGCACAGACAAACGCGATAATTACGAGACTGAAATCACACAGACAGTACCTGCGGATACTATCAGCAAAAGAGATTCGATTAATACAGACACAAAGCAATCAGTTCTTAGTCAGACCCATGTCTTTAAAAATAAATCTCTCGAAAACATAATTTCCGCAATAGCCGGCTATTATGACGCCACCGTAATATTTAATGTTGACTCTACAAAAGATTTACGGCTTTACTTCAATTGGGACAAATCTTTGCCGTTAGAAGATGTTATTGCGCAGCTAAACAGTTTTGAAAGAATCAATATCACATTAAAAGATAAAACTATTATCGTAGATTAATCATGAAGTATATATATATTTTTCTGGTGTCAATTATATGTACCTGCGCGGTCCGTGGCGCACAGTTCAAATATAAATTCAACGCTATCCCCCTCTCAGAAGCAATTGTTGCTATAGCAGAACGGCATCCTGATATACAAATCAATTTCATATATGACGAACTCGATTTTTATAAGACTTCGGCGACAATTGATACGGATGACGCCTATGATGCTTTAAGAATGACAATCGGACTAAATCCCGTCTCAATAAGCAACCTCGGCAACCGCTATTATATAGAAGCTCGTCAGCACGGCAAATATGCTTATTCTGGAAATGTCTTATGTGACGACATCGACAACGAGCCGATTGACGGTGCTTCGGTTGTGTTACTCACACCAAAAGATTCAACCGTAATCACATACGGCATCACCGATGGCAACGGACATTTTTCAATACCCTGTGACAAGAGAAACGTCCTCATGAAACTCAGCTGTATCGGTTATGTATGCAAATATATCGACCTGCCTGATTTCACAGTGGGGACAGTGACAATGAGACAAATCCCCGTCTCACTCAGACAGGTCACAGTCGAGGCGGCTCAGACAGAGTATCGGACTGACAAAAATGTTTATATCCCGACCTCACGACAGAGAAATTCCTCACAGGATGCAAACGACCTTCTCAGACGTATGGCAATTCCTCAGCTTGTCATAAATCCCGGCGATAATAGCGTCAAAGACGTGTTCGGCAACAGTGTAGCGGTATATATCAACTACCATGAGGCACAAGCTGACGAACTTAAAGGGATGAAAATGACAGACGTCCGTAAAGTTGAATATCTTGAATTTCCGACAGACCCGAGATTCAAAGGAGAGCCGCGGATTGTCAATTTCATCGTTCAGGAATATGAATATGGAGGCTACACTAAAGCCTGTGAGTCATTTAGAACTCTTAATGGCATATTTAACAATAGTGAGATATTCAGCAGATTCACATATAAAAAAATAACCTATGACATATATGCCGGCTGCGATAATCAGAATTATCACCATGACGGCAGCGACAATTCGGCCTGTTACTTCCTTGGAAACGATGACCAACAGACTACAATCATCCGCGACGAGATATTCAACAAATCGCATACTGTAAACAATACATATCCTATAACAGTCAGAGCAGTATACGCATCTCCACGTTTTACAGCACGCAACGCACTATCGTTCACTCATTTTTCGTCTCCGACAAATAATACGGACGGGGAGCTGCATGTCGACCTATATCCTGACAAGAACTACGCCTACGCACGAAATACTCCTAACAGATACAACACAGTCTATTATCACAGCAATTATTGGGGTATCATCGGCTCAAACATATCGCTTGACATTACTCCGAGTCTTAAACATACGCACCGAAACAACATTTCAGCTTATGAATCCACTCTCATGCAAAATCCTGTCTACAATACTATTACAGAGAACGTCTATAATTGGGGATTACAGACATCGGGACGTATTGTCTGGAAAAATAAAAACCAACTCTCACTATTTCTCGCTGGTGGACAGAATATTAACAAACTTGTTTACCAAGGGACTAATAACATAAATGACTCCTACTCAAACTCTTTTATGGTGGGAAATACAAATTATAGATATCGGACAAAAAAATTTACAATATCATCACTTGCCGGATTAGGTTTTGAACACAATTCAATGAATGGAATTACGACAAGGGATGTCTACCCCATGTTTGGCATAAATACTTGGATCTCATTTAGTAAAACAAGTCAGATTTCTGCATCTCTTAATTACCGGACAACTACTCCCGACATAAATATGAAAGTGAATGACATCGTACAAAGTGATGAATATCTATACCTTACAGCCAATCCGCATTTGAAAAACTGGAGAAATCTAACCTCAAATTTATCATATAACAAGTTTTTCACCAACTCTTTTTCGATAGCTGCTTTTGCAGGTTACGAACAGGATTTTAACCGTGTGGCAACCATATATAAACTTTACGATGACGGAAATGCTCTTTTGCGCGATTATATAAACGACGGCTCATACATCCGTTACTATGCAGGTATATCAGCCAATTACAAGCTGTTTGACAATAGTCTGCAACTCTATGCTAATCTTACTCAAAACGGATACGAGATAACCGGGTCTTATAAAGATTCATATTATCCCTTCAGGATACAATTGCAAGGTGTATATTACTGGAAATCATTTAATATACTTGCATCGTGGGGAAATCCGCAAAACATATTGACTGAAAACTCCAATTACATAATACGTCGACGTAATTTTCATATGTTTTCTGTCGGCTGGGGCAACGGTATATGGACTGTCAATTTAGAGGCAAAAAATATATTCAACAAAGGATGGAAATCAGAAACTTGGGAGAAACATGCGCCTTTGTATTCAGAATACCGTCAGACCTATAATCCGTCGTCAAATCCGAGTCTGAATCTGTCAGTCACATACACTGTCGGATACGGCAAAAAAATACAGCGTGGCAATGAAGTCCGCGGACAGAACGCCGCTCCATCGGCAATAATCAAATAAATATCGTTATATGTCTATCGAATACAAAACATGCCGACAAAGCCGGTGGCCCGGTGCCAACGAGGGATGGTCAAATTCTCCGGTTTTTGACATTCCGATTTTCTGCATTACTCGTTCAGACGGAGCATTGACCGTGGCGGTGAAAGAATATACAACCCTCAGGCCGATTCCACGGGCGAAATTCAAAACGGCTTTAGCAGCCTCGATTGCGTAGCCGTTGTTCCAATGGCACTTATCAAGCCTCCACCCTATTTCTACCTCACCTTTAAAACCGGCATCAAACGATACTTCGTGCAGACCGGTATATCCGATAAACTCACCTGTAGATTTCAGCTCCACAGCAAACAGACCATATCCTTTTGCATCCATTTCAGCGATAATCCGCCGTGCAAAATCATCGCTTGCCTCTTTTGTCAAGACTGACGGGAAAAACCTCATCACCTCCGGGTCTTCGTTTATTGCAGCAAACGGACCAAAATCACCCAGCCTCCACTCACGCAGAATAAGCCTTTCGGTCTCTATCCTGAAAGTATTGTGGCAATCAGTCATTATCGGGGTTTGTTATATACCGAGAAATCAAAAAAAGTCTCATGTGAAAAGTCTTTTACCGTTTCGCCAATACTTCAACACTATCGACCGCCTTACCCTCACGGTCATAAAGAGTCAATGTAATCTTGCGGTCATCAACATTCATAAGAAGAGCGCCGACGGTCTTTGGGCCCTCAGACCAAATATATTTGATTTTATCCTTATTGTCAGTCCATTCGCCTGTCGCCTGTCCGCGCTCATTGTCTGACGATGGAGTCTGCAGATAAACCGTACCTTTCGATCCGTCTGTCTCGCAATCCTTATAAATGGCATTAGTACGAGCATAGATGTGGTTGTTGCCGGCAATCGCGAGGTCTACCCCGTATTCGTCAAAAAGCTCATGCCAGCGCTCATACTGCGATGTCTTGCCGGTATTGGCAAAGAACCATTGGTAGTGCTCCATGACAACTATATATCTTGATGGATTCTCTCTGATTGTATTTTTCACCCATTGCTGAGCGGCGGCCAAGCCTTCATCCTTACGCATCATCTCGTTATTGAGCATGATAAACAGTACCTGATCGTATTTAAAGAAATAGCAAACGCCCATTTCACCGGGATATCCGTTCAGCGGGTTATTATTGGCATAACGGAAATAATCGTTGGACAGGCGCGTCGACTTACGGTCCATGTTATCATGATTGCCGTTAACTCCGGCCCACATATATTTAGAGAACTGAGACTTCTCATAAAGGTCACGCCAGAAAGAATAGCTGCCGCCCCATGCACAAATATCACCGACATGCAACACCATATCGAAATCACCGCCGTTTACTCTCTCAAGCGTATCAAGCATCGCCATGGCTGCAACCGCACGCTTGGGCAGAGGCGTATAGGAATGGAAGTCCGAAATAACAGCAGCCGTCCATGCTCCGTCTTCAGGCGCTGTTTTAAAATATCGTACAGGGGCATCTTTATCATTCGAGAATCGATACATATACTCGGTATCAGGCTCAAGACCCTGCAACTCCACAGTGTTACGGACAAAACGAACACGCTCGATGCAATCCGTGCCATCAGGATGTTTGGACATAAGACTATCGTAGGCTGTTACAAGCCCTTGCGTAGCAGCAATAGTCTTGCGATGTTTCCACTTCGTATCACTCCGTTTGGTATAAATACATGTTTCCGCTCCGCATCCTTCATCTGTATGCCAGTTAATTCGCGCTCCTGTCGACGCGTTCTCAGCCGGATTAACAATAACCGTGTACTCGTCTGAAGCAAAGACCGCACAAAACACAATTGCAGCGGCAAATACCGAGAATAATCGTTTCATAGCAAAGCAAAGTTATTAGAATCTATTTATTGATTTGTAAATACTTCTTAATAATCCGTTTAAGTTCATCAATGTCAGGATTGGTGAGGATTGGCATCAGGGCGTCAATTTCTTCGATTGGCTTATTCCACCACGCGAGACGCACCAGCAGCTCGATTGTCTCATCGTCAAAACGCCGACGAATGACACGTGCAGGGTTGCCGACAGCGACAGCATATGGCGGAATATCTGATGCAACAGTGGCATTAGTGCCGATTATAGCGCCGTCGCCGATATGCACGCCCGGCATGACGGTGACATTCTGCCCTATCCAGACATCATTGCCGATGACCGTGTCGCCCTTATGCGGCAATTCATCTTTAACCGGAGCAATCATGCCGCCCCAGTCGCCGCCCATGATATAAAACGGATATGTTGTAGCGCAATCCATGCGATGATTTGCACCGTTCATCACAAAAGTTACGCCTCGGGCGATGGCACAGAAATTACCAATAATCAGTCTGTCGCCGATAAATTCATAGAAATGTGTGACGTGCTCCTCAAAACGTTCAGCGCCGTCAATGTCGTCGTAATAAGTATAGTCGCCGACAATAATCCGCGGATTCCTGACAACATTTTTAATGTAGCACAGACTCGGTATTTTCGGATTCGGAAACGCCTTGTCTTTATCGGGGAAAATTTTCATGCCAAAAGATTTAATTCACATACAAATATATTATATTTTGACGGGACTACAACCATGAACGCCAATTATCGCATGATGCGCGTACAAATTTACCGGTTGCTGTATCGGCATAATATTTAACTACAGTCTTGAGATTTCTCAATATATACTGAGCTTGTGCCCGCGCTTCATCACCGGTTAGCATTGCCAAAGCGGCCGTCTTCTCCCGTTCAAATTCACGCTCTGTGTCCATCTGTCCGCCGCAGCCAAGATAATCATACAGAAAAGCATAGTTCTTTTCAGCAAAATCATCATAATAATACAAACTCGGCTCAAACAAATATACATACCCCCTTGAATATTGCGTCAGTGCCCAACACTCCTCAAATGAATTATAGCGGGCGATGGCATACATCAGACGCGCAAGCCCGCGGTCGTCATTCGTCCGGCCGTGTTTCATGTCGTGCTGATACTGTTTCATTTTCCGGGCAAAATATAGTTTGGTATATTTAGTAGCAGAATCATCATCTGTTCCTGATGCGCCATAATCATTTACATAGGTGTAATCATAGTAAGTAACCTTTCCCCAACGTTTTTTATAAAGAAAAAACGGTTTACGTGATAGATATGAGTAGATGTTCATACTCCGAATGTAGCTGTAGCTTACCTGCGACAGAAAGTCAACCGCACGCCCATAATTCCCTTCACGTAAAGCGAGCGTGCCGATGAGTTCGTAGTAATAATCCCGGTCTGACCTGATATGCTTGCGTAAAAAGTTAAAAAGTGCGCTCGATGAGTTCATCTTCTCATATACAGCCTCAAGCTGTTCGGAACGCAGGCTCTCCATCAGGCGAAACGACAGACATCCATAATCACTCAAATAGAAACTATCATTTAAATTATCTGCATAAGCGCATAACATTACCGCCGTGGCATAATCTCCCCTCTTCCACAGTAGCGGGCACCATTCCTCATATATGATATTACGGCAACGTCTTACCCACTCGTCAAGGTCTATATTGAGCACATCAAATTTCATCTCAACCCACTTCAAATCAGACAGAAGCGATGACATATCACCGGCACGTGCATCTAATTTCATCTTATAGCAACGCGCGAGGTCGCAGAGATTATCTGTCGAAAAATCCTCTCTAAGAGCCTGTTTAATATAAGTCCGAGCCAATGAAAGGTCGCGCTCATACTCGCCTGCATTATAGGCAATAAGAAAATTCCAATCTCCGCGTTTAGATACTTTATTGTTGTTCAGAAGATTCTTGGCCACACTTGCCGTATTTCCTAAAAACAGAGTGTCGGACGCATTACTACGTATATAATCCATGAGCTGAGGAGCATCAGGATTGTGCGCGGCCATATATGCGACCGGATCGTCCGAACTTATCGACAGCACCTCGCCTGTAATAGCAAACAACGAGTCGGCTCGCGCGATGTCGCCTATAGCGCTCCAGCATCCTGCCACATAATTAAGGGCCATCCGTTTCATCAGGTTATCATCCGGAATATCAGCAAACGCCGAGTCACAATACTCGATGCAGTCTGCATAGCGATGCGTTGCAAACAGGATTCTCGTCATTTGCAGCGAATACCTGTCGCCAAGTCGCTTGTCGCCACTCTTTGCTTTGCAGATTTCAATAAGGTGATTAAAATCGTCGGCTTCAATATTGATGTCCCTGTCACGAGGATAGTACCACGGAGAACTGATTCTACTTCGTTTTTCTTCTATCGCTTTTGCGACGTCTAACAAATTGACAATCTCACTGTCATTTGTATTTTTCAAATAGACATAAAAGAGATTCTGATTCTTATCACCTGACGCATACGCGGAGTTTAGAAATTCGCTGCGGCTATCTTCATAGACTGCTTTCTCAATATCCGACAGAGGTATTCTTTCGGACGTAAGCTCTTGCCATAGACGGAGATTCTCTTCACGATTATAGTCTGGCATATCCATGAATGATTCGGAAAGAACGAAGAAATCAGGTGTAGGGATAATCGGACTATAAGGACCGCATGCACATGTCCTGTGTGCAAAGCTTGTCAGGACAATTGCACTAACGGTTGCTGTCAAAAATGTTGTCGATTTCATCTGACGAATATTTTGAAAGATTTTTAGAATCAAGATGGTAAAGTATATTTGAATGTTTGCGTCCGGCCAGACGTACATCAATCAGTTTCTTTATCTTTAGGATATCGCAGGCCTTTGATGTCTCCTGCCTGATAATGTCACCCGCTCTTATAATCTTATCCCTGTAAGGTACATCTCGGAGAGCAACATATCTGTTTTTGCCGCAAACGGCAAATTGTGATGTGTTCGTTACATCGACCCCGTTTATCAGACCAATAAACTTGCGTTTTCTGAAGAGCAACTGCCATGAATATGTCGGATATGCCACATCCAAATGGAGAGGATAACGGCGCAAATGTTTAAGATAAGGCTCCACATCTCTGACATCTATAATCGAGTTGTCCGCATCAGGATTATTGAAACAACCTGTATTATATACCATCAATACACCATTGTCAACAGGAGGCACTTTTCGAGACAATTGATGCAGACGGACTGTCGAGCTAAGTTTCCATGGAAGCTGCAACTCGCGGAAGACTTGTTTAGCCGAGTCACAGAGTGCGAAAAATGAGTCTTCGGTCGATGCTGTCCAGTCGCAGTCCAACTGCAACTCTCCAATATTCGGCAAGTCATTATACAGGCACATATTCCTCACACGTGTCACAATATTTTTTGCCAACAGACCTTCCTGACCTTTCGCCTTTTTGAGAGCGTCGAGAGTGATATAGACCACCGGCACAAACTCAATATCGCCAATCGAATCGTGTATCGAATAACAATAATCATTCACGAATCTGACCGTTGCATTTGGAATCACCGAATTTTCAAGCGTGTTGCCACCTAACGGATCGACCGAAACATCAAACATACGCAGGTAAATACGTCCGACATCGTAGTTGCGTAAAAATGAGAGCTCAAAACTGTCGGGTTTAAAGACAGTTTTCCAGTAATAGACACTGTTTGTCTCCTTGTGATCTAACGCCACATGATTTAACGGGTCAGAACAGGATGATGACAAAATCGCCAAAGAGATAATTGCAGAAAACAGATATTTCATAACATATTATAATATACTGCAAAAGTCAGTCAAATACGACGCCCGGCAAAACAATCTGCCGGGCGTTGTATGAACTTATATCATAAATGTATGAAACGTAAATACGCTTATCTCCAGACGATGAAGTTGATGTTCTTGATGCCAATGTATGCGGTTTTGCCGAAGATGAAGGCGTTGCCGTCGGCATCAACATAACGGCCTGATGAGTTCGAGCCGACGAGGTAGATGGCGTTGCGCACACCGGCACTTACAAGCGCCTGTGCGAAGTCATGAAATGTCACCTTGTCATTGCTGATGATAACGCAAATTTGGCCGTCCGATTCGGCAAGGGCCTTACGGACGGCTTTGCCCTTGGGTTTGTTCTCTACGACCTGTCCGCCGACAACAAGCGGATACTGACGGAAGAAATAGCCGTCGGTCGTTAGAGCCTGCTCGAGCATCGGCGTAGCATCAGCAACCCCGACAGTAATCTCGCCATTGATAATAGAGCAGAAACCCGCCTTGGCCTCTCCCTTGCCGATAAGCTCACCCCGGAGCACATATGCCCCGACAATACCTCCGTTATCACGGCGCACATCGGCAGCCTGAGCAATCAGCACAGCCAAAGTATCATTTAGCACATCAGCGCCGACCGCCAAAGACGGTACTGCGTTTCGCGGCGTAAGAACGGTAAGGGCGACTCCGTCGACAACAGTGTCTCTGCGTATCGTAAACGGTTTTGCTGCCACGACTGTATCAGTGGCGACAACCTCAACAGGCGCGGCAGACTCCGCGAGAGGTACTGGAACAGCACTAAACTCCTGTTCATCCTCATCGTCGTCGTAAATATAAATTGCAGCAATTACCCCTGCGACGACGAGAGCCACTATTAGCGCGAGCCACATGTAAAGCGTCCTGCGAGAGCGTCGGCGGTTTTGACTGTGACCGCCATCCGACGAGATAATGCGTATCTCGTCGTCATTAATATCATTGTGCATAAAGCTCATATCGATACCTCCTTTTCCAATAAATCTTTCAACGCCTTCAATGCTTCTTTTGAAGCCGACACTTCGTGACGGAATGTACGACAATCAGACAAAACCATCTTCTGACGCGGCGGATTGATGAAGGCAATATAATCACGATTGACAATCAGGCTCTTGCCGATACGGATAAAGCGATTGTCATTGCTCTCGAGCAACTCTGCGACGCGTCTCTCGATTTGCCCCAACTGCATGGTCAGGACAAAGTTTCCGCCGTCGGCCATGGTGATGGTCGAGTAATTACCGGCAGCCGTGATGTAGACGACCGTGTCTGACGGCACACGGACAATCTCGGTGGACGTAGTGAAAACGAGACGCGTATTCATAATCTTACAGCCACAAAGTTAATACTATTCACGCGTATTATGACGCAATAAATAAAGCAAATGTATGAAAACACACTCTCTGATTATAAGATTATAAATTACGGAGTCAACCTCATCAGACACAAATTAATTTGTCTGACTGATGATTATTTTATAATTTCGCTTACAAACCACATTATCAATTAAAACAATATCATATGAAGACTGCCTGCATGGCCGCATTAATATCGTTTACAGCCATATCGGCATCAGCTAAGCCCGTTAATTACAATATCATACCGGAGCCGGTCGAAATAGTTACAAACGGAGAGGGAACATTCAGATTATTACGAAACGCTGATATCACCGTATCGGATACCATTTTAAATTTCGAAGCACAATATCTTGCCGACTATGCTGACCGCTACCTCGGCATACCTCTCAATACAGACAATACTACGGGCAAAGCCGCCATATCCCTTGTAAACAAAAACAACGGCGAAGTATCGGGAGGTTACCGTCTGAGCGTAAGTGCAGACAAGGGAGTTGTCATCGAAGGCAACGATGCCGCCGGAGTTTTTTATGGCGTGCAGACACTGATACAACTGCTGCCGACTCGTGCCGGCGTGATACCTTCGCTGCCTGAAGTCGTCATTAACGACTATCCGCGCTTTGAATATCGCGGAATGCACCTTGATGTCGTACGACACTTCTTTCCGATAGAATATGTCAAAAGATATATTGACTATCTGGCCATGCATAAGCTAAATTATTTTCACTGGCATCTGTCAGACGATCAGGGATGGCGAATCGAATTGAAAAGTTACCCCGAACTGACCCGGCTTGGGGCAGAGCGCGAGGGTGAAATCTTCGGACTCTATCCGGGCAAATACCAAGAACTTCCATACGGCGGTTACTACACACAGCAGCAAATCAAAGAAGTTGTGAACTATGCTGCTGACAGACATATCACCGTTGTTCCTGAAATCGATATTCCCGGTCATTGCATGGCCGTCTTGGCAACATATCCCGCGTTCAGCACTACGCCAGATGAGCAAAAAAAATGTGCTCTTACATGGGGAATATACGACAAATTCAATAATGTTCTGGCTCCGACGCCCGAGGTCTTTGAGTTTCTGAAAAATGTGTTTTCGGAGGTATGCGACCTCTTCCCGGGACAATACATCCATGCAGGCGGCGATGAATGTGCCAAACGATGGTGGCGCGAAAGCTCTCAGGCTCAAGACTTCATGCACAAGCATCAACTCAAAGATGAGGCAGCGCTTCAGGGCTACTTTTCACACTTCGTACAGGACGTTATAAAAAGCAAAGGCAAGACAATGGTCGGATGGGATGAAGTGATGGAGGGCGATGTGTCGGAAGACTGTGTAATAATGAACTGGCGTAAACCGGAGGAGGGCCGTAGCGCAATCGAAAAAGGCCACAAGACTATATTCGCGTGTTCGAAATGGTGTTATCTTAATATTGTCGAAAGCCGGTTACAGGATGAAATAGGCGCAAAGAGCGCGACTCCGTTATCCGTAGAGAAAGTTTATAGCTTCCGGATAATGCCCGACTCTATCTCTGACAACGAAAAGAAATTAGTGCTCGGCGCTCAGGGCGCCATGTGGACCGAATACATCCCGACGACATGGAAATTAGAGAAATTTCTGTTCCCGAGACTGGCTGCTTTGGCTGAGAACGTCTGGACTTCAGAGGACAAAAAGAGCTGGGATAATTTTGCCACAAAAGTAGAACGTCAAACCGAACGCTATGAGTTGTGGGGAGCACGCTATTCAGACGCATTCTTCCGGATGAATGATATAAAACGCTATCGATGAAGAGTATAATCCGACTCGCATATGTTTTGATTGCGCTTGTGTATACGATCCCTGTATATGCCCGGGTTGTCGTGTCCGAGGCTACTGGCGAGCCGATAATTTATGCAAGTGTAGGCATCATAAACCGATCTCTCGGCACCGTCACGGACTCGACAGGCCATTTTTCGCTGACAGTTCCCGCCGAGTTTGCTAATGATACTCTCCGTATTTCGTCTGTCGGATATAAGCCCAAGAAATACGCTATTAAAGACTTTGCTGCAATCCCCGATACAATAAGACTTTACGAAGACGTGATAAATCTCGCTGAGATTATTGTAAAACCCCTTGACATTAGACACAAAATTGCAGGCCGAAAATCGAGCGGAGGATTTATCTATATAAATGTCGAAGGGTATAAAGCCGCCGGTCAGGGATTAGCAATACCGCTGAAAGTCAAGAAAAGAGCATGGCTGAATGAGTTAGGATTCACGATTGTGGTGGATAGTAACACGCTTTCACACATGAAATTTCGTGTCAATGTCTATGTACGCGAGGAAGATAAATATGTGCCGGTGACGTCAGTCAGACAATACTATTTTGATTACAAAAAATCCGACTTGGTTGACGGCTTATTTACGTACAAATTTCCGGAGGAAATAATGCTTGACAAGGGCGAATACTATGTCGAACTCGAGTTTTTGGAAAACTTCACCGACGAGTTGTTCCTGATGAAAACGCGTCCGGTCACCGGTAAAACCAGATATCGCTATGCGAGCCAGTCAGACTGGGAGACGCTGCCCTTCGGCGCTCCTCTCTATGTCGAGTATGACAGCGTCGAGTAATAACGAGCCGAATCACATTAAATCTAATAGGAAAATTATAACTTTGCACGCATAAAATAACAGAGGCGTATTATTTGTTATAATCAGTCCTCGTTTTCATTGAGCAATTAAGATTTGGTATTCAACAGTTTTGAATATTTGGTTTTTCTGCCTGTCGTGTTTCTCGCTTATTGGCTTGTGTTCAAGTCGATAAAGGGACGTAATCTGTTTATAATTGCAGCAAGCTATGTATTTTACGGATGGTGGGACTGGCGTTTTCTCGCACTTATAATTCTCTCGACATTATGCGGATATGTCTGCAGCCTTTCAATCGGCGCCAATCGCGAACGAGGACATAAGTCGGCTGCAAAAATAATACTTTGGCTCAACATCCTGCTCAATCTCGGAGTGCTTTTCACATTCAAGTACTTCGATTTCTTCGCTCATTCGTTCAGCCGCATTGCAGAACTTGTCGGATGGTATCCCGACAGTGTCACGCTCGACCTCGTGTTGCCGGTCGGCATATCATTCTATACATTTCAGGTGCTGAGCTACACCATCGATGTATATCGCGGCGATATGAAAGCGACGCACGACGCTGCTGCATTTTTTGCTTATATCTGCTTCTTCCCCCAGCTTGTCGCCGGTCCTATCGAGCGAGCTACAAACCTCATCCCCCAGTTTCAGCGTCAACGATTCTTCACTTACGCCGAGGGTGTAGACGGTCTTAAAATGATACTGTGGGGACTGTTCAAAAAGATGGTAGTCGCCGATAATTGCGCAGCCGGAGTAAATAACATTTTTGCAGATTATCAGTCTGTCGGAGCGTTGAATCTATGGGCCGGAATGATTCTGTTCACGTTTCAGATTTACGGCGATTTTTCGGGCTACAGCGACATAGCCGTCGGAAGCGCAAAACTGTTTGGCATACGCTTGATGCAGAACTTCCGAACACCCTATTTTTCACGCTCGATGGGCGAGTTCTGGCGCCGATGGCATATCTCGCTGTCGCAGTGGCTCCGAGACTACGTATACATACCGCTCGGCGGAAGTCGCAAAAGCTCACTCCGCACATCGACAAACCTGCTGATAGTCTTTCTCGCAAGCGGATTATGGCACGGAGCAAACTTCACGTTTATCGCTTGGGGCGCGTATCAGGCTGCGTTTGTCATCCCTGAGTCGGCAATCAGACGCATCAGAGGCAAACGCTCGAAATACGAAGTCGAGACATCACGTGACTTATGGGCAATAGTCTTCACATTCATAATAATAGCTTTCGGCTGGGTCATCTTCAGGGCGCCGGACCTCTCGACAGCAGTCAATTATATACGGCTGATGTTCACCGACTTTCACTTTGACGGTCTGCAATTCGGCATGTTCTCCTTCGTGTGGATAGCCTTACTGCTGATTGACGACTGGATGATGCGAGGTCGGCGTCAGGGCCTTGACTTCCCCGACCATGGCCTATGGCGGCAACGCTGGTTTAGATGGACTTTTTATATCTCGCTGACAATGACAGTATTGATATTTTCAGGCACATCGCAGCAATTTGTCTATTTCCAATTCTGAACGGGCATATGAAAAAGTTTCTGTCACGTATCATCCTGTTCTTCATGATTATCGCCGCATTGCTGATTTGCGGAGAATACGTTGTGCGTCGGATTCCTAATGCATATGCGACGAAACGCGATGCTATCGCAAAATACGGCCATGAGACCGCGACCGTCGTGCTCGGGTCATCACATACATATTACGGTGTCGTCGCCGACAGCATGCCCAACACGCTCAATCTCGCAAATATCTCACAGGCATTTGAGTATGATTATCGTGTTCTCGTCAGATACATCGATTCACTGCCGTCGCTACGCCGTGTCATAATACCGATTTCCTACTTTTCGTTCTTTGACGCACCGTTTGAAACGACCGACAACCGTAATCTCGAGACATATTACCGTCTGTATCTCGACATCGACAAATATCACCGCCTTTCGAGAGCTGATTTTGAGATATGCTCATTTCCAAGCTATTCAGGCAAACTGAAAAGTTTCCTGATGCATAAACAGGGTCCGCAGACATCTCCCAAAGGATTCGGATTGGATTATTTAGGCCGGCAAAACGAAGAACACATAAAATCTACGGCTCAAACTGCAGCCGAGCGCCACTCAAACATGGCTAACGGCAATGAAGCATACCAGCGGCTATGGTTTGAGAAACTCATCGAAATGTGCATTGACAGAGGCGTTCAGCCGGTGCTCATCACTACTCCCGTCACACGAGATTACGCCAACCTACTCGATAACAGGCAAGTAGAACGCACACGTTACTTGGTGCAACTATATCGACAAAAATACTCTATACCGTTTTACGATTTCTCTCAGGCCGAAGGATTTACTTATGATGATTTTTATGACGGCGACCACCTGAATCGTGACGGCGCAATAAAATTTACGCGCCTACTTAATAACGCTCTTGATAATAAGACAGACAAGCGTTGTAACTGACAAGACAATGACGAGTTCCAACAGGAAACGCACAAGGCCTGTAATGCGCGCCGTAAGCTTGCGGTCAAGCAACTGCCAGATCGCCACCCCGACCACGCCCGAGACAAGGCCGTATACGATTTCGGTCATTTACCCTGCTTGCGCTTATTATTTTTATAGATTCGACCGCCTATATATGCACCGATTAATCCAGCGACAACAGGCATATAAGCATACCAAGGAAGAGACATAATGCATTAACTTGTAAATAAATATTGAACAAAGCTACAAATATTATCACGAATTTAGTCATCTAATTAATACAATTTACAAATAATTCATTACTTTTGTGATATGCACTAATTAACACATCTAAACATCTTAAATTAATACCAATGCGCATTCTAATCTTATTTACAATTTGTTTATTTACTACCATTCCCATTCAAATTAGAGCGCAATCACCTGAGGGACAAAGCGATATAAGGGCTCTCACACAGAGAATTGACTCTCTTGAAAATGAATTGGCATATCTAAAAATCTTTACCGAAGTTCGATCACTTTACAATGACATATATAAATTAAATACCGACATAAAGATTAGTTCAATAAACGTAGAATATTATATTTCAAATAAGTTTTTTAAAAAACGATATTGGGAAGTAATTCGCGATTATTACAAGCAGTGCGAAAAGAACTTGAAAACATATAAAGAACGTGTTGATAAAACAAGTATGTTAATGATTGGAAACATTCTTGTTAATTCTTTTTCTGAGGATGAAATTGGTATTTTGACAGGAACAATTAGACTTGCAGAAAATTTGTGTTCGCAAGTAGAAAGTTCTCTAAATATTTATAAAATATCAATTGACACTTATGAAGAAGGGCTATAATTGTCAATTTGTTTTAACGGCTAATGATCTTTACTCTTTGTGTATGTGCACATTTTTTTTGCAGAGCATGTGATTTTTCCTTACTCTGAGAATAAACCTTTAAGCTAATTTAGATATTTAAAGCCTTTCACATATTTGTGAAACAGATAAACTTTTATTATCTTTGCAATGTAATAAAGGTATATGGTCGTTGTATTTGAGCAAGATTATTTACGAGAACTGTTCGAATCGGGACATGCTTCTGATAAAAACATCGTTTTCAGCCGGATATTATCAAACGCTATCAGAAGCGCATCGAGCTGCTGATGGCCGCACCCTCACCTGAGACTCTATTCAAATTCAATTCCTTAAATTTCGAGGCATTGACAGGTGATAAAGGCGGACGCTATTCGATTCGTGTTAATGATAAATATCGTATAGAATTTACTTTAAATGCTGACCATGAAAAACCGTTATTGACTGTTTGCAATATTGTTGAACTCTCTAACCATTACGATTGATATGATTAAATTAGAAAGTATCGACCCTAAAATGATTGCTAATAATCTTGTTGCGTTTGAGCCGACTCATCCCGGCGAAATGCTTAGAGAAGAATTAGAGTCCCGTGGCCTGACTCAGACCAAATTAGCCAACCAAATCGGCATTAAAGTCTCTTTACTAAACGAGCTGATTAACGGTAAACGCGACTTCACTATCGAATACGCCATGATGATAGAGGCCGCCCTTGGCATTGACGCAGACCTTTGGATGAATCTTCAGACTGCCTACAACAAAGGCAAAATTCAACATGACGCTACCTTTATGGAGCGTCTCGCCAATATTCGCCGCGTGGCGGCAATTTTGTAGCCATTCTGACTCTGAAATATCGACTCATCCAAGAAATACAAAATCAACTGTATGTTTATCAGAACTCGTGCTAAACGCAACATCTCCTTCGTTTTAACTATCGGCGGAATTATGTGTATTGTAGCGCGGGCACTTGACGTTGCTCAAAATCCGAGTTCCGGCAAGGCATGGTTTGAGTTATGCAGTATTATCCTTCTCACATATCTGTGCTTCGATAATTTTAAAATCTACAGCCGGAGTTTGAAAAACGAAAAGACAGATTAACAGTCAGCATAACACACAAACTGTTTTGTCATTATAATAATATGGAAGTCCCAGTCAGACTTATTCCTCGGGGATGAGTTTGAGATTACCACCCGCATTTACACGATAGCGGGCCGAAGTATGCTCGGCAAGATTTGTCACGCGAAACACATAGTCCTCAATGTTGACATATTCTCGCTTAGAGCTTTCGTAAGCACTCCTGACAGCCTCGTCAACGGTGTGAAAACCCGAGCTTTCGTAAGTATCAACTTTCTTGCCTTCAAAATATAGTTCCACAAGGACATCATCGGTCGGACGTATGCGGTTTGCAGCCATAATCTTAAGTTTAAAATTTCAAATAAAACGCCCGCGCCCCGCAAAAAGTTGGGTCCATGCTCAATGATTCCCGAGTCCTCGGCATCGAGCCTATCAACGCCCATTCTCCGTGAAAGCTCTTTTAGTTTCGATTACGCTTTGAGTTTGCCTTATCCTTGAAAAATGATGTGTTTACACGGTAAACAACGATTCCAACTAACACAACGAATATTATTGCAAACAATCCGGCGCATCCACGCATAAATAATAGTGCAGTAGAATTTTCAAAATCGACAAAACCGAAAGCCATTATCAACAAAAGTATTATTGAGATACCGATTGAAATCAGAGCAGCATATTTCAATCGTAAGTTTGTTTTTTCGCAATAATACTTTTCTCGTTCTTGCTGAAATCTTTCTCTCCTCTCAAAATTATTTGCCATAATTATCAAATGTAGTTTATTCTATCAAAGATACTTTATTCCGTACCAAGAATCACGTCAAATGCAATCCAAGCGATTAAGGAGGAAACAAAAATTATTAAGACAGTGCGCAAAGCCTTCGACTTGATAATCTGAAACTTATCGCAAATCAGAGACAGAATGGCGCCTATCACTGCAATTGTCACATAAACATACCAATGCGCTATCATAACGAAATCAATTTTAAGTTTTTCAAATTAGACGCACATTTCCCCACAAAGTTACAGAAGAGCGAAAAAATCTATTTCCGATAATTAATATTATTATCTCTTTCGCCGCCAAACTCTTCCGGCGGAGCTATTAGATCGCCATTACGTTTTACAGGCTTTTCCTATGGACACAAGGGCTCACCCGTCACCTTGTGCTCAAAACGGCAGGTATCAGAATGCCCAACCGATTATTACCCACAAAACCTCCATATAACAAAATTACAAAACATTTTAACAATTATAGGTGAAACATAAGTGAAACAAATTGGCAATATTTACCCAAAGTCGGGCTAAAATTGGTCGAATAGGAGAAAACCGGAACGTATTAATAAAGGAAAAAGCAGCTACGATTTGATTCGCAACTGCTTGATTTTCAAGAGGTGGTCCCACTTGGGCTTGAACCAAGGACTCCCTGATTATGAGTCAGGTGCTCTGACCAACTGAGCTATAGGACCGAATTCGTGCTCGAGAGTGTCTCTTTGCAGAATTGCGGCACAAAGTTAGTAATTATTTGCTCATTCTCCAAATGGTTTTTGCCTTTTAGAGCGATTTTAAATTATGTTTTGTTTTAATCATCATTATGTCAATAGTATATGGCGATTCGAAAATAACGGATGCGAAAAACGCTACTTGACATAATAATTTTTACCCTTTGAAAGCCACGAAGTCATAAGTCGCTTTAAAAGAATCAGGCATACAGTCAGAAATCCGATTTTCGGTAAATGTTGAGGCTCGTCTCAAAACTATTGCGTAATTTTGCAGAAAGCACCTGCCGCTTATGTCAGGAGCAATTAAGCATCTGCACTATGGATAATAAGGCTTATATTGCCGGTCTGGCGACCCAGCTCGGCATCGATATAAATGAAACGGCGCGTCTGTCCGAGGCGCTTTCTGATGTAATACGCGAGGCTTGTGCCGAAGGCGAAGCCGTTGCTGTGCCCGGATTCGGCACATTTGATGTCGAGAAACACGATGAATATGTGGTCACTGACCCGACCAACGGCCGGCGCCTGCTTATGCCTCCCTCCGTAAGCCTCCACTTCAAGCCTTCGTCACAACTTAAAAAATGTGTTAGAAAATGAGCCGTATGATTGTAGCGCTGCCCGGACTCAGCGAGCGGCTCGCCGCCAAAACCGGTGTCGAACAGGCCGTGGCCGAGGCGTTTATTATAGCATATTTTGACTTTATCACCCGGGGGCTGACAGTCAACGAAAACGTCAGCATCAAGGGATTCGGCACATTCACCCGCGCAAACTACGCTGACAGCCCCGTGGTGTTCAAGCCTTGCGCCGAGTTTGAGCTCGATGTCAACCGCCCGTTCGCTATCTTTCAACCCGTTGTTATCGACGCATCATTAGACGCAGACGATGTGATAACTGACAATGAGACAATTCACGACGTAGACGATATCACCACTACCCCGGCACCCGCACAAGAGCCTGTAGCGGAGTCAGCTCCCCTACCCGAGCCGGAGACGACGGCCTTATCGTCCGAGCCGCCTCACGAAACCGATGAAGCGGAAGTCAAACCCGAAGCCTCCGAGCCGACCGGCGAAAGCGCAGACATCGAAGGACACTCCGAAAACGAAAACACGCAGCCTGCCGAGATCTCCACCGTCGAAACACCTGCGCCACAAAATGACTGCGATGAAACGGAGTATGACGATAGCCTCTACGCAGAAAACTCCACCGGAATATCACAACGCCGTCACATGACCGTCAGCATGTTGATGCTTGCCATCGGACTGATTATAGGTGCCGTATTCGGATACTTCCTGAACGACTACCTCAAGGCCATGAGAATTAAGTCAGACCAATCTTCCGCAACCGCAGAAATCCTTGCGAATGACAGCCTTACATTATCGGCAGATACACTAAACGTAACATCTGACGCAATAGACGTCACAACGAAAGCAGACACATCATTGACTACCACCGAGCCTGTCACAAAAGAGCCTGTCACGATTGTCACAGACACTGTCACATCACAGCGATTCCTGACAACTATGGCACGTAAATACTACGGACACATGGAGTACTGGGCCTTTATCTATGAGGCAAACGCCGACCGGCTTGGACACCCCAACCGCATAAAACCCGGCACAGTCGTCAACATCCCGTCGCTTAAATCTATCACGGCCGGCGACAGCTCGGAGACTCAAACCATGCAACGTGCGAGACGCACAGGAGCCGCAATTTACGCCCGATACGAATAAACACGCCGTTTTGTCAAAAAAAACGTTAAAGTTTAAATCGTTAAAGACTTAAAAGCTAAAATTAACATTCTCTCTTAATCGACTCGTTGTTATAATAGTAATTTTGTATCAACAAATCATGAATCAGGGGCTGTTTCGAAATATCGTTCAGCCCCGATTCACAGAAGTTTGATTATTAATATCACTATTATACAGCACTTATGAGTGAATCTGTCAATATCCGAGAACTAAACAACCTCGTTGCAAGCAAAAGCGAATTTGTCAATCTGATTGTTCACGGCATGGACCGTACGATTGTAGGTCAGAAACACCTTGTTGAATCTCTGCTAATCGCACTGCTATCCAATGGCCACATCCTTCTCGAAGGCGTGCCCGGTCTTGCTAAAACGCTTGCCATCAAGACGCTTGCACAACTTATCGATGCAAAATACAGCCGCGTGCAATTCACGCCTGACTTATTGCCGGCCGACGTAATCGGCACAATGGTCTATAGTGTTAAAAACGAGACTTTTCAAGTTAAAAAAGGCCCGATTTTTGCAAACTTCGTTCTCGCTGACGAAATCAACCGTGCCCCCGCAAAAGTGCAGAGCGCATTGCTTGAGGCCATGCAGGAGCGTCAGGTTACAATCGGCGACCGCACATTCGGCCTTGACGAGCCATTCCTCGTAATGGCCACACAAAACCCCATCGAGCAGGAAGGCACATATCCCCTGCCCGAAGCTCAGGTCGACCGTTTCCTTATGAAAGTCGTCATCGGCTATCCGACAAAAGATGAAGAGAAAATAATTATCCGTCAGAATATAAGCAACGAGAAACGCACTGTCGAATCGCTCGTAAAACCGCAGGAAATTATTGAAGCTCAGAATATTGTCGAGCAGATTTATGTCGATGAGAAAATCGAACGCTATATTGTCGACATCGTTTTTGCCACACGATTCCCGGCCGACTACGGCATGGAGGACCTCACCGGCATAATCGCCTTCGGCGCGTCACCCCGTGCGTCTATCAGCCTCGCCCGCGCCGCCCGCGCTTACGCCTTCCTTCATCAGCGCGGATTTGTCATCCCCGAGGATGTCATTGCCGTCTGCCACGATGTGCTGCGTCACCGTATCGGCGTGACATACGAGGCCGAGGCCAACAATATCACCACTGACGAAATTATCACCGAGATACTTGACAAGATTCAGGTACCCTGATGTCGTGATTATTGCCGGCGGTTTGCCTGTCACTCCGCCGGCAGTCCTCTTTTACAACACGGCGGATTAAATGTCCGGCACAGTTAAACAACCATACTTTGCAGTCGACAATATGGATTCAACAGAACTTCTTAAAAAAGTTCGTAAAATCGAGATAAAAACTCGAGGACTTTCACAGAATATCTTTGCCGGAGAGTATCACTCGGCCTTCAAAGGACGCGGCATGATGTTCTCGGAGGTGCGAGAGTATCAATACGGTGACGACCTCCGTGATATCGACTGGAACGTCACCGCCCGACAAAACCGTCCCTTCGTAAAAGTCTACGAAGAGGAACGCGAGTTGACCGTGATGCTTGTAGTCGACGTCTCGGGCAGCCGCAACTTTGGCGCAGTCGGTGACGAAAAGCGTCAGATGATTGCCGAAATTGCTGCAACTATCGCTTTCTCAGCCATACAGAACAACGACAAAATCGGGGCTGTCTTTTTCTCGGATAAAATAGAAAAATTCATTCCGCCGAAGAAAGGCAAAAAACACATATTGTTTATAATTCGCGAACTGCTCGATTTCAAACCCGAAAACCGCGGCACCGACATTGCCATGGCAGTCAGATATCTGACCGATGCGCTGAAAAAGCGCTGCACGATGTTTCTTATCTCGGATTTCATAGACGAAAGCGACTATCAGAAACCGCTCACCATCGCCTGCAACAAGCACGACGTCATGGCCCTGCAGGTATACGACAAACGCGACTCCAAAATGCCTGATGTCGGCCTGATACGCGTACAGGATCTTGAGACAGGACGCGCGCAGTGGGTAGACACATCTTCGTCCCGCGTGCGAAAAGCCTACGACAAATGGTGGTACGACCGCCAGCAACGCATGGTGACCACACTTCGCTCGGCCCGAGTCGACTACACCTCGGTCGCTACAGACGAAGATTATGTCGTGGCCATGATGGCTCTCTTCAAAAACCGCGGCGCACGTTGATAACAACAGGCATATGAGAATATCCAACACTGACTGACCGATGAATCTCAAAAAATCACATATAGCATTTACACTGGCTGTCGCCGCCTTGGCTCTCGGCCATGCAGACGCTGCTGCCCAAGCCACGACCGTCAAGGCAATGACCGACTCTACTCAGCTCGTGCAGGGATCGCGCACCTCGCTGCGAGTCGAAGTCCTGCAAAACGGTCTTGGAGGCACTCTCGTCGACGCGCCCGAAGACGGAACAGAGTTTGAAGGGATAGAATTTCAGGCACTACGCATCGACACTGCCGACCTTGGCAACAACCGCTATCAGCTCACATATAATTATACGCTGCAAGCCTTTGACCCGGGCACAGTGACACTGCCGCCGTTCAGATTTGCTAACGGTGCGGACACAGCACAGTCCGCTTCATTGACAATAAAAGTGCATGAAGTCGACCTCGATTCGCTCACCGATATACACCCGATGGAAAGCACAGTTGAAGTGTCGACGAAATGGTATGACATTTTCCCTGACTGGTGGATATGGGTCGTTGTTGCCATTGCAGCCGGAGCACTGATAGTCATCGGATTCCTTCTGCTGAAACGCAAAAAGACATTTATCTCCAAACCTAAAGAAGTCACTCCTCCCTACGACCTCGCCATTCAGCGTCTGCAACAACTTCAGACACGCAATCTCCCCGGCACCGGCCGCGAAAAAGAATACTACACCGAGCTTACAGACATTCTGCGCCAGTATCTCGACGGACGTTTCGGCATCAACGCCATGGAGATGTCATCGACACAGATTATCGACACTCTGCGTCACAACAAAGAGACACGTCCCGGCTCAGACCTTATGAAGCAGATACTCGAAATCGCCGACTTTGTGAAGTTTGCAAAAGTAAGACCATTGCCTGATGACAATGTCCGTTCGTTCAACTCGGCGATGAAGTTTGTCGAAGACTCCAAACCGCTGCCACCCGCTCCGGCTGATGAAAGTGATGCCTCAAGCTCCGCTGACAGCAAACAAACACCTAATCACGTATAACAATGCAGCTATCACAACCACAATATCTATGGCTTTTTCTGGTGTATATACCGCTGATAGTCTGGTATGTGCTCAAACATCGCGACGCACACGCGTCGATGTCAATATCGACTGTCACACCGTTTATACACATGGGCCGAAGCTGGAAAGTGTATCTCCGTCACGGGCTGTTTGTGCTGCGTCTACTTGCTATTGGCTGTCTGATTATCGTGCTTGCACGTCCGCAGCTAAAAGACAACTGGCGCACCAGCGAGACCGAAGGCACTGACATTGTCATAGCGATGGACGTGTCGACGTCGATGCTCGGACGTGATTTCAAGCCCGACCGTCTTGAGGCGGCCAAAGCCGTAGCGACAAAGTTTATAAACGGCCGTGAGTCAGACAACATCGGTCTTGTAATATTTGCCGGGGAAAGTCTCACCGGCGTACCCATGACCATAGACCGTCGTCAGCTGCTCAGCTATATTAACGGCATCTCGACAGAAATGATTGAAGACGGCACGGCTATCGGCGACGGCATCGCTACCGCGCTCAACCGTCTTAAGGAAGGCAAAGCCAAAAGTAAAAGCATAATCCTGCTTACAGACGGCTCTAACAACACCGGTGTGGCAACGCCGCTGATGGCCGCTGAGGTAGCAAAAGAAATGGGCGTAAAAATTTACGCCGTAGGCATCGGCACAAACGGCATGGCCGATTTTCCGCGCATCAATATGCTCGGACGTGTCGAGTATGTCAAACTGCCTGTCGTTATCGACGAAGCGACACTGCAATCTATTGCAAAAAGTACCGGAGGAAAATACTTCCGCGCAACAGACAATACCGTCCTCGAAGATGTCTTCCGCGAGATAGACGCGCTCGAAAAAACACAGATGGACGTCAAGCATTTCTCGCACACCGAAGACAATTATATGATGTGGGCATGGCTCGCTTTAGCATTCTTTGCCCTCGAACTTTTACTGCGTTATACCGTGCTCAGGTCAATACCTTGAGGCTTAAAAATATATACATAGCATATGTTTGACTTTGCATATCCCTTAAACTTATATCTGCTCGGGCTCGTCGTGGCTGTCGGGTTGCTGTATGTCTGGGCAAGAGCCGCACGCAGGCGCAAGCTCAAACGTTTCGGACGACCGGACATCATAGCCGCGTTGATGCCTGACGCCTCCAAATACCAGCCGACCGTAAAAATCGTCCTTGAGTTGTTGGCTCTTACGGCACTCGTTATTGTCATCGCACGTCCGCGTGCAGGTCAGAAAGAACAGGAGACAACCTCAAAGGGTATCGAAATCATGATAGCATTTGACGTCTCAAACTCGATGCTTGCATCATCGACCGATGACCCCGCCGGGATATCCCGCATCGACCGTGCACGTCTCACACTCGAACGTCTTGTCGATAAACTCGAAAATGACAAAGTCGGACTTGTCGTCTTTGCCGGAGAGCCTAAAATGCAGCTGCCGCTCACGACAGACTTCCTTTCAGCGAAAATGTATCTCAACGATCTGTCTCCCAATATGATTACATATCAGGGAACGTCACTCGCCGAAGCTATCAAAATGTCGGCCGAGAGTTTCTCGCCCTCACCTGACATACATAAGGCCATCATATTAATCACCGATGCCGAAGACCACGAAGGCGCCGCAATCGAGGCCGCCAAGGCAGCCGCCGAGGCCGGCATACAGGTCGACGTCATAGGTCTGGGCTCTGCAAAGGGCGCTCCTATACCCGTTGCCGGACGACAAGGCGACTATATGCGCGACTCTGACGGAAAAGTTGTGATGACGACCATCGATGAGAAAACCGGCAAAGCCATCGCTGAGGCCGGACAAGGCATATATGTCAACGGTGCATCGGGCTCGGCGCTCGAACAACTCACAGACCAGCTCGACAAACTTCAAAAATCAGAGTTCAAAAGAGTAAACTACAAAGCAAGCGCCGAACAGTTCCCGACATTTGCATGGATTGCTCTCCTGCTCCTCATCGCCGACATATTTGTGCTTGAACGCAAAATCGGCTGGCTCAAAAACATCAATTTTTTCACTAAAGATAAATGATGTCTCTATGAAAGCGATTACAATCTTCGTAGCCATGCTTGCCGTGATAACGGCTACCACACAGCATGTCTCAGCTAAAACATATAAAGCCGAACGAAATTACATCACCGAAGGCAACAAAGCTTTCCGCGACAGCAACTATGTCGAGGCATTCGCTCTGTTTGAGAAAGCCTTGGAGGCAAATCCGGCCTCTGACGCAGCTCTTTACAATCAGGCCGTTACCCTGACCCACCTCGTAAGCGAGGAGAATAAAGGCACCGCAAACGATCCGAGAGTCAAAGCTGTCGAAATATTCGAAACCGTTGCGCGCACATCACCCGACTCGTCACTTGTCGAAAAGTCATATTACAATATGGGCAATATGGCGTTCAGAGACGGCGATTACGGTAAAGCCATAGATAACTACAAAAATGCCCTGCGTCGCAACCCTGACAATCTTAAGACCCGACAGAATCTGCGAATCGCTCAGTTACAGCAGCAACAGCAGCAGAATCAGGATCAAAATCAGGATCAAAATCAAGATCAGCAGCAACAACAGCAGCAGCAGGACCAACAGCAACAACAGCAACAGCAAGAACAACAAGAACAACAGCAGCAAGAGCAACCGATGACCCAGAACGCCGAACAAATTCTGCAGTCTGTCCAAAATAAAGAAAACAGCACCCGCAAGAAAGTTCAGGAACAGGAAAACAAGGCCGGAGGCCGTGCCACAACCGACAAACCTTGGTAAGCTATGTCTACAATCAATAAACGTTTCACACTACTGACGCTTATATTCGCAATTGCCCTGTCGACATTCGCGCAGGCGTCATTCAAGCTTATCCCGCCCGGCAACGTAATAGCCGGACACAACTTTGCCCTGACATTCCGTCTGACCAACGGCGATGCAAATCCGCCCGAGGCACCTCAGTTTGACGGATGCCGTTATCTGTTCGGGCCGTCTGTTTCGACCATGTCGAGCACTCAGTATATCAACGGACAGATGTCATCGTCGACCACAATAGACTTCACATATAACTATCGGGCAGAGAAACCGGGCAAAGTCAGCGTCCCGGCAGTCAGCATCAACGTAGGCGGCAAAAAGCTCACTACGCGACCCGTAACATTCGAGATTCTGCCTCCTGACCGTCAGTCTCAACAGTCTCAGCAGGGTCAGTCAGCCCCCGGTGTTAGAGTCGACGACCCCTCGACCCAGCGTCCCGGCTCGGTATCGCCTCAGGACCTGTTTGTAAGAGTCTCATTCTCAAAATCTCATGCCTATGAGCAAGAGGCGGTAATGGCGACCATCAAGGTATATACCAAGTATTCGATAACAAGTTTTCTTATCAATCAACAGCCCTCGTTTGACGGATTTCTGTCTGAGGAACTGCCGGTCGACCTTGACGTAAATCTTGAGAATTACAATGGACAGAACTATAACACAGCCGTCCTGAAACGCTGCCTGCTATATCCTCAGAAATCAGGCAAACTGACCGTCAACTCGGGCAAATACGACATCACAATACAACAGCTCGAAATGGTCAACATGGGCTTTTTCAGTACCCATCGTCCTGTCGAGCGACAGATAAGCACCGAGTCAAACATGGCTTCGATTGTCATTGATCCGCTGCCGCAGCCGCAGCCTGCCGGATTCAACGGTGCCGTCGGAACATACACGGTCTCGACAGAGCTTAATCCCGAACTTTTAAAGACGAACGAAGCGGCAGTCTATTCGTATATTATCAAAGGCACAGGCAACATCCGCTATCTCAAACAGCCCGAGATTAACTTCCCTGCGGGTATAGACCGATACACACCCAAGACCGACATCAACGCCAAAATCGTCGGGGCAAACACCACGGGAGTCTATCGCACGGATTTCACCATTGTGCCTCAGGAAGTGGGCAAGGTGACCATCCCCGGCACACCGTTTGTCTACTTCGATATAGCAAAGAAACAATATGTGACTTTAGACACACGCAGCTATGAACTCAATGTGGCCCGTGGCTCGTCGACCTCGGCGGTGGTCGAGCAAAAGTCAATCGAAAAGTCTATAGAGGATATCCTACATATCAAAACTTCTGACGGACTGCAGAAAAAACAAATCAACTATCTGTTTCATAACGGACTTTATTGGCTCGCATATGTGCTCGGCATCGCAATACTTGTCGGTGTGGCCATCGTTTATCGCCGACAGCTCAAGTTCAACGCCGATATAAAAGGCCGCAAACTTGCACGTGCAAACCGTGTGGCACTAAAACGTCTTAAGCTGGCACGCAAGTACATGCAGACACACGAGAATGAGAAATTCTATGCCGAACTTTCACGCGCACTGTGGGGATATATCAGTGACAAACTCGGCATAGCGCCCTCTCAGCTTGTGCGTGACAATATTTCTGCTCAGCTCAAGGCCTACGGCGCATCCGACTCAACAGCCGACAGTGTAATCTCTCTTCTTGACGAGTGCGAGATGGCACGTTTCACCCCCGATCATTCCGACAGCGAAGTAGCGGGAGTCTATGAGCGCGCAGCGGCCGCCATACGCAGCGTCGAAGACGTCAAAAAACATTAATATCAGTCTAACGATGAAACGAACTATAATCAGTCTGACGATAATACTTATAAGCTCTGCAGTAGCCCTTGCCGCACAAATGACAAAAGCTCAACAGGCAGACTCGGCTTATAACAAGGAATCATATAACGAAGCCGTAACACTGTATCTCGAATCCATCGAACAGGACGGCATATCGAGCGATATATACTATAATCTCGGCAACGCATATTATCGTGCCGGCCAACTTGGCAAAGCAATAATCAGTTATGAGCGCGCTCTCGCAGTAGACCCGTCTAACAGTGAGGCCCGTACAAACCTCGACTTTGTCAGGACACGCATAGTCGATATCCCCGAAGATGACAGTTCATTTCTGAGCAACCTGCACAAAGACATATCCGCACTGATGTCACCAAACGGATGGGCAGTCATGGCTTTCGTGCTCTTCATCATATTGCTTTCGACCGTAGCTCTCTATATATTCTCATCTAATGTACGTATGAGAAAGACCGGTTTTTTCGGCGGCATTGTAGTTTTGTTTCTATTTGTATACACCGTCATAGTTGCTTCGCAGACAGCTTCGGCCTTAGACACACACGACCGTGCGATTGTCACTGTGCCGACTACGGTGCTCAGCTCGGCGCCGCGGTCGTCTCGCAGCAAAACCGAGAAAGTCGTACCTATACACGAGGGCACTAAAGTGCGTATTATCGACTCGCTGTCCACGCCTGATGACCCTGAAGTCGGGAAATGGTATGATGTTAAAATCAACAACTCCACCCGTGCATGGCTTAACGCAGCCGATGTTGAAAAAATATGATTGAAACGTCCGACAACAATATTTGATTATAGGGCACAATCAATCAAAAGTTTAGCTGCGTAACACATTTTATGGCACATAAACTATGTTATAAAACATATACGCGCAAAATGATAATTTTCAATATTTGTTTGTCTGATTAAAAAACATAGACTAAATTTAGAGCGTGTAACCTAAAACCCAAGTCAACGTTTAATTAAAAAAATAGAATCATGAGCAAAACCATCACTTTCAACGAACTTCGTCGTCTCAAAGACAGCCTGCCCGACGGATCGATGCACCAGATTGCTGACAAGTTGAACACCACAGTCCAGACGGTCCGTAATTACTTCGGCGGAAGCAATTATGATTTCGGTAAGAATTGTGGTGTGCATATTGAACCGGGTCCTGACGGCGGCATCGTCGTGCTTGACGACTCGACTATCTACGATATGGCCATTCAGATTCTTCAGGAGCAGGAAAAAGAGGCCTGAAAATTACACATAAAGCCTTTATAACCGTCTCTCTCATTCACCTCTCTCTTCTTTAAATTTCTAACACAGACATGTCAGAAGCAAAATCGCGATTTATCACCGTAGCAATCCACACCTACGACAAAGCGCTCGGTCTGAGAGCTTTGCTCGAAAACGAAGGAATCGAGGTTATGCTTAACAACGTTAATCTCGAACACCCGGCGGTATCGCCGGGTGTCCGTGTTAGAATACGCGAGACCGACTTGCCTCAGGCCTTGCGCATCATCGAGAATCGCGAAATTTTCGTCAATCCTGAAAACCTCCCGCAAAACGGACATAAAATCCTCGTACCTGTCGATTTCAGCCGTAATTCCTTCATCACTGTTAAAGTTGCGGCAGCTTTAGCCGACTGTCATAAAGCTGAGTTGGTATTACTGCATGCCTATACGGAGCCCTACCCCTCGGTCAATGTCCAGCTGACCGACTCGCTCAGCTATGACATTGCCGACGCCGAGGCGCGCCGGCAGATGGCTGAGAACGGCGACAGGCAGATGAAAAAATTTGCCGACGAGATACGTCACGCCATGAAACAGGGCGACGTAACGGCAGTCAAATTTTCGACCGTCGTGGTCGAGGGTGTGCCCGAAGATGCTATCACAGACTACGCCAAGTTCAACCCTCCGCTGCTCACCGTGATGGGCACACGCGGCTCTGACAAAAAAGAGAAAGAAATGATAGGCTCAGTAGCTGCGGAGGTTCTCGACGAATGTCGTTTCCCGGTGCTGACAATCCCTGAGACTGTAAGTGCACCTGATGGTTGCGAAATCAAAGAAATAGTTTTTTTCTGTAATCTCGACCAAGAGGATATCATAGCCATGGACTCGTTGGCTCGGCTACTTGACCGTAAACAGGCCCATATTACCATCGTAGCTGTTCCCGGCAAAAAAAGATGGACCGAGAAGCCCCGACATTCGTCTGTAGAGACTCTGCTGCAATATTTCAAGATTAAATTCGCACGATTTACTTTCGAGCAAATTAAAATTGACAATCAGTATTCTACCGAAGACCTCTCGTCACTTAACGCGCTGAACAAATGCGACCTGATTGTCGTGCCCAACAAAAAGAAAAACGTTTTCAGCCGTATTTTTAACCCGTCGTTAGCTCACAAAATTATTTTCAGCACCGACATACCGATGCTTGTCATTCCTGTTTGAGAACGATTTCCCTCAGTTTTTTAAATTTGTTGATTACAAACGTCGCGCCGGCGGCTTCCAGAGCCTCTGCCGACGAGTTACCGTATGTCACCCCGACAGTACGGCATCCGGCTCCACGCCCCATCGCTATGTCGACCGGCATATCGCCGACAACCAATGCCTCATCAGGATTTAGACAAAACGACAATAACGTCTCAAAGACGGGCGCAGGATCAGGCTTGGGCTTCGTGACGTCCTCACAACCCAATATCAAAGAAAAATACTTCTCAATGCCTTTCGCTCGGCAAAAAGACAAAAGACTGATACGTGAGCGCGACGAGGCTATCGACATTTTAATCCCGGCCTCACTGAAGGCTTCGAGCGTTTCGGTCACATCCGGGAAGAGCTCCGGCACAAGACTCTGCTGGTTGGCGGCATATATCGAGCGATAAGTCTTCACAAACTCGTCTAAACGAGCGTCATCACTGTCGGGGAAAAGCATCCTGAACCCCTCACGCAGAGGCACACCGATAGTGCTTTGGCATGCCTTGTCAGATGGCCGCTTTACGCCAAGCTCATCGAAAGTCGCGCGGTATGTCTCGAGTATCGACTGAGTGGTGTCGGCAAGCGTGCCGTCAAAATCAAATATGACGAGGTTGTAATTCATTTGTATGCACTTGTGGGGTTTGTAGTGCAAATGTAGTCATCTTTTGGCTTTGGCCGGTCAATATTGCCCAAAAAGTCTAAAAATGTGCAGTGTTTCGCAGCGATTTCCAAATTTATGAGCTAACTTTGTGCAGACGTAAAACCGAACCAAAACTCAGGCTATGCAGAAACCGACACTGATGACCGCCGACGAGGCCGTTAAACTTGTCAAAAGTGGTGACCATGTATTCGTACAGGGAAGCAGCTCGATTCCCGAGGCTCTGATTGCTGCTCTCGCACGCCGCACAGAGCTGCGCGACGTCATACTCTACAATGCGTTTGCCATCGGACGCCGCATCTCGCCGCTGTGTGACCCGCGGCTCAAGGACTCGTTTCTCATTGACTCGTTTTTCGTGTCAAACGCAGTGCGCGGATGGGTCAACGAGGGATATGCCACAACGACACCGCGTTTTTTCGGTCAGGTGCCTCAGCTTTTCAGAGACGGCACCATAAAGCTTGATGTCGCGTTTATCAACTGTTCGCGACCTAATGAGGACGGATATGTATCATTCGGTGTCTCTGCCGACCTGACGCCATCGGCTGTTGAGGTAGCTCCCGTAATCATAGCTCAGATTAATCCGTTGATGCCCTTCACTTACGGTGATTCAATGATACACATGTCGCGCCTCGATGCCATTGTTGAGGTCAAGGACCCCTTGGCCGAGACTCCTGACATCAAGCCCTCGGCCAACGAGCTCAAAATCGGCTCTTACATCGCTGAGCAAATCCCTGACGGCGCGGCCCTTCAGATTGGCATAGGCGGCATCCCGAACGCCGTTCTCCACTCACTCGGCTCACACAAACACCTCGGGCTGCACACCGAGGCTCTTACTGACGGCGTCGTGCCACTCATCGAGTCAGGAGTGATTGACAATTCATGCAAACAGGTCGAGCCTGGCCGTACGGTCGCTTCATTAGCCATCGGCACTCGGCGGCTCTATGATTTCATGAACTATAATAAGTCAATCCTGATGCGTGATATTGCGTGGGTCAACGACCCGTTTGTTATCTCTCAAAACAAAAATATGGTCGCAATCAACTCCTGCATAGAGATTGACCTCTCCGGACAGGTATGTGCCGACTCTATCGGCACACGCATCTATTCCGGTGTCGGCGGTCAGCAGGATTTTGTCTACGGCTCTTCGCGAAGCGTCGGCGGCCAGTCATTCATCGCCATGCTCTCGACAACCTCGCGCGGCGAGAACAAAATAAAGCCTGTGCTCACTCCCGGCGCAGGCGTCGTGACAACACGTTTTCAGACCAACTGGGTCGTCACCGAGTACGGTGCCGTCAATCTCCGCGGCAAAAACATGATAGATCGCGCACGCCTGCTCATTTCGATTGCCGCCCCGCAATTCCGCGAGGAACTTGACCGCGCTGCCTTCGACATGCTCGGCTACGCCTACCGCCGCTGGCGATAAAGTCATGGCTGTCTGACTTGTCTGACAATCAACCCACAAGGGTTGCACAGCTCGCAGTTTTTACGTAATTTTGTGTGTTATGAATAAAACTGCATTAATCACCGGTGTGACCGGTCAGGACGGATCATTTCTTGCCGAACTTCTCCTCGAAAAAGGCTATGACGTGCACGGCACAATCAGACGCTCGTCAGTCGATTTCCGCGAGCGCATCGCTCACCTCGAAGGCACTCCCCGTTTCCACCTGCATTATGCCGACCTCGGAGACTCGATGTCGGTCATGCAGGTAATATCGAAAGTTCGCCCCGACGAAATATATAATCTTGCCGCACAGAGCCATGTGCAGGTGTCGTTTGACTCACCCGAATACACGGCCAACGTCGACGCCACCGGCGTGCTCCGCATCCTTGAGGCCGTAAGACTTTGCGGACTTGACAAGACATGCCGCATCTATCAGGCCTCGACATCAGAGCTATACGGCAAGGTCGAACAAGTACCCCAGAACGAAGATACACCGTTTCATCCCTACTCTCCC
>DXYS01000008.1:6872-9974 GCA_019415705.1 Bacteroidales bacterium | reverse complement strand
GCCGAGCGTGACGCACAACGGAAAAAAGCCGTCAGCAACATCGCCAACATCTTCACCGGGAGCAAGACCAAGCGGCTTGAAGCCGAGGTTGCACGGAAGGATAATGAAATCCGGGAGCTGAAAGACCGTGTCGAGGCAAGGGAGCAGGACTTTCGCCGTGAGATGTCCAACCTATCCGACAACCTCCGCAGACAAAAGGAGAGTGAAGCCTCCACTATCCGGATACACAACTATCTGGAAACCGACCTCAACACGTTCTTCCCCGATGTGCTCCCGATGTTGGAGGCGGCGAGAGAATGCCGAGAGGTCGGTTTGTCGGACACTGTAACCCGTGCATTGCTTGACCAGAAGCCGCGATATTTTAAGGAGGGAGCAACCATACATTCGGAAACATACCGTCAAGATTTCGATGTGTCCAACGCAGAGGTGCAAATCAAGCGCAATCCAACCGACAACAAATTTCACCTCCACATCAACGGTACCCGTGTGTTCCAGTGGCTCAAAGAGCAATGGCAACGCCTAAAACAAACTTTCAGCCGAGGACTTCGATACTAATCTACTAATAAAAACGGCTATCCACGCTAATTTGGCGAGATAGCCGTTTTTCATATTTTTGACTATTACTAATTAAAAAGAAATAGTAAAATTCATTGCAGGAGTGTATGATAGATTTTGGCCGAAGGTTGGTGCTGAGAGTTGAGTCACGCCCATGCTCATGCCTATCTTCTTGGCCTTGTTCTTATAATGATAGGCACTCACCAGAATCGGTATGCTTGCTGCCGTCAAACCAAGACCCGAATATATAATAATTGGCCCGGCTTGAGTTTTATCATGGTTAGAACCATGAATACTGCTCAATGCCAATGACACGATAGCCCCGACTCCGGTAGCAGTCATGCCAACGCTGAATGTAGTCCAGCCAACGGCACGCAATGCCTTATATTTGCCCCATTCCGGGGTATTCTTGTAGGCATCATTCATCAGCATTGGCGGGAGCTGCTGTGGACTATGACTACTGATGCTCGTCTGCACATCAGCCGGATTGTCGGCTATTGAGTTGTTTTGCGAGTACGTATAGACTGCCGATACAATAAAAACTATAAATACTAAGATTTTCTTCATGTTGATATTTCTCAGTTGGCTCGATGGAGAGATTATTATTAGTGAAAGAAAACGTGAGCCAACTATGCCACGTCGTAATTGGAGGTCGCAGGAAACCTGCCGTGCAGATGTAACAATAGTGACCCACGCATATGCGTGAGAACCACTATGCTATCATTGCACGCTCGAAAAGTTCCTACGTTTCCAATTACAAGATAAGCATAACGCTTCTTATGTTTTCGAAATGTAATGGTTGGCCTTTGCCAAACCGAATACAAAGATACATACAATATTGCAGTTTACTATAATTCAAAGGCTAAAAAACGGTTAATTAATCAAATGGAATCGAATTAAATATAACTAACGCCACTTAAAAATCCTAAAACCGTTTGTTCCTCAATGGCTCGATTTTCGCCGATAGTACACTTTTAGTACACCTTGTAAAAGAGATAATGGCTGTAAGTCAATAGATTAACAGCCATTATCAGTACCCGGACCCGGGCTCGAACCGGGATGGGTCGCCCCAACGGTGTTTGAGACCGTCGCGTCTACCGATTCCGCCATCCGGGCGTACGCCGGCAAAGTTAGACAATTTTTTTGGTTTGACAAAACCTCCAGTGCGTCAGATTTCTAAAAACTGCGAAAAGCAGGCTGAAAACTGCCGGTCAGGGCGGCTGTTGACGGGCAAGCTCGCCCGGCAAATTGTATAAAATGTGTTAAAGCATGTAAGGCTGTCGGCGTTTTTGCTTAAGTTTGTGTTAGATAGTTACCAAGCAAAAACTTGCCATGAATTCAAAAGAAACCTCTCCCAAAGCAAAAAAAGAGTCCAAAACCGCCAAACCTTCCGCTAAGACTGCGAAAACGACACGTCGCCGCACAAAAGCAGTGCTGCCAATAATCAAGAACGATCCGTGGTTAGAGCCGTTCGCGGCTGCTATCGAGGGCCGGCATGAAGACGCCGTGCGCAAGCGCGCCGAACTCACAGCCGGCACCGGCAATCTGATAGACTTTGCCAATGCTCACCATTACTTCGGCATGCACCGCGAGCCCGACGGCTCGTGGGTATTCCGCGAGTGGGCTCCAAACGCCACCGGCATCACGCTCACAGGCGATTTCTCTAACTGGCGTGAGGTCATAAAATATGCCCTGCAGCCTGTCGGAAACGGCGTCTGGGAGATACATCTCCCCGCCGACGCCATCAGCCACGGCGATTTATATAAGATGATAGTGCACTGGCCCGGCGGACAGGGCGAGCGCATCCCTGCATATGCAACACGCGTCGTGCAGGACGAAAATACCCATATATTCTCGGCTCAGGTATGGGCTCCGGCCGATACTTACAGTTGGCATGTCAATGAGTTTACGCCTGACACCAAGCCGCTGCTGATTTATGAATGTCATATCGGCATGGCTCAGGAGCGTGAGGGCGTAGGCACCTACACCGAGTTCCGCGAGAAGGTGCTTCCGCGCATCGTCGCCGACGGCTATAACGCCATACAGATTATGGCCATACAGGAGCACCCGTATTACGGCTCGTTCGGCTACCATGTGTCGAGTTTCTTCGCTGCATCGAGCCGTTTCGGCACACCCGAGGAGCTCAAGGCGCTCATCGACGCCGCCCACGAGGAGGGCGTGGCCGTCATCATGGATATCGTACACAGTCATGCTGTCAAAAACGAGGTCGAGGGTCTCGGACGCCTTGACGGCAGCTATGACCTCTATTTCTACGGCGACGGACGCCGCGAGCATCCGGCGTGGGACTCGCTCTGCTTCGATTACGGCAAGAACGAGGTGCTCCATTTCCTGCTCTCCAACTGTAAATACTGGATGGAGGAATATCGCTTTGACGGATTCCGTTTTGACGGTGTGACTTCTATGCTTTACTATAACCATGGTCTCGGACAGGCTTTCGGCGGTTACGGCGACTATTACAATGGCGCTCAGGACACCAACGCCATCACATATCTCACGCTTGCCAACGAGCTTATACACGAATACAAC
>DXYS01000008.1:0-6862 GCA_019415705.1 Bacteroidales bacterium | reverse complement strand
CCGCCACGCCATCACCATCGCCGAAGAGATGAGCGGCATGCCCGGACTGGCGCTTCCGTTCAAGGATGGAGGCATCGGCTTCGACTACCGCATGGCTATGGGCATACCCGATTATTGGATTAAGACCCTCAAGGAGAAAAAAGATGAGGACTGGCATCCGACGTCGATATTCTGGGAATTGACAAACCGCCGTGCCGACGAGAAGACCATCAGCTACGTCGAGAGTCACGATCAGGCCCTTGTGGGCGATAAGACCGTCATCTTCCGCCTGATTGACAAGGAGATGTACTGGCACATGACCAAGGGCGACGACGACATGACCGTCAGCCGCGGCATCGCCTTGCACAAGATGATACGTCTCGTCACACTCGCCACAATCAACGGCGGTTATCTCAACTTCATGGGCAACGAATTCGGCCATCCCGAGTGGATTGACTTCCCGCGAGAAGGCAACGGCTGGAGCTACAAATACGCTCGCCGTCAGTGGGATCTCGTCGACCGCGATGACCTCAAGTATGTCTACCTCAATGATTTCGATAACGCCATGGTCGAGCTTGTCTCATCGGTCTACAATTTCCAGTCCCTGCCGATACGCAAGCTCTGGGAGAAGGACGACGATCAGGTTCTCGCCTTCATGCGAGGCGACCTTGTGTTTGTGTTCAACTTCAATCCCTTCAAGTCGTTTGACGGTTACGGCATCCTCGCGCCCGGCGGCAAATATGACACTGTGCTCTCTACCGACCGTCCGGATTTCGGCGGCTACGGCAACATCGACGAGACAGTCGAACATCTGACCGTTCATGACGAGCTATATGCGCCCGCCGGGGTCGAATGGCTCAAACTCTATCTGCCCGCGCGTTCGGCTATGGTGCTCTGTCAGGCCAAAGACCGACCGAAAACAAAGGCTACAAAGAAATCTAAGGCTTGACACGCGCGGCGAGCAGCCGGTGACCGATACGGCAGTATAGGCACTTGCGGGGCTCGCAGTAAGCGCGGCGCAACTGTATCATGGCCTGTGACGTGAACGCATTGTCACAGGCCATGCCTGCGTCTTGACACAGGCGCACGACCGAGTTGCGCTCGGCCGCAAGTGTGTCCTTGGTTATTCCATTGCCTTATGTGATTGTCGTTTATACTTTTAGCAGTTCCCGTGTAACAACAGCGACTACAGGGAGAGAGACAAAGCACCCATCGTCGGCAGTGATATTTTTCAACCGAGTAGTATGAGAATCAATCTTGGTCGATTTAGACTGATTGCGGGAAATGCATCACCGGATACCATAGTCATGGGAAATGTAATCCCTAATTTGGATAAGATACTATAAGGACTTCCTTTGAATTTGTATCACTCAAGGCATATTTAATTTCGCGTGAATAATGAAGTTCATTATGTCTTCCATAAATTTCAAGCAAACCGATTAAAGAATCGACAGATGGTATTCCATTTGAGCGATATGAAAAAACAAGGATACTACTTTTGAATCGTTCAATCAGCTGGTTAAATCCAAACATAATTTTGTCTTTGTCCGTCCAAATGTTATATTTACGTTTTAATCGATGATGCTTACTATTATAGTCAATTAAATCCCCCCAATCATCATAATAGACAAGCCCATTAAGAAAATGGTAGAAATCAGCATAGTCTACGCCAATACCTTTTTCGTTTATGTAAGGAGTGTCAATGTAAATTAAATCATATTTGTTTTCAATATTCAGCGCATCTTGGTTCAACACATGGCAATTAGTTCCATTATCGAATACTGCATGATTTGCTTCGTCAACAAAGGTCCGGAAATGAATTTCAAAGGGGGTGTCCCATGTTTTTTTATTGCCAAATGAACGTTTAACGTCCATTAGACGCACATACAAGTTTTTTCTATGAAATAGATTATAGGGTCTCTTAATAATGCATGATTGGAAGAGAGCAAACCAAGCAATAGCCCTTTTATATTCATTATCTATTGTAGAAATATTATATCTAACAACATCGAGCCAACGATTCTCTTCATCGGTATAATATATATCTTTGAAATTGTCAACGATAAATGTCGGATATTTAATATTAGACCGCTCTTCTAATATGAATTTAATATCTGATTCGTCGAGCAATACCGATTTATTTTCAATAATTGCCTTTCCAATAATTGCATTGAATGGCAAAATGTCATTATAAGTAACAGCCTTACCATTGTCTTTGAGCTTATAAGCGACACTGCCTGTACCTCCGAAAGCATCTAAAACAGTATGAAATGGGATATGTGAAATCTCATACCAAATCCAATCGACAAATTTGGCTTTGCTGCCTTGATATCTTGTAGATGGAAACTTACTCTTGGTCTGAATATTAAATTCAGGAAATAGAGATTCCTGTTGCATTTATTTTATATTTCTGAACTTTTTATAACTTGCAATATTGTTGTAATATGGGGCCACAAGTTCTGCCTTTTTAGCCATATCTGGCGTCAGATAGTTTATCCAATAATCATCAAATACACCTTCTCCCAAATTCGCAAATAGGCCATTGCCATTAATTAAATCTTCAATCAACGACACAGATCCTATATTTTTTGTATTTCCACTACCGGGTCTATCTATAGCTATCTTCCACTTCTCTTGAACAAAAAAAGTTATATCTTTTACTACTGAGATAATATCGTCAAGATTATCAAGAGTATACAATTTACGTTCGTCGATAGCCTCATCATTCTCACTATAGATAATACCTAAAACAATATGAGCTTTATATGATGAATATGGGTGTGTTACATTTTTAGTACTCTGGCGATTACGGAAATATCCAGTAAAAGCGCCAAGTGTCATCCCGTTAATCCTTTCTGGCGTTTTACGATAACTGCTTTTAAGGTCTACCGCAAATAGGTTTCCCTCAACGTCAATAAACGTAATATCCGGATAGAAATTTTGTTCTTTTGTAAGTTCTAACCGAAGTCCGTTGTCTTTGGCAAATTTGAATAAAAGGGGAAAGATATATAGTTCAATTATTTTTGATACAACTTTAGTATCAGTTGAAATGGTATATATGTGTTTATATATATCAATAAATCCCTTTACAACCCATTGACCATCTTTTGTAGACACAAAAGGAGTAAAGGATTTTACCGCATCTCGCAATTTCAAGATAAATTCTTCTTTAGTCATAAAGCAAAGTTAGGAATATAATTTGAATTAAGCAAACAAAGGACTAATTCCTACAACGGAATGCTCGAACTTATCTTTAAACAAACCAGTGAGTTATATGGTGAAATGGTGCAACAAGAGGGCGGAGATTGCTCTACGCCTCATTTCATTTCCGGACCCGAGTTTGGCGCGTTCGGCTATGGTGCTCCGTCGGGCCAAAGACCGTCCGAAAACAAAAACAATAAAGAAATCTAAGGCTTGACACGCGCGGCGAGCAGCCGGTGGCCGATACGGCAGTAGAGGCACTTGCGGGACTCGCAATAGGCGCGGCGCAACTGTATCATGGCCTGTGACGTGAACGCATTGTCACAGGCCATGCCTGCGTCTTGACACAGGCGCACGACCGAGTTGCGCTCGGCCGCAAGAGAGTGGAGCAGGGCGACGGCGCGCTCGCGCATGGCCGTGTCGCCGTAGGCTAATCCGTAGGCATAGAGCATTGGTGCCACGACGTTGATTATCAGCACTGTCACCGAGCCTTGGCTAAGCGCTTTGACCGTCGGTGATGACTCGGCCGTGAAGTTATAGCGTCGCGACCAGTAGCCCGTCAGGCTGATGTCAAAAAGCGAGCGGGCGTCGGCCTCGCCGGTAACCGAAAAGATATCGGCTCCGATGCGGAAACCGCTGCATATCAGGGCGGCGAGCGTGGCGATGCGGCGATGCGGGAAGTTGTTGGGGCGCATCCTTGCCATGCGCCAGCCGAGCGACTGAGGGCGCTGAAGGCCGAACTTCGAGCACATGAACTCATACTCTTGCTGCATACGCTGCACGTAGTGGCTCGTGTCGGGCGGATTGTCCAAGAAACCGGCCTGCCCGAAGAGAGTGCCCTCGACAGTCACCTGTGAGTCGCGGTGGCGCATCAGACAGTGTAGCGGGGTGGCGAGAGCCAGTCGCTCGAAGGCGTCGGAGTTGACGCCGAAACCGAGAGCTCGCGCCAATGTCACATATAATGCGTCGGCCCAGCTGCCGTTGAAACGTTCGACGAGGGCGGTGATGCGGTCAGACTTGTCATTAAGTCGTTCATAGCCCAGACTCGTCAGCCAGTCGCTGATATAAATCGACGGCACCGACTGAAGCTCGCCGGCGCATGACAGGCGGTCTGCGCCGCCGCTGTCTACCAACTCGGCGTAACGGCGGCTGAAATCGGGCGCGCAGGTCATTACTGTCTGGTCTATCTCGCGTCCGTCACTGCGGCGGATGCGCATGTCGTCGACGGCCACGACGTGGAGTATCACCGAGTCGTAGGCCGCGTCGTTCTGATGGTTGTGACGCATCCAGTCAGAGGCGCGCACATGTATCTCGACGTTGCCGCACCACAGGCGGTCGCCGATTATGATTTTGGCGTTGAAAAAGTCGGGTCCGGCGTCGTTGTTGTGCAGCCCCGGGTCAATGACGCGCAGCCGGCGGCCGTCGACGGTCGCGAGGTCGGCGCCCGTCCACAACTTGTGCTGCCAGACATAGTGCATCAGCTTTTCCATCTCGAGAGCCAAAAGTACCTAAATAAGTTTGATTTACAAAGAATGTCACATTAAATCACTAATTTTGCGGCCGATGACTGAGACTATCGTAATAAATCCTGCATACGGGGCGCTGAGAGATTTTATCGACGCGCTGCCCGGGCGTTTCGACGGCGGCGACTTGGTGTTCCGCAGCCGCAATACCATCCGCCGCTTTATAGCTCCTGACGGCACGGTGTTGGTTGTCAAGCATTTTCGCCGCCGCGGGCTGCTGCAGCGCATAATCTACTCGACCATCGAGCACAGTAAGGGACGCCGAGCCTACGACAACGGCCTCGAGTTGCTGCGCCGGGGCTTTGACACGCCCGAGCCTGTGGCATATATCGATTTGAAGCGCCGCGGGCTGCTCTGTGACACATATTTTGTATCGCGCGAGTGCAATGATGCCGGGCTTTACGGCGCCCTTGTCGACACCGAGCTGTTTGACCACGCTCAAGCTGACGCCGTCGCCTCGCTTTTGGCACGCATGCACGACAGCGGCGCCCTCCACGGTGACCCCAACCTCAACAATATTCTCTGTCGCCGCGAGGCCGACGGCAGCCTGCATCTGACCCTTATCGACACCAACCGCTCACACTTCACGGCGCCCGGCGGCCTGTCGGCATCACGCTGTCTTGACAATCTCAAGCGCGTCACACACCGCCGCGACCTGCTGGCCTATATCGTCGGCCGATATGCCGGTCTGCGCGGCCTCGACCGGGAGGCGTCGGTCAGACGTGTTACCGACCTTGTCAGCCGCTTTGAGCGCAACCGCGAGCGCCGCCACCGAGTCAAGGCACTCTTCAAACATTAAACTTTTTTGTGCGAATATTTTGATATTACGATATTTGCCATTATATTTGCGACATCATCATAATATCAAAATAATATCATGGACAATAATCAGAACAAAGAGTTTGCCTACTCCGGCAGCCTGTGCAACGGTTTCCTTATGCTCGCAGTCGAGCTGTTGTTTATCCCCGCGCTTGCAGTCATCGCATTTATGCACGCATCCTACAATCCTGAGGTGATGATTAGCTTAGGTGTGATTTTTTCGCTCATCTGGTGCGTGATGTGGGCCGGATTTTTCGTGCAGCAGCCCAATCAGGCCCGTGTGATGATGTTTTTCGGTAAATATCGCGGCACTGTGCGCCGTACGGGTTATTTCTGGGTCAATCCTTTCATGACCTGCCGCAAAGTCTCGCTCAGACTGCGCAACATGGACATAGAGCCCATCAAGGTCAATGACAAGACCGGCAACCCTGTGCTCATCGGCATGGTGCTCGTCTGGAACGTTGAGGACACCTACCGCGCCATATTCGACATTGACGCCCCCACGGCTGTGGTTTCGGCCGGCGCTTCCGGCGTACAAATAAACTCTCAGAGTCATGAGAAGGCGCTCGACGCCTTTGTGCGCATACAGAGCGATGCCGCTCTGCGCGAGGTCACGGGCCGCTTTGCCTATGATAATATCGAGGGCCATAAAGACGAAGTCACACTGCGCAGCGGAGGCGAGGAAATCAACGATCTCCTCGAGCACAAAATCAATGAGCGTCTCGCCATGGCCGGCATCACCGTTGTCGAGGCCCGCATCAACTATCTCGCCTATGCCCCCGAAATCGCGGCAGTGATGCTGCGCCGCCAGCAGGCCGCAGCCATAATCTCGGCCCGCGAGAAGATAGTCGAGGGCGCCGTGTCGATGGTCAAGATGGCCCTGACGCAGCTCTCCGACGAGAATATTGTCGAACTTGACGAAGAGCGTAAGGCCGCGATGGTCAGCAACATGCTTGTGGTGCTTTGCGCCGACGAGCCCGCTCAGCCCGTCATCAACACAGGTACACTTTACCAATAATGGCCGCTAAAAAAGCATCGGCCGACAAAGGATTTCTGCTGCGTGTTGACCCGGCTGTCATGGAGATGGTCGAGCAGTGGGCCGCTGACGAGTTCCGCTCCGTCAACGGCCAGCTGCAGTGGATTATAAATGATGCGTTAAAGCGATACAAACGCCTCCGTCCCTCCCCGCCGCCAAAAGATGAGGGATAAGTCAGTGGAGGGTCGATTTGCAATCGACCGTTTCAGTAAGCTGATTATCAGTATAATGTAGGGACGTGCCATCGGCGCAATGTCACTAACTTAAGGCTAGAGACCACGTTTGTAGTTTGTGAATGTTATAT
>DXYS01000079.1 GCA_019415705.1 Bacteroidales bacterium | reverse complement strand
CCCGCGACCCCAACCTTGGCAAGGTTGTGCTCTACCAACTGAGCTATTTTCGCAAGTATTTTAAATGTTCGTTCTTTGCTTTTGCGTTGCAAAGGTATGCCTTTTTCGCGAAACAGCAAAATATTTCAGCTAAAATTTTTCGATAGATTTTCGGCAAAATGTTTTCCACATTGAGCATGAGCGCGTTCCGAGCAAAAAAAATTTCATTTTCTTTACAGCCTTTACAAAATCGGGCTCAAAAGTCTCACAATCGACTCCACTGCCTTACGGGTATAAGGCCTGCGACGCCACTCGGGCTGCGAGACGCGACAGGATTTTGTCAAATCATTTTTGAAGATTTCAGCAAGCTTATGATTGAGCTCTACAGAGTACATCATAACATTCGCCTCGAAATTATACTCAAAACTGCGGAAATCAAAATTGGTCGAGCCAACCGATGAGAACTCGTCATCGACAATAATCATCTTTGAATGTAACATACCGGCCTGATAAAAATAAATCTTGATGCCGGCTTTAAGTGCCTCGTCAACATAAGAGGCCGACGCATAGGTCAGCATGCGCGAGTCGCTCGTCTCCGGCAACATAAGCCTGACATCGACATGGGCAAGCGCGGCGACCTGCAGCGCCTTAAACAGACCTTCTGTCGGCAGAAAATACGGGGTCTGGATAAATATGCGCTTACGGGCGTTAGTGACAGCCTTGTGGAAAGTATAGGCAATGTTGCTCCACTGCGACATCGGGCCTGATGTAAGCAGCTGTATGCCTACATCGTTCACCGCGCCGCAGCTGTCGGTCGTGACTGACTCGCCGACGACCTCGTCATCGAGCAGAGGTTGCCCCATAAAGTTCCAGTCAACGGCAAACGAGAAGCTAAGCGGCGATAAGATAGGACCCGACAGCCTTAGATGGGTATCGCGCCAGCCGGCAAACTTTTTGCCGCCGTCGACATAGCGCCGGGCGATATTCATGCCGCCGAGATAAGCCGTGCGCCCGTCGATGATGACAAGCTTGCGGTGATTGCGCCAGTTGATGCGTGTGCCGAGCAGAGGGAACGAGACTTTAAAGAAAGGGTAAGCCTGTATGCCTGCACGACGCATCTCCTTGAAGAAGCGGGAGCTGACACTGAACGAGCCGACATGGTCATAAATGAGGCGCACCTCGACGCCGGCGCGCGCACGCTCGACGAGTATCTCACATATCTCGCGTCCGACACTGTCATCCTCGAAGATATAATACTCCATGTTGATATAGCTATGGGCCTCGCGCAAATCACGTTTGAGCGCCTCAAATTTCTCCGCGCCCGAAGTAAACACCTCGACCGTATTGCCGACATGCAGCGGCGAGTCGGCGAGAGTTCTGACTAAAGTTATCTGCTGACGTGATGCATCACTTAAATCCAGAGCCTTGACATCAGCGCTGCGCACACGGTCACGGCGCTTGAGACGGCGACGGTTGCCGCGCGAAATCATGCGCTGATTCTTGATGCTGCGTCCGAAAAATATATATAGTATTATGCCGGCAACCGGCAGCATGAAAAGCACAACCATCCATGCCAGCGACTTGACGGGGTTACGGTTTTCGGAGAGAATCACTCCGATTATCGTCACCACAGTAACGGCATATATCGCCCAGAAGGTATAGTAGACCCACGGCGTTGCAAAAAATGACGACAGGCTCTCAAACATTGTCCTAATTTAATCAATCAGCTTCTATAAAAGCCCCGGACACGTTAAGATTTAAGACAATTTAACCATTGTTGCCTGTATTTATCACCACGTAGGTTTGTTCAAAAGGCCACAAGCGGCATCATTAGGATGACAGGTCGGATAGCGGGGACAGGTCGCCTTGTCATAATGCATACATTTGCCACATTGAGCGCCGCCGTAACTGGAGTTTGGTCCGAATTTGGCGGGAGACCCTCCAGAGTGGCCGCCGGTCGCGTCGGAAATCATCATTTTGAATACCATATAGAAACAGAACACCACAAATGCAATCCAGAGCAACGCAGATGCGGCAATAATCACCCCAATGCCCAACACGACCATTATCGCGATTATTATGTAATGTTTTTGTTTCTTTTTCTGTTTAAACTGCTTTGCTGTCATCGAGAGGCCGCCGGTTGCCCCCTGCCCCATTTGCCTTTCGATACGGGTACAGATAAATGCTTTCGCTCCGTCTGCGCGCTCTACCTTACTTGCATACTCATATCCTTGTATCGGGTCAAATAAATCTCCGGGAGCATATCCGCTGTCGATTTGTGTCGACAGCGCGTGCATATTGCAGCTAATCTGAGCCAGCATCATATAAATCATGTTGCGACACTGCACGGGCAGCTCGTCGGCGCGTTTTGCATAATCAAGACAACGTTGATAGACTATGCGAAAATCACCTTGTCTGCGTTCTCGCTCATCATTATCTTTAGGTTTGATATGCGTATTGACTGACGAGAAGAAATCCTTGAGTCTGCTTATTTCCCTTGTCTCGCTGCTGAGCGCCATCAATGCGTCCAAGGGCATATAATCCTCGGCTTTGAAACGGTCTATCTGTTCTTGTACGGGCCGGGAATAGTTCACCAGCATTATTGCGCCGCGGGCATTTTGAGCCTTATCCAACGCCGACTGAGACTCAAACTGATATCGCTCAACCTGCCTGATGTCATTCATATCAATTTCAGGGCGTCGCTCGGCGCAGCGCTCCATTTGTGCGAAAGCATCTTCAAGCTCTCTGATTGTCTGCGGTTTGATTTTCCACTCGGGTTTGGCCTGAGGCAAGATATATTTCATAGGACTTACTATGATAATTGCATGATGTCGCAAAGTTATTATTTTTTTTGAATTAAGCGCACAATAACAAGGGTTTATTATAACAAGGGGGTGTTGCAGAACTCCACTTGTTAAAGCCTCTGAGAATTGAAAGTTTCAGA
>DXYS01000078.1:14257-38169 GCA_019415705.1 Bacteroidales bacterium | reverse complement strand
AAGACTGAGTTCTTCAAACAAATCGCTAATTTTGCACTTGCCAGTTGAACCTGCAAATTTACTTTGATTGACGGTCTTTTTAATTATTAATGTGTTATTCTTTCAGAGCTGAGCCGAAATTAGTAACTTTGGCATTGCTTTTGCTGTAATAAGTATGATGAAATCACGATATGTGACATATCATTGTCTGCATCATACTCACAAGTATGACAAAACAAGTAGAAAATAATTCGCAAAATATATATGAGTTTTAAACCCGAAAATGACCGGGAAGACGGTCAGGCCGTTGCTATCGGCCAAATCGACATAGACGAGCGCCGTTTTTCAGTAGAGCCGGATGTAGACAATCTGCCTCTGCTTGCTACGCGCAATCTTGTGCTGTTCCCCGGCATTACAATACCTATTTCGTTAGGTCGCGAAGCTTCTATCGCGGTCGCACGTCTTTCAGTCGAAAACTATACACCTGTCGGCATTGTCTGTCAGATTGACCCGGAGGTGTCGGCACCGGCTATAGACGGAGGCATATACCGTTATGGTGTTGTTGCAGACGTCCTCAAGATTTTTGACCTGCCTGACGGAACGCATACGGCGCTTGTTCGTGCGCGCGGGAAGTTCCAGATTTTAGGCGAGAGCGATTCGGCTACAGCCGTGCCATATCTCGTGGCGAAAGTAAAACTAATCCATGAGGGGCGTCCGCGTAATGTTGAGGAGTTCGGCATCCTTGTCGACAAGATCAAGGAGACAGCCGTAAATATCATAAACAAGACAGTTGAAAACTCCAAGGAGGCTGTATTCGCAATAAATCAGATTAGCTCGCAGGGCGATCTTATCAACTATATCGCCACGCATATGAATCTGTCGATTGAAGTGAAAAGCGGTCTGCTTTCGCAGCCTACGTTGCTGAAACGCGCTTATGGATTGCTCGAGGCGCTGAATCTCAGTGAAGAGAAGGTAAATATCAGCCGTGAAATAATGGACCGTACACGTCAGAGTCTCGATCAGAATCAGCGTAACGTGTTCTTGCAGCAGCAGATGGAGACTATCAGAGAGGAACTTTATGGTGACTCTCCCGATGAAATTGACGCGTTGGCTCAGCGTGCCGAAGAGTCAGGTATGCCGCAGGCGGTTGCCGATGTCTTTGACCGTGAGATTGGCAAACTACGCCGTTATAATCCTCAGTCGCCTGACTATGCCGTCCAGTATTCATATCTTGAATTGCTTCTTGACCTGCCGTGGCGCGATGAGTCGCCTCTTAACGAGGACTTCGAACTCGCACACGACATCCTCGAGATGGACCACTACGGTCTTGAGAAGGTCAAGGAGCGCATACTCGAACAGCTCGCCGTACTGATGAACAATCCCGGCGGCAAGGCTCCCATCATATGTCTTGTCGGCGCTCCCGGTGTGGGCAAGACGTCGCTCGGCAAGTCGATTGCCCGTGCGCTCGGCCGCGTCTATCAGCGCGTGTCGCTCGGCGGTCTGCATGACGAGTCGGAGATTCGCGGTCACCGCCGCACATATATCGGCGCGATGCCCGGACGTATCATTGAGGCCATGAAGCGTGCCAAGACCATCAATCCCGTCCTGCTCCTTGACGAGATAGACAAGATTGGCAAAGATTATAAGGGCGACCCGTCGTCGGCTCTCCTTGAGGTGCTCGACCCGGAGCAGAACAAATTCTTCCACGACAACTATGTTGACGTGGACTATGACCTGTCGCATGTGCTGTTCATCGCAACGGCCAACACGCTATCTTCAATCCAGCTGCCGCTGCTTGACCGCATGGAGATTATTGACCTCTCGGGCTATCTGCTTGAGGAAAAGGTCGAGATAGCGCGTCGTCATCTGCTGCCGCGTGTTATTGCCGAGCACAATATTGAAGAGGGGGCTCTCAATATCTCGGACGAGGCCCTGACTTCGGTCATAGAGAGTTATACGGCCGAGAGCGGAGTCCGTCAGCTCGAAAAGAAACTCGCCGCGATTGCACGCAAATGTGTGCTTGCTAAAATGAGCAATAAACCGTTCCCCGAGCTTGTCGGAGTCGCAGACCTCAAGGATATGCTCGGCCTTGCTCCGTTCAGCCGTGACAAATATGAAGGCAATGAATTTGCCGGTGTTGTGACAGGACTTGCTTGGACAGCGGTAGGCGGTGAGATATTGCTCGCCGAGGCCACTTTGTCTCCCGGCAAAGGCGACCGTCTGACCATCACCGGCAATCTCGGCGATGTGATGAAGGAGTCGGCGACTATTGCGCTCCAATGGGTCAAGTCACATTCGGCCGAACTCGGCATCCCCGCTGAGAAGTTCAACGAGAACAACCTTCACATCCACTTCCCCGAGGGCGCTATCCCCAAGGACGGACCGTCGGCCGGCATTACTATCGCCACGGCTATTGTTTCGGCCTTCACACGCCGTCTCGTTGCCGAACGCATTGCCATGACCGGTGAGATAACGCTGCGCGGCAAAGTGTTGCCCGTCGGAGGCATCAAGGAGAAAATCCTTGCCGCCAAGCGCGCCGGCATAACCGACATCATCATCTCGGTCGAAAACCGCAAAGATGTCGAGGACATCGCTCCGCGCTATGTCGACGGACTGACGTTCCACTATGTCAATGGTGTCCGCGAGGTCATCGACTGCGCCCTGACCGACAAGATTGCAAGGGGGTAATAAACCTTTGGTATAAAATATGGAGGGACGATTTTTTTAATCGTCCCTTTCTTTTAATTATTGATTAACAGTGAATTATTGGACGATTGGAAATCGACCTCCCATATTCACGACGTTATATTTCAGTCGATGAACCGTTTGGTGAGGTTGGCGTAGGCGTCGATGCGGCGGTCACGGAGGAAGGGCCACCAGCGTCTGACCTGTTCGCTGCGGCCGAGGTTGATGTCAACGATGGCCTCGGCCTCCTTGTCTGTGGGGGTCTGATAGAGAAACTCGCCCTGAGGACCCACTACAAATGAGCTGCCCCAGAACTGTATGCCGTTAGTTGCTCCTGACGGGTCCGGCTCGTGACCAACACGGTTGACAGCGACGACGGGCAGGCCGTTGGCGATGGCGTGGCCTCGTTGCACGGTTATCCATGCCTCGCGCTGGCGCTGTTGTTCGTCGGGTGTGTCGCTGCTCTCAAAGCCGATGGCCGTGGGATAAATCAATATTTCTGCGCCGGCGAGCGCCATCAGTCGGGCAGCCTCGGGATACCACTGGTCCCAGCAGACGAGTACGCCGAGACGGCCGAGCGAAGTGTCGACGGGCTTGAAGCCGAGGTCGCCGGGTGTGAAGTAAAACTTCTCGTAATAGGCAGGGTCGTCGGGTATGTGCATCTTGCGGTATTTGCCGGCCATCGAGCCGTCACGCTCAAAAACTACGGCCGTGTTGTGATAGAGGCCGGGAGCTCGGCGCTCGTAAAGTGATGTGACAATGACCGTGCCGGTCTCGCGGGCTAAGGTAGAGTAAAACTTGGTGACGTCGGAGGGTATCGGCGTAGCGAGACCGCAGAGGTCGACACTCTCGGTCTGGCAGAAATAGAGCGAGTCGTGCAGCTCCTGATTGATAATCAGTTGAGCACCTTCAGCGGCGACGCGTCTGATTTTGTCGGCGATGCGGCGGCGGTTGTCATTGATGTCGGCCGTGTTGGCCTGCTGTATGATAGCGGTTTTTATTATACGTGAACTCATAATTTTAGTGTATCGGGTGGAAGTTGCATCGTCACGCAGTGGAGCGAGCCGTGCTGGCGGATAAGTGCGCTGCAGTCGACTGTAACGATTTCGTGGTCAGGAAATGCGATGCGCATTATCTGTGATGCGAGTAGGTCTTTGCGTTTCTGATTATAGATTGGCAGAAGTACGGCATCATTGAGCACCAAGAAGTTGGCATATGTGGCCGGCAGACGTTCGCCATCCTCGTCATAGACAGGGTCGGGGAGTGGCAGCGCTATAAGGTTGTAAGGCATGCCGTCGTCGCGTCTGAATTCCATCAGCTCGCGTTCCATGGCGGCAAGCTCGTCATAATGGCTGTCAGCAGGGTCATCGCATTTTACATATAATATTGTGTCATGCGGTGCGAGTCTGGCAAGTGTGTCGATATGACTGTCAGTGTCGTCGCCCTCGAGAGCGCCGTGGTCAAGCCATAACACGCGACGCGCTCCGAAGTACTCGCAAAGACGTCTCTCAATCTCGTCACGACTCAGGTCACCGTTACGGTTTGGCGAAAGCAGGCACTCTGAGGTCGTGAGAATGGTGCCGCAGCCGTCGCTCTCAATGGAGCCGCCCTCGAGCACAAAACCGAGCCGGTTGCGGTAATCTGCCGAGAAGACTTCGGCAGTATATAATTTTGATGTGATTAAATTATCGAGGTTTGCAGCAAATTTCAGTCCCCAACCGTTGAACTTAAAGTCATTTACGGTCGGACGTCCATTGGAGTCGACAGTTGTCAGCGGACCGAAGTCGCGCGCCCAAGTGTCGTTGGTCTTTTCGCAGATATATGTGATGCGTGCCTGATTCAGACCGGCGCAGTCGGCACGGGCCGTCTCGACATCAGGAGTGACGATTACGAGATGTGCATGTCTGACAATCGCGGCAGCGATATTGCGGTAACACGCTCTGACGTCGTCAAGCATATAATGCCAGTCGGTCAGGGCGTGCGGCCATGCAAGCATGACAGCTTGCTGCGGCTCCCATTCGGCAGGCAGACGAATGGCGGCAGTGTTATTCATCATAGTCATTCAGTGATTCCCAGATCGAGTCCTGAGAGTCCATATATTCCTCACAATAGTCAAAGAAACCGCGTTTTTCGGTGCTCCCGTTTTCGTCACACCATTGACGATACCGGTCTTTCAGGTCATCGTCTTCGGCTATCATGCGTTTGAACTCTGATTCGGCGATATCTATGCTGTGGTGCTGGGCAAGTAATTCTTTGAAGTAATCGGTTATATCTTCCATGGCTACAGCTGTTATTTGGTTTCAAATATACGTCTATTATTATAACGTCTTATCCCCCTCATAGTTATTTTTAGTTAAATCAAACCGAGCGGCTCACTCAAATGTTTATTATTTAAATGCTTATGCTTTAAAAGATGTTTGCCGATTATGAAAAAGATTTTATTACTTTCCGCACTTGTCGCCACATTGGCGGCGTGCAGTCCTTATGCGTTAGTCAACAGTGAAACTTACAACGACGCTGATTTAGTCGATTATCATACCTTTAAGATTGTCAGTCCGGCCGACGGCTCCCTGCCTCCGGGCATGGAGATGGTTACATATGATAACATTGTAGCCGCTATACGCGAGCAACTTGTCGAGCGCGGCTTTGTCGAAGACCCGACGTCTCCTCTTTTAGTGAACATCGGTCTCACAGTCCATCGTGAGATTGCCACAGAGCCGCTTTTACCCTTCGGGGCTTATTATCCTCCTTATGGCGGACCGTTCTATAACAGATTCTATCCATACTTTATGTATCCGCGCAGTTTTTACTATAATTATTACTCTAATGCGCGGGTCATCACGGGCGTCTATCGTGAGGGTGTGTTGACAATGGATTTTGTCAATATGGCTGAGAAGAAACCCCTCTACTCCGCGTCAGTGGCAACGATACTTAATAACGGTAACGGTCAGTTCCGTAATCTGAAAGGTATCGCCGAGGCAGTCGAGACACTTTTCTCAAAGTTCCCCGTACCTGTCAACCAGGCGCTGATACCTAAAATGACAAAAACCGGCGCCGATTAACTTAATTTTGCGTGTTTGTGCAAGATTGTGACACATACGAGGGCATACTTTTGTGCTGTAAACATTAGCTATCAATCCTCTTAAACACTTACAGCCATGACACAGTCACTCGTAATCAGCCGCAATGTAATCAACACCATTAAGTCTCTTCCCGTTGACCAGCAGCTCAGCATCCTCTCGGCAATAGCCGGCGAGATGATACTCGGGGCTGATGTAAACCGAGCCGGATTAAGTGTCGGAGAGCGTCGTATCTACGACACCATCAGCCGCCGTGTCAGAGACGACTCATCGGCTTATGCCGAAGCCGTTTGAAGAGCCGCCCGGGGCGATAAGTGATACATTTATTTAAAAATATTATTCTCTCTGTATTATAAAAGACACACAACTTTACTCCATTTCATTAAATTGCTTTTCCACGCCCTCGCGACCACCCCCGCGAGGGCGGTTTGTTTTGTAAATTGACAATCCTACTTCTACTTATTTATAATGATTTTCTTCATGATGATATAAATAATTTTAAACCAATGTTTGCAGGTGTATAAATAATTTGTAGTTTTGTAATCGGAAATAGAGCTGAAGAGTTGGCTCAATTATTTGAATAGGTGTTATTTGAATTATCTTAACTTAGTAAATTCTCGCAAAATCTACTGAATGTTAGAAAGATAATGACAAATAGCACCTGCGCTAAATGCTTTATAGATACTTCGGTGAAATATAGCAAATAGTGTGGGTGTACTGTCATATTTCTAACTAAGGCAATGCGAGAAGCCTACTAAGTTGGTATGAAAAGTATAATCCCGCACTTTTTCTTTATATAATAATTAACAGTTTCATTGGGATTATGAGAATATATTAACAATGTTTTATGCAATGAAAATTAGATTTTTGCATTTACAGTCTATGTTTACTGTAATTTTTTGTGTTTTTATGTCATTTGCTTTTTCAAGTTGTAGTGATGACGATGGGCCGGATAATAATTCTATTGTAGGAACTTGGTTGTATTCTGAAAAGGATTCATCTGGCTCTTGGTTTTGTCAATACAATTTTAAATCAAACGGAGAATTTGAAGTTAAAGACTGGGGCGATTCCGAGGGTGAACCGGATGAACCATCTTCTTATGAAGAATATGGTACATGGGAGGTTTTAAATGATTTGCTTACTTTAAAATTCAATGATGGTTATAACGAAACTTATAGATTTGTAGTTGATGGTAATAGGCTAATCATCTATGACTATGAAGTCGATGGACCCAACATTTTTTATAGACGATAAACTTTATACTAAATAGCGTTTATCTTCAGCTCACGGTAAAATTATGATTTTTGCCGTGGGTTTTGCTTTTAATATTAAGTTTCCTTTAGCGTTGCTAATTGTATTAGCAAAAAAAGTAGATTTTATTAAAGGTTTGATTGTTAAAAAGGTAGCAAGTTTAAATCAAGATGATTCTATGCAAAAAAAGTTTAAAGTATCTGGACTACACCAAGTATATCTGTACGCTTAATTTAGGGTTGTGAGTGTCTCTTTGGCTACATTTCAGTTCCTTCGAGATAGTGTACTCTATTGTTTTATTGTGTGTAATGTTTGGATTCAATATTATTATTATCTTTAGTGGAAAAGGGTGACGGCATGGCGTCGCGTGGCAACTGATAGTGCCGAGAGTGGGATGTTGCTGTATTTAGCTATCTGTGGCAGAAAGTAGGCTTGTAGTTGCGCAGGCGAGAGCTTATTTATAGTCCTAACGGTAGGATTAAGTATGGCGTCGATTGTGCGTTTCTGCTCACGGGAGAACAAACCGGTGCCGAACAGGTCTGAGAGTGCGACGGGTCTCTCGTCGCGAAGAAAACGGGCAAGTGTCTTCATGCGCTCGGCCTGTCTCTGTTTGCGCTCCTCGCAGCGCTTTTTCGCAAGCTCGGCACGTCTACGGGCGTCTTCAATCATGGCGTCGGCCTCGTGTGATTTGGCGGGATGTAAGGCGCTATCGTCCAAGTCGGCAGCGGCACCGACTGGTTTACGTATTCGTTCGGATGTTATAATCGCCGAAACGAGAGCATGACAGAGCGATATGTTCTCGGGATCGTCAAGAATCTGTTGCAGTAAATCGACGGGGATACAGGCTGTAATAGTCTTTTTGAGGGTGTTTTTGCTTGTTTTTTTCATAGTAATCTTTGTGCTTTAATTTTTGCACAAAGATAGATATGCATCTTTTTTTCTATATTGTGATTTTGTCTGACCGGCGTTTTAACACTTATTAAACTTGCGCCCAAGATACATTTTGAGTTAAAAAAAGCAGTGAGTCCGGGGGGCTCACTGCGGTTGATGAGGTTTATAGTGTGTATGTAAGCGTTAGGCTTTTTTGTCGAGGAGGTCGACGGAGCGGCTGATGAAGGCGCTCAGAGCCTCGCCGCGGAGCAGACCGTTGCCGAGGAGGGCAAGGTCGATGAGCTGGCTGACGAGCGGCTGAGTCTTGGCATATTCCTTGATGAGATTCTCTTCGGTCTCACGTGTCGAGCCGACTTCTTTTTCGAGGTCTTTGATGCGTTGATCGTCTTCGGCTGAGGGTTTGCCGTCTTTGTTTTTGTCGCGGATTGTGTTGATCTCGGCATTGTCGGCTTCAATCTTGTCAGCGAGGGGTTTGACCTTGGCCTCAAGGTCGGCAGTGGCGCGGTCGCGGATAGAGACTATGAGCGGATGCTCGGTGTTGACAACGAGGTTATAGCTGTCAGGCAACTCGCCGTAGAAATTCATGCCGGGCTGAAGGGCGGCCATATCTTTCATGCGTCGCATGTACTCGTTCTGAGTGATGACGATAGGCTGGGCAGTCGGAGCGAGGGCTTCGAAGCTGACGAGGAACTGCGATTTCTCGACCTCGGGGGTCTGCGAGCGGATGATGGTGGTCATCATGTCGCGCTGAAGGGCGGTGAGCTCTACGTGACGGTTGTCATCTTTCTTGCGGATAAGGTTGTCGATAACGTCTGAATCGACGCGGACGAAGGTTGTTTTGTCCAACTTGCTCTCCAAAAGACCGACGAAGTGGCTGTCAAGCTGGCCGTCCATCAGCAGCACGTCGTAGCCGCGGTCAGTGGCGGCCTTGACATAGTTGTATTGTGCGACAGGGTCGGTGGCATAGAGATAGACTACGTTGCCGTCGCGGTCGGTCTGCTCGGCCTCGACGAGTGTCTTGTATTCGTCAAGTGTGAAGTAGCGGCCCTCGGTGTCTTTGAGAAGGGCAAACTTCATGGCAGCCTCGCAGAATTTCTCATCGGTCAGCATGCCGTATTCGACGAAAATCTTGATGTCGTCCCATTTCTTGTCAAAACCGGCGCGGTCGCTCTTGAAGATGTCCTCGAGACGCTGGGCGACTTTTTTGGTGATGTAAGTCGAAATCTTCTTGACGGCGGTGTCACTCTGGAGGTAAGAACGCGAGACGTTCAGCGGGATGTCAGGCGAGTCGATGACACCGCGGAGCAGCATCATGAATTCGGGCACTACGCCCTCGACCGAATCGGTGACGAAGACCTGATTGCAGTAAAGCTGGATGCGGTTACGGTTGATTTCGAAGTTGTTTTTGATTTTCGGAAAATAGAGTATGCCGGTCAGCGTGAAGGGGTAGTCGACATTAAGGTGTATCCAGAACAGCGGGTCCTCTTCGCCGGGATAGAGCTCGTGGTAAAAGTCAAGATAGTCTTTATCTGTCAGCTCAGAAGGTTTCTTGGTCCACTGCGGCTCGGTGTTGTTAATCACACGGTCGCGGTCAGTGTCGACCATCTTGCCGTCTTTCCACTCCTGCTCCTTGCCCGAAATGACGGGGACAGGGAGGAAGCGGCAGTATTTCTTGAGCAGCGTGTCGATGCGAGGCTGCTCAAGAAATTCCTTGTTATCGTCGTCAATGTATAGTATAATGTCGGTGCCGCGTGTCTTGCGCTCGCCTGCGCCCATCTGATACTCGGGCGAGCCGTCGCACTCCCATCTTACGGCCTCGGCGCCCTCCTTATATGACAGAGAGTCGATGACAACTTTCTTTGCCACCATAAAGGCCGAGTAAAATCCGAGACCGAAGTGACCGATAATCTGGCCTGCTTTGTCTTTATACTTTGCGAGGAACTCCTCGGCGCCCGAGAATGCAATCTGATTGATGTATTTCTCGATATCGTCGGCTGTCATGCCGATGCCATGGTCGCTGACAGTCAGCGTGCCGGCCTCTTTATCAACTGTTACTTTGACATTGAGGTCGCCGATTTCGCCCTTAAACTCGCCGAACGACGAGAGTGTGCGCAGTTTCTGGCTTGCGTCGACTGCGTTGGAGACGAGCTCGCGCAGAAAGATTTCGTGATCGCTATATAAGAATTTCTTGATGACCGGGAAAATGTTTTCGGTCGTTACTCCGATTGTTCCTTTTTGCATGGTTATATGTTTAAGTCAGTTTGTTTTTATGTTATCTGCCCATTATAGTGCAAATATGATGCCAAAACGCCCGGCATCGGTCTTAAAATAAAACGTTGCCGGGCGAAATAAGTTTTGGATGGAGCGATTGAGACTATTGCTGAGCGCCTACGCGACGGAAACTGTAGTCGCGGTCGTCAATTTCGCATGAGAGAATATTTTTCTTGACTTTTACATCAGAGATTTTCTGATATTTGGCAAATTCTACACGCATGGCGGCTGTTAGTGAACGGGTCCACACAGCGGCCGTGGCTGCCGTCAGGGAGTCAAGCACGGGGCGTTCGTTACCTGTCAATATGTCCTGTGAGAATGTCACTCCGTCTGGGTCGACTCTGACATTTAATGACTCGGGGTCGAGCGAGACGATGATGTCGTCGTCATCGCGGTCCTCATAGGTCCAGTCGCCGGTAATCGACGCTGTGGCGGCGACGCTCACTTCGTAAGCCTGCATCAGACTTGAGTCTGACGAAGAGACTGGTTGATTTGCATCTAAGAGAGCCGTAATCGTTATTTTACCGCTGCGGTCAGACTGCTTGCCGTTTTCGCCGGAAAACTCTATGGTTGTAGACATGCTTCCGTCGACGGCGGCACTGATGTAATCAATACGCGTTGCTGTGCCCTGCCAAGTGCCGACGACATCGTCACGAGAGTCACAGGAACTGAGAGCGGCAACGAAAACCGGGGCGAGTAATAAAACCGAGGTATGCAGAAATTTTTTCATCATAATCAGAAAGTCTAAAACATTATAATCTTACAACATTTTTTAATGACTTTTGTTCAATGGCTCGGCAGATAAAAAGTTATTCGGATTTATCAATACGATGGAAGTTCATCTCGTGATAATCAACTTCAAAAGACAGAATTCCGTTTTTCAGACGTATATCTTCAATCCTATCAAAATCGGAAAAGCGTGAATATACAGAACTCTGATCAAAATTACCGGTCGTAATAAATGATTCCGGGAAGAAAGAGACTTTAATATCATCGCTTAAAAATCCATCGTAAGTCCACAGTCCTTTGATTTTTGCTTCACCTTTAGCGTGATTATAATATCCTGAGTTATCAATTATGGCCGTAATTTCTATTTCACCGCAATTATCTGACTTTTTGTTGTTTTCACCTTTAAAATCAATAATATAGGAACTTATCTCACCCTGATATTTTAAAGACGAGCTTTGCCAAGTACCTACTACGTCGGGACGAAATAAATGCGGCAACAAAAGAGAGCCTAAATAAAAAAACAACACGGCTACGCTTGCAATTATTGTGAATAATAGGAATTTCAACGCAGCACGCATCATCAGGTCAAACATAGCTATATTGAATTTTAAGTTAGTTATGTGTTAAATTTCAGTCGTCTTGTGACGGAAGTGAGGAGAGGATAGCATTGCGAGACTCTGTCATAAGCTGCGACAGGTCGTGACCGCTCTCGGGGGCTGTGATGGGACGGTGGATAGTGAGGATGATATGGCCCGGACGAGGCAGTCTGGCGCGGCGTGGCATCACTTTAAAAGCACCGTCTATGGTCACCGGCACCACAGGCAGCCCGAACTCGACCGCCAGCGTATAGGCGCCGCGTTTGAAGGCATGAACACGTCCGTCTAAAGTGCGAGACCCCTCGGGAAACACTACGACCGACATACCGCGCGAGAGCTGACGCTCGGCGTCGTCCATCGTCTGACGGATGCCTGAGGGTGTGCGGTTGTCGACGTAGATATGACCGGCCCTGCGGCAGCTGTAGCCGACAAGCGGTATCTTTTCGAGGCTCTTTTTCATCATCCATCTGAAATTATGGTTGAGATAGCCGTAGATGGCAAAGATGTCGTAGGCGCCCTGATGATTGGCCACAAAGACATATGATGTGCCCTTATTGATGTTCTCTCGTCCTTTGACGGTCACTTTGACAAAGGTGAGCAGACAAAATAGTCGTGCCCACAGACGGGCCGGATAATAGCCCCAAAATGCCCCCGGCCCGATCATGCAACCGATTATTGTGACAAGAGCTGCGATAATCGTCGCAACGAGCAGTACGGGTATCATTATGAGGAATTGATATATGCGGTAGAGTATCATCATGGCTTTATTGGTTATATACGAGGCAAAGATACAAAAAAATATCCGCCATCGTCATAAGATTCTAAAAACGATGGCGGATATAGTATTTGATATTAATGTCAGTCTCGCTCGGTGGGCTGAGGCTCGGCTGTTTCGGACTTATCAGCCGGGACGTCGGCGCTCTCGGTATTGACCTCATTCGCGTCAGCAGCGGCGATGATGCGTGTACGCAACGTGTCGGCCTCCTTGTCGTAGCTGACCTCGATTTCGTTGCCCGGCATGACTGATGCGGTGATAATCAGCTCGGCTAATTCGTCCTCGAGATACTTCTGGATGGCACGTTTGAGCGGACGGGCACCGAACTGCACGTCATAGCCCTTGTTGGCAATGAAATTTTTGGCCTCGTCAGACAGATGTAGCTTGTAGCCGAGCGACTCCAAACGGCGGCTGAAGCCCGAGAGCTCGATGTCGATAATCTTAAAGAGCGAGTCCTTGTCAAGCGAGTCAAACATGATGATGTCGTCGATACGGTTGAGAAACTCGGGGGCAAAAGCCTTGTTTAGTGCTTTCTGGAGCACGCCGTGCGTAAACTCCTTATTGACCTCGCGGGTGGTGAAACCTACGCCCGAGCCGAAGTCTTTTAGTTGACGTGTACCGATATTCGATGTCATTATGATAATCGTATTCTTGAAGTCAATGCGACGGCCGAGGCTGTCGGTCAGCCGGCCCTCGTCCATGACTTGCAGCAGCAGGTTGAACACATCGGGATGTGCCTTCTCGATTTCGTCAAGCAGAACGACAGAGTAGGGATGACGGCGCACTTTCTCTGTTAACTGGCCACCCTCCTCGTAACCGACGTAGCCCGGAGGCGCTCCGACAAGGCGCGAGACGGTAAACTTCTCCATGTATTCGCTCATGTCGATGCGTATCAGCGTGTCGGCCGAGTCAAACAGATACTCGGCGAGCTTCTTGGCCAGATGGGTCTTTCCGACGCCGGTCGGGCCGAGGAACATGAATGTGCCGATGGGCTTGTTGGGGTCCTTGAGGCCGATGCGGTTGCGGTGAATGGCCTTGACAATCTTAGTCACAGCCTCGTCCTGACCTATAATCGCCTTTTTGAGCGTCGGAGCCATTTCCAAGAGTCTGACACCCTCAGCCTGCGCGATACGCTGCACGGGCACGCCTGTCATCATTGCGACAACCTCGGCTATCTGGTCCTCGTCGACGGTCTGACGGCTGTCGGCGAGCTGTTTCTCCCAGGCGGCAGTGGCGTCATCAAGTTTCTCGCTCAGCTCCTGAGCTTTGTTGCGCCACTCGGCAGCGGCGTTATAGTTTGACGACTGGGCGGCCATCTTCTTGTTGCGGGTAGCTTCCTCAATCTGTTTTTCGAGGTCTTCAATTTCAGCAGGTACGCTGACATTTGTAATGTGTACGCGCGACCCGGCCTCGTCAAGCGCGTCAATGGCCTTGTCGGGGAAATTGCGGTCACTTATATATCTGTCAGTCAGTTTGACGCATGCGTCAAGGGCGGCGTCAGTGTAAGTGACGTTATGATGAGCCTCGTACTGGCCTTTGATGTTATTGAGAATCTGCAGAGTCTCCTCGGGTGTGGTCGGCTCTACCATCACTTTCTGGAATCGACGCTCGAGCGCGCCGTCCTTCTCGATGTTCTTACGATACTCGTCAAGGGTGGTGGCGCCGATACACTGCAGCTCGCCGCGGGCAAGCGCCGGTTTGAGCATGTTGGCGGCATCCATTGAGCCCTGCGAGTTGCCGGCTCCGACGATGGTGTGAATCTCGTCGATGAAAAGTATGACGTTAGGATTCTTTGACAGCTCGGTCAGAATGGCCTTGATGCGCTCCTCAAATTCGCCGCGGTATTTGGTGCCGGCGACGATGGCGGCCATATCAAGTGACACGACTCGTTTGCCGAAGAGGATGCGCGAGACCTTGCGCTGGATGATGCGCAGGGCGAGGCCTTCGACGATGGCCGATTTGCCCACGCCCGGCTCGCCGATGAGCACGGGATTGTTCTTCTTGCGGCGGCTGAGAATCTGGGCGAGACGTTCGATTTCGACTTCGCGGCCTACGACGGGATCGAGGCGCCCTTCTTCGGCTGCGCGGGTCATGTCGTGGCCGAATTTGTCGAGTACCGGCGTGTCTGTCGAGCCCGAGCGTGCACGTTTGGCGCGGGCGCCGGAAGCGGAATTTTCCGATGCCTGACGCGGCGACCGGCTGTCTTCACCCGGAGCGTCCATACTGTCGTCGTCATCAGCAAGGTCGGCTCCGGCCGTAGGCTGAGAGGTCATATCTCCGGCGAGTCTGTATAGATTCTCGTAGGTGATGCCTGCGGTTGTAAATGGTTGTATATATTTCATATTTTGTACTTCATAATTGTGAAACAGTGCGAGAAGTATGTGCACCGTATCGACAATATCTGCTTTAAGAAGGCGAGCCTCAAGCACACTGAGCTTTACGATGCGGTTTGTCAAATCACTCACTGACAATTCTTTTACCGGACCGTCTGATTCGTTGAACAGATATTCGTCAAGTTGCTGTTTGAGTTCGTAAGACGACGTGGAGTCAGACGCCCGCTCAATCATACGGGCAGGGAGTCCGTCTAAGTCGGCAAGCATTGCGAGCAGTAGATGTGCCGGGGTTATTGTGCTGTTATTGTGGCGCAGAGCTTCCTTTTTGCTGCGTTCGAGCAGCCGCTGGATGTCTGCAGAAAACTTATTTTCCATTGTTGGCTTAATCTGAAAAAATGTGTAACCTTTCTATTTAAGTATATAAGCAATAACTGTGCCAAGTTTAGAAAACTACAGTTTATAATAGCTAAAATAAAAAATTCAATATGATTGTTCAAAATTACTGTTTTTCGGGAAAAAAACCTTACCTTTGTATGCTAATTTTGCATAAATACGGGCGGGACGAGAGTCATACAGCAAAACGTTCCGCTAACAGATTAATAAACAACTAAAAGCATGTTGGAAGAAGATCGCATATTCAAAATCAATATTGAAAATGAGATGAAATCGGCCTACATCGACTACTCTATGTCGGTGATTGTGTCGAGAGCTTTGCCCGATGTACGAGACGGCATGAAACCTGTTCAGCGCCGCGTGCTGTTCGGCATGAACGAGATGGGCAACAACAGCGACAAGCCTCATAAAAAGTCGGCTAACTGTGTGGGCGACGTCATGGGTAAGTATCACCCCCACGGCGATTCGTCAATCTATGGCACTGTGGTCCGTATGGCACAGGACTGGTCGCTCAGATATACCTTGGTAGACGGTCACGGCAACTTCGGCTCTGTCGACGGTGACCCCCCTGCAGCAATGCGTTACACAGAGGTACGCCTCTCTCGCATCGGAGAGGAGATGCTTGCCGATATCGATGCCGATACTGTAGATTTCCAGCCTAACTATGACAATACTCGCATGGAGCCGCTTGTGCTGCCTTCGCGTTTCCCCAATCTGCTTGTCAACGGCACCACCGGTATTGCGGTCGGCATGGCTACCAATATGCCGCCTCACAACCTTACGGAGTCAATCAACGGTGCTATTGCCGTACTGGAGAATCCCGACATCGAGATTTCCGACCTGATGAAAATCATCACGGCTCCCGATTTCCCGACAGGCGGCACAATTTATGGTTACAACGGTGTCAAGGAGGCATACGAGACCGGTCGTGGCCGCATCGTCATCCGCGCAAAAGCCGAGATTGAGAGCGAGGCAAACCATGAGTCGATTATTGTGCATGAGATACCTTACGGCGTCAACAAGGCCGAACTCATTAAATATATTGCCGATCTTGTCAACGAGAAGAAACTTGACGGTATCGCCGACATCAACGACGAGACCGACTACAAAGGTATGCGTATCGTCATCAAGCTCAAGAGCGACGCAAACGCGAATGTCGTGCTTAACAAGCTCTACAAGATGACACAGATGCAGGCATCGTTCTCTGTCAACAATGTCGCTCTCGTTAACGGCCGCCCCAAGACGTTGAATCTTAAAGAGATACTCAGCGCATTTGTCGACCATCGCCATGACGTTGTCATCCGTCGCACCAAGTTCAGACTCGGCAAAGCTCAGGAGCGTGCACACATCCTCGAAGGTCTGATTATCGCCTCGCAGAATATTGACGAAGTGATTTCAATCATCCGTTCGTCCGGCGATACAGATGAGGCCCGCACTCGACTCAGCGAGCGCTTCAATCTCACTGACCCGCAGACTCAGGCCATCGTCGAGATGAAACTTCGCAACCTCACCGCTCTCGAGCAGAACAAACTCGAGGATGACTATCGCAAGCTCGAGGAGGAGATTGCTTTCCTCGAGTCTATACTCAACGATCCCGCTGTCTGCCGCGGCGTCATCCGCGACGAGCTCATCGAGATCCGCGAGACTTACGGTGACGAGCGTCGCACAGACATCGACTATACGGCCGGCGATTTCAATGCAGAAGATTTCTACGCCGATGACGATATGATTATCACCATATCTCATCTCGGATATATCAAACGCACACCGCTGAGCGAGTTCCGCGCTCAGAATCGCGGCGGAGTAGGAGCCAAGGGCTCTGACACCCGCGACACCGACTTCATCGAGCATATCTACACGGCATCGATGCACAACACCATGCTCTTCTTCACCGACCGCGGTCTCGTCTACAAACTCAAAGTCTACGAGCTTCCCGAGGGGGCCAAGAACAGCAAGGGACGCGCGCTGCAGAATCTGCTTAATATAGAGCCGGGAGATCAGGTCAACGCCTACATCGCCTGCAAGCAGCTCGACGATGCCGAGTTTATCAACAGTCACTATCTCGTTTTCGCCACCAAGAACGGTATTGTCAAGAAAACTCTGCTCGCAGAGTATGCACGTGTCCTCGCCAAAGGCAAGAAGGCCATCATTATACGCGACGATGACAAACTTATCGGTGTCGAACTCACTGACGGCAATTCGCAGATACTCCTCGCCAATGCCCACGGCCGAGCTATACGTTTTGACGAATCGAAACTTCGCACGATGGGTCGTGTTTCGACCGGTGTCCGCGGCATGAAGCTCGACGGCGGTGATGATCAGGTCGTAGGTCTTATCTCGACTCCGTCTGACTCTGAGGACACTGTCATGGTAATCACTCAGGAGGGCTTCGGCAAGCGTTCGGTCCTCGACTCTTACCGCACCACCAACCGCGGAGCCAAGGGCGTGAAGACTATGAACGTCACCGAGAAAACCGGCGAACTCGTAGCCTTCAAGATGGTCAATGACAACAATGACCTTGTCATCATCAACAAATCGGGCATCACCCTGCGCATCCATGTGGCCGACATTCGTGTCATGGGTCGTGTCACACAGGGAGTACGTCTGATAAACCTTGACAAGCGTAATGACGTTATAGCTTCAGTATGCTGCGTAGAGTCTGACCCGGAGGAAGAGGTCGAGGAAGTAATCGAGGGTGAGGAACTCCCTGAGATGACCGATACAGATCTTAACGAAGCCGATGCAGACGAAACTGATGCAGACGACGAAAACATCGAATCTTAAATAACCTAATATACACCTCTAACTAACAACTTATGAAAAAAATTGGTCTCTTAGCGATTGCCATCCTTACAGGTGCCACCGCTTTCGCCCAGCAAAGTGTACTCAAGGAGGCTGAGCGTGCCATGAAAGACAAAGCAGGTATTGACAAAGTTGTGTCAATCATCACTCCTGCCTTTACAAATCCCGAGACTGAAAAGCTCGCGCAGACCTACTACATTCCCGGCAAAGCCGCTTATGATCAGTTTGACGAGCTCTTCAAGCTCAAGGCTTTCAACAAACTCCCCGAGAATGGCGTAGCAACCATGGGTAAAGACCTTATCGAAGGCTATGATTTCTTTATGAAAGCTCTGCCGTTAGACAGTCTGCCCGACGCAAAAGGAAAAGTAAAACCCAAATATTCTAAAGATATCCTCTCGACTATCGGCGGCCATTACAGCGACTACAACAACACCGCCATCGATCTCTGGGGCATCAAGGACTTCAAGAGCGCCTACAAATGCTGGGATATCTATCTCAACATCACCAAAGATGCTTCTCGCTATAAAGGCATCGTCGTTCCTCACGACACTCTGCTCTGCGAAATCATGTATAATCAGGCTCTCGCAGCATGGCAGGCTGACGAGCTCAAAAATGCGCTTAACTCGTTCATGAACGCAAAAGCCCACGGCTATACAAAAAAGAATCTGTATGACTATGCAATCTCTGTAGCTGCTCAGGCCGAGGATACGGTTACCGTGCTCGAGCTTGCCCGCGAGGCTCTCCCGATGTACGGCAGCGAGGATGCTCTCTATATCCGTTATATCATCAATGATTATCTGATTAAGAAAGACTTCCCCAACGCTTTGCAGGCCATCAATCAGGCTATCGCCAACGACCCGCAGAATGCTCAGTATTACGTTGTGCTCGGTGTCATCTATGACAACGACAACAAACGTGCCGACGCAAAAGACGCATACAAGAAAGCCATCGAGCTTAAGCCCGACGACAGCATGGCTCTCTTCTATTATGGCAAGGACGTCTGCGAAGATGCTTACGAACTCAGCGACAAGGGTCCGTCTGATCCCGCTCTGCTTGACGCATATTTCAGTGATAAAATCCGTCCCGTGCTGCTTGAAGCAGCTGAATATCTCGAGAAAGCCTACGCTGCTGATAACGAGAACTTAGACGCTCTCAAATATCTTGAGAATGTTTACTACAACCTTAAGGACGAAGTAAATCTCGAGAAGACCCAGCAGCGTCTCCAGAACTGATAACATACGGTAACGCCTCTGTTGATTTACCGTGGTAAATACGGCGCCGGCCTCTCGCAATTGAGAGGCCGGCGCTTGTCTTTACTGATTTTGTCAGTTTGGCATTATTTGTTACTTTTGCACAAGACATTTACTAACCATATGGCATCAGAAGACACAAACAGTCAGTTTGACAAAGCTCTCGCGCTCTGCCGCGACATATTTATCAAGAAATTAAAGGATTACGGCCCGTCATGGCGCATATTGCGTCCGGCCGCCCTTACTGATCAGATTTATATCAAGGCCAAGCGCATCCGCTCGCTGCAGATCAAGGGCCACACCGAGGTGGGAGAGGGCATACTGCCTGAGTTTATAGCAATTGTCAATTACGGCATAATCGGCATCATACAATTGCAACTCGGATTCGCTGATACAAAGGACATCGACAACGATGAGGCACTCAGGCTTTATGATGAAATCGCAGCTAAAGCCCGCGCTCTGATGATTGCTAAAAATCATGACTATGACGAGGCGTGGCGTATGATGAGAGTACTGTCGTATGTCGATTTTATTCTCACCAAAGTGCAGCGCACTAAGGAAATCGAGAATCATAACGGAGCTACATTAGTGTCCGAAGGCATTGATGCCAATTATCTTGACATGATAAACTATGCCGTGTTCGGCATTATTAAACTGACTGATGAGTGACATCCGTCTTAAACGGCTTCATCTGCTTAAAGCGGCGATTATTATCGCAAGGCTTTTGGTCGGTTTTACTTTTATCATCTCCGGGTGGTCAAAGGCTATTGACCCTTGGGGATTCGTCTTTAAGATTGACGATTATCTCAATGTCTGGGGCTGGGAAGTCGCCCGAGAGATTTCCCTGAGCGGGGCGATTGCTCTGAGCTGCATCGAGTTTCTTACCGGCATACTTATCGCCACCGGTTGCCTGAGGCGCTTGTCAGTGTGGTTTGGTGCGCTGATGATGGCGTTTATGTTGCCTCTGACCGTATATATATATGTAGCTGACCCCGTGTCAGATTGCGGTTGTTTCGGCGATTTCATCGTGCTGTCAAATGCGGCGACACTTATCAAGAATATAGTCCTCAGCGCTCTATTGGTTTTCCTGATAATGTATGGAGCGAAAATCAAGGGTATATTTTCGCCTTATATCCAATGGCTCGTGATTGTCGTGTCGCTCGTCTATCCGTTCACGCTCGCTTTCATCGGCTATCGTTCGCAGCCGCTGATTGATTTCCGCCCATATCCTGTCGGCACTGATTTTAATGCGTTGATCAATGCTGACACAACTGACGAGCAGGCGATGTTTATCTACACAAAAGAGGGCAGGGAAGAGACGTTTGCATTGGACGAGCTGCCTGACAGTACATGGACGTTTGTCCGCTCTGTCGAGTCGGATGATATGTCGTCGGAGATGTCGTGGCCTGCTGTATATGACGGCGAAGAAGACATAAGCGCTGATATATTTACGGTCGATGGCGAGCATATGTTTCTTGTCGTTACAGACCCGGGATTCCACTATCTGACCCGTGCGAGATTAGTCAATGAAGTTGCAGATCTTATGAAAAAACGCGGCGGTCACATGGATGGTCTTATTGCCGCTGACGGAGAGAATCTGGAGCGGTGGAGTGAGCTTGCGCTGCCCGCATTTGACGTATACTCGGCGGAAGACACCTCACTCAAAGAGTTGGTGAGAGGCGATGCCGCACTGGTTTTCTTGCGTGACGGTGTCGTTGAGTGGAAACGCTCATTAGCGGCCATCGAGCCGGATGCGCTCACTGAATGTGACAGCACTGACGAAATGATTGAGAATCTGCGACCCTCAGACGGCGAACGCATGCATCTCGAGATTACTCTTATCTATGTACTCTCGATGATAGTGATATATTTGCTTAATTTCCCTCCGAAAATATTGAAGTCGATTTTAAATCGCAAAGTCTCAAAAAAGTCGTAACTTTGCACCCGTAAAAAAGAATTATCGTTTAAACCAATTTTATAATATGAGAAAGAATATTGTTGCCGGCAACTGGAAAATGAACACCACTCTTCAGGAGGGTGTAGCTCTTGCCGAGGAAGTAAACGCCGCTCTTAAAGGCGCCAAAACCAACTGTGACGTTATCATCTGCGTCCCCTTCACACATCTCGCATCAATTAACGCCGTAACAGACCGTGCCATCCTCGGTCTCGGCGCCGAGAACTGCGCCGACCATGCCAAAGGTGCTTACACCGGTGAGGTTTCGGCCGCTATGGTAGCTTCGACAGGTGCTACTTATGTTATCCTCGGTCACTCTGAGCGCCGCCAGTACTACGGCGAGACTTCAGAGACTCTCCGCGAGAAAGTGGCCCTCGCTCTCGAGAACAAACTGACTCCCATCTTCTGCATCGGTGAGGTGCTCGAGGAGCGTGAGAACGGTACATACAACGACGTTGTCAGCCGTCAGATTGAGGAGGGCCTTTTCAACCTGTCAGCCAAAGACTTCGGCAAAATCATTCTCGCTTATGAGCCCGTCTGGGCTATCGGCACAGGCAAGACTGCCACAGCTGATCAGGCCGAGGACATGCACGCCCACATCCGCAGCGTCATTGCCGGCAAATATGGCAAAGAGGTCGCTGAGAACACATCGATTCTCTACGGCGGCAGCTGCAAGCCTTCTAACGCCAGCGAACTTTTCGCCAAACCTGACGTTGACGGCGGTCTGATTGGCGGTGCTTCGCTCAAATGTGCCGATTTCATGGGCATTGTCGAGGCTTTCAACTGATTTGCAGGCTGACAAATAGCTAAATAAGCATAAAAATTAGGCCGCGGAGTTACTTTTTTGTAACTTTGTGGCCTATTTATATCTATTGACTACGGGAAATAGCATAATACTAACATTACAAGGCATGAAACTCAGACTAACGGCATCTGTCATATTAGTGTCAATTTGCGCTTCGGCGGCTTTTGCTGACGACGCTGACTCCACTACTATAGTTTCCCACATCAATGAGCCTCAGAGCACTGTCAGGGTCATCGTGCCGGAGTCAATGTTGGCTCGCCTGCGTCATGCCGTAGCGGAGAGTGCCGCAATCGAATCTGACGAAGATGAAGCATCGGAGCCGCGTGTCGCACATCGTGTCAAGGCCGGATACCGTATTCAGGTCTTCGATGACAATAATGTGCGCACTGCCAAACAGGAGGCACGCAACCGCCAGCATCAGATAGAGATGCGTTTCCCCGAGTTTAAGACTTACGTGAGTTTCAATTCGCCTTACTGGCGTGTAAAGGTCGGTGATTTCCGCAGCCGCGGCGAGGCCGAGTCGGCCATGGCCGAGATTAAACATGCATTTCCCGCTCTGGCCCGTCAGATAAGAATAGTCAGAGACCGCATCAATATAAACTGAAAATGATGACATCAAACGACGATGCACAACAGCGCATCGAGCTGATTTCGCAACATATCAAAGAAATTATTACCCTGCTCGGCGAAGACCCCGAGCGCGAAGGCCTTGTCAAAACGCCTGTCCGCGCAGCCAAGGCCCTATATTATCTTACGCAGGGCTATCGCGTCGACCCTTCGCAGCTTATGCAGCAGGCTCTCTTCGCCCATGACGGCTCACAGATGGTGATTGTCAAGGACATCGAGTTCTACTCGATGTGCGAGCATCACATACTCCCGTTTTTCGGTCGCATTTCCATCGGTTACATACCTGACGGCAAGATTATCGGTCTCAGCAAGGTGGCCCGTGTGGTCAATGTCTTCGCCCGTCGTTTGCAGGTGCAGGAGCGTCTAACAGCCCAGATTTGCGACGAGATTATGCGCACGGCCGGAGCCAAGGGCGTCATCGCAGTCTGCAATGCCCAGCATCTTTGCATGAAGATGCGCGGCGTCGAGAAACAGGACTCGTCGACAACCACACTCGACTATTGCGGAGTTTTCGCTGAAAATCATCTGCTCAGAGACGAATTTATGCGCAGTTTGAGTTTTTAAAATTTAAATAATTTTGTATCTTTGCCGCTGACTTTCGTCAACATGGCCTGATGACAGGCCTTGATGCTGATAATAAACATATTAACTCATGATAAACATTACATTTCCTGATAATAGCGTAAAGCAGTTTGAGGCCGGTGTTACGCCCCTTCAGATTGCCGAGTCTATTAGCCCGCGTCTCGCTCAGGACGTTCTTGCCGCTTCGGTCAATGACGAGGAGTGGGATCTCACGCGTCCTATCGACAGCGATGCGAGCCTTAAACTTTTCAAATGGGACGATGCAGAGGGTAAACACGCCTTCTGGCACAGCTCGGCTCACCTTCTGGCCGAGGCCCTTCAGCAACTCTATCCCGGTGTGAAATTCGGCATCGGTCCGGCTGTTGAGAATGGTTTTTACTACGACATCGACCCGGGCGAGAATCAGATTACTTCTGCCGACTTCGCCAAGATTGAGAAAAAAATGATTGAGTTGGCTCAGCAGAAAAATGAGATTGTCAGAAAAGACATCTCAAAGGCTGACGCTCTTAAACTATTCGGCGACCGTGGCGAGGAGTATAAATGCGAACTCATCTCAGAGCTCGAAGACGGCCACATCACAACATATACACAGGGCTCGTTTACAGACTTGTGCCGTGGTCCGCATATCCCTACTACCGACCCCATCAAGGCTGTCAAAATCACATCGCTCGCAGGCGCATACTGGCGCGGCGATGAGAAACGCAATCAGCTCGTACGTGTCTACGGCATCTCTTTCCCCAAGAAGAAGATGCTCGATGAGTATCTCGTCATGCTTGAGGAGGCAAAGAAACGTGACCACCGCAAACTCGGTAAGGAGATGGAGCTCTTCGCATTCTCTCAGAATGTCGGCGCAGGTCTGCCTCTTTGGCTTCCGAAGGGTGCCGCTCTGCGTGATCGTCTCGAGCAGTT
>DXYS01000078.1:0-14247 GCA_019415705.1 Bacteroidales bacterium | reverse complement strand
ATTCAGAAACAGTATGGTTACCAGCAGGTAATCACTCCTCATATCGGCAACAAGATGCTATATGTCACCTCGGGTCACTATGCCAAGTACGGCAAGGATTCGTTCCAGCCCATTCACACCCCCGAGGAAGGCGAGGAGTATCTGCTTAAACCTATGAACTGCCCTCACCACTGCGAGATTTTCCGCGCCTTCCCTCGTTCATACCGTGACCTGCCTCTGCGTCTCGCTGAGTTTGGCACCGTCTATCGTTACGAGCAGAGCGGAGAGCTCCACGGACTGACACGTGTGCGCGGCTTTACGCAGGACGACGCACATATCTTCTGTGCTCCCGACCAGATTAAGACTGAGTTCCTCAAAGTTATGGATATCATTTTCTATATCTTCAAGGCACTTAAATTTGACAACTTCGAGGCCCAGATTTCACTCCGAGACCCCAACAACAAAGAGAAATATATCGGCAGTGACGAGAACTGGCACCTTGCCGAGCAGGCTATCATTGAGGCTTGCGAGGAGAAAGGTCTTAAAGCCCGCAAGGAGCTTGGCGAAGCTGCGTTCTACGGTCCCAAGCTCGACTTCATGGTCAAGGATGCCATCGGCCGCCGCTGGCAGCTCGGTACTATTCAGGTCGACTATAACCTGCCCGAGCGCTTCCAGCTCGAATACACCGGCGCTGACAACCAGAAGCACCGTCCGGTGATGATTCACCGTGCGCCTTTCGGCTCAATGGAGCGCTTCGTCGCCGTACTTCTTGAGCACACGGCCGGTCGTTTCCCGCTTTGGCTCGCTCCCGATCAGGCAGTCGTTCTGCCCATCAGCGAGAAATTCAACGACTATGCTTTCGAAGTCGCCAAGCAGCTCAATGCAGCCGACGTGCGCACTATCGTCGACGACCGCAATGAGAAAATCGGCAAGAAAATCCGTGACAACGAGCTCAAACGTATCCCTTATCTGCTCATTGTAGGCGAAAAAGAAGCCGAAAATGGTGAAGTTTCTGTAAGAAAACAGGGCGAAGGCGATAAAGGTACGATGAAAATTGCTATCTTTGCGGAGAATTTGACTAAAGAAGTCAACGAAATGATTAATCAATAAATCCCCTGAATGGACAAAAAGCCCTATCATCCCGCCGGACCTCGTCCCAATCCCGGCAATAACCAAGCCCGTCAGCCCCAGCGTCGTCCGGAGCGCAACGCCTATCCCAACAATATCAACGAGCACATCCGAGCTCGTGAAGTACGTCTCGTAGGCGATAATGTGACAGCAGGTATCTACACCATTCAGGAGGCGCTCAAGATAGCCGAAGAGCTCGAGCTCGACCTTGTCGAGATTTCAGCCAACGCCGAGCCGCCCGTATGCAAGGTCCTTGACTACCAGAAATATCTCTATCAGCAGAAAAAGAAAGCCAAGGAGATTAAAGCCAAGTCGACCAAAGTTGTCGTCAAGGAGATCAGATTCGGTCCTCAGACTGATGACCACGACTACAACTTTAAGCTCAAGCACGCGGTCGGATTCCTTCAGGAAGGTGCAAAGGTAAAGGCCTATGTCTTCTTCAAAGGACGCTCGATTCTCTTCAAGGAGCAGGGCGAAGTTCTTCTGCTTCGTTTTGCAAACGACCTTGAGGAATATGGCAAAGTTGAGCAGATGCCCGTACTCGAAGGCAAGCGTATGACAATCATGATTACGCCTAAAAAGAAATGAAACAACGCGTCACGAGTTGACGCACTATTATAAACCACTCGAATTAATTAAAAAAATTAAACAAAATGCCTAAGATTAAAACTAACTCCGGTGCCAAAAAGAGGTTCGCCCTTACCGGATCAGGAAAGATCAAAAGAAAACATGCTTTTAAGAGCCACATTCTGACCAAAAAAACTAAAAAGCAGAAACGCAATCTGACCCACTTCGGTCTCGTGGCCAAAGTCGACGCAGGCAACGTTAAAGCACTCCTCGCCCTCAAATAATCAGGCGGCCGATTTAGCTGAAAACGTAATCGTCAGATTCAAATCTAATTCGTGATTTTATAATTCTTTTTATTAACCGGATGTTTAGCTCAAAAAGCGCAATGTGCCGCTAACATCCAAAATCTACAAAGAAAATGCCAAGATCAGTAAACCACGTCGCATCGCGTGCTCGTAGAAAGAAAATCTTAAAACTCCCCCGTGGCTATTACGGCTGCCGCCGCAATGTCTGGACCGTTGCCAAAAACACTTGGGAGAAAGGTCTGACCTATGCTTACCGCGACCGCAAGGACAAAAAACGCAACTTCCGCGCTCTTTGGATTCAGCGTATCAATGCTGCTGCCCGCCTTGAGGATCTCTCTTACAGCAAGCTGATGGGTCTTATCCACAAAAGCGGTATCGAAATCAACCGTAAAGTGCTCGCCGACCTTGCCCTCAACAATCCCGCCGCTTTCAAGGCTATCGTTGAGAAAGTCAAGAACGCATAATTACGACACATCATCCCTTCTTAAACAAGGGTCAATCTATCAGCCATCCGGAGCCTGCATCGCAGACTTCGGATGATTTTTCATACAATGTAGGGACATGCCAAGCGACCGTTAGGGAGCGGCGGCATGTATAATTCGCTTCATGGCGCCCAAAACCGCACACTCTGAAATTCTCCGGATTAACTGTCGTTAATTTCAAAAATAGTGACATTTGACACTCGGTCTAACGATTATTATTCTTATCTTTGGGCGATAGCTATTCATTATGGATAAGCCGAGTGCAAAGATTATAGGCATTTGCCGACATCGCCTGTCTACTGACGGAGACGGTGTGACTACGCTCGTTGCATTTCACGGATGCCCGTTACGCTGCAGCTATTGTCTTAATCCGCAATCATTAGGCGATGGCATCCGTTTTCGCGAATACACGCCCGAAGAGCTATATGCCGAGACGCGTATCGACGAGCTTTATTTCCTCGCCACAAACGGAGGCGTGACTTTCGGGGGAGGCGAGCCGGGGCTGCGACCTCAGTTTATACGGGAGTTCCGCGAACTGTGCGGCCCCGCATGGCAGCTCAATCTTGAAACGTCGCTCAACGTGCCTTCGGCCAGCGTCGAGACGTTACTCCCGGTGGTCAATACCTTAATTATCGATATCAAGGATATGAATCCAGAGATATACCGCAGCTATACAGGGGAGTCAAACGAACTTGTTATTGACAATCTACGCCTGATAGTCGATGCCGGGCGACAACACGACTGCATCGTCCGCTTACCGCTGATACCCGACTATAACACTGACTTCGACCGTGAGGCAAGCCGCAAGACTCTTGAAGCTCTCGGCTTCGACCGATTCGATTTATTTACATACCAAATTCGCAAACACTGACTATGGCACGAGGGAAACAGACCTGTAAAATACTTAAGGAGATACGTCGTCGGATTGCCGAGGCCAATGACATCGAGTTCGTCACATCCGAGTGTCGCTATAAAGGCGACTGCCTCGGTACATGCCCAAAATGTGAGGCCGAGGTGCGCTTTTTAGAGCAGCAGCTCCGCGCCCGCTCCATCGCAGGAAAAGCTGTCGCCCTCGCCGGCATCTCGGCGGCTTCCATTGCAATGCTGATGCCGATTACCTCCGAAGCGCAGACCGTGCAAGAAACGCAGAGCCTTTTGAAAGGTAGTATTCCTGTTATGGCTGATACAATAACGGTCAGAGGTATAGTACTGAGTGTGGATACATTGTCCGACGGTACTATTTCGAAAGAACCGTTAATCGGAGCAACAATATTAAATAAACGCACTGCATTAGGAGCCGCAACGGATTTGGACGGTAATTTTGGGTTGCCGGCTTGTGTCGGAGATACTTTAGAAATAGCATACATTGGTTACGAATCTCAAACGATTGTCGTAACCGAGGACATGATTAATACGATAATTACACTTGCTCCCAATAATAATATGCTAATGGGTGAAGTTGTATATGTCGGGGCAATCGCCAAACGTGAAGGTAACCATTATCTTGACCTTTATGTACAGGACGAAAATGGCAAAGTAATTGACAGGAAAGATATTTATGTATATCGTGTTTGGGTTGCTGAAGATGGTGAGGAAGACTATGATTATATCTCACCTGAATACTTTGACGATAAACACCCGTGTCGCATTTATTGGGATTACCAAAGCGGCTTACTTGATGACGAAGATAGGCCGTTAAAAGAAGTGACCCTCCGCATCGAGGCCGAAGGTTATGACGACCCGATAATAATTAAAGTAAAATATCCCAAACGTCACACCAAGAAAACCGTCAAGTTCAAACGTAAAAAGAAGTAACTACGATGAATCAGATTGGTAAATTCATAGCTTTGGCATTTCTTATGTTTGCAGGGCTGTCGGCGTATGCTAATGGCGATCCGGTGGTTAAGTATTCTTCAATCGAGCGAGTGGCCAATCCCGAGCCGTTGACAATTTCTGAAATAAGGATTGTGCATGAACAGCTTAACATAACGCATATAGACGGTTATAACTGCTTTGATGTGACATACAGGTTCAAAAATGAGTCAAGCAAGGATTTCCCTGAGATTCATTATGGCTTCCCTGTCGATTATCTTGTGGCCGACGAAAAGAAATTTATCAGTTTACAGGCGATTACTACACCGAGAGCATTCATGAGATTGGTTGGAATGACAGACTTATAAAAGATATCGCATTTACGTTTAACGGTAAAGAGTTATCTTGTCATAGCGCCCGCGAAAGCGTCAGAGAGGCGGGCTTTAAGGTTGAAATTTACGGTGACAACAACGAATTCAGTGACAGTATCCCGATTGAAGCCATCAATCGCCGATGGTTTTACACGAAATTTGCAATGGGGCCGCATGCCGAGGCCAGTTTAAACGTGCGCTACAAAGTATATGCCGGCTCGTCGGTAAGCTTATATTCCGACAGCAGATTTTCCTACTTTACGCGTACTGCCGAAAGCCCTGACGAGTATATTTATAATAATGCTTTTGCAAACCGTTATTTCGCTGACAGATTTGATATATTATATGATTTCACTCCGGCCAAGCACTTCGGTGGCGGCCGCCCATACGTACTTGATGTCGATATAAATCTCGAAAACATTAAGAATCCATATGTCAGGCTTGACGATTATTATTGCTTTGTCAATCGTCTCGAACGTAATATTTATGTAGACGCTCAGGATATTAAGCCTATAGATATTACCGTGTATTTTCAGTCAGACCGCTCGCCGACAAATGTCAATCGTATCATCGAGCGTTTCATGATTCCTCGTTCGGAGTATGATGTCAGTTTTACGCCGGATTCCGTAAGAATTGATTTTGAAAAGCCGGTTTTTGTATCGGAGTTGGCTTGCGACATAGATACAGTCATGGTTAAATCACTGAGTGCTATCGTGACATATTGTGATGACAGACAGAAACGATATAAATATGTGCATAATAGACTCGCGTCAGGCGATGACCTCACTGTTAAGTCTCCGATATTATTGACTGTTACGGATTTAAGATATAACGGGATGCCGTGGTCAGAAACTGCTTGTATTTATGATAATCTGACAGCTTGTTTTGACGATGACAGTTTTAAAATCAGCGCTATTACACTTATCCCGGACATGTCTACATCATCGGATATTGTTTCGGTAATCGGAAATATCAGAGCCCTTGATGCCCGTTTTGATAAGAAAAAGCCAAAGCAGAAATAGACGGGATGCAATATCCGAGCTATTGTCAGCACATCCAATGAGGAATAATACCAAAAGTAACAAACAAAGATATGGCGCAGATAAATGACTTTATGGCAAGGATTGATCTGTCTCAGTTGAGTGATTATATTGAGGCTTATGGAAAAAGTCATATATACGCAAAGGGGGAGGCGATTGTTCAGCAGGGATGTTTGTGCCGTTATGTGGGTGTGGTTAGGTCGGGATATTTCAAGTATGAAGCTCTCAATTCAAAGGGAGAGGAAGTCGTAACAGGTTTCTCATTCGATGGCGAGGTCGTCACGGATTATGTGCAGGGGTTTCTGTTTGACCTGCCTTCTCTAACCTCTATTGTCGCGGGATGTAGGGCCAAGATTTTGCAGGTGCCTGTCAATGATGTGCGCCGGTTTATCACGGAGCGCAACCCCGGTTTTGTCGCCGATGTTTCATCCAATCTGTTACAGGAGGCTTATTGCCGTTATCTGAATATGCTTGTAAAGACACCGACAGAACGTTTCCATGAGCTCGTCTCCCGCTACCCCGGCGTTACACACATTCTTCCGATTCAGGAGATTGCCTCATATTTAGGGATATCCCGCCGTCAGTTCCACCGCATCCGGGAGGCTGAATTGGCTACTGACGCCTCCGAAAGTGAGGATATTTAATAAAAACATCGCTCTGCGACAATTTTCATACGCTGATGTGACATTTGTCACACATGTTGTCGATGATTCATTATAACTTCGCTTAATTGGAGTGAGTATTATACTCGGTTTAGTAACTTTAAATTCGTAATTATGAAGAGAATCTTAATTATCCTTTTAGCGGTATGCTCGGCTTGGTGTGTTTCGTTCGCAAAAGACCCGCTTGGGAAAGTGTCTGTAACTATGAACGACGGCAGTGTTATCAATGGATATTGTGAAAATCTGTTCAAACACGAACGCCCCACAATCAAAGTTTCGCCCGGACCGGATGGTAAGAAAGCCGTAAAGTATAAGGCAACTGATATTCGAGAGTTGAAATATGAAATTCCGAATGATACTGTTGTTGAATATTGGTATCCGGTATTGTATTTTCATGACCGTACACTGCTGATGACAAAAGTGCGTCAATGTAACTCGGTAACACTGTGGACAGCATGTATCGGCGGACAGGAATTAGTCGGTCCGCAAGGAATGAGATGGACTGAAAGAATAAAGAACTGCATTTCATTTGGACCCGACATGGCAGACGGAATGGCATGGGATTTTCCACACATCATACATGGACGATGCAAACAGCTTCCCGGCTATGGAGATTTCGTAGGGCAATACAAGAAATCACATCCGGAGGTGAAAGACTGGTCAGAATTTGAGCCGTTGATGAAAATGTGTGCCGCATACGTGGATTCTGTTAGGGCAAGCAATGAAAGATAAAGTCATATTTATCACTAAAACCATATCGATTATTGCGATTTTGTTCACCTATCCATATTATTGGCTTCGAACAGTTATTTTGCATTTCGGAGCCGTGCTTCGGTATGGGTGTCTGCGGCTGTTCCGTCGCGGAAAGAAAGTATCGTATCGGCAAATCCGATATGGGTCGGAAGATTTTAACAACATAGACCATGCCGACAACAACCTCGCCAACGAATTTCTCGGCTTCCTCGTCCTCACTGTTATTCTTATTTTAATAGCCAAATAAACTTTAATGACAATATCGGCAATAATGAATAAGATATTTATAACAATAATGCTCGCTCTGACTACTCTCGTATGCAGTGGGCAGCCATTTCTGTCAAAATATCCGAAACTGACCAAGAATAACCTTAGTGAGTTTTTCTCGGAGTGGGAAGCGTATTCTGACAGCATTGCATCAAGGGCAGTGAAAAACGACAGCCTGATAGACATGGTGGTGGCTTATAATTATCGGCCCAAGGAGCTTGAAAGGAGAATTTGTCTGTCGGGAAAAATGCGGTGCCGAAATATCATGTCGTACCACAATACATCGACGTTGAAAGATATTATATGGATGTTGACACAACTGTTTTTAACCCTCGCTACGGATTCCCCAATTATTACTCAGAATTGACAGACAATGAATATAGAATCGACAGCCTTATTCCTCAGCTACCTTATCGGGGACTATACCTGACTTCTGATATAAGCGAAACCTTATCAACCTTTGTCGGCGGATGTAGAAATGGCGATAAGATAGAGAAAATAAATAAAGGAAATCTCAAGGCATTAATGAAATATATACCGCTTGGTGGGCATGGTCATTGGTGTGGCTATTGGTTGTTCACTTCTTTTCCGCAGATAACAACAATCTGTTATGCCAACAATCTAATAGCTGTCAAAATAAGTAAAAGTTGGTTTTGCGGTGAAGAGACATGGTATATAAAGGAGAATGGTAAATTTGTAAGGCGGAAAGAACCTGCAGGCGAATGGATTGAATAATGAAACAGATTGACAACATCAGCAAAGCATTGACCGGCTTTCGTTTGGCCGCAGCTACTCAAGTAGTTGCAACGGAGAATGGCGATTATAAAAAGGGCAACAATGCCTTTGACCGGATTATTAAGATTCTTAAATATCTCAAGGAATTAGGAAAATTGAATGAATTGGAGGCACTATTGCCTGATTCCAACATAGGAGTAAGAATGTTTGCCGCTTATGGTTTGCTGCCGACATCTCCCAAAATCGCTGTTCCAGTTCTCAAAGAGATTTCACTAAGAGAGGATATCCATTCCCTTACCGCAAAAGCTACACTTAAACAGTGGGAACAAGACACTTTAATATATCCATTTTAGTTTTTAGCGTTACGATTATGAATAAATGGCATAAAATAGTAGGTGTAATAGCATTTATAGTGATTGGAATTTGCGAATTGCTCTTATGTGCTAATACCTATCTCGATTTGAAATATATAATAGAGCCATACGATATTCCTGATATAATAGATAGGATGTATTTGAGGGCTGATGCATTGTCTGCATCCCTTTGGCTCAATTACTTCATTGCCCTTTTTATATTCATTTGTCTATGGCGGAAAGGGACGAACAAGACTAACCCTTCGCCTATCAAAATTATTTCAGTCGAAAAAATTACATTGCCCTTCACTTTTGAGAAAACTTACTGCCGCCTTGGAGTATTTACTGAAAATAATGGCATTGAACGTATGGAAGCCTATTTTGTCAGAAACGACAAAACGGCAATCTGTTATAAAAATAGTCTTTTCTATCAAGTTGTCATTGATGATGCAAAGCATGATAAATACGACAATAGCGAAATAAATACAGGCACTATTATTAATATTCGCGCAACAACAGGACTTGCTAATTACATTGTTAAATTGTCGGATGAGAGATTGATTGTTTTTGAGATTCTTCCCGAAGGTTACGGTGAACTATATGAAAATTTCACAATAGTACTCCCAAGTGATGACAGATACTCGGAATATTTGGAAGATTATAACAAGGGAGCTGAACTTGATTACTGAACAGAAAATAAGCGATGAAACTAACCGATAAGCGATTTTGGAGATCTGAGGCAATAGTTATTGTCTGTGGTTTGCTGACTCTATTATCAACCTTTACTTCTTGTAGCAATCGACATGACCTGACGGATAATTACTCGGTGTTTACTTATGGCGAGGGATTATATAACGAGAGTGAAAGGGTTTATCCGATATTTGTTTCAAAACTTGGCTACAAAGGAGAGCCTCCGTTTATTCCTTATGTAAAACAGGTGTGGTGGAACTCTTCCCATATCCTTATAGAGCAGACAAACGGCTCATGGTGGGTAATCATTGCTAAGGATAAAAAGTTAACGGCAGGAGATACGTTTCATGGTCCTTTGTCAAGTTTGCAAAAAGACAGCATTATGCGTGTAGAAGACCTAACTACCGAAGAAATGAAATACAAAAGTTATGAGTAAGTGGCATAAAATAGCAGGCATTATTGGAATCTTGATCTTAGTGTGTGGTTGCACAAGGATTAAATCAAAATATGAAGCTATCAAGGCGCGGATTGCTGAAGAAATCGATGCGCCATTTCGTACTGATTTTTATTCCGATTACGGTGCATGGGATTACTATCGAGTTCTATTGATCGCGCCTTACGAGATAACTGCGATAGACACGAGAGAAGTATGGAGTTTAGAAAAACGTCGCAATATTGATGAATTTGATTATTACCCCAACAGTTTATTATCAGGGGCGACTTTCAGTTGAATATGTTGGCATATCGGATTCTATTATTTATCTATCTTATACCGATGAGTTGACTCCAGTGGATAAATTGCCCGGACATACATACGGCGACCGGAAAATGCGACAATATGCTATAGTTGATGTGCCAACAGACTCTATAGAGTGGCATGAAACGCGGGAGGAATGGCTGGCGGCACTCAACAAGCGAAACATCATCAATCCTCAATTATACCAAGTAGATAGTCTGTATGATGATTTCGCCAATAATAGGCGATTATTATTTGCCCCAAAACAGGAGGACCATGAAACTGACCGATAAACGATTTTGGAAATTTGAGGCAATGATGCTACTTTGTGGCGTCATATTGTTATGCCAAATGTTAGTCGTGCTTTTATGCAACGGGGCTGAGTTTGAATCGTGCAACGGGCTGTGCTGATATTACTGTTTCCTGCGTTGTGCCTTTATTTTGTTATATCCGGCATTCCGACATGGCTGGTGTATAAAGGAAATTCGTGGCTGAGGCTTGCGGGATGGCTGTATCTGTTTTCTGCCGTGCTGCTGATTGTGCTGCTTTTAATATTCTTTTATGACTGGAATACTGTTACAGCAAATATACGACCGGACAACATACCTGCGGATGAGGGCAAATACTTTACACACAACGAATTTATAATTATGATTTGTGCAGGATGGGTGGTTCTCCTCATTATCCCCGTGTTGATTATGTCATATCTTACCAATCGTTGGATTGCACCTGATGCAAATTATTATCACAGTAAATAATCAAACGATTATCATATGACCGACAAGGAGTATCGAAAAATAGAGCCGAGAATATGGCTTTCGCCAAAGCTCTTATATCAACTTCAAGGTAGACGACGGCAAACGCAATATGAATGCTGGAAAAACAAGATTACAATCAACAGCAGTATACGGAAGAACTATCTTATGGAAAGAAACTAAATAAAAATTAGTAATGAGATTTTGCGCGATATTAATACTTTCTCTGATTTCAATTCTAAACAGTTTAGAATTGAAATCACAGACTGTTGTAACCATTTTAAGTAATGATTATAAGTTAGAGAGAAGTTTATTTCTACACGGGGAAAAAATCGGGGTATATAATAAAAAGGGTAGATTGATTAAATTGTCCACAGATGATAAAACGCGTCAAAAGATATTTTTAAATCAATCTAATAGCCTATCAGATTATGGAATAATGCTAAAATATCCCGAGGTCATATATAAGGATGCATGTATTATTGCAGATATTTTATCAAGTTATGACCCAAGCGAAATCTTGTCATTTACAAAGCCAATAGGGGAACAAAAAAAGATTTCTATACAAAATATCAATAAGTATTACACATATCTTGATGCCAGTGTTGACTATGTGTTAAGTATTGACATTATAGTCAAGGATTGTCTTATTACTCAATATAGTTATACATATAAGCCAAACATGTCTGACGTCATTATTTCATATACATGTGTCTTTACTTATGATAAGAATAATAGGGTCGTAAAATTAAAAAGAATATAGGAAACACTATGAAACAATAGAATTCATATACGAAACCAAATAAGACATGTTTCTTGCCAAGTCATATTGTGACATATTTTGACATGAAACTTACCGATAAACTATTCTGGATATGGAAAGTGAGATATACCATCAGATAAATGTAATTGATTGTGAGTGTTCAGTTAATTCTATTGACTATGATGCTTCCGACCTTATTGTTGCGCTTGACCGATTTGACAATAATAAGACAGTTACAATCCGATTTAAGAATGTATTTGCGTATAGAGTTACTCTTGAACATTTTAGAATTATTGAGGTAATGGACGGAGTGACTTCTCATCCATTATACGAGGTCAGTAATTCTATATATTTGAATGAAGTGATGGCAACAGGCATGAGAATGTTATACGGTTCTTCTCTCAATGTGAAACACTATGCCGTAAAGACAACAGAGCATATCGTTGATATATTAACTTCCGAAACTTACATCATAGAATGAAACTGACCGATAAACGATTTTGGAATTGGCGCACACTTATCGTAGTGTTGATTATTTCACTAGTGATTGCGATTGTCGTGTTTTTCAAAAGGTGTATGACAACTGATACTGCTGATATAGAGCGTGTGGGAAATGAAATTATCGTAATGATTGATGGTTTTCAGTGTGTGAATAACCGTCTGCCAGTTGATCTTAATGAGTTAGGGAGTCCTTTCACGGATAGGAACGAGACATACGAATATCGGGGTTATCTGTTTTATTATGAACCTACTAAAGACGGACAATATTGGCTTACCGTTACGTTTGGGCCTGATGAGAATTATAGCTATTATTCACAGCGTAAATACTGGATATGGGATTATGACCATAGCCTGACAGCGGAAAAGCAAGAAGAACTATTCGAATAAATCGAAAAGCACTTGCCGTAAAATAATATCGAGCGATGAAACTGACCAATAAATATTTTTTGATATGGGAGTTTGTAGTAACGCTTCTCCTTGCAGCAATGCCTTTGATGTTTTATGGTGAAAATGTGACTGTGATTTTGCTTATAATTGTGTCGTATATCATAACAAGTGCTATCGGATGTATGCTATTAGTAAAAGTGAAACCGATTGTGACTTGGATAGTAACATTTGTAGTTTCTATCTTTGCATATATTATTGACATCACAGTTATTGATATATTCAGACTTATCAAGATGGAGTCTTATCCACTGATAATAGGGCAGGTATATTTATTGCCAATATACATCCTGTTCAGCGGTTTGATTTGTGCTGGCGGCGTAATAGCCATGAACAAAATACTAAAACTTAAAAACGGAGTATCACAGTGAAAAAAGCAGGCGCGACATTGGCATATTCTATTGTCATCGGCTTTGTCATCATTGTTATCTTGATTCTTGTATCGGTTTACGATGTCGGAAACTATGTCGTCGGTTACAGAGATAAAGAGGCAGCTGACAGAGATGAAATTATTGAGAGGATTGATTCGTTCGTCTCAGCCATCAAATATCTGCCGGAGACTCTGTCTGTTTTAGGCTTTGCTCAAACGGCATGTGGTTATGAATATAAGGGAATTAAATTTGACTTCATCAGATTCGGAGATAACGAATATGTCATTGAGTATACTTCTGAAGATAGCGTATTGACGCAATATATCAGCGAAGAACGACGTTGGACCGAAGCTCCGGATATATACTACATTGAATTACCGTTAAATGTCGACACGATTGCCGCTATAAACAGGATTTCGAGTTTTGAGCAGGACTATGCGATTATGCCTGTAATAGACAGCATCAGTTATAATGAATTACGGATTTGGCCTGTTTCTGATATTACGCAGATACCTGATTCGGTTGCATATATAAGTTATCTATATAAGTATGGCAGTAAACGTTGTGAAGGATGGATAGCATATTTCGATGACCCGGAAGATGATTTGAGTAATCCATTTGGCGAATGGAAATATTATGATGAACAAGGCAACTGCTATCGCAAGTTCTGGAACTATAAAGAAAATGGCAAACTGATATATGAAGCTGACCGATAAACGATTTTGGATATTTGAGGCATTTGTGGCTTTTTGTTTCAGTAGGAGTGGGTTATAGTATGTTGTATATGGAATGGGATACATACTACACGGTCATATTCCTATTATGTGGTTTGTTGAGCGGATTCGTTGCATTTAAGTGGTTTAGAAAAAGTAATTTCAGACTTTCTTTGTCGGTTTGGATAGCCAACAGCCTATCTGTTGCAATTTGTTTTCTTTTACCCAATTTAAATAAATCCACAACACATTTAGATTACCTGATATTATTTTTGATAATGTATTCATTAATCTCAATCATCCCATACATTGTCATAACAAAAATTTACTCACTTATCTCAAAACGACTATGACACATAAATTGGCTTTATTTTGGATAGCGTGGGGAGTGTTGCTCGTTCTCATGGTCGGGTGCTTCATATCCGAGGGTTGGAGTGAGGATACGGCACTGCTTGTTGGAGCTTATGCACTGTCTCTGTTATCCACTTGGCTGTGCCATAGAGTAAGACCGAGAGTCGCTTACGGCAATTTGATTGTTATGATTGTCTATAATGCGATATTTGCTTGCAATCTTGTCTTTAACGGCCGATACGGTAGCGGAATGACATGGTGGTTTTGTGCGATACTAACTAATAGCATACATGGTTTTGCACTATTGATTTACGTTTTAATTAATTATATAATAGAAAAATTTTGCACCTTGAAGAGATAGACAAGTTGATATTTTGCTCTCTGCTTTAGCGATATTAGGGTGAAATTTCCTATTTTTGTGTTATCAATCCGTACAGCACAAAATAATGAGTTTAATCGAATATAAGGA
>DXYS01000077.1 GCA_019415705.1 Bacteroidales bacterium | reverse complement strand
ACAAAGACATTTCGGGCCAAGCTGTTGGAAATTCAATCCAATATGCTCAATTTTGCATATATCCTTACCGCCAATCGCGACGATGCCTATGATTTGCTGCAGGACACTACTCTTAAGGTCCTCGATAACGAGGAAAAGTATGTCGACAACGTCAACTTCAAGGGTTGGGTGTTCACGATTATGCGAAATATTTTCATCAACAATTACCGTAAAATCGTGCGTTCGGCCACTGTCGTCGACCGCAGCGAGGACCTGTATCTGCTCAATCTGCCTCAGGACTCGGGCATCGAGACTCCGGAGGGAGCGTTGACAGTCATAGAGATACATAAGGTGATAGATTCGTTCAGCGACGGCTATCGTGTCCCGTTCTCGATGCATCTTGCCGGTTATAAGTATTCTGAAATTGCCGAGCGTACAGGGCTGCCTCTCGGCACGGTCAAGAGCCGTATATTCTTCGCTCGTCAGCGTCTGCAGGACAGACTTAAAAGCTATCGTTAATCCTCGTGCCCGGTCTCTGATGACAGGCGTGTGCGGTTAAGCGCCGGCAGGTCTTTGGCGGCGCGCACGCCTTTGTCGCGCATTGTCTCCGCGAGCGAACGCAGGCCGCCTCGACCGTCAAGTTTTGTCAGCGCCGAGTCATAGTTGCGACGTGCCGAGTCGAGAGCCGTGCCGACCTTGTTCATGTCTGTCAGGAAGTTTGACACCTTGTCTAAAATCTTGGCCCCGATTTCGGCGATTTCGAGCGCATGACGGTTTTGCTTATCCTGACGCCACATCTGCTCGACGAGTTTCACCACCGACACAAGGTGTGTCGGCGAGACTATGATGACGCGGCTGTCAAACGCCGTCTGCCACAAGCTGCTATCTAATTGCATGGCGGCGAGATAAGCCCCCTCGTGTGGTATGAACATCATCACGAAGTCAGGGTTGGCGCCGTCTAAAAGGTCCTGATAGCTCTTGCGGTGCAGCTCGGCCACATGTTTGCGCACAGAAGCTAAGTGCGCCTCGCCGGCCGCTTTTGCCGCGGCTCGGTCGGGTGCTTCGAGCATACGCAGATAATCTTTTAGTGATACTTTCGAGTCGACTACTATATGGCGGTCGCCGGGGCAGTCGATGATGACGTCGGGGCGTGCCGACGAGTCGGCGGCGTCCACGACTTTCTGCACATGATAATCTGTGCCGCGCACTAATCCCGAGCGCTCGAGTATATTGTCAAGCACCATTTCGCCCCATGCGCCCTGTACGCTCGTGTTGCCTTTGAGTGCATCGCCGAGGCGGCGCGTCTCTACGCCTATCGACCGGTTAAGTTCCGTGAGGTCTCTGATTTGCTGCTCGAGACGCGCGCGACGTTCGGTCTCATTGCCGAATGAATCGGTGTAGGCGCGGCGGAAAGCCTCAAGATTGTCACGTACCGGAGCGATGATTTCCGACACTTTGGCTCCGTTGAGTGCGCTGAGCGACTCGGCGTTGCTCTTGAGTATATCGGCGGCCATGGCGGCAAAACGGTCTGACAGCATCTTTTCGTTTGCCTCTTGCCGGGCGAGTTCGCCTTTGAGTCGTTCCTCGAGACGCGCACATTCGATCTCCAAGCGCTGACGTTCCGAGAGCAGACGTCCTGTGCGTCGCAATGAGGCGGCGAGGGCCGCAAGAGCCGAGAGGGCGATTATGACTGATGTTATGGTGATGATTGTTGTTGTCATAGTATTGTTTTATTACAAAGTTAAGAATAATAGCCGGCCCAACCAACAGACGTCCCGTCTTGTTTTTAACATGACAGGCATTTTTTATCGGTGACTCTACGGTCGGAAAACGAAAAAAATGTAACTTTGGCTTGTTAATAATTACCCGATATGAAAATAGGTGAACGCATCTCCCGCATCGTCACATGGATTGTGAATTTCTGGCAGTATTGTGTCAGCGGCGTGTGGAATGTGCGCACCGATAGTTTTAAAGTCCGCGCAGTAAAGACAATCAGTCTGTCGGTCAAATCGTTTCTCAATGCCGACGTGCAGAGCATGGCATGTGCCATGACTTACCGTACAGTCCTCGCGCTTGTGCCGGGACTGGCTATGCTTTTTGCCTTGGGACGCGGATTCGGCCTCCAGACACTTATCGAGCAGGAGCTTTTCAGAGTCTTTCATGCCCAGCACGAGGTCATCGCCCGTGCGATTTCGTTTGTCGACTCATATCTCAATCAGGCTTCGGGCGAGGGCATTTTTGTCGGCATCGGTATCGTATTCTTGCTCTGGACGCTTATCTCGCTTGTCAGCAGCGTCGAGGATGCGTTCAACGCGATATGGGGCGTCCGCACAGGCCGCAGCATATGGCGTAAGATTACCGACTATACGGCCATGCTGCTTATTTTACCGGTACTCATGATTTGTTCGGGTGGCATCTCGGTTTTCCTGTCGTCTACACTCCGCACATTCCTTGATTTGCCTTTTTTGACCCCGGTTGTTTCTTGGATGCTCGAGTTTGCGTCATGGGTATTCACATGGCTGTTTTTTACGGGTGTATATATGCTGATTCCTAACGCACGCGTGCGTTTCTCCAATGCTTTGCTCGCCGGTGTTATTGCAGGCACGGGGTTTATGGTATTGCAGTGGATTTTTGTCAGCGGCCAGCTATATGTAGCCAAATATAACGCAATATACGGCTCGATAGCCTTTATCCCGTTGACTCTGATTTGGATACAGCTTGCGTGGGTCATCACGCTGTCGGGTGCCATCGTATGTTTCTCGTCACAGAACATTTTTGAATTTGACTTCAAAGACGACATCGAGGCCATCTCTCCCCGTTATCGCGAGAAGGTTGTCATGGCTGTCGCCACTATAATTGTGCAGCGTTTCGAGGCTTGTGAGAGTCCGCTGACGGCGCGCGACATCATTGTGGGTTACCGGCTGCCGTCGCAACTTGTCACACAGTCGATTGACGAACTGCTCGAGGCCGGTCTGATAACGCGTGTGGTAATCAATTCTAAGAAAGAGCTCTACGGCTATCAGCCCGCTGTCCCTGTCGACCGCATGACAGTCGGTTTTGTGCGCCGTAGACTTGACGAAACGGGGCGTCATGGATTTATCCCCGATTTTGACAGTACATTCCCTGATGTCGTTAAGGTTTTCGACGATCTGACGCATAAGATTGACGATTATTCGGCTGATATCCGTCTGACCTCACTGTCGATAGACCGTCTTGAAATCAAAGGGAAGTTTTTCAGACTCATTAAAGCGGCAAATAATTCAAACCACCATAATTAAATCTAAAAAGTTTTATGAAAAAAGTAATCTCTACAACCGCTGCTCCGGGCGCTATCGGTCCTTACAGTCAGGCCATCGACACCGGCTCGTTTGTCTACGCATCGGGTCAGATACCCATCAATCCCGCCACCGGTGAAATTCCCGAAGGCATCAAGGCTCAGACCGCTCAGTCGCTCGCTAACGTAAAAGCTATTCTTGCCGAGGCCGGCCTGACAGTTGATAATGTGGTCAAAACCACGGTGTTCCTTGCTGACATGGGCGACTTTGCGGCCATGAACGAGGTCTACGCCGAGGCTTTCACTGCTCCTTATCCCGCACGCTCGGCCGTAGCCGTTAAGACTCTCCCCAAAAACGTGCTCGTCGAGATTGAGGTTATCGCTCTGCGTTAATCTGACAAGTAGCTCAGCAGGTCGGCCACGACAAAGGTTGACCCGCCGACAAAAATCATATCGCCTTCTCCGGCAGCGGAGAGGGTTTTTTTGTAGCCGTCGGCCACGGTGGGGAAACATTTGCCGTTAATGCCGGCTTCGGCAAAGCGAGACTTGAGCGTCACGCTGTCCAAGCCGCGTTTGACTGACGGCGTGACAAAATAATAATGTGCCTCGCGCGGCATCATGCCGATAATGGCGCTTATGTCCTTGTCGTTTACAAAGCCGATCACCATGTGCAGTTTGCGCCCCTCGGCAGCCAGTCGCGGTCCGAGATACTGCCATCCGCCGGGATTGTGGCCCGTGTCGCAGACCGTCAGCGGCCGGTCGCCGACTTTCATCCAGCGGCCCATAAGGCCGGTCAGGCCGCAGACGTCGGCAAATCCTCGTGTTACGGCGTCGGAGTCTATACGGTAGCCGAGCTCTTTGAGACGCTGCAGCGCGCAGAGGATTGTGGCGGCATTGTGGCGCTGACAGCCTCCGGTCAGCTCGCTGTCTATGTCGCCGAACGCCGTAGCCGTGTATCTGATTGTTTCGCCCGTTTCGATGGCTTCGTCATATAGGCGCATGCTGTCGGCATAATAAATCGGCGACCCGGTCTCTGCGGCGCGGTGCGCGAAAACTTCACGCACTTCGCCCTCAGACTCGCCGATGACGACGGGTACGCCGGGCTTTATTATGCCTGCTTTCTCAGCCGCGATTTCAGGCTCGCTGTGACCGAGCAGGGCGGTGTGGTCGAGCGATATGTTTGTTATTACCGACAGGTCAGGGCTGATGATGTTTGTGCTGTCAAGGCGTCCGCCGAGGCCGACCTCTATGACCGCCACATCGACTTTGTGTCGCGCGAAATGCTCGAAAGCCATAACCGTTGTCAGCTCGAAGAACGTCGGCGCAAGCTCCATGAGTTCGGGCCGTGAGTTGAAGCGGTCGACGAAGTCGCAGACCTCGTCGCGGCTTATCATGCGGCCGTCGATGCGTATGCGCTCGCGGAAATCTGTGAGATGGGGCGACGTGTAGAGACCCGTGCGATAGCCGGCTGACTGCAGCACGGCCGCGAGGGTGTGTGCCGTCGAGCCTTTGCCGTTGGTGCCTCCGACATGTATGCATCTCAGGCCCTTGTGCGGCGAGCCGAAGGCTTCGCTCAGACGTGTGACGGTCTCCAAGCCGGGCTTGTACGCGCCCGGTCCGAGCGACTGAAACATAGGAGTGCGTTCAAAAAGAAATTCGGTGCATTGCTCGTATGTCATCATGATGGTATATTTTTATCAGAACAGCAGCAGACCGGCTGCTCCGGCACAGATTATTATGATTATGGGATGTAATTTGGTGAGCAGTACGACGGCCAATGAGGCTGCGGCTATGGCCACGCTTTTGATTATGTCAGGCTCGGCGTAGCCGAAGTTCTCGCCGTTCATCAGCAGCAGCGCCGCCGAGGCGATAAGGCCGACGACGACAGGGCGGAGACCTTTGAAGATGCCCTTGATGACTACGCTGTCGCGGTGACGGTGTATATAGTGGCTCGCATATCTGACCAACAGAAATGAGGGTAGGATGACGACGAGCGTACACAGTATCGAGCCGAGGACGCCCCACAGCGGCGAGCCGAGACCCGCTGTCGAGGTCGGCGCCACATAGCCGATATATGTCGCCGAGTTGATGCCGATGGGTCCCGGCGTCATCTGCGAGATGGCCACGATGTCGGTGAACATTTTCTCGGTAATCCAGCCCGGAGTGACGATTTCGTTTTCGATTAGGGCGAGCATCGCGTATCCTCCTCCGAAACCGAAGAATCCGATTTTGAGGTAGCTCCAGATGAGTTTGAGATAGATTGTCATTGTGCGTCGCCCTCCTCTTTGCGGTTTTTATTATCGTCGGCGACAGCCTTGGGCACCGTTTTGAGACTGTGTCGCAGTATCAGCCAGCCTGTCACGCCGCCGGCTACGATATATATGATGGGGTTTGAGACAACAGGCCATTTCGACCATATCAGCAGGGCGACAGCCGCCGGAATCCATGCCGTGCGCCAGCCGATGCCCGCCGAGCGAGCCGAAGTGATGACCGGAGCCACAATCAGCGCCACCACGGCCGGACGTATGCCCTTGAATATGGCCGATAGCACCGGATTGCCCGTGATGAGGTCGGGTGTCAGGAATATGGCTATCAGCAGGATTATCAGAAAACTCGGCATGATGGTGCCGGCCGCAGCCGCGATGCCGCCTTTGAGGCCGCGCAGCTTATCACCGACAGCCACGGCGATGCTGACAGCGAGGATGCCCGGGAGCGACTGTGCCACGGCGAGCAGATCGAGAAACTCCGTGCGGTCTATCCAGCGGTGACGGTCGACAATCTCGCGCTCGATGATGCTTATCATCGCCCATCCGCCGCCGAACGTAAAAGCTCCGATTTTAAAAAACGTAACGAAAAGACTTAGCAGTCGTGCAGGCTTCATTGTCATTGATTTTGATTATACGGCTGCAAAATTACTCAAAATACCGCTAATATAGAGCTGCACTTGCCGACATACTTCTCTCTGGCCGCCTAAAAACATTTGAAATCCAAAAACTCACCTCTCATATACCCCCAAGTTTTTCGACATAGACAATTGCCGCCTAAAAAAATATTTGTAGATTTGTAATCTTAGCAACGTATGCGAAATGACTAAGATTATCACCAAGACATACCGCGAAAATCGTAAACTAAATTATTTTAAGCTCCAACTTAGTGGATTACAGGCGTTCTTTGCTGTAGCAAAGCGGGCATAGCCCGATATGGTCGGTCTTTAGATACTACTTGGTTTTTATTTATTGTATATGGAAATAATAGATAATATAAACAAGACCCTTAAAGATGATATGCTTGTCACCTTGCGCTCCGGCTCTAAGGTTGCTATCGCTGCGTCATGTTTTTCTATCTATGCATTTAAAGAGCTTAAAGAGCAATTAAGCGGAATCAGCGAATTACGCTTTATCTTTACTTCTCCTTCTTTTATAACAGAAAAAATTGACAAGCAATGCCGAGAGTTTTATATTCCGCGGCTTAATCGTGAGCGAGACCTGTTCGGCTCGGAATTTGAAATTAAGCTTCGCAACGAACTTTCTCTAAAAGCCGTAGCAAAAGAGTGCGCCGAATGGATTAGGAGTAAAGCTTGTTTCAAATCTAACCGAACAAATGCAGGTATGCCGTCAATGGTCAGTGCCGACGATATAGTATACTCTCCTGTAAATGGCTTTACGACAGTTGAACTGGGTTGCGAGCGCGGCAATAGCCTCGCTATCGCAATCAATAAGATGGAGGCTCCATTCTCTCAACAGTATCTTCAAATCTTCAATCAGATTTGGAACGACGGCGACAAACTCCAAGTCGTTACCGAGGAAGTGCTCGACAATATCACCAACGCTTACAAAGAAAACTCTCCGGAGTTTATCTACTTTGTTACGCTCTATAATATCTTCAACGAGTTTCTTGAAGATATTTCGGAGGATGTACTGCCTAACGAGGCCACCGGATTCAAGTCGAGTGTCATCTGGACCAAACTCTATAATTTCCAACGTGATGCAGCTCTCGCCATCATCAACAAGTTGGAGAAATTCAACGGTTGTATCCTTGCCGATTCCGTCGGCCTTGGCAAGACATTCACCGCTCTTTCGGTCATAAAATACTATGAGAACCGCAACAAATCCGTTCTCGTTTTATGCCCGAAGAAACTTCACGATAACTGGGTTACCTATCGTAGCAACTACATCAATAACCCTCTCGTTGCCGACCGTCTGCGTTATGATATTCTATATCATACCGACCTGTCGCGTCAATCCGGCCAAAGCAACGGCCTTGACCTCGAACATATAAACTGGGGCAATTATGACCTCGTGGTTATCGACGAGAGCCATAATTTCCGTAACGGCGGCAAAGTCACCACTGACGAGAACGACGAGAATCCGCGCGAGAATCGCTACCTACAGTTGATGAACAAGGTTATCCGCGCAGGAGTGAAGACCAAGGTGCTTATGTTGTCGGCCACCCCCGTCAACAATCGCTTTAATGACCTGCGCAATCAGCTTGCCCTCGCTTACGAGGGTGACAGCTCGATTATGGACGCGCAGCTCAAAACATCAACCTCTCTCGACGATATTTTCCGTCAGGCGCAGACTGCTTTTAACAGGTGGTCCAAACTTCCGCCGGAAGATCGTACCACAAAAGCACTCCTCGAATCCCTGAGCTTCGACTTCTTTGAAGTCCTCGACAGCGTTACCATTGCCCGCTCCCGTAAGCATATCGAGCAATATTACGATACCTCCGACATAGGCAAATTCCCGGAGAGATTGAAACCGATCTCCCGTGCACCTAAACTTACAGACCTGCCTATGGCTGTTAGCTTCAATGATATTTTCGTCAGTGTGACGGAACTTAACCTCGCTATCTACACGCCCTCCGATTTTATTTTGCCGAGCAAGTTGGAGAAATATATGGAGGTGCGCGAGGACGGACGCTTCAGCAATCTTTCGCGTAGCGGTCGAGAACGAGGCATCAGGCAACTTATGAGCATCAACCTGCTCAAACGCCTTGAAAGCTCTGTCAACTCATTCCGACTAACCCTTGAACGAATCAGAAAATATATCGAAGCCACGATAAAAGCCATCGACGAACTTGCGGCAAAGCAAGCACCAACCATGGTTTGCGATTATGACTTCTCTTATGGACTCGACTTCGACGAGAGGGAGGACACCGTCTTTATCGGAAACAAGAAGACGAAGATCGCGCTGGAGGATATGGACTATGTTCAGTGGCGTGACTATCTCGCCAAAGACCTCGACAATCTGAACACGCTTCTGTTCATGTTTGCCGACATCACCCCTGAACATGACAGCAAACTGCAAATGCTCATTGCGGACATTCGCAACAAGTTTGCCAATCCTATCAATGGTGACAATAAGAAGATTATTGTCTTCACCGCCTTCTCCGACACGGCTCAGTATCTCTACGAGAACATCGCACCGCTCATTAAGGAGCGCACAGGGCTGAACACAGCCCTCGTGTCGGGAGACGTCGAAGCTCGTTCGACTTTGAAAATACGTGAGAAGCTTGACTTTAACAAAGTCCTTACGTTGTTCTCGCCTGTTTCCAAAGAGAAAGCTTCGCTATATCCAAATCTCAACGAGGAAATCGATGTGCTTATCGCCACCGACTGCATCTCAGAGGGCCAGAATCTTCAGGACTGCGACTTCCTGATTAACTATGATATTCATTGGAATCCTGTGCGCATCATTCAGCGTTTCGGTCGTATCGACCGTATAGGCTCGCGCAACGCGGTTATCCAGCTCGTCAACTATTGGCCCGATATGGACCTTGACGATTACATCAATCTTAAGGGGCGCGTTGAGGCTCGCATGAAAGTGTCGGTGCTTACTGCAACCGGCGATGATAACCTGCTGTCTGCCGAGGAACAGGGCGACCTTAAATATCGCCGTGACCAACTGGAACGCCTCAAAGAAGAAGTCGTTGATATTGAGGAAATGAATACCGGTGTCTCAATAATGGACCTTGGACTAAATGAATTTAGGCTCGACTTGCTCGAATACATCAATCAGGGACATGACATTGAGCACACGCCGCATGGTCTCCACGCCATTGTTCCGGCGACGTCCGACACCCCTCCGGGGGTCGTGTTCGTCCTGAAGAACCGAAACAACTCCGTTAATATCGACCGTAAGAACAGACTGCATCCGTTCTATATGGTCTATATAGGTCAGGATTCGGATGTGATTGTGAACCACCTCGAGCCTAAGGACCTGCTCGACCGCTTGCGTATGCTCTGCAAAGGCAAGTCTGAGCCGATTATGGAATTGTGCCGAAAGTTCAACGGTGAAACCCGCGACGGTCAGCGCATGGGGACTTACTCCCGTCTGCTCGGCGATGCCATCGCCTCGATTGTCAAAGTCAAAGAGCAAAGCGACCTTTTCTCTTTCTTTGAGGGCGACCCCAACTCGCTTTTTGGCAACGAAGTTCGCGGCCTTGATGATTTCGAACTTATATGTTTTCTCGTAATTAAGTAACATTATGCTTGGACTGCCACACTCTACTGAGGTTAATCGCCCTATACCGAAGACTCAACTTTTTCAGAAGTTCGAGTTGAGGTCAGCTAAGCGCGACGCTTTCGATGCGGATGTTGCACGAATGGAAATCGTCAACTTTATTGCTCCGCAGTCATTGTCCGGTATCGCAGAGGGCACTGAGGTAAAGGCTGTTTTTGTGGTTAATGTCGAGCTGAAACGCTCTGATTACGACCCCAAAAACATTATCCTCATCGCCAAGCTCATTCCGCACCGCATGATTTTTGCCCTGCGCCATGGCGATAAGGTGCAGCTTGCCGTATATCACACCAAGCTCTTTTCCGCCCCGTGGCAACCGGTAGACTCTGCTACCATCGTTCTCTCCGGCCTTAATCTTGATGCAGTGTGGGAAAACATAGTATCTTCAATCGGCAAGTTTTCAGTGGCGCAAGAAAACTCGCTCACCGAACAGATTAAGTTAGATGAAGAACGCGATAAATTGCTCCGTCAAATTGCTATATTGGAGCGTCAAATGAATGCCACCAAACAGCCTCGGCGCAAAAGGGAACTATTTAATCAATTACAAATTTTAAGAGCAAAACTATCCTAATATTATGTATGACGCTTTAAAGGCTATAACAGTTAGACTTGATTCGACCTCGCAATCGCTCACGAAAGATGCTATTGCGCAAGTCCTTGTAAAGATAATTTACAATAGCGAAATATACCTATCTAAAAACCAGATTATTGAACAATACAAACAGTTAGTAAAGTGTGATGATGCCATTGCAGGAGAAATTATATCATCTCTTGACAATTTAGTTAAAAGCAATGACATAATTGTTTCTCACGGTCAATATCACCTTTCAACAAATAAACGTAACCAAATTTCGGCACTTAAAGAGGAATCTAATCGTAGATTCAATTATATTATTGATACTTATTTTCAGCCTACATTTACCACCAAAGATGTAATTCACGACTGGCTACAGGATGCCCTCGTTACGTTTTTTTCTCAGTCCTTCTGCAACTAATATGCAAACACATAATATATCTGATAATTAGTGATAT
>DXYS01000076.1 GCA_019415705.1 Bacteroidales bacterium | reverse complement strand
AAAAATATTCCGTGCACTGTTATCGAAGTAGGTCCTTGTGTAGTTACTCAGGTAAAAACCACCGAAACTGACGGCTACAACGCCATTCAGCTCGGTTTTGAAGATGAGAAAGAGAAACATCTCACCCAGCCTGAAATCGGCCACTTCAAAAAGGCCGGAGTAACACCCAAGAAACACTTGGCCGAGTTCAAAGGATTTGACTCAGAAGTCAAACTCGGTGACACACTCACCGTCGAGATGTTTAACGAATCAGACTTTGTCGACATCGTCGGCACATCTAAAGGTAAAGGCTATCAGGGCGTTGTCAAACGTCACGGATTCGGCGGTGTCGGCCAGACAACACACGGCCAGCACAACCGTCTGCGTGCCCCCGGTAGTATCGGTGCCTGCTCTTATCCCGCAAAGGTCTTCAAAGGCATGCGTATGGCCGGCCAGATGGGTAACGAGCGTGTCACTGTTCAGAATCTTCAGGTGCTGAAAGTCATCGCCGACCACAACCTGCTGATGATCAAGGGATCGATTCCCGGAAGTAAAGGTTCAATCGTCTTAATTGAGAAGTAATAATGGAACTCGCAATATACAACAAAGAAGGACAGGACACCGGCCGTAAAGCACAGCTTAACGACGCCGTCTTCGCGATCGATGCCAACGAGCAGGCCGTTTATCTCGACGTGAAACAATATCTGGCCAATCAGCGTCAGGGTACACATAAATCGAAAGAGCGTAGCGAGGTGTCAGGCTCGACCCGCAAGCTTCACAAACAGAAGGGCGGCGGCGGCAGCCGTATTGGTGACATCAACTCTCCCGTCCTCGTCGGCGGCGGCCGTGTATTCGGTCCCCGTCCCCGTGACTATCGCTTCAAGCTCAACCGCAAAGTAAAAATGCTTGCTCGCAAGTCAGCTCTGACAGTTAAGGCACAGGAAAATCAGATAACTATCGTCGAGGACTTCACTTTTGAAGCCCCCAAAACTAAAGATTTTGTAAAATTTACTAAAAATCTTAAAGTTGACGGTAAAAAAGTGCTCCTCGTTTTAGCAGACCGGAATAAAAACGTATATTTGTCTGCTCGTAACGTGCCCGACACTCAGCTGATGAGTGCCTCGGACATCAATACGTATGCACTGCTCAACAACAACGCTATTATCCTCACGGAGAGTAGCCTTGCTGTGATTAATAATCTCTAAACCAAGGAGGAAAGCAAAATGGAAATAATGATCAAACCAATCGTTACAGAAAAGGCGACCAAGCTCTCTGAGAAGCTTAATCGCTACACATTCCGCGTTTCTCCCGAAGCCAACAAATACCAGATTAAAGATCTGGTCGAGAAACTCTACGGCGTGAAAGTTGTCAATGTCAACACCGCCGTCGTGCGTGGCAAAAACAAATCCCGCTGGACAAAGAGCGGCTTGCTCCGCGGCGCTACATCGCGTTGGAAGAAAGCCTTTATTACTGTCGGCGAGGGCGAAACCATCGACTTTTTCAGCAATATCTAATAAAAAATGGCAGTAAGAAAATTCAAGCCCACAACTCCGGGCCAGAGACACAAAATTATCGGTGTATTTAAAGGTACGATCACTGCTACTACACCGGAGAAATCTCTTACAGTCGGTAAAAGAGCGAGCGGCGGCCGTAATGCCGAAGGTCACCTAACCACACGTTACCTTGGTGGTGGCCACAAACGCAAATACCGTATAATTGACTTTAAGAGAACTAAAGACGGAGTTCCCGCAGTAGTAAAATCAATCGAGTACGATCCTAACCGCTCTGCACGCATCGCACTCCTTTACTACGTCGACGGTGAGAAAACCTACATCATCGCACCCAACGGCTTAGAAGTCGGAGCCACAGTGGTCAGCGGTCCCGAGGCTGCTCCCGAGGTCGGCAATGCCCTCCCCCTGAGCAAAATACCTGTCGGTACAGTTATCCACAACATCGAGCTCCGTCCCGGTCAGGGAGCCTTCATGGCCCGCTCGGCCGGCACCTTCGCCCAGCTCATCTCACGCGAGGGTGACTATGCGATTATCAAATTACCTTCAGGCGAAACACGCAAAGTGCTCGCCGCATGTAAAGCTACTATCGGCGTTGTCGGCAACAGCGAGCACTCGCTCGAGTCGTCGGGCAAGGCAGGCCGCTCACGCTGGCTCGGCCGTCGTCCGCACAACCGCGGCGTCGTTATGAACCCTGTCGATCACCCCATGGGTGGTGGCGAAGGCCGCGCATCAGGCGGACATCCCCGTTCACGCAAAGGTCTTTACTCTAAGGGTCTCAAGACACGTGCTCCCAAAAAGCAGTCTTCGAAGTACATCATTGAAAGAAGGAAAAAGTAATCTGATTAAATTACAAATTTATGAGCCGTTCATTAAAAAAAGGACCCTTTATCAGCGTGAAACTCGAGAAAAAGGTCGCCGATATGGAAGCCACCGGCAAAAAGAATGTCATCAAGACATGGAGCCGCGCATCTATGATCGCCCCCGAATTTGTTGGCCACACATTCGCTGTGCATAACGGCAACAAATTCATTCCCGTTTACGTAACCGAGAACATGGTAGGTCACAAACTCGGCGAATTCGCCCCCACCCGTACCTTCCGCGGTCACGCCGGTAACAAGAAAAAATAACGGGCCCGGATTAATAACTTTGAAAAAGAAAAGAATCAAATAAAATGGGTGTAAGAAAAAGAATATCAGCCGATAAAATGAAGGAAGAGCGTAAGTCGGTGGCTTTTGCCAAACTGACCAACATTCCTTCGTCTCCCCGCAAGATGAGACTTGTCGCAGACATGGTACGCGGTAAAGAAGTTTTCCGCGCCCTCGGCATGCTCAAGTTCTCTAATAAGGACGCCGCCGCTCAGCTTGAGAAACTCCTCCGCTCGGCCGTCGCTAACTGGGAGCAGAAAAACGAGAGAAAAGCTGAAAGCGGTGAACTCTATATCAGCACAATCTTTGTCAATTGTGCCCCGATGCTCAAACGTCTCCGCACAGCTCCGCAGGGTCGCGGTTATCGCATCCGCAAACGCGCCAACCACGTGACCCTCATAGTAGACACTATTGATAACAACGCTAAAACCCCCGAGGCATAAAAAGATATGGGACAGAAAGTAAATCCGATCAGCAATCGCTTAGGCATCATCCGCGGCTGGGACTCCAACTGGGCTGACAGCAAAAACCAAAGTGATATTATCCTCGAGGACTATAAACTGCGCAAATACCTCAACGTGCGTCTGGCCACTTGCTCTGTGTCGCGTATCGTCATCGAGCGCACTCTCAAGCTCATCACCATCACCGTCTGCACCTCGCGTCCCGGCATCATCATCGGCCGCGGCGGCAAAGACGTCGAGAAACTCAAAGAGGAGCTCAAGACAATCACCGACAAAGACGTGCAGATCAATATCTATGAGGTTAAACGTCCCGAACTCGACGCCGAGATTGTCGCTTCGACCATCGCCCGTCAGATCGAAGGCAAGGTAGCATACCGCCGCGCTGTCAAGATGGCAGTCGCATCGACCATGCGTGCCGGAGCCGAGGGCATCAAGGTGCAGGTGTCAGGCCGTCTCAACGGCGCTGAAATGGCCCGCTCCGAGATGTTCAAGGAAGGCCGCACACCTCTGCACACACTCCGTGCAGACATTGACTATGCGCTTGTCGAGGCCCACACCAAAGTGGGTGTCGTAGGTGTCAAAGTCTGGATTTGCCGTGGTGAAGTCTATGGCAAACGCGACCTCGCCCCCTCATTCACCTCAGGACAGAAAGAAAGCCGCCCCGCAGCAGCCAACGGCGCTCCCCGCCGCGGCGGTTTCCGCAGAGGCGCTAAAAACAATCGTTAAACCTCAAGACAAGATCAGACAACATGTTACAACCTAAGAAAACCAAATTCCGCCGCGCTCAAAAAGGCCGCATGAAAGGTACCGCCCAGCGCGGCAACCAGTTGGCCTTCGGCTCATTTGGCATAAAAACACTTGAGTCAAAGTGGATTACAGGCCGTCAGATCGAAGCCGCCCGTATCGCCGTGACACGTTACATGCAGCGTCAGGGCCAGATATGGATTCGCATCTTCCCTGACAAACCCATCACCAAGAAACCTGCTGAGGTACGTATGGGTAAAGGTAAAGGTTCGCCCGAAGGCTTTGTCGCTCCCGTCACACCCGGCCGCATGATTATCGAGGTCGAAGGCGTAAGCTATGACATCGCAAAAGAGGCTCTGCGCCTTGCCGCACAGAAACTTCCCGTAGTTACAAAGTTTGTCGTACGCCGCGACTACGACGCAACTCAAAACGTCTAAATAAGCTATGAAGAAAGAAGAAATAAAAGAACTCGGCACGGCCGACCTCAAAGAGCGTCTTGCCCAGATGGAGAAAGACTACCTCCAGCTCAAGGTCAACCACTCGGTGTCGCCTCTTGACAACCCCGCCAAGATTACCGCCGACCGCAAAATGATCGCACGTGTCAAGACAGAGCTGCGCCAGCGCGAACTCAACAACAAATAACCCCCGCAAGAAAATGGAAAAGAGAAACTTAAGAAAAGAACGCATTGGGGTTGTCTCGAGCAACAAAGGTGACAAATCAATCACCGTGACCGTAAAATGGAAAGAAAAACACCCCATCTACGGCAAATTTGTCAACAAGACAAAGAAATATCACGCTCACGACGAAAACAACGAATGCCAGATCGGCGACACCGTACGTCTGATGGAAACCCGCCCCCTGAGCAAAACCAAAAGATGGAGATTAGTTGAAATAATCGAAAAAGTTAAATAATCATGATACAGACTGAATCCCGTTTAACCGTCGCCGACAACAGTGGTGCCAAAGAGGCACTCTGCATCCATGTGCTCGGCGGTACAGGCCGTCGCTACGCTTCGGTCGGCGACATCATCGTCGTCTCCGTCAAAAGCGTAATCCCCAGCTCTGACGTCAAAAAAGGCACTGTATCGAAGGCTGTCGTCGTACGCACCAAAAAAGAAATCCGTCGCACCGACGGCTCATACATCCGTTTCGACGACAACGCCTGCGTGCTCCTTAACAATGCCGGCGAGCTTCGCGGCACCCGTATCTTCGGTCCTGTCGCCCGCGAGCTCCGTGCCACAAACATGAAGATTGTCTCGTTGGCACCCGAAGTACTTTAACCCACAATTTAAAGCAACCAATCAAACAATGAGCAAACTTAAAATCAAAAAAGGCGACAATGTCTGCGTCCTCGCCGGCGAAGACAAGGGCAAACAAGGACGTGTGCTCTCTGTCGACGCTGAAAAACAGCGTGCCATCGTCGAAGGCGTGAATATCGTCACCAAGGCCACCAAGCCCAGCGCAAAACACCCCCAAGGAGGTCTGGTAAAGATGGAGGCCCCGATACATATCTCTAACATTGCCCTCGTCGATCCCAAATCAGGAAAAGCAACCCGCGTCGGATTTCGTATCGAGGACGGAAAAAAAGTCCGTTACGCAAAAAAATCAGGAGAGGAGATTAAATAATGAGCACTACTCTGCAGAAAGACTACAAAGAGCGCATCGTTCCCGCTCTTGAAAAAGAATTCAACTACAAGACGATTATGCAGGTTCCCCGCCTCAAGAAAATCGTCATCAATCAGGGTCTCGGCGCTGCCACCCAAGACAAAAAACTTATCGAGACTGCCATCAACGAGCTTACAGCCATCACCGGCCAGAAAGCTGTCGCAACACTCTCGCGTAAAGATATCTCTAACTTCAAGCTCCGTAAAAAAATGCCCGTAGGCGTCATGGTGACACTGCGCCGCGACCGCATGTATGAGTTCCTCGAGAGACTCATCCGCATCGCGCTGCCCCGTATCCGTGACTTCAAAGGCATCGAAGGCAAACTTGACGGCCGCGGCAACTATACCCTCGGCATCACCGAGCAGATTATCTTCCCCGAGATTAATATCGACGCCATCAACAAGCTCATGGGCATGAACATCACTTTCGTCACATCCGCCACAAGCGACGAGGAAGGTTACGCTCTGCTCAAACAGTTTGGTCTCCCCTTCAAGAACGCTAAAAATTAAACCCATCCAGAAGATATGGCAAAAGAATCAATGAAAGCCCGCGAGGTCAAGCGTGCCAAACTCGTAGCCAAATACGCTGCCAAAAAAGCCCAGCTTAAGGCACAAGGTGACTACGAAGCCTATCAGGAACTCCAGCGTCTGCCTAAAAACGCATCTTACATCCGCCTTCACAACCGTTGCTCGATCACCGGTCGTCCCAAAGGCTACATGCGTCAGTTCGGCCTCTCACGTATCCAGTTCCGCGAAATGGCCTCTGCCGGCCTCATCCCCGGTGTAAAGAAAGCAAGCTGGTAATAAACACAACACAAACCGGCACATCCCGACTTTACACCGCTCGACCCTCTCTCCGACAGACCCCGCGGTCACGGCCGCACCCGGCAGACGCCGCAGGACACAAACTGCGCTCCGCCACTTAAAAAGCGAGTATTAAATATTGTTGGGAAATCCCGATCAATTTAAACAAACAACAAAATGACTGATCCAATAGCAGATTATCTCACAAGATTGAGAAACGCGATCAAAGCCAACCACCGTGTTGTCGAGATCCCGGCCTCAAACTTGAAAAAAGA
>DXYS01000075.1 GCA_019415705.1 Bacteroidales bacterium | reverse complement strand
TTTTTTGCGGCATATTTAAAGTTGCAATTCGAATTGCTCCACAAACATACTATCTGCAAATTGATGTATCGTAATGAGTAAGTATCAGAAGGTCAAGAGGCATTTGAGTTTTTGCGTGATGAGAAGAACGCACGGCACATGGAGGCATACATGCGCGACAGATTCAAATTCTACGGTCTGCAGACGCCTGAGAGACGCGCGGTTTATAAAGACGTTATCGCCCGGGACAAGAAGGTCGGAGTCATAGACCGAGAGTTTCTTGAGCAATGCTGGGCTGACGAGCACCGTGAATTCCAATATCTTGTCACGGATTATCTCCGGGCGATGCAGAAATTTCTGACTTACGAAGACGTGCCGATCGTCGAAAAGTTTATACGCTCAAAGCAGTGGTGGGACACGATTGACGGACTCGACAGGACAGTGGGCGGCATCGCGTTTCGTGACCCGCGCATCAATGATCTGATGCTGAGATGGTCGACAGACGAGGATTTCTGGGTGAGGCGCTTGGCGATTGACCATCAGTTGCTGCGCAAACACGCCACTGACACGGAGCTATTAGAGAAGATTATAGTCAATAATTTCGGTAGCGACGAATTTTTCATCAACAAGGCAATCGGATGGAGTCTGCGTGACTACTCCAAAACAAATCCCGCTTGGGTCAGAGATTTCATAGCCAGATACCATGACCGAATGAAACCACTCAGTCTCAGAGAGGCAAGCAAGTATATATAACCTTATATGTCAATGGAAAGGACTGTTTCGAAGGCGATTATCGATTATGTCGAGGAAACGATTATACCGCGTTATGCTTCGTTTGACAAGGCACACCGCGAGGGCCACGTGCGCATGGTCATCGAACAGAGCCTGAAACTCGCCGAACAGATGCCTGACATCAAAGTCGACATGGTTTACGTCACAGCGTCATTCCATGATCTCGGACTTGTCAACGGCCGGGAAAATCATCACAAAGACTCACGCAAGATACTCGAAAGCGACGAGTTCGTGAAAGCGCATTTCAGCCCGGAGGAGATTCAGACCATGGGAGAGGCGGTCGAGGACCATCGTGCGTCAAGTGACCATAAGCCTCGCAGCAAGTACGGACTCATTGTCGCCGAAGCCGACCGATTCATTGAGGCCGAGACAATAATACGGCGCACCGTACAGTACGGTCTGGCCCATTATCCTCAATTAGACAAGGCCGGACATTATCAGCGTACGATAGAGCATCTGACCGAAAAGTACGGGCCGGAAGGCTATCTGAAAGTATGGATACCGTGGAGCGACAATGCCAAAAATCTTAAGACTATCCACGCGCTACTCGAAGACAAACCTCGTTTAAACGAGATATTCAATCGTATATTTGACGAAGAGACAACGTCATCAAAAAATTAAGATATGATACAGGAAATACTCGAATTCAACAAAAAATTTGTAGCTGAGGATGGAGCGCGTCGCTTTGCTACCGACAAATATCCTGACAAAAAAATTGCTATCGTCACATGTATGGACACGCGCTTGGTAGAACTTCTGCCTGCCGCATTAGGAATACGCAACGGCGATGTAAAAATGATCAAAAATGCCGGCGCGACAATAACTAATCCGTTTGACAGCACGATGCGCAGTCTGCTTATCGCCGTGTACGAACTGGGGGTGACCGAGATAATGGTTATCGGCCACACAGATTGCGGAGTGCAGGGAATGGACGCCGACGAAATGCTGCATCTGATGAAAGAGCGTGGGGTAAGTCAGGAGCATATCACACTTATGGAGCATTGCGGAATTAATCTGCGCGAATGGCTGCATGGTTTTGAGGACACCAACGATGCCGTACGTGAAACTGTCGACGCCATTGCACGTCATCCGTTGATGCCGACCGAAGGAATTCGGGTGCAAGGCTTCGTAATGGATTCGGTCACGGGCGAGCTCAGCATCTGCTGAAATTAAGTATCAAAGCATCGACAATATCAAAGACACAAACATTGTCCTTGTCGACAAAAATGCTCCTAAAACGGCAGAAGTAACCGACGCCGTCCTGTCTAACAACGGCAAAGAGTATCCGGCAAAACATATACGATACGACATGGTCAATGGTGAAGTCGTCTATAAATTGAAATTCAAGCGACTGACCGTTTTCAAAAACTGCAAGGTAATCATGTCCGTCAACGGCGAAAAAGTCATCATTGACGTTCAAAAGAGTATGGTAGAGAGATAATATCCTCTATTGTAGACAGGGCAAGAAGAAATCTTGAAGATGAGGCGAATCTATTATAATGTTTGTCGCGGCGCACCTACAGCGCGCTTTTTTAGGGTGAGCTATGAAACCACGGTTGCGCAGGCCTACAGCCTACTTACCGTGGCCTAACATGCTTTCGCCACTATGTGGCTCTGACCGCTACGCGGACAAAAATCTCTTACAATCGCCGTGATGGCGCTTGATTTAACAACTTGTTTTGCATAATACCTTATTTTTGAACTAACGACGCCCGGGGGATGTTTAATTGTCGGATATGCAAGGGCATGTCAGTATAAATCTACATTTATAAACTACAAAAACATTAACAGCCTATGTTAGAGACAGATTATAAATTCGGCGAGGCGTTTACCGTCGCCGATCAGGTCGTAAACAGTGATGAGCACGTGGAGTTCCGCGAGATTTTAAAGAATGACAACGGAGGCGTGTCGCTATTATCTTTCAGCGCCGGTCAGGATCTTGCCAAGCATCTCGCACCTGCAGAGCTGATGGTATATGTACTTGACGGTGAAATCATTTTCACTGTAATTGACAAACCGGTGCATATCCACCGCGGCGAAGCGCTCTTGGTGGGCGACGGCGTCCCCCACTCTGTCCACGCTCTCACAGATGCTAAAGTAATGCTTGTAAAAATCAAACACGACTGACATATGGACAACCCGAAGATGTTTTGCTACCAGTGTCAGGAGACTGCACGTGGCACAGGATGTAATATATTGGGCGTCTGCGGCAAACACCCCGAGACATCGGCCCGTATGGACTTGCTTCTCTACGCCGTCAGAGGGATTTCCGCAATAAACCGCGCATTACGCGCCAAGAGTGAGCCTTCACGAGAGGCCGATCACTTGGTGATTGACGCGCTGTTCACTACAATCACAAATGCCAACTTCGACAACGATTCGTTAGACGATTATATCCGCCGCGCATTTGAATTAAAAAATATACTTGCCGGAACAGCCAAAAAGCAGGCTATCGAACTGCCCGACCTCGCGCTTGTTGAATTCTATGCCGAGCCTGACGAGGCTGAGAAGTATGAAGCTGTAACGGGTGTGCTCGCCGAGGAAAACGCCGATATACGCGGACTTAAGCAGCTCGTCATATACGGCTGTAAAGGAATGGCGGCATATGCACGTCATGCCGCAAATCTCGGATACGAAGATGATGACGTATATGCCATTATCGAAAACGCCATGGCCGAAACCGCACGAACAGACATTGATGTCAACGAACTGCTGTCTCTCGTACTTAATGTCGGCGAAGGCGGCGTCAAAGTAATGGCTCTGTTAGACCGGGCTAACACTGAGAGCTACGGCAACCCGGAGATTACAAAAGTTGATATCGGCGTGCGCAAGCGTCCCGGCATCCTGATTAGTGGCCACGACCTCAAGGATTTGGAGGAACTGTTGGAGCAGACCGCCGGAAAAGGCGTCGACGTCTACACCCACTCAGAGATGCTGCCGGGTCAATATTATCCCGCGTTCAAGAAATATCCCCATTTCGCCGGCAACTATGGCAACGCTTGGTGGCGCCAGACAGACGAGTTCGAGACATTTAACGGTGTCTTCCTATTCACATCAAACTGTATCGTGCCGCCGCGTAAGAACTGCACATATCTTGACCGCGTCTATACGACAGGCGTCGTCGGTATGCCGGGCACACATCATATCGAGGACGGCCGCGACGGCAAGCCGAAAGATTTTTCGGAACTGATAGCTCATGCACAGAAGTGCCAGCCGCCGACAGAAATCGAGCATGGCGAGATCATAGGCGGATTCGCACATCATCAGGTCATCGAATTGGCTCCTAAAATCATAGACCTCATCAAACACGGTAAGATACGCAAATTTGTCGTAATGGCAGGTTGCGACGGACGCTTTCCCTCGCGCGCATATTACACCAAATTTGCAGAGGCTCTGCCCGATGACTGCGTGATACTGACGGCAGGTTGCGCCAAATATCGCTACAACAAACTGCAGTTGGGCGACATCGAAGGGGTGCCCCGAGTATTGGATGCAGGCCAGTGCAACGACTCCTACTCACTCGTGCGCATCGCCATCGCCCTGCGTGACGCGCTCGGACTCAAAGATGTCAACGAGTTGCCTATCGTCTACAATATCGCATGGTATGAGCAGAAGGCTGTCATCGTGTTGCTCGCCCTACTCGCCTTGGGCGTGAAGAACATCCACACAGGTCCTACCCTGCCGGCATTCTTCACTCCCGACATTCTCAAGGTGCTTCAGGATAAATTCAATATCGGCACCATCACGACTGTCGAACAGGACATCGCCACAATGATAGGATAAAATATTACGAATCTTTTTTGTGGAGCGGCCTCGTACGGGGCCGCTCCGCTTTTTTAAATTGTCTCCTATCGTGGAAATTTTGTAATTTTGCAGGCAGAAAGGGATTTTAAATAATGCAAATTACACAAACGGTTTCAATTAAGGATAAGGTAGTAGAATTTGTCTGGCAGCACGTACTTTTAATCACATCGATGTATTTCATGACCTTGGGCGTGGCGCTATGCGTGAGGTCAAACTTAGGCAGCGGCGTCATTTCGGCCATACCGATGTCTTTCACACTTGCCGGCGAGGCCGGGATAACTCCCGGATGGACCATCGGCGGCTACACCAATATCATGAACGTTATCTTGGTGGCGGCGCAGATAGCGATACTGCGGCGGCGCTTTGAGAAGGTGTAGCTCTTTCAGCTCGCCGTCGGGTTTGTTTTCGGAGCAATGCTTGACATCAACATGTGGCTGACGTCGATTTTCAATTACGACTTGCTTGTCAATCAGATTATAGCCCAATTTATCGGAGCGACGGTGTTGGGCGTGGCTGTTGCCTGCGAAATACGCTGCGGCTCGGTGACGATGCCGGGCGAAGGCATACAGGTTGCCATCAGCCGTGTGACAGGACGTCCGTTCCCTACGGTCAAGATAATGGTTGACACCGCGTTAGTCATCCTTGCCGTCATCAGCGGCTACTGCTTCTTCGGCGCATGGCCTCGGACCGTGGTCGGACCGGGCACACTGTTCGCCATGTTCTATGTCGGCTATATTGTCAGACTCGTCAGTCCGCACATGAGTTGGTTTGACCGACTGTTAGCGTTCCGCCCCGGTTTTCGACGCTACATCTACGGCCTCGCACGCTTTATCTATCCCAAGAAATAGACTTACGCCGGGAAATGATGCTTGCGCAGGTTGGCTCGCCGCTCGCTATCGAGAACACCCACCGCAGTCTGTTGACATGGGGGCCGACGAGTTATTGCGGCACAAGCCAAAATTACTTCAGCGGAAAAACTACACCGAAGTGCGTTGATAACGAATTCAGGCGTTTCCTCAAAATTACCGAAGCAATCGCACCTCACCAATCTCCTCCCATTATGTAGAAAGGCTCGGCGCAGGGTTAGGAAAAGCCTTGTCTTTGTCAGGATATGTTTTTATGGTTATTGAAATCTTTGCGAAGAAGGATTTATTATATGGATAGCTTCAAATTCGGCATTATGGCATCTATCATGGGCCGGGGAACTTCACATTCCCTTGCCAAGAGAGGCCAGCGTGAAGACACTTCGGCAATATGGTCGATTATTTCAGTAGCTTCCTTTATATTGTTGCGTTTCGCAAATTCCAAAAGGTCTTGGCGGGTTATGTCGTCAAACTTTCCGTTTATTGACATCTGGTGCTGTGCTGTCCATCCGCCCTTTGGATTATAGGCAAATCCCATGTCGTATGCCGGCGAAAGAATCCATTTGCCTTGTCTGTCCATTAGGAAGGATATGTTCTTGGTGTGGTCATCCTGATTGCGGATCACTACATTGAATACCATGCGACGATACATTTCCTGCGCCTGTGAGTATGGCAATCTCAATGCCCTCATCACGTTGAACGCCTGCTCGTAAGAGTATGAACGGGGATTGCGGTAATCATAGTGCGCTATGCCGCAGAGTGTCTGCATGTGGATTTTCTCTCCTTTCTGACGGTCAAAACGCTTTGTGAGAAAATGTGCGCGTCCATTCTCTTCTATCAGACTGCAATCCGACATTTCTATGCCACATTCCTTTACAAGCCGATAGAAAGAGTATTCCAGTCGGCCGAAATTCTGCGTTTCCCTGAATCCGGCCTCGGCGGTTACACCGTCGAGCTTTATCAGGTAATAGTCAAAGCCTTCCGGAGCTTCAATCTGCCCTGAACGGACTTCCCCGGTCAATGGATTGTAGGCTATGATGGCTTTCGCCCTCTGTCCTCCGGCAGAGGTGCCAAGTCGCACTATTTCGGCTATTGCCGCCTTCTTGTCCTCTTCAAGATAGGCTCCGAATTTTTCCTTTTCCGACAGTGCCTCGCTTGCCACTTCAACAAGGGAATCAAGTTCAATTCTGACATCCGGACTATAGGGCGCATCCATGGCCGGTTCAAACTCCAAAGCTCCCATGCAGCGTTTGCCGAGGTAACATAGTGTCTCCACAGCGTTTCCGCTGCTACGACCGGTAAGCGCGAGCCAACGATCAAACAGTGCCCGGCCGTAAGTGTCGGGCAATGAATCAGCAAGCATACCGGGAAGTCCCTTGAACGTCTCACGACCTATGTCAGAGAATGAGTATATCCGTCCCTGACGCACAGGCATAAGAATCGGCGAAGGTTCAAGACCTTTGCCGATGAAGCTATCGGCATACTCGAAATATGCCAATTGGCGGTTGTTGTCCCATCGGAATGTCCCGACGGGTTGACCATACAGGTTAACTTTTGCGATATCTACCATTCTGATTCTTCGGTATCAGGTTGTGTGTTAGTCTTGTTGTTACCGCTTGCACGTTTACGCCGCTTCTTCTTGCATGCTTCGACAAACTCGAAATATTCGTTGGGGCTCATCTCCTCTTCCTTAATGAGTGCCGAGAACACATCCAGTTCGCCAAGTATGCGAAGCACGCGCATCATGGAATCGAAATAGCTTATATCGCCTTTTTCGATTTTCTTTAATGTCGTCAGTGAGACTTGCGCCTGTTCTGCGAGCGATGCCTGAGTTAAGTCCTGTCGGAGTCGTAGATGCCTTATCTTTTGTCCCATCCGACGGCGTATTTCACTGTCGGGTAACATGTATATATTCTCTTCCATGGTCGTATTTGCGCCTATTAGACTACAAATATAGCAATAATAGTTCAAACTACGCCTATTTTACATCATTTATTTTCTGCTTAACTAAAGTTTATTGTATGATGCGCAGTTTAATCCTACATCCATACGATATTGGCAAATCAATAAAAAACACATAAACTGTCAACATTGAGTTAATTATTTTTATTCAAAACACAGCTTATTGGCGCTAACACTAACGTTTTAATCGCGGGACGGCGAAACTGTTAGACAGACAGCATAGCCACTCGTTTTATCAGCGGCTATTGCATCTTCGGCGCATGGCCGTGCTCGCCCGTTTTATCTACCTAAAGAAGTAGCTATTTCTTAAGACTATTGACATATTGCGAGGGCGTGATGCCCTCGTAGTTCTTGAACATGCGGCTCATATGCTGCGGATAGCTGAATCCCAAGTCATAAGCCACCTCAGAGATGTTGGCACCTGAGGCCAACTGATTTTTAGCAATCTGCATGACGTAGCGGCGGATATAGTTGCCGGCTGTCTCGTTGGTCGTACGGCTTATAACGTCGCTGAAATAGTTAGGCGAGAGGCATAGCCGCTCGGCACAGTACTGCACTGTAGGGATGCCCTCGGTGAGCTGTAACTTATTGTCATAATAGTCCTTAAGCAACGAGTCAAACTTCATAAGTATATCCGAGTTCTCCAATCGGCGGGTGAGGAACTGGCGATTGTAAAAGCGACCGCAGAAAGACAGAATAAGCTCAATATATCCTATTATAATTTCTTTCTGATAATGGTCGTCGGCATTGCCAAGTTCATCGCGCAACTGACTGAAGAGTGAGCTGATTATGTCGCGCTCGCCGTCAGTCAGATGCAGGGCTTCATTGACACGGTAATCAAAGAAGCTGTAATCCTTGATTTTACGTTCCAACGCCGTATCATGCAGCAGGTCGGGATGGAACAATAGTCCCCAGCCGCTAAGGTTGACAAGTTCGCCCTTGTCCTCCTTGCCTCCAATCTGACCCGGAGCGACACAAATCATCGTACCGCCCTTGTAGTCATATTTGCCGCAGCCATACTCGAGACTTAAGTCGGCTTCGTCCATAAAGAATAGACCGTAGACACTGTAATCGTTAAGTGTGTGATGCGTCGGCGACAGTTCGGCGTAATTGATTACACAGACTAACGGATGCTGATCCGGTGCGCCAAGATAACGGCTGTAATCATTTACGTTTCTAATCTTCAGGATATTCTTCATCAGTAAGTGAAAGCATTGTTATTCAATTGCAAAGATAGCAATCAAATCAAAAAAACGCATAATGCAAAAGCAAAGAATTTGGTACGTTCTACCGATAATTCATATCTGTCGCCGGCCTGCCCGACATGTAATTTTGCAAATGCAACGAGACATAAACAATGACCGCAAAACCCGAAACGCCCTCTGACTTCATTGACGACGAACTCGTCTGTTATATCGCGAGACTTCATAATATGAGGCCCTGCGAACTTGTCAGGCAAATTCAGAACGGTAGAGCGGCTGAGAATTTATCACTCGAGGACAATGAGGTCGCGATATTAACCGATATGGGACTGAAACAGTCAGCCAAAGGCAGAAACAAACCAAACACTTAAGATATGCGTAAATCATTATTATTAATTCTTCTAATCTCACTTTCCGTTATGGCAGCACGCGCCAAAACATTAGTAGTCTACTACAGCTATACAAACAATGTGCACAACATAGTCACGGCACTGACGGGCCTGATTGATGCCGACGTCATCCGCATCGAGCCGGCCGAGAAAGGCCTGAAATACGAGGCCAACAACTATGCCATCGGCAGCGCACAGATTTCGGCGATACGCAACAACCCCGACGACGCATCGTCATACCCTGCCATCGACCCGGTTAATGTCGACCTTGATAAGTATGACACGGTCATCATCGGAGCGCCGCTGTGGTGGAGCAATATGGCCGCACCGTTGTAGACATTCCTCTTTGAGAACGGCGCGAAGATGGCCGGCAAGAATATCGACCTGATAGTGTCGAGCGCGAGCAGCGGCATCAGCGGAGTCGAGGCCGACGCCAAGCTCCTGATTCCGAATGGTAAATTCGTCAGCCCGAGCCTGTGGATAAGGTCATCACAGACCTCCAGCGCACGGACGATGCTCCAAAACTGGTTGGAGCAAATCAATTACTCATCAATTACTAAACCCGACATGACTGAAAATCAAATCACTATAACGGTCAGCGACAAAGCCACGCTGACCGCCTCACTTGCCGACAACTCGTCGGCAAGTGCATTAATTAACTTGCTCAAAAGTGGCCCCGTTACAGTCGATATGCACGACTACGCCAATATGGAGAAGGTCGGGAGCCTGCCGCAGTCGCTGCCGCGCAACGACACCTACTTCACGACCGGCCCCGGCGACCTCGTGCTCTATTTAGGCAACCAGTTTGTAATCTATTACGACACAAACACTTATAACTTCACGCGTTTGGGCAAGATTAACGGCAATTACAGCGGACCGCAGCTGAAATCTATCCTCGGCGACGGCAATGTGACGGTCACCCTCTCGGCCGGCGCGACAAGCGGCATTGACGACATCGCAGCAGACACAAGCGCACATGACGGCGCTGTATATGACCTGTCTGGCAATCTCATCAGCCGGTCATCACACGACCTCGGCTCCCTCGCCCCGGGCGTCTATATCGTAAACGGGAGAAAGACCCTTGTCAAAGAATAAAGCCCTACCCTGCCATATATATTATCTTACAGGAGCCTGCCAGAACAATACGTCGTCTGAAATCAGATAGTCTGTGTTGGGATAGTCGAAACCGTCGGGCACGAGTGTGCAGGTTTTTCCCTGTTTATGAACCGACTGTCCCTCAGGCTCAGCCTGCTGAATCAGATTTGTCTCTATAAGGTAAAGATTTTTAGCCATATAGTAGTCGAGATAATGCTCTTTGGTCTCAGGATTCTGATGATTCCAGTTCGCATCATCATTGAGGACCAAGGGCATATCCCGGCGCAGACGGTCACGCACTTCGCCGGGATGGAGCAGCAGACCGTTTTCGTCTGTGACATAGGCGGCAAAAGTCGGGTCAACCCAAATCCATTTATTTAGACTCTCTGACCATGCGACCGTAATGACATGGCAGTCTGAGTCTTCATCATAAGCCTTTGGCATGCACGTCAGATAGCGTGCGGGGATGCCCTCGGCCAACAGAGCCTCGGCCAGCATCATGGCCATGAAGCGGCAGTTGAGCCCGCGCCCTTCTTTCTGACAGATATTATATAGGTCGACGAGGTTGAAACGGCAGTCGGGCCACGACGACGAGCCGTCATGGCGCACAAGGTCATGCATCCAGTAAAGGAGATTCTTGATGCGCGAGATGTCGTCGCCCTGTCCTGCCACGCTGTCAAGGTTAAAATACTTGCGGCTGCGGGTCAGCAGCGAATCGTCGGACTCGGTGTATGTTACAGTTAGGTCGGCGTCGCCTTTATAGGCCGAGTATGGCGCGGCCTCCTTTAGTATCTCAAGTTTGGATTTCCCCTCGTCAGGATTGCGGTTGGCGGCAAAGGCAGAGTCCATTTCCGCGGCTTTGGCGGTCATGCCGAGTGAATCGAGTATCGGCGAAAGTTCCGGGGCATACCCTCGGCAAATCCGTCCGAGAAAGCCCTTAGCCCCCATGTGAGCAATCTGCCGGTCGACAAGCCGTCTCAGCTGGCTCATCGCCTCGGGCGAGGCTTTAATCGCCTCGAGCGAAGTAGACGGGATGACTGCCGAGTCACCGGATTCAATCACAGCGCCATTGACAGTGATGCGTCCGAGCGCCGGACAGCTGTCATTGACCGTGAGGCCGTGGCCGACGACAAGACCGTTAAACTCGACAGCCTCCAAGCGCGGACAGTTGTGAGCTAAAACAGGACCGCCTGTGCTTAGTATCGGTCCGTTGAAGATGACGCGACGCAGATTCGGGCAGTTTGAAATCTGATAACCGTCAATATGGCCTATCATGCCGTCGAATATGATTTCCTCAAGCTGCGGCATGTCCCTGAACGAGCCGCTCGGCATATAGTCAATGTCACCGTAACGGATTGACTTAAGATTGGGCAGCACATAGTAGTTTGGCGACAGACCTTTCTCCATGTCGGGGAGCTCAAGCACCGACAGCAATGTATCGCGGGCAATAGCCGCACCGTCTAACTTCAGGTTTCGCGGCAGCCGCAACTCGCGAAGGCCCGTATAGACAAGTGAATATTCACCTAATGTGTCAAGTTTTTTCGGGAGAATGAGTTTTTCAATCGGCACTTCGTAAAACATGCACGGCGGCAGCGACGTCGGCGACGTCACACCGTAAGTCTTGCGTAACTTAAGGAAGTATGGCGCTCCGCTATTCTCAAACTTCACATCGCGCAGATCCAAGTCGCTTATCAATGCATCAGTTTTCTTTCCTGCCGTATCACGACCGCACAGATTGCGCAACTCAATGATATCCGAGTTGTTAAGCGTGCCTGTTATACGCAGAGAGCGGTCGTTTTTGAAATCTTCGGCCGTAATCAGCTTGTGCAAAGAGCCCGGCTCGACATGCACATCTTTTGACAGCGCCGGTATGAATGTTGCCGCCGCAGCCACGGCCAGAAACGCGGGTAAAAGCTTTTTCATAAGTTATATCCCTTTATTATATAGACTCAAAAGTAGCACATTTGTTACAATTAACTTATTATTCCTATGTATATTTTTTCATGTTGTTACTAAATTTTCGATGTAACTTTTTTACATTTGGCAATTCGGCGGGTATAATAATTGTAACGCAACGATGAAAACTGCTTTAGTCCGATAATGACACCGATCTTTTCAGACAATAATATACTTGACGCCCTCGGATATGACCCGGAGGAAGGCTTCAGAATGCTTTTGAAGAGCTATAAGGAGCCGGTCTACTGGCACATACGCCGAATCACGGTTTCACATCATGATGCCGAGGATGCTCTGCAAGAGACTTTTATGAGAGTCTTCCGCAACATCGGCGGTTTCAATAGAGAAATGTCTCTTGCAGCATGGATTTTCAGGATTGCATCAAACGAAGCAATTCGTCAACGCGAGCGACGCAAAGTCTTTATCTGCTCACTTGACGATGACACATCATCCGAAGCAGACCGCATCATTGCCGACGAATACTTCGACTATTCAGATCTTGAGGCCGTCAAGCTACAGAAAGCCATATTGTCGCTTCCCCCTAAACAGCAGCTGGCGTTCAACCTGCGTTACTACGACGATTTCGATTATGCGACCATCGCACAAATCACCGAGTCTTCAGTAAACAATGTCAAAGCGAACTATCATGCTGCGAAAGAGAAAATTATCAGATATATGAACACTCACGATTAAAAAAATGGACAGTTATAATTTTGATAAAATCGGAAAGAAGATGCCATATAGTGTGCCTGATACCTTTTTCGATGATTTCGAGAATAAGATTATGGCAAAAGCCGTCTCCGTCCACAAAAGACATAAAATCCTTAAAATCATATATCGAAGTATTGCGGTGGCCGCATCTCTGGCTCTGATTGTTGTCGCAGTCAGTCAATACAAAATGACTCAGAATACAGATTTTACTGAAATAGACCTCGCTTTTGACAATCTGTCAGAGGCCGACCAAGCCTATCTTATTGAAGTTTATCAAGAAGACATTTTTATTAACGAATAATACAACCGATATGAAAAAACTGATTAGAATCATGCTGCCTCTAATGGCGATTTTCGCCCTGACCTGCTCCGTATCAGCTCAGCCGCGTAAAACCGGTGAAAAAATTTCTCGCGAACAGCTCGCCGAAAAACAAGCAAAACACATTTCAGAAAAACTATGTTTTTCACCCGAAGTAAGCGAAAAATTCGTTGAAACATATATTAAATGTCAGCGCGAGATATGGGAAATGGGGCCCTCTCCGCGTAAAGGCCGTGCGAAAAAAGGCTCAATGACCGATACCCAAACCGACAGCATTATTCAGTCACGATTTGATCACAGTCAGAAACTCCTCGACTTGCGTAAGAAATACTATGCGGAATACAGCAAATTTCTTACCCCAAAGCAAATTGACCGTGTGTATGAAATGGAACGTCAGATGAAGCAACGGCTGAGTGAACGCCGCAGACCGCGAAGAAAATGAGACTCAGACATTTCGTGCCGGCAATAGTCATCCTCTACACCTTAACAGGCTATCTAAGTCAACATCCCTCAGACGGCATATATATATATATTATAAAAGAATATCTGTCTAACGGCAGTGTCAATATCACAAAACGTTATATAAAATAGGTTTTGACAGGAGTATTAAAGGTTAATTTAGAGACGGGGTGACCTGACATCAGGACACTCCGTCTTTTTTCATTTTTATCGCAAGCACTCTTAGTACACTTTCTTGCCCCAATAGTAAGTGTTCCAAGTGTCATGAGCATAGCCGCCGCGGCCGCATTTGAATGAGCCGGCATCGGCTCCGGCTATCTTGATGCCGTCAAAATACACATTCCACGTGTCTTTGGCGTAACCGTCGCGCAGCACCTTGAAACTGTCAGCCGACGCGCCCTCAATCTTCACTCCGTCGTAGTAGACCGCCCATGTGTCGCGGGCGTAGAAGTCTTTGAGGAGAGTGAAACTATCGGCCGACGCACCTTTGATTATCCTGCCGCAGTAATAGACATTCCATGTGTCCTTGGCATAGTCGTCACCGAGTACGCTGAACGACCCGGCCGACGCGCTCTCAATCTTGACGCCGCGGTAATACACATTCCACGTATCCTTGGCGTAACCGTCGCGCAGTATAGAGAAACTCGATGCCGATGCACCGTCTATTTTCACGCCGTCATAGAACACGTCGTTCTCGCCTACGTAGTAAAGCTGACGGTCGTGTCTGTGCTCATAATGTCTTTCACAGCAATCCCGGTCATTGCTCCGTGCGAGACACGGTTGCGATGACAATGTCATCAATAATGCTAAAACTGACAGAAACGATTTCATAATGTCTTTTCTTCTTTAGACACTTGTTGTCGTCAAAAGTTTAACAGTGGCTTAATTCGGCTTGGTGAAGAAATGCACCTTTGCCGTGCCGTGGCCGCTGTAGCCTTTGAGCCCTCGATAAAAAGCTCCATTCATCGAAAACCCATATTCCTTGCCCGGCTCTGCAACTATAAAGACACTCAGCACCATTCCGTCATCCGACAGTCTGATTCGCTGCGTAATTTCGGCCAGCTTCGGCATAATATCCTCATTGTTATCGTAATATGCCATTCCAAATGAGCCCTTACGAATCGGTTGGTCGAAGAAAAAACGCACTTCTAACGAGTCACTCGGAGCAACATCTATGGCGTTTTCCGCTATAGAGCAGCCTAAGATTTTGGGCGAACTGTTGACTATCTCCTTATATCGCTCGGCGACATCGACTTTGTTGATTTTGTCGGCTATAACCGGCATAATACTGTCAATGACCGGATAACGCTCACGGTCTGACTTGTAGACATCCAAAGCCTCGCGTATCTCGGGCATAAACATAAATCCACGGCGCATCTGATTTTTCATGCCGCGGTCAGTATCTGTCTCATCTATGCCGTGGGCCAGTCCGTACTGCAACTCCATCGAGCGCACCATCGACTCACACATTAACGTAAACGGACCCGCATAGGCACCTCTGCGTAACTCTTCATGCATAAGCTCGGCGGCTAATCTGATATTGCTGTTAAACAGTTTCATGTTACGTTCAACCAACGGATTGCAGACGGGATGAGACGACTCGTGCACTATGAGGCTCTGCCGGCCGTCGAATATCGGATAACCTTTTTCGTCAAGTCTATTACATCCTATCACTATCACTGATTCATCCGGCTTTCCGGCCAACTTCTGCGTCGCCCCATAATTTCCGACATTGAGCAAAGAGACGACCACGCGGCTGCCGGCGGGTTCTTTGCCGTAAAAATCAGTCAGCCATTTGAGGTCGCATTTGTCCATGAGCGCGTTCATATTGTCGATCGCATGGCCATAATAGTCTGCGTTTGAATTATATAACCGGGAGAAATCAGATTTCTGATACAAATCGTCAAGGAGCGGCACGAGTTCGCGGTCCTGCCCTTCCAACCAGCGCCAGTCGACCTTTGATAAATCGGCTCCGTCTTTGAGGCGCAAGTGTCCGTCGGCAATTTCGGTGTGTATAGCCAAATCGGCGATTGCGTCATACGAAACTCCCTGTTCGGCTCTTACCTTGTCAAGATACTTTATGGCATCATGTCCGGCAAACGGAGTCATCAGCGAGTCAACCCTATGGGCATATGCTTCATTAATATCGTTGGTGTACTCCCGGAAACCGGCAGTGCGGCATACCGCACTTACAAACTCTACATTTTCGTCAATACTGACAGGTATTGCCATGCAGGCAATCTGGCCGAAGACACATAATACTACGCAGAGCGTATGTCTGAAATAACTTTCCATGCTTTTGTGAGAATAATTTGATATTACTTTATATATGACACAAAGTCAGGAAAAATGTTACGGCGGCAGACGTAATATTTTATCGGTAAATGACATCGGTGTCACTCCATGTGCAGCAATTGCTTGAAGCAGGCTATGACTGCCGAATCGCCGGAGTGTTTGCCTTTGTCCTCGCTGAGTTTGCACGTTTGACAGTAAAACGGCCATGACTCGGTAATCTTTACGTCAGTCAGTTTGATAACAATGTTCATCGGCCTGACTCCGTCAAAATCGTTGGTAAAATGTGTTCCGATACCGAATGAGGGGATGCACTTGCCTGCTGCATATTTCTGAATATCTATCGCGCGGTCGACATTGAGGCCGTTACTGAACACAATCTGCTTTGTCGACGGATCTATTTTGAGTGAACGGTATTTATCGACTATAAGGTCGAGCTGCTCGTAGTTGTCGCCACTGTCGACACGCAGCCCTTTGAACATGTTGGCATAATCCTCTGAGAAATTCAGGCTGAAGATGCGCCACCCGTATGTGTCATAGAGATATGTGCCGAGCGCTCCGCGATAAGTGTGAGACCATTTTTGCATTGCGATATGGTTGGCCATCAGCGGTCCGTACATGCCGGCGATGGCACAGACAAACTCATGCGCCATAGTGCCGATAGGTGTCAGACCGTATTTCATGGCAAAGTAAACATTGCTCGTGCCGATGAAACACCCGGGGCGCTTGCCGCGCCACTGACAGTCGCTCATGGCGCGTATGGCAGTGTCCTGAGCCTCGAACGAGGCTCGACGTCGTGTGCCCATATCGCTGAAAAAACACCCTGCCGCAAGCATACGCTCGGCCTTCGCAAACGATTTGTCATAAAATGCATCATAGTCAAATTGATGTATGCGACCGGTCATTTCGTAGTACAATTCTGATATGATGGCAAGTACTTTGACTTCGAGCAGAATGGTCTCGCTCCAGTTTCCCTCAAACACGACAGAGAGGTGTCCGTCTGCGTCCTGACTTGCGGTGACATGCCTGCGGTCGTATCTGTAACCGCGCAGAAAGCCATAAAACCACTGCGGTATATACGTGCATTTCTCACGCATGAAGTCAATTTCCGCGTCGGTGATGACTACATTTTCGAGCATTGCTATCTGTTCGCTGAGCCTGTCGGCGAAACCGGGAGGATAGACGGTATTGTCGCGGTCGTTGAAACGGTACTTTACCTGTGTGCGCGGATAGTTTTCGATAACGGCGCAACACATGGTGAATTTATAAAGGTCATCGTCAGTGAAATGAGTGATTATCTGTCGCATAACATGGCTTGTCTTTTTATGTTTGAACAATCAAAAGTAGCAGACTGTTCGGGAATCAGTGTGAACATTTGGGCTGATATGGATGTTAAAATGTCAACTGAAAATTACTGATTATGACTCAATATAGGCTGAAACGGGCATATGACGAGGCAACGTCCGATGATGGATTCAGAGTATACATCGACCGGTTGTGGCCGAGGGGTCTCTCACATGAAACCTTTCACTATGACTTATGGGATAAGGATATTGCTCCATCAACCGAGTTGCGCGAGTGGTTTCATGCCGACCCGGACTGCCGCTGGCATGAATTTGAGGCACGATATGCCGACGAACTCCGTGATAATCCGTCATTTGGCGCTTTACGAGGTCTTCTCGGACATAAACAAGTTGTGACTCTTCTTTATTCCTCACATGACGAACAGCATAATAACGCGGTAGTTGTCTATAATCTTCTGAATGATAAATAAATTCCACACCTTTAAATAATTGATGAATATGAAAAAATATGTATGTGACGTATGCGGATGGGTCTATGACCCCGCAATAGGCGACCCCGACGGAGGCATAGCGCCCGGAACAGCTTTCGAAGACATCCCCGATGACTGGGTATGCCCGCTCTGCGGAGTCGGCAAAGACCAGTTCAGCCCCGTAGAAGATTAAATCGAAACAAAAATCCCCCGACACACTGAGATGTATCGGGGGATTCTGTTTGCCACGGCAGCACACCGCCGCCGCCAATAACCTGCCGTCAGAGGATGATGCTTGATTTGATGCAATCGACTATATAACGGACATCGTCATCCGTGACCCACGGTCCAGCCGGCAGACAGATGCCGACACGGAAGAGCGACTCGCTCACGCCGTTGGTGTAACGGGGATTGTTCTTATAAACAGGCTGACAGTGCATCGGTTTCCAGAGCGGACGCGACTCGATGCCGGCTGCGTCAAGCGCAAGTCGCAGAGCCTCGACATTGACATTTGGCTCCAAGTCAGTATGTGCTTGTTTTGTGGCGTGCGTGACACCAGCTGCTCCACCTACCGCTCCGCTGACAACTTCGGCGTAAGCATTTTCCTGTCCTTTAATTCTCAAAGCGGGGTCAAGCGTGGCCGTGCAGAGCCAGTAGTTGGAGTCATAGTCGGCCGAGGGAGCCTCATGCATCGTGATTCCTTTGACATCCTTTAGCAGTTCGCAATACAGGACCTGCACATGGCGGTGATGGGCTATATGCTCGTCGGCTACAGTCATCTGCCCGCGACCGATGCCGGCACAGATATTCGACATGCGGTAGTTGTAGCCTATGGCCTCGTGTTGATAATAGGGATAGCTCTCGCGTGCCTGTGTGGCATACCACAATATCTCGCGGGCAGCCTCTGCGTCGGGGCATATCAGCGCTCCGCCGCCCGAGGTCGTAATCATCTTGTTGCCATTGAACGACAGCACGCCGTAGCGGCCGAACGTGCCGAGCACCTGTCCGCGGAATCGGCTGCCGAAGCCCTCGGCGGCATCCTCGACTACCGGGATGTCATATTTGGCGGCAACGGCCATGATTTCGTCGATTTTATAGGGCATGCCGTAGAGAGCGACCGGCACGATGGCCTTGGGCTTGCGGCCCGTTACGGCTATGCGGTCTCTGATGGCCTCGTCGAGCAATACGGGGTCCATGTTCCATGTCTCGCGCTCGGAGTCGACAAACACCGGCGTGGCGCCAAGATAGGTCACCGGATGGCTCGAGGCACAGAACGTAAAGCTCTGCACGATGACCTCGTCGCCCTGTCCGACACCGCAGGCTAACAAGGCAAGATGCACCGCCGCCGTACCGGCGCTCAGCGCCACAACTTTCTTGTCAAGCGGCGTAGCACCCTCGCGGTCGTTGACAAACTTCTCGAGATCGGCCTCAAAGCCGTTGACATTCGGTCCGAGAGGTACAACCCAGTTGCTGTCGAATGCCTCCTTTATAAAATCCATCTCCCTGCCGCTCATATGAGCCAGACAGAGCAAAATTCGTTCGCGTTTCATATCAATTCATTATCATATTTCATCCTGCGACCGAGGACGGTACAGAAAATCATTTCAATATCTTTAATAAATGAGTAATGGTGAAGATAATAGCGGTTAATCCTGACCTTATCGGGAAAAATCACCTCATCATTATACCTTTGAGGGTCAGCCTGACGCGCCAACAACTCCTCCTCGTCACGGTATTTTAGCGAGGCCGGGCCGGTAATTCCGGGGCGAAGACGCAAAACTTCCCTATCATCACCCTTTAGTTGGTCGGCATAGCCGGGCACGTCAGGACGCGGCCCGACAAAACTCATATCACCGATAAGCACATTCCAAAGCTCGGGCAGTTCATCCAACTTGTAATGCCGCAACTTGGCTCCGAGGGGCGTTATGCGGCTTTCGCCGGCGACCGATACGCTCGAGCCGCCGTGACCGACAGTCATGCTACGGAACTTATACATCGTAAACAGCTTGCCGTTACGCCCGACTCGTTTCTGCTTGAAAATCACCGGGCCGCCGGGCATTTTCACCATTATCAGTATCGCCACAACCGCGAGCACCGGCCACAACAAGACCAGCCCGACAAACGCCATCACCCGGTCAAAAATGTATTTTAACATCATGTAAATTAATTGATAATAGATTTGAGGAATTATTTATCTAACTTTTATCTTGTGAACAAAGAATATTTTTTTTATCATTCCCCAAAAAAGATTATTGACAGTAAGAATTGCGGAGACAGGCTTTGAATAGAGCTCAACTTCACGAAATAGGCGGTAATGCCATTTTACAAGAGATGTATAGCTGCCGCTGCTGATTGAACCGATACGTCTACGGTATTTCGCAAGATTTTGGTCAAGTAGATAACAATTGGCTTTCCTGATGACCTTAAGCCACATTGCATAGTCATTGTTCTTTTGAATTTTTGGAATCTGTATGAGTCCTATTTTTTGAGAATCGTACATGACAGTCAGACACCCAGGCCAACAATATGAAAACATGCCTAATGTGTTAACATGTTTAGGACCTGATACCAATACTCCAAGTGGTTGATTGCCTTCATCTATCTCTTCATAGTTGCTATAAGAGAAGTGGTATCCTTTATGGACCATAAAGGCTATCTGTTTCTCAAGTTTATATGGCAACCAAAGGTCATCGCTGTCAAGGAAAGCAATCCAACGCCCCCTTGCGAGACGCAAGGCAGTATTTCTAGCAACAGCCGCCCCAGACCTGTGCTTCAAGCAATGATATGAGATTCTGGAATCCTCTTCTTGGTACCGCTTTACGATTTCCATAGTATTGTCTGAGGAGCAGTCGTCAACTATTATCAGCTCCCAGTCGAGATAAGTCTGCGCCCGTACACTTTCAATTGTCTCCTCAATGAATCCTGCACAATTGTATGTAGGTGTTATAATACTGACTAAATCCATAGATGTAAAATAAATAAGAAGAGCGGGAAAAAAGGGGGTGACCACAGAATAGAAGTAAAACCGGTAAGCGCTTTTAATACAAATATTTGAGGAATTATTAATTCATGCCCTAATTACAACGATATAACCAGTTAAGCTCCGCCTCTGCGAATATATTCCAACTCAAATAATGTTTTTACTTGATGTATAGGAATTAGAGTACGCAAAGGATAAAGCAGTTTTATGGTCAACCCTAACCACCATTTATAGTATATATTTAAACGGCAATAAGCCATCCGGAAATTAAATTTCTCAATTAGAAATGATTGAATGTTGGAGTGATTTGTAATTGATCGAGCTCCATCATTAACGAACTTCAACCCTCGTTCTTCTAAGTAGTATCGATTCATCTCATATATTAACCCATAGTAAGCATAGAGTTTCTGATACTTTGGAATTGCCTTCATTGTACGATACTCACAACTCTCGGCCGTAGTGGCATTCATTGAGAATGCTACCAACTTGTTGGATTCCATATCTATAACTCCCCAGAACTCATTTTCTTCGGCATTTCTGATGCGAGACTCAAACTCTTCTCGTGAAGGAGGAACTGTCTTTACCCGATAACTGTAATAAGCCTCAACAAATACCTCATACCCATTCTCAATAAGGAATTCTGCGGAAATAATCTCCACACGCATTGTTTTGAAGCATTTTTTTACCTGATTGCGCATCTTAGAAGATAATTCTTCCATTCCTCCAAAAGAGTCCTTTATCACATACCAAAATAAAGTCTCCTCCTTGCAGTCGAAATCATAGGCATTACGTACCATAATGCCACCTCTCTTCATCAGGCTATTTACTTCCGCCTTAGAAAGTTTTGATTCCAGATGTGGATCATTCGCATATATCCATGCGCCCTTGTAACATCGGTATTTCTCTATCATCGTATCACTTTGACTTCTGACAGATCGACGAGACTACCTGCCAACAACTGGAACTCCTCGGTATAGAAATCCATTAGCCCCCCATAACTAGTAAATGTTAACTCTCCGAAATAAATTTTACCACTTATATTATAGAGGTCTACTCGTACGCATGGAAAATCCTCTGACAATTTTTCAGCAATTTCTATCATACGCTCAAAATTCTCTGGTTTGGGCAACAACTCTCCACGGCGATAACCGTCTTTAAATATACTGTATTCCGGATGTGCGTTCCATTCTCTGTCATAAGTCATTACTTCAGTTGAATGTTCATTTCGATTGGCACATGCCCAAATATAGTAGCATTGGCCGTTGAAGCACCACATCTTATAGTCAATCAACGAGGAACTTACTTTTTTAGTTTCCTCATTATTTTGGATAAATGATTCCGCTATCATCCGAGGCTTTATTCGCATATAATGAATACCGCTCTCCAAAGCGCCGTATCGCGACGCGAGATCTTTCTCAAACATCCTAACGGTTTCAAGCCAATCCACCTTTTTCTTGTCTTTTACCACCAAAACATCGCCCGAGCCATGGTTTGCTTTCAACACAAACATTTCCGGCAACTTGTCGAAGTCTATGTCTGTAGCCTTATTCCATACGCCAACCAACGGTATCAAGATTTCGCCAAGACCTTTCTCCTCGACATAACCACGGACAACATACTTATCCGAACAGCGTGTCCAAAGCGAGGTGTCTGTCTTAAGGCACAAGAAAAGGATCTTTTCGTTTAATGTTTTAGGATTATCTAAATCCAATAGTTTCTTGAAGCGAACAAAATAACGAATTCTCGCCAACAAGATAGGATGATGTATGCCCAACCATTCACAAAATAGAATTACTGGTTTGAAAATCCTATTCAGTTTTGGATTAGTTCTGATATGCATGATTTATCTTTTAAATATACGTTTTATGTAATCCCTAAATACTTGATAAAAAAACATAGGATGCGTAAACACAGAAGTCAATAGTTGTCTTCGGTTTGCATTACGGTATTCAAGATAGCCCTTTCTTATATAATTATGATATTGCTCGCTATTATCCTCAATATTAAGTTGCTGATTAAGATATTGAAATTGCCATTCACACGGAACTTCACTTTCTGAAATAATATGGGGACAGCAATCATTATCGATTTTAACGTATTGTTCACGATAAATAGGTTTGTTTTCATGAAAATCCAAACCAACTATGGCTCCATACTTGCACTGTATGCTAGGCATATCAAACACAAAGTTGCCAAGAGAGTAATATATGCGCTTGTCTTTATAATCTTCATATCCTTGAAGAACATGGGGATGCATACCTATTATTAAGTCATAACCTATGTCAAGAAGCCAGTGTGCAAAACGACGTAGGGCGATAGAAGGACGATTTATATATTCATTCCCCCAATGCACGAAAAGTATTTTGAAAGCCTCATCAGGTAGAGATTTTAATTCCGCCTCTATCTCACTATATTCCGGATTATACCAATACATAGGAATGCTTTTGCTCTCTTCAATTCTAAGGCAAAGACCACTGATGGCTATTACTTTTCTTCCATATTCAAACACAATTGTCTTTTGATTAACAGTGCCGAACACCTTACTGCCGTAGTCTTGCAAAGAACTTACTGTTCTCCAAAATGCATCCTGTCCATGCTCCATGGAATGATTGTTTGCCACATTATAATAGTCCATGTGGCCCAGGCCCTTTAGAATACTGGGGTCTACACGGAATGATTTTGCGTATATGCCGGAATTTACAGTAACATCAGAAGCAACACCCTCAAAGTTACCTATCCAAATGTCCTCGTCCTTCCGCTCCAGAAACTTAAAAGGATCCAAACCCTTTGCTATTTTAGTCCCGATTCCGAATCCGACATTAAAAATCCAGTCGGTCAGATTTATATCCCCGGTAAAATATATCATATTGATTTATTTATAGTATCGTGAAGTATATGAGCAAGAGAATCCCACGAATAGTGATTTGCAAGACTATAAGCGTTTTTACTTTTTTGTGGTATTAGATTGGATTCTGCCATAAACTTCAACAAAGCATCTTTTATGCTTTCTACAGTTGACCCGGCAATCCACCCTGCATCATAGTAACCTATTTCATTCATAAGATAGGTCCCTTCGGTTGCTATGCATGGCAATCCATAGCTAAGAGCCTCTATAAGTCCCATAGGCATACCTTCAAAACGAGAAGTCATGATAAAAGCATCAGCTGACTTTAGAATCTGTTCTTTCTCAGCGCCAAAAACCGGAGGTCTCATAATAACAATGTCATCAATAGAATTTGCTTCTATGATGGGGGTCAGTATCTCAACAGTACTGTCTCTATCAGGACCATATAGTTCTATTGAAATTCTTGCAGACCTTAATTTGTCTTTTATAAGGTTTATAGCCTCAATCAGATTATCTAATCCTTTTTGATAAATTTCCAACCGGCCTATGTATATAATCTTCAAGCCATCACCGCTATATTCTTTTTGGGGAAATTCTGGTATATTTGTACCATTAGGAATGACATAACTATTACGTTTGAAAAGCTTTTCACTCTCATTTTTCTCCCATTCTGTCAGATATTGAATAGCTTTTGATTTATTTATAAATCTATTGTAAAATATCAAGTTTGCAATTTTCTTTTTAAATGCATGATTCCGTTGAGCCTTAACTGTCAAAGAACTTCTCGGTACAATAGAATAAGGGACACCGGATTTCATAATGCTTCTTAACATCCGATCAAACGGTGAGTAGCAATATATTTCCTCACATATAATATAATCGGGTTTATTAAATGGGGAAGGAAGCATTGGGAGTATGCAATTATCAATATCGTCAAAATTGATAAATCTATATTCCTTTCTTCTCCATTCTTTGCGGCATACATGGTTAAGGTTTACCCACATCACATTATCAACCTTTGACTGAGCTAAAACTTGAGCCGGTACACTGTTGTTTGGACCGGCCCATAAATTTCCGGTCAATTTTGAAATAAAAAGAATGTTCATTGTTAAAGCTATATTTCGGGAATATACAATCAATATAGATTAGTTATATTAACAATATTTTATAAAAACCTGAATAGCTTCATATATGCTATATTTTCTTTGAAATAGAATGAGGTCTGATTTTTTTTACATCAGTTAAAGGCAATGTAGTAAACATTAATAATATAAAAAAAGGCACTCCCCACCACCCTACAGAATAAAAATAGAGAAGGAAAAACAGAATGCCGTATATTTTAGGAACATGTTTATTCCCTAAACGCTTATATAATATCAACATACCGATAAAATAAAAGCCTACACCCAAAATCCCATATTGGAATAATTTCCATTTTAGACCTGCATTACCTTGGCCACTACCTTCTTCAAGTTTGTATGCCGTTCTATTACCGACTCCATACAATGATTCCGGAGACGTGAAAAGGTTAGACATAAATTGATTTACACGCTCCCCCGTTCTATTATCTACTTCTTCCAGAGATCGCCCGGTCACTCGCTCGAGAATCATCTTTTCAAAAGAATCTTGAAACATAAATATTGCTCCTGAAAGCACGACTGTAGCCAATATGAGAACTTTAACATGGAGCTGACCAAGTATCGTTCTGAAAACAAGGATAAATAATAAATAGATATAAAATGCAAGAGATAATGAGATTATACCTGCAATTGAGAAGACTATCAAGTACTTAATATATTCCCGTTTAAAAGGAACAAATGCTATTACAAATCCGCATAAAGCGCCTAATTCTCCGGGTTCACTTGCAAGTGATGTAAAACGGTAATGAATATTTCCAGCTCTGTATAAATTAAAAAACGACTGCGAATATGATGTATCATTCTTGTAAATATCTGCAATAAAAATTACATTAGATGTAAAATATCCTATTAAATATTCAATGATAGATAGCAAGGTAACTATATACAACCACTTTAGAGCGATTTTTAATATTTCTTCTCTATAGAACGGCTTCAGGCTAATGATTAGCAATAATGAAATCCATTGAAAAATATCTGTTACAAATGGCAATTCTCCATGAATAAATATCGGAAGAATAAATGCTCCCGTGAAGCACAAAATAACATAAGACCGAATATTTCTGATACTACTATCAAAGACACTTTCCTTTTTTAAAGAAAATAAAATCGCAATAAATAATATATAAGCATATATTTGAAATATAGAAGGAGAATATATAGTTATAGGTGATATCGTTATATAAAATACAAGGAATCCCAATATTTGAAATAACATTGTTCCTCTATATCCATGATTATCTTTCATAAAGTTTTGAGTAGCGTCTCCCATTTATCGGCTATTTTCTTTACGTCATAATCGCCGGCGCGTCTGACAGCTCCCTCAGAGAGCTTTAATCTTAAATCAGCGTCGTCAATTAATTTCTGAATCGTGTCGGCCAATTGTTCTTCCGAATTATCGTCGATAATAATTCCGGAGCCACAATCGATAATTTCACTCTGCCGTCCGCCGTCATCAAACGAGATACAGGCGCAGCCCTGCGACATAGCCTCAACCAAGACCAGCCCGAAACCTTCGACGCGGGATGTCATAGCAAAAATAGAGGCTCGGCTCATAACGCTTTTTATATCCGACACTTGGCCTAAAAGGTCTACACTGTCAGCTATCTCTAACTGACAAATTAATGCCTTAACTTCATCGCGCGACTTCTGACTGCCGTCTCCGGCTATCTGAAGTTTCCAGTCAGGATTGTTTGCGGCAATCCGGCTCCATGCGTTCAACAGGATATCGAATCCTTTTAACTTCCAGACATCCAAGCGCCCGGCAGCCAAAACAATATTTGCCCTTTCGCTATTGCTTACATGCCTCTCAATTTTTATCGGATTGGGCATAACCACTTTGCGAGGAAGCTTTTTGCCTAAAAAAACATAATCTCGCTGCGTCAAAACTGTTACCGCATCAAACCTTGAGTAGACAAACGAACGATTGAATTTACCGTAAACGGATAATTTACGTTCAAATGATGTATGGTCAGAGGCAATTTTCTTTACCCGTTTGAACAAAGAGGCTAACCATAGAGCCAAAGACATGTCCGGCATTACACTTATCCAGACACCGTCATTCTCTTTAATAAGTTTCCTCAGTCGTTTGACGCTAAAGAATATCTGTTCAAATAAATTTCGCGGGCTGCGTTTCTCATATAGAGGTATAATTCGGATGCCACTATGCAGAGGATAAAAAATCGGTCTGTTTTTATCCAATATTATATTAACGGAATATCCTCTTTGAGCTAATTCGGAGGCTATCAATGAAATCACTCTCGCGGCTCCGCCACTCGAAAAATCATCAAGTACAAAAAAAATATCGTTTTTATTCACAGTCTCCATACCAGTCATACTCTACATTTGAATCTTTCATGTCAAGATATACACCAGTCTTGACTATTTGGGGAGGATTTCCGACCGCTATACAATTAGGCTCAGATTCCAATTTACGGGATAAGACACTGCGTGCTCCCAAAATTACATTGTCATTGGTCCATGCACCTTTGAGTATAAGACATTCGGAACAAATCCAATTCCCTTTACCGATAATAATTGTTCCGTAAGGCTTTGCAGACAGATGCTCACCGCTTGTGGCATCCTTAAGTGTATGGAACGATGTATCCATTATGGTTATATTCCACGCAAAAAGTGTACGCTCTCCGATTTTTACATAATGGTATGCGCATATCTTTACTCCAACCCGCGCATATAAGCCATCCCCTAAAACAAGTTTTCCTTTCGGTCCGACAGAAATGCCACAATCATTGCCGAAAAAAGTCTCGCCCTCAAATATCAGTTTCCCGTTTCCTGCGATTTCCATGAATATACCTTTGCCTGAATATAGATTATTAGATGGGAATCCAAGTCTAATCATTCCAAACCGAATCTCCTTACTTTTGATTTCGACTCTTCCCGATAATTTGCCGAAACGCGGCTTATATAAAAGTATAGGTAATTTAATCGCATCCTTTGGGCGCAAAAACTTAAAATTAAAGTATACAGTCTGAGGGAAGTATCTTAGAAAACGGAACAAAAATCTAATTCTTTTCATGTCCAATCTTTGATTTAATTAGTGCCAATACAAATACCCTTTCATCGGGTTTCATTATCAGAAGACAGGATATAATCAAACCGATAAAAATAGACGCAAGGCACTGAGCCACCAATAACAAAAATGTCGTATCAATATTACCAAAGATAAGATACATCACAATATAGAGGATTGTGGCTGAAACGACACAAGGAAATATGCAGTCTATTATAAATTTCTTAAAATCAAAATAGCTATTGATCTTAAGAATTAGTGCACCGCCAAATAGCAATACTAAAGCTGTAATTATATAAATCAAAAAGATTACATTAGGTCCAAGACTTGTGGTATGTTTCAAAACGATATATGAAACAGCAGTAGCTGTAAGCTGTACAGCACCGATAAAAATAAAGTAAGATTTAACCTTCCTGACTGCTAAATTTACCGTAAGCAGGGTAGATGAAAGAGAACTAACCAGACTATAAATAACTATCAATCTTACAAACTCCGTAGCATATCTCGGAACCTGCCCAAGCCACAACTGAAGGATGTATTCTGCCGATAGAAAAATCGGAACGCAGAAAATCATCATTACGGCAAAATTATATTTCGCTCCTATAATCGCAAGGCTGTTCATCTTTGCAATATCACCTTCGTCATATGATTTTGTCATTCTCGGTCCGAGAGCGGTTACAATTGTGCCTCCAAGCTTATTCAATGCCGTATTGACTTGAAATGCTATGCCGCGTGAGGTATTTACCAATGGCCCGAAGTGCATGTTCAAAATCATATTTGTGCCTTGCATGTAAATAGCCAGAGTAGACGCCCCCATAAAATTCCACGACGCAAATGTCAGCAGTTTTTTAAGTCTGTCTAATTTAATTACTATTCTGAAATTGACATATTCAAATCCTTTTCGGCAAATGATTATATAAATTGCCAATAGCATAAAATGAATCAGAACATACCCTATTGCATAATTAATCAACACATCGCCCGGAAAAAAACTTATAATCAATGCAAGTACCAAAAGAACGACTGCGTAAAAAATGTCACAATAAGCCTGAACATCAAAGCGTTCATTTGATATTAAGACAGACTGAAACGGGAGCTGAACAATCGAAGTAAAAAAATTAAATACTGACAATTGGAATATGATATACGCAGCTGAGAGACGGTCAGATGGAATTGATAACTGATTGTTAATCATATACAATCCGAATATCTCAACAATAAGGCCTACAAAAACTGCAAGGAAAAGATGTATAAATAATAATAACGAAAACGTCTCGGGCAAACGATCCTTATTATTAACCATATCGGAGATTAGAAACCGATTGCCGGTCACAATCAATGCGCCCGCCATTATCTGGAAGGCGGCGACGATGCCGAAAATCACATTGAAAACGCCATAATCTATATCGCCGAGCGAATTGAGGACAAATCGACTTGTAAACAGCGTCACTAACGTTACGACAATGATTCTGACATACAGTAATGCTGTATTCTTTGACAATGACGTCTTGCTGTTCATTTATATCCGAACAAATGTTTCAAAAAATAACAAAAACGGCCTAATCGCGGGTGTCTGAATCCTTTTGCGTCTACGACAATCAAGTCCTTATAGACATTGAATGTATGAAACCCTAAATCCAATGATTTGTCAGGGGAAGTGATACGTCGCACTTCTTCAAAAGTCAAATGGTTGTCACAATCCAATCCGATTTTTTGGATTGATATAGCGATGCCATACATGCCGGACTTCTCCTCTTGCGCAGGCCTGTAATAAGAGCCGTCATGCTTAAAAACAGCGCCGCCATTTCTTGCGATGTTTTCTTCAAACTTTACATTATAATCAGAGGACCTTGTGTCTGCATTTAAGCAATATACTTTTAGAGCATCGCCGTTAGGGGCGGGAAGTGATGTAGACAATATATATTTCTCATCATATATTTCTGCAATAACCGCATCTGTCAACGGCTCCGGCATAATATTGTCAACCAACAGACATTCATTTGATTCCGGGTTATAACGATATAGTTTCAAATTGCCTGATTGACTGTTCTCGGGATAAATATAGATTTCTCCTTTATACCTCAAGATTGCCGGAAAACTCAAATGTGTCGGCAATTCCAAAACCGGAATAAGTTCTTTCAGACAATATGTCTTACGGTCTATAATCAGACGGCTTATACGCCCGAGACCTGTAAAGTCAAGGTATTCTTCAACCAAAAGGGATATTTCGTTATCATTTGCATCAAGGATAAAGGGGTCGGCAAACCATCTGTCTTTATAATTATGCCTGATCCATCTAACTTTGATGTCTGCATTACCGATAACATCAGACAAGGGAGTCTCGACGAAACCGATTTCCCATTTATGGATAACGCAACGCTTATAAATTTTCTTAAGAATCATGTCTTTTTAAAATGCAGATATTTCTCTAAGAGACAATCTTTTGCATCACATATATTTTTGATGCCGAATGCTATCGTCCTGTCGCCTGAGACTTTATGCATAGCTCTAAGCATCCGACGCTTATATCCGGCCAAATATTCTCTTAATGAAAACAGCAGCCATCCGGCCAATACTTTCTTTTTATTTGTAGCCCTTGATAATACTTCGTCACGAAATTTCGAGCCGCCGCGATAGAGACATTTTGCCAACAAGCGGTCAAAGTCCATGTGCTGCAGCAATGATTCCTGACCCACATAAACGAGCCCCTTTATGCCTGATTCGGGCCAAACTGTATGACCACACCAAAAATAAGGGACACGTTTATCCCATTTTTTCTTAGCCTCCTCACTGATAAAAGGAATATTCTCCAACGGTTGCACCCATGACTTTATCTTCTTGGAACGTCCACCCTGGTATTCCGAACCGCCTGAAACAATTACAGGCATGTTTCCGACAATGTGTTTATCGACGACAAAAGACAAAGCCATGGCGTTAGCCATATCAGGCGACGGTCCCGGGAAATAGGTTCCGCCTATATTATTCAGTCTGTCAAGTGTCGCCCGACGGACAATGCCCTGATAAACACACGGCATTTTGCCAAGACTCATAATTCCGTTACCTATCACCTTTACTACCTCGCCGACCGTGTCGACTGTCTTATAAGAGTCATCTAACGCGCCGTAAGCTAATGTACCTCCGCAAAATACATTTTTATCATCTGCGTATGACGGCCATTTATAAGTTATCTCCTCGGCCTGACGGAAACTGTCGGCCCCATTTTCGTCCATCAAATCAAGACACTCCGAGATAAGAGGAGTTACGGCATCATCATCTCCTATAATGCAGACATATTTACCTGATGAATGATTTATGGCATTGTCTATATTATCACTGATTGCAATCTGGACGGAAGTATGATTATATACAATTGGAGTCGTAAACGTATTAGAACTTAAAAATTCACTTATTTCTGAGTTATCAGACGAATTATCCTCAATGACTATCTCACAATCTTTTAACTTATAGCTGTCTATCAGCTTAATCAACGGCAATAAATAAACATAGCGGTCTTTAGTCGGGATTATTATGCTGAGTCTTATCATGATGTCTTTCTCCTCAGTTTTGATTTTACTATACCCGTCAGGTAATATACAAAGGGCTTTATATCCTTACGGTCAAAATAGGCATACGCTCCGGCATTACGCAACTGACCAAGCCATTTGACGAAATTAATCTTTCCTGAAACGGCATGATGTATATCGGCCACAATATGCATATAATGACGCTCGCGGTAACTGCCGGCATCAGGGACATTTACTTCTCCCGAGGAATAATATTTGCATAATATGTCAGGGAGGTTAAAATTGCATCGAGTGCTTATAATACTTGTCGCATCATTTCTGAGATTCACTTCCAAAAAATAATATTTCCCGTCACAATGAACAAATTCGGCACTAAACAAACCGGTATAAGCGATTTGTCTCAGAAATGTTGTGACTTTCTCGGTCAGAGCCTTGACCTCCATATCTGAAGAGGTCATAAATGACCGGGAATAAGACCCTAAACTATATTCCGAAGGATAGAATCTGATTTTACGATGCCCTACCGGACATATTACCTCGTGCCCTCCGTTAATTGAGCACCCCAAAAACAGCATCTCATAATCCTTCTTTATATACTTTTGGACCAACAGCGGAAAAAAAACATTATCCAACGACGAAATATGCTCGTCAAGCTCCTCTTGGCTGCGACACATCTTCATTGCATTTTTCCATCCGTTGACGCTATATGAAGATTTGACAATCACCGGATAGTCTATACCGTCAGGTATAGCATCTTTAGAATTGACAATAAATGTCTTAGGAACATTCAGTCCACACTTTTCGGCCAAAGAATTCATAGCCTCTTTACAACGTATGCCACTCAGGCTATTGCTTTTTCCTCCACCCTCGCAGAAACAAAATTTTTCAAGGTCATCATAATGCTTGTCCTCATATTCGGCAAACTCTTCTGTGGCTGCAAATAGTGCGGTTTTTGATTTTGTTTCAGCCGCAATACTCTCTATTATAGAAAAGACTTCCTCCAATTCATCTACATAGAATGTTTTTGTCAGATACTTCGACTTATCAACAAAATCATAAGTTTTTTTCTTTAGTATCAGAAAAACCTTATGTCCTGCTTCTCCCAAACTTCGGATTAAGCCGAGAGTATTATGATGGCTTTCGCCTAAAACGATTGTATTCATAGCTCAATTATATCCACCATCCGCATGGTAATGCGATAAATTTTGAATAAAACTCGTCTACGCCCGGTAATCCTTGTTGTTTTCCGAAAAGCGAATAAAAAGTGTTGGGCAGATGCACGCCTGACACTGATTGTTGTCTCTCGCTATGATTTTTTGAAATAAACGCCTGTTTGTCATCGGCTAAAGCGCCGAAAACCCAATAATTCGGTAATGTATCAGTCACCGGCGAGAGAGGATGTATGTCATCAGGCAGTGTGCTCCTGACCTTTTCTGAATTCTCGCGCTGACGTGCGATGAGAGAAGGGGTATCACGCAGAGACTCGATGCCTATATATGCATTTACATCAGATGGCAGACAGCCATAAGCCGAAATACTTATATCACACAGAGGCGAAATCTCACCGAAATTGTCGCGAAAGTTTTTCCTGTCAATCCCGTAATCCCTAATAAGCTCAGCTTTTTTATAATGCTCGGACGATTTAAACGACAAAGCACCGCCATCAATTGCGTTGGGAAGTCGCACGGTCTGAAAAGAATAGACGGTCGCATCAGCGCCCCAGTTACCGGCTTTTAAACCTTGATATTCCGAGCCAAAAGCCTCGCTGACATCATCGATAAGCAAAAGTCCTTTTTCTTTAGCAATCGAGCGTAACTCACCAACATAACCTACATAGCCACAGAAGTGGTTATGTAATATAGCTTTAGTGGCAGGCGAAACAGCTTTTCTGACCGAGTCAGGATTGAGAGTTCCGGTCGAGGGGTCTATATCAGCCCATATCAATTTGACTCCACTCACGGCAAAAGGCTGGCTCGAAGCAAGACAACACATAGGAGAAGCGATAACTTCATCACCCGGTTTTAAATCTAAAGCTTTTATCAGCACAAGATATGCCGAATTGAATGAATTGGTACAAATAACTCGCTCTATACCAATAAAGTCAGATAATCTATCTTCAAATTCACGAGCAAATCGTCCATAAGCCAATTGCCCCGAATGTAGAATGTCATTAAGCTCCGGCAACTCCGCCGGCATATATGGTTTAAAAAGGGGGACCATCATTCACATTTTATAATTGTTGCTCCCCAAGAAAGGCCTACCCCGAATCCGGCAATAAGGACATTCCCTTTAAGTTTCCCTCCTGACTTTGCATCTGCGAGAGCAATTGGCACGGTCGAAGATACAGTGTTGCCTATGTTCTCCATGTTTATGAAGAATTTATCTTCTTCAATCTTCAGTTTCTTCCTAAGATGGTTGAGCATGAATCTGTTTGCCTGATGGAAAACATACAGACCAATGTCATCTTTAGTCAGATTGTTCTTTTCCAGTGTCTGCTTTACCATTTTGGGGACTGTAAGAAGCGTGAAGCTGAAAATCTCTCCCCCATTCATATATAGATAGTCTGACGAACGAGGATTACCGTCCTCGTCAAAGGCAAGGTCATTGGCCTTTTCCGGGTATGCCATCCCCCCTGTCTTTACTATAAGGTTTTCGGCACCGTTGCCATCCGTGCCAAGTACAAAATCACCAATCTCGGCAAAGCCATCAGTCGATATAAGTGTAGCAGTAGCGGCATCGCCAAAAATGGTCCGATTGCCTTTGTCGCGCGGGTGGATATGCTTGTTGTAGGCCTCTGATGTAATAAGTAGGATATTAGAGGCTATTCCTGCCGCAATATAACCTTTAGCGGTTGCAAGTCCATATTCATAACCCGAACAGCCGAGGTTGAAGTCAAAAGCTCCACACGACTTTTTTAATCCGAGCCGGTCCTGAACGATACAGGCCGTCGATGGCAGGAAGTAGTCGGGACTCTGTGTGCAAACGAGGACGAAGTCAACGGATTCACGATCAATATCCGGATTATCGCAGAAAAGTCTTTCAGCTGCCGCTATCGCCATGTCGGAAATCTTTTCATCTCCGGCGATATGACGCAATTTTACACCAACCTTCTCAACAATCTTTTCGACTGTCCATTCCGGAAAATCCGCAACCAGCTCATCATTGGTTACAACTCTTTCCGGAAGATAATATGAAATAGCCTTGATAAATGCTGCCATATTGCTTATTTTGCTAATTATTTTAAAGTGAACTCTCCTCCACCCGTGACATCTATGCAACTACCGGTCATCCACTCACTACAATCGGAGAGCAGATAGACAGAAAGATAGGCTATGTCCTCAGGTTTGCCGTATCTGCCAAGAGGATACGATTTCTCTGCCTCGTGATAGTCAACACCCGTTAGGGATGCATCGCGTTCCACAAGCTCAGTCCAAACCATTGCAGGACAAATGCAGTTGACTCTTATTTTTTGAGGAGCCAATTCAAGACCGAGAACTTTAGAATATGCTATGAGAGCGCCTTTGGAGGCAGAATATAATCCATTCCCTATTGTCGGAGCAAATGGTGCTCTTGAGGCGATAAAGACTATTGAGGCGTTCTTGCTAACCTTTTTCTTTTTGAGAAGAGCACGTTGGAGAAGAACGGGGGCATTGAAATTCGTGTCCATCACTCTCTCTATGTCTTTTTCACGAATCATCTTAGAGAGAGTCCGGTCTCCAATACCGGCACAGTGGACTATGCCGTGAAGAGTCTCTACCGTATCGACTACAGTGTCAATACCATCGGCAGATGTCAGATCGGCTTTTATTGAAATGTTGTCATTTCCTGACTGAAAAGACTTTTGGACTTCACAAAGCCTTTCAGAATTTCTGCCGGTTATAAACATACGAGCCCCCATTCTGGAACATTCCAGAGCAATAGCCTTACCAATTCCACTGCTTGCACCGGTCACAAGAATGTTCTTTCCCTTGAGAGAGAAAGGATTATAGTTATCCAAAGGTTGCATTAATTCTTGTGACTCTTAACGAGATCAAACAGTTCCTGAATGGTGTTTGTCTTACGCATCTCGTCAGCCTTAAGCTGTATATCGTATTCCTCGTCCACCATTGCAAGGATAGAAAGTGCTGTAAGAGACGACCACTCGTCAAGTTCACGAAACTTTGTCTCAGGGGTGAATACCGAAGCATCAGTGTCTTCGAACTGAGCTGCGAAATTTTCAATAAAACCTTTGATATTCATATCTATTTATTTAATAATTTCTTTAATTTTATTTCACGCTTTATGAAATTAGATTTTTTAACTGCCGGATTTCCCATATAGGATTCGCCCTGCAATGTATCATTTATAACAAATGCACCCGGTGCGACATGACATTTATCAGCAATATGAATTCTGTTCATTATCATGCTTCCGGGAGACATCCAAACATCACGCCCTATTGATGACGACCCGAACATCTTGGTATTTGCAGTTAGAACACTATTGTCTTCTATTCTACAATCATGAGCTATATGACATCCGACATCAATTAATACGTTGTTTCCGATGTACACTTTTGAATCGAACAAAGCACGTGATATATTCACAAATTCGGCAATATAGCAGTCTCTGCCTATTTCTACGCCGCCCATATGACATACATTATAGGATTTTCCATTGTGTTTTTTTAAAGCTTGGAATCCGTTACTGCCAATAGCACAGTGGGAACCTATTAATGTATTATCGCCAATTTGAGTCTTTGAATGAATAATGGTAAATGCACCTACCGCGACATTGTCTCCTAATATAACTCCATCTTCAATTATAGCGGTAGGATGTATTTTGCAGTTACTGCCGATAATCGGTTTGTTTAAATAAGCGCTCGATTCATGCTGTATGAAATTAAAAATCTCATAAAATGAGTCTTCCGGGTAGTCTGCTAAAAGCAATGTTTTAGGGCATGCATCTACCTGATTATATATATCCGGCGATACTAATATAGCATCAACTTTTGTATTCTTAATTGCAGTTTCAAGAAAATCGGGGTTAGCAACATAAGATAATGTGCATGATGAAAGATTATTACGATTGCATAACCCCAAATGTTTAATAACAACATCGTCACCCTTAAAGGACAATTTGAAACGTTTGGCCAAGTCAGATATCTTATATTCCACAACTACCAACCCTTTCTTAATAAGTTCGACAATTCGACTGCTGTTTTCATTGTTAATCCACTATCCACAGGGGATATGGACATAATCCTATACGCCAGGGAGCTCTCTATTTGACTCTGCAAATCAGGACTTAACCTGTCGTGTCTGATAAACTCAAATTCCATGTCTTAAATAATTATCCTACTGTCAGTCGTCTAAGTATGCGATCTATAGGAGTTGAGAATACTTTCAGATAGATATAAGCAGTAATTAACGACATAAAAAAGGTCATTAAAGCAATCAGATACCATTCATTCAAGATATGACTGGTTATAATCAAAATGGGGAAATGTACCAGATACAGAAGATAAGTCATGCCGCCGACTTCGACCATAATTTTATTCGAAAGAAATGTCATGCGGGGGGCTTTCAGACATAAAAGTATGAGACCGGCACCTACCAAACTAACAAACAAAAACACGTTTACGGTAAAAATGTTCCCGCTATATCCCTTGCTTGTCGAGTATGAAAGAAATGCGTCAGTCAACGTGAGATTATTCACATAAGCTGAAACCAACAAGCATAAACCAATGCCAAACACTCCAATCAGCAGGCACAGATAAGGATAAGTATTTCTGACCGAATATGAGTCGGAATATCCGAGCGCAATCAGTCCTCCCAATGCAAACGAATCAATCACTCCGACAGGAATCATATAGGAGAGCATTATCGATGCACCGGAGAGAACACATACCGTACGCCACAATACCGCAAGCACGATGCAACTACAAAAAAATAAAAACAGTTTTGAGCGAGGAATAAAACGCATGGCGATTATCCAAACGACAAAGAGATATATGTCAAGTGTAATATACCAAAGATGTCCTGTCATCGGCGTGGCATTCGCATATCCGTCATAAAGCCACCAGAAATTCTGTGATGTCAAAATCAGAGGGATGAAATCAGCCGGTATAGAACGCGTTCTTAAGATATATACTGCAACACAAAATAATACTATAAGTATATAAGCCGGATATATCCGCGCCAATCTATGCTTTATCATTCCTCCGACTTTAATCGTCTCCCGATTTTTACCGAGAAGGCTCTTGGTAAGCAGAAATGATGTTAAAGTCAAGAAGATATTCACCCCCCCCCAACCAATTGAAAATAAGGGAGTTCCACAGTGAAACAGCAAAATACACAGAAACAGTAATGTGCGCAGCCCCTGTATAGAGGCTATCTTATTTGACATATTACCAGCCTTTTCGAATCAAATCTACTATGCGGTTACGGTCTTCTTCACTCACCCACCATCCACAAGGAATGTGAACGAATGAATTGTACCATTCTTCCATTCCGGGAAGATCTCGTTTTGACTCCGCAAATATACTGTGCGTATCGCTGCGGTGGTGGAGCGGAGAGGCGGTTATGCCGTTTGCTTCCATCATCTTTATGAAATCGTCACGACGCTCGACTTTCATGGTATAGAGCCAATATGAAGCCTCTGCGCCGGAATAATAATAAGGAATAGTGACACCGTCAACGTTGTTTAGATGTTCGTCATAGAACTTACCGTTCTCAATGTATTTAGCAATGATGTCACGCACATAGTCCATCTGTACAAGTCCGATTGTTGCATTGACATTGTTCATAGCGTACTTATATCCGACCTCGCTGATGTCATTTTCAAGTCTGGAGCGTTTCTTGTCCAGACCAAACCATCTGAGGCGTCTTGCTCGATCTATCTGAGACGCATTTTCCATCGCAATAAATCCACCGTCGACAGTGGTCATATGCTTGATGGCCTGTAATGAAAATATCGTATAAGGCGCATTACAGCCGGTCATTCTACCATTATATCTTGAACCGAGGGCATGTGCTGCATCTTCGATAAACGGGATACCGGTTTCTTCAAATATTTTCCGATAAGCCTCAATATCACAGACCATTCCGGCATAGTCAACAAATACAATCGCCTTCGTTTTATCATTAATAAGTGTTCTAACACTCTGAGGATCTAACAGACCGTTACGACTATCAACATCCCCCCAAACTACTTTTGCACCCATCATGGCTATCGCCGTGTTGGTCGGCTCAGCAGTCATCGGTGTAGAAATAACTTCGTCTCCGGGCTTTACTCCTGCGAGAATCAATGCAAGATGAAGAGCGTCCGTTCCTGAATGGAGTGAAAGTATATTTTCATTACCGATGTAATCACGAAATTTCTCCTCAAAATCATCCACTGCCTGTCCCGTAGCGATATATCCGCTATATAAGATTTTCTCCAGTGCAGGCATAAGGCACTCTCTTGGAGGCATAAACGGTTTGACCAATGGTATCATTTTCCTTCTTTATATCTTTTTAATTCGTCACGCACGTAGTCAAGAGAAAGAAGTAAGTCCATCATCTCCTCTACGTTTAAACGGTTAGTATTATCTGAATTGTACTGAACTCTGTCTACTCTGTGTCCATAATCGGCAATGGCTCTATCATAATTGAGATCTCGGAAATCAGCGGGGACACGGTAAAAATCACCCATATCTTCAGCCTTTACCATTTCTTCAGAAGTGCAGAGGGTCTCATACATTTTTTCTCCATGACGCGCTCCTATAATATTAATGGGCCCGTCATATTCAAATAGCTTTTTTACTGCCAATGCAAGAGTCTCAATTGTTGCCGCAGGTGCTTTTTGGACAAAGAGGTCTCCCGGATTTGCATGCTCGAAAGCAAATAAAACAAGATCAACTGCCTGATCAAGACTCATCATAAAACGTGTCATCTCAGGCACAGTGACTGTCATAGGCTTTTTAGTACGAATCTGCTCAATGAACAATGGAATTATCGAGCCTCTCGAGCACATCACATTACCATATCGTGTGGCACAAATGACAGTTCCGCTCTCTTTGGCTCTGTGGTCTCGGCTCTTTGCTATCGCAAGTTTCTCCATCAAAGCCTTTGTCATACCCATTGTATTCACAGGATAAGCTGCCTTATCAGTCGAAAGTACAACAACTTTTTTTACTCCATTCCTAACCGCAGCCTCTAAGACATTCTCAGAACCCAAAATATTAGTACGAACAGCCTGAAGTGGATAAAACTCACATGCAGGGACCTGTTTCAGTGCAGCTGCGCTGAAAACATAATCAACTCCGGCCATCGCATTATTGATGCTGTCAAAATCTCTCACATCTCCGATTATAAAATTTACTTTCGGAGACTGGAGACGATGTCTCATTTCATCCTGTTTCTTTTCGTCTCGGCTGAAAATCCGGATTTCCTTGATGTCAGAATCAAGAAAACGCTTTAACACAGCATTGCCGAAAGAGCCGGTTCCTCCTGTTATAAGGAGTGTTTTGTCCTTAAAAATTGACATTATAATTCTATTAAAAGGTAAAAATATTTATACCAATACACAGGCCATCTAACAATACGCATATAGTTACAACTATAATTGCTACAAGACAGACATGTCGAAAAATGTCACGAGAATAATGCCCGATTTAATACAGACGAGATTCTCATGGTCAACTAAATCATAATCACTGTGCAAAAGCTCGGACAGTAGTCTGTTGTTGAAAACGAAGGTATTAACAAGATTGCCTTTATGACAAAAGCATAGAATGTGTTCTTCGCAACCACACGGCTATTGCCCTGCAGATGCAGCAGTCGATTAAAGATATTTTTGGGATTAACGCCGCCATAGGAAGCCTGAGGCAGCAGCTGAGTGACTAAGTCACCGGCTGCATATATAAATCTTACCGGAGATATTCCGTCTCCGATAATTATTCCGATATTTATTCAGATAGTCTTATTTATTCAGATAGTCTGAGTGTTTTTCCGGCCTGATGTGTCGTGAAATATTATCTCACGTGTTTGGCGAGGACTTGGGCGCGGGCGTATTCTTCGGGTTTGCCGATGTCGAGCCAGTAACCGGCTATCGGGAAACGGATAACACGGCAGCCTTCAGCAGCAAGCCGCGCGATGAGATCGGTCGCGTTGTAGAAAGTGTTATCGGGGATACGGTCTATTAGCTCGCGCTTAAACATGTATATGCCGGCGTTGGCATAGAAATTATATGTCGGTTTCTCGATAATGCCGCGGATATTGCGGCCATCGAGGTCGAAAATACCGAGCGGCACTGATACATCATAGGGTATTGCGGCAGCCGACATGTCAGCCCCGTGCTCCATAAAATGGAGATACATGTCCTCGAAGTTGATGTTGGTGAACAGGTCGGAGTTCATCAGCAACACAACATCATTATGAAATTCGGGCACAAATTTTATCGAGCCGATAGTACCAAAAAAATTCGGCTCCTCGACGGTGTTGACTTTTACGCCGCGACGTGGCTCGGCGAAATGCATCTCAATCTGTTCCTTGAGGTAATTGACAGTCACCGAGATGTTTCTGATACCGAAATCTATCAGGCGGTCGATATTGTAATCGATGATACACTTGTCACCAACTTTAAGCAGCGGTTTGGGGGTCTTCTCTGTCAGCGGACGCAGACGCTCGCCCTTGCCTCCGGCCATCAGCACGGCGTCAATGGGCAGATACGACAACCGACTTTTTAAATTGACTATATCTGCGATATGCCCGTCAGCATCAAGCACCGGCACAAGCGTGATACCCAATGATCTGTAGCGCCTGATTTCAGCCACATCCACACGTCCTTTTTGCAGGTACTTATACCGGCTGTTCATCACCGCTGACACCGAATCGTCGAGACCGGTACCGGCGACCAAACGTCGGCGGATGTCACCGTCGGTAATCGTACCATTCATACGCCCGCTCTCATCGACCACAAACAATGTCATGGGCTGACCCTGATTGTTCAGTTTATTGAGAGCGTCGATGACACGTGCCGACGAACTGATTATATATAAATCATGCGATTCCATCACTCACGGCTTATCGAAGTCTGTCACTTGCTTTGATAAAACTCTTTATACCACCGGGCAAATCGTCTCAGGCCTTCGCACAGAGGGGTCGAGGGTTTGAAGCCGAAGTCGCGCTCAAGGGCCGTTGTGTCGGCATAAGTCACAGGCACGTCGCCGGGCTGCATCCCGACGAGTTCTTTATGAGCCTCAAAATCATAGTCTTCAGGCAACACTCCGGCAGCAACAAGCTCTTCCTGTAGTATTTGCACAAAGTCAAGCAGATTCTCGGGGCTGTTGTTGCCGATGTTATATATCTCGTAGGGCGGAACAGGCAGTCCGTCTTCGCCGGTCTTGCGCTCGGGGGCCTTGTGCATCACGCGCACGACGCCTTCGACAATGTCGTCGATATAGGTGAAGTCGCGCTTGCAGTCGCCATAATTGAAGATTCTTATGGTCTCGCCTTTAAGGAGTTTGTCTGTGAATCCGAAGTATGCCATGTCAGGCCGTCCCGCCGGACCGTAGACCGTGAAGAATCGCAGACCGGTCGACGGTATGTTATAGAGCTTTGAGTAGGCGTGTGCCATCAGCTCGTTGCTCTTCTTGGTCGCAGCATATAGCGAAACGGGATTGTCGACCTTGTCGTCAGTCGAATAAGGAACTTTCTTGTTTGAGCCGTAGACAGACGAGCTCGACGCGTAGACCAGATGTCTGACGCCCTCGCGGCCGTTGTCATAGCTGTGGCGGCACGCCTCGAGGATGTTATAGAAACCGATGAGATTTGACTCGACGTATGCGTCAGGATTTATAATTGAGTAACGGACTCCGGCCTGAGCGGCGAGATTAACGACAATTTCAGGAACAAACTCATTAAAAATGCGGTTTATAAGCTCTTTGTCAGCAATATTGCCTTTTATGAAATGCCATTTGCAGTCTGCATGTCGTCCGGCGAGTTTTTCAATCTCACAGAGACGATACTGCTTTATGGCCGGGTCATAGTAGTCATTGAGACTGTCTATGCCAGTTATTTCTACGCCTCTCTCGCTTTCCAACAGTCTCTTGACAAGATTGGCTCCTATAAATCCGGCTGCGCCTGTAACAAAGACTCTCATATCTAATTTTTATGATTTCAATAAGTACAGGGAATAATCAGTCGCGCTTGAAAATATCGCGCGTATACACTTTCTCGGCGACGGGGTCGAGGCACGAATCGTAACGGTTGGCAATGATGGCATGTGACTCGGCCATGAAGCGCCCGAGGTCGTTGACGACAAGGCTGCCGAAAAAAGTTGAGCCGTCTTCGAGCGTAGGCTCATAGATGATGACCCGTGCGCCTTTGGCTTTGATGCGTTTCATCACGCCCTGTATCGACGACTGGCGGAAGTTGTCGGAGTTGGATTTCATCGTCAGACGGTAGACACCGATGACGCAGTCGCCCTCAGGCATTGCGCCGTAGTTATTACGCACAGTATAGTCATACCATCCGGCCTTTTTGAGCACCTGATCAGCGATGAAGTCCTTGCGAGTGCGGTTTGACTCGACGATGGCCGACATCATGTTCTGCGGCACGTCTTCATAGTTGGCTAAAAGCTGCTTGGTGTCTTTGGGCAGGCAGTAGCCGCCGTAGCCGAACGACGGGTTGTTGTAGTGTGTGCCGATGCGCGGATCGAGCCCGATGCCCTCGATTATGGCACGGGAGTCAAGACCCTTGACCTCGGCATAGGTATCGAGCTCGTTGAAATAGCTGACGCGAAGGGCCAGATAGGTATTGGCGAACAGTTTGACGGCCTCAGCCTCTTTCAAGCCCATGAAGAGAGTGGGGATGTTCTCTTTTATGGCGCCTTCCTGAAGCAGTCGGGCGAATGTCTCGGCCATGTCGCGCAGATGGTTACCGGCGATGGCGCGGATGGCGTCGTTTTCTTCGCCGAAGCCCTCGATCATCTTGGGATAGCCCACGATGATGCGCGACGGATAGAGGTTGTCATACAGCGCTTTGCTCTCACGCAAAAACTCGGGCGAGAAAAGCAGGCGGAACTTGCGCCCCTCCTTGTCCCAGCCGCGCTCACGGAACACTCGGGCGTACTTGACATAGAGCGAACGGCAGTAGCCCACGGGGATGGTCGACTTGATGACCATCGTAGCCTCGGGATTGACTTCGAGAACGAGGTCGATGACCTCCTCGACATGCGAGGTGTCGAAATAGTTGCGCACCGGGTCATAATTGGTCGGAGCGGCTATCACCACTATCTCCGCGTCGCGATAAGCTGCCGCGCCGTCGAGCGTGGCGCTCAGATCCAATTCTTTCTCACGCAGATACTTCTCGATATACTCGTCCTGTATCGGCGACTGTCGACGGTTAATCTTGTCTACCTTTTCAGGTATGACATCTACCAATGTTACGTGGTGGTGCTGCGACAGCAACGTCGCTATCGAGAGTCCTACATATCCTGACCCGGCTATTGCTATGTTCATTTTCAGTTTGAAATCAAATATTACAGACTAAATTTTAATTCTGCGCTCAGTGATAATTCCTGTATCGCATTGAACTATAAACCGATAGTCTTATTGTCTTGACTATCGAAGACAAAATTAAAAATTTTTTTGTAATAGCAGATGTACATTGCAGAGTTTTTTTCCCGGAAGCGCCAAAATAACTTTCACTGTTCGCCACAGCGTCTGACAAGACGTGCGTCTATCCCGACATTCCATGTGCCGTTGTTGCCCGGCAACAATATGCGATAGACAATATTACCCTCTCCGGAGGCATTAGCGTCACTTTCTAAATAAGTCCCGGTAAGACCCGCATAGTCACCCCCGATTACCACGACACGTTCGTCCGGTCGAAGTTCGACATGTCCAACCGGTGTAACCTCATACTCCGAAGTAAACTTACCGATTGTTTCCTGAAACCGTCTCATGGATGTATCAGATATCACCGAATAAGCCCCACTGCGATTGCGACCTCCGCGATAACACCATGCGAGGTCATAGAGCATCTGAAACATCGGATAAATATCTGTCAAACGGCTTTTAAAAAAAACAATATTGTTAATAATCGGCTTTTCCTTCCAGACTAACTTCTTACCGATCCTCTTGGCTATTTCTTCACATGGATAAAACATTTCAGGGCAGCGGATTTTAGAATCAAAATCTCTAAAACGACATACAATATCATCAAAAGAAACACGAGGTCTCAGTCGCATCGCATACCATCGCAACTTATCATCACATAAAGCGTCGGCAACTATTCTGTCGGCATCATCCGTAGGCAAAAACTCAGCGTCACCCGACGTACATATATCAAGTAAAGGCATCCCCGACAGACATTCCCCGCTGATATTTACAATTGATGACGCAGAAATACCACTCTTTAAAGCAGTATAAGCCCGATACGTTTTGATTGTTTCATCCGCACCTCCGAAAACCGGCAAAGAATTATCATAAAAGAAACGAATTATCTTGCCTGACAGATATGTATTCAATTGTTTTGGCGTAAAACACGATTGTTTCAGCGGAAAAACATATCTGCGTTTAGGCTCTATATAACGCTCGGCTATATGTATGCAATACTCGGGCAAGGTGGCAATATCGCTCTTTTTCAGCAACGCGATTCCATGTAAAGATATTCCGCTGTTAATAATGCCAAAAACGATAATATCACGAATCATTTGGCGGTCGGCAGAGGTCTGTGCCGTCAAAAGGCCGAGGAATCTCTCATAATCGCCGTCCGAAATAAAAAAAGGATTGACACCGCTGTCAGATTCTTTAATTTTAAGTTTGACATTCCTGAAGATATCGCCTTGATGGGGCATCGTATGTCTAACAAGAGCATTATAGAGACTCGCTATATTATCAAAATAATATGAAGCGGTCTTTGCTGTAAGACCTTTAAAACGCATCGCTACATACCAGTCTTCAAGAAGAGACTGCGTAAATATTTCATCTGCCGAACGACGCGACCCTACAAAATTTCTGAATGACATCAAAGCCTTGCCATATCCGTCGGCAGTAGATTTTCCCGCAAGCGACGAAATCTTCGACTCAAAAAAACTCAGACCCTGACTTATTGTAACGCTCTCACCTTCAAGCATATCAACGAAAGCCAATTTCTAACTATCAGAAATTTTCAGAGTATTTTTATTATTCCCCACACCTCTAAAAATACATCAGAGATGTGAATTATCATACGATAGAATCTATGACCGAGTCAAAGTTACAAAATTTTTCGGAAACAGCTAATAGCAAGATCGTGTTTTTTAACATACCGACAAAACATCAGCAACATCAGCTCTCCATCGGATAAGGCACAAGCATAGTTTTTTTAACGACAGGGGAAAAGTTTGGCAATCAGATCCGGCCGGTGCAGCCGTCTGAGGGCCTGCTCAATCTCGCCGCGATAAGTGCGGTCATACCAGAAAAAATAGCGTCGCTGAGCCAACTTCTCTCCTGCACTGCGGGCGGTGAATATTTTCTCACCCGTATAAGGATGATAGCCGGTGTAATATATCTCTGTAGCAACGGTCATGGGCGTAGGTGTGAAGTCCTGCACCTGCTCGAGATGAAAGTTCAGACTCTTGGTCTCTACGGCAAGTTCGGCCATGTCAATCTCGTGGCATCCCGGGTGGCTCGAGATGAAATACGGAATCAGCTGCTGGTTAAGCCCGTGGCGACGGTTGACGTCGTCAAAGAGACCCTTGAACTCATGGAAAAGCTTGAACGACGGCTTGCGCATCACCTCAAGCACACGGTCTGATGTATGCTCAGGCGCGACTTTCAGACGCCCTGAGACATGACGCGCGATAAGTTCCTCGTTATATCGGCGCGACGCCTCGTCGACAGCGCGGTCACCCGACCGGTGCATCGACAGGTCATAGCGCACGCCGCTGCCTATGAAAGTCTTTTTGACACCTTTAACAGCGTCAGCCGCGCGATAGATGTCAAGCAACGGACGATGGTCGGTGTTGAGATTGCGGCACGGCGACGGATGCAGGCATGACGGACGACGGCACTTGCGGCAAATCTCTCTGTCGCGGCCGCCCATCGCGTACATATTAGCCGACGGTCCGCCAAGGTCACTGACATAGCCTTTGAAATCAGGCATGGCGGCAACCTGCTCGACCTCTCGGATTATCGACTCCTTTGAGCGCGAGGCTATAAATTTGCCTTGATGAGCCGAAATGGTGCAGAACGCGCAGCCGCCGAAACAGCCGCGATGGAGGTTAACCGAGTGACGAATCATCTCGTAGGCCGGAATGCGCTTGCCGCGATAACGCGGATGAGGCAGACGAGTATATGGCAAGTCAAACGATGCGTCAATCTCGCCGGTCGTCATGGCCGGCAGCATAGGATTGACCTTCACGGCTTTGTCGCGCCCTGTGGCCTGCCAGAGCGTCAGGCCGCCGTCGAGCATATTGCTCTGCGTCTCGATATGTTTGAAGTTAAGCGCCTGCAACTTCTTGTCACGCAGGCAGTCCTCGAATGATGACAGTACGATATTCCGCTCGTCTGTCATCGCGGGCATTTCGGAGCGAGGCGTCACGATGACCGTCTGCGGCTCGTCCTTTATATCGGCGATGCGCTCACCGCGCTCCAATCGCCGGGCGATGCTTACGACAGGCTTTTCACCCATGCCGTAGATAATCATGTCGACCTGTGCGTCAAGTATAATCGACGGACGCAGTCGGTCCTGCCAGTAGTCATAATGTGAGAGGCGACGCAGCGAGGCCTCGATGCCGCCGGCGATGATGGGGACGTCAGGATATAGCTTGCGTAAAATCTCCGAGTAGACTATAGTCGGATAGTCGGGGCGCATGCCGTGGCGTCCGCCGGGTGTGTATGCATCGTCACTGCGGCGACGACGGTTGGCCGTGTAGTGGTTGACCATCGAGTCCATCGCTCCGGCCGAAATGCCGAAGAACAGACGCGGCGTCCCGAACTTGCGGAAATCTCGCAAATCGTCCTGCCAATTGGGCTGCGGCACAATAGCGACTTTATAGCCTGCAGCCTGAAGCGTGCGTCCGATAACAGCCGCGCCGAACGACGGGTGGTCGACATAAGCATCGCCCGAAAATATCACGACATCGACATAGTCCCAACCCAAGGCTTTCATCTCCTTGACCGAGGTCGGCAGCCAGTCAGTCGGCCGCAGTGCGTTGTAGTCAATTACTCTATTGTTCATGCGGGCATAGATTCCAGACGTTGTTCCATCTTGATAATTTCGTCACGCAGCCGCGCGGCCTCGATAAATTCCATCTCTTTGGCCGCCTCGAGCATCTGAGTGCGCAGGCGTGTGATGGAACGCTGAAGCTCGTCGCGGTTCATATAAGGTATGACAGGGTCGGCCGCAATGTCGACAGTCTGGGAGAACTCATTGGCATATAACGGCTTGGCACCGCTGCGCTGACGTTCGCGTTTGTCCTTGACATTCTGCTGACGCTGAGGCTGGCGTCCCGGCTTGCGCTCGGCGAGGTCCTCCTCCGTCTCGTGGCCGATGATAGCGTTGCGCGCCTTGATGATGGCTGTCGGCGTGATGCCGTGGGCCTCATTGTAGTCAAGTTGCATCTTGCGGCGACGGTCGGTCTCGTCAATGGTCTGCTGCATCGACTCGGTAATGCGGTCGGCATACATGATGACCTGACCGTTGATATTACGGGCGGCGCGGCCGACTGTCTGCGTCAGCGAGCGATGACTGCGCAGGAAGCCTTCCTTGTCAGCGTCGAGTATCGCCACGAGCGACACTTCAGGCAAGTCGAGGCCCTCGCGCAGAAGGTTGACACCAATCAGCACGTCATAAGTTCCGGCGCGGAGTTCGTCAAGGATTTTGACACGGTCCATCGTGTCGACATCGCTGTGGATATATGCGGCGCTCACGCCGTTCTTGATGAGATAGTCGTTCAACTCCTCGGCCATGCGCTTGGTAAGCGTGGTCACGAGCGTGCGCTCGTTGCGCTCGATGCGCAGATTGATTTCCTCCATCAGATCATCAATCTGGTTGAGCGACGGACGCACCGTAATCATCGGGTCAAGAAGGCCCGTAGGACGTATGAGTTGCTCGACGACAACGCCCTCGCAGCGTTCGAGCTCATAATCGGCCGGAGTGGCGCTGACAAAGATTATCTGAGGCGTCAGACGCTCAAACTCCTCGAACTTGAGCGGCCGGTTATCAAGGGCGGCCGGCAGACGGAAACCATACTCCACAAGATTCATCTTGCGCGAAAGGTCGCCGCCGTACATTGCCCTGATCTGCGGCATCGTCACATGACTCTCGTCGATGATGGTCAGAAAATCTTTGGGGAAATAGTCCAAGAGACAGAACGGACGCATCCCGGGCTGACGGCCGTCGAAATAGCGTGAATAGTTCTCTATGCCCGAACAGTAGCCTACCTCCTTTATCATCTCCACATCATAAGTAACACGCTCATAGAGACGCTTGGCCTCAAGCTCGCGGGCCTCGCGGTTGAAAAACTCGACCTGTTGGCCGAGGTCTAACTGTATCTGTGCGATAGCTGATGCTTGACGCTGCGGCGATGTGACGAAAATATTGGCCGGGTAGATTCTAAAGCAGTCATGCTTGCCCAAAGGCACATTGTCGTCGGGATGCATGGTCTCTATAGACTCAATCTCGTCACCCCAGAAGACGACACGCACGATAATGTCCTCATAGGCAAGACGGATGTCGACCGTATCGCCCTTGACACGGAAAGTGCCGCGGTCCTGACTCACCTCGTTGCGTGCATAGAGGGCTGCCACGAGACTACGCAGAAAGGCATTGCGGGCCACTTTGGCGCCGACCTTAATGTCGATGGCGTTAGCATGAAAATCCTCGGGGTTGCCGATACCGTAAAGACAGGAGACAGACGAGACGACTATCACATCACGCCGGCCCGAAAGCAATGCCGAAGTCGTGGCAAGACGCAGACGGTCAATCTCGTCATTGATCATCAGGTCTTTCTCGATATATTTGTCTACCGACGGTATATATGCCTCAGGCTGATAATAATCATAATACGAGACAAAATATTCGACGGCGTTATCGGGAAAAAATTGTTTGAACTCGCTGTAAAGTTGTGCGGCGAGAGTTTTGTTGTGACTAAGAATAAGGGTCGGCTTTTTGACCTCCTTTATGACATTTGCCATAGTGAAAGTCTTGCCGGAGCCGGTGACGCCAAGCAGGGTCTGCGCCTGCGCGCCTGAGTTGACACCCTCGACAAGTTGCTCTATGGCCTGAGGCTGGTCGCCGGTAGGCTTATATTGAGAGACGAGATTAAAATCCATGTGTTTTCAGTAAAATGCAATTTTACAAAATTACAAATAATCGCATAATACAGCAAGAAAGCCTCATGCTTAGTCTGAGGCTTTCACATTATTTATATAAAATAGCTAATTCAGCTATATTAGCTATTATAGCTACTTTAAATAATCCATTACTTCAAAGCGCGTTTCGAGACGCGTATCTTTTGACGAGCGGCCTACAATGACCGTAAACCAGCCGGGCTCGACGCCGAAGTTGCCGTCGCGGTCGTAGAGACCGAGGTCACGCGGTGACAGAGTCATCGTCAGTCGGCGGCTCTCGCCGGGTGCGAGACTGATGCGCTCAAAGCCTCGCAACACGCGCTCATAGGTCGTCAGACTCGATATTTCGTCCTTAAGATAGAGCTGAGCCACTTCGTCGCCGGCCACTTTGCCGGTGTTTGTTACCATAAAGCTTACGTTGATAGAATCGCCGACCGTCGCACGAGGCTTGTCCACTGCGATGTCAGAGTACTCAAACGTCGTGTAACTCAGTCCGTGACCGAAAGGATAAAGCGCGCCGGCAACTCTGACGAAGCCGGGCGAGTCCGAGCCGGGTTTGAACGGGAAGGCAAACGGTATCTGACCAACCGATTTGGGGAAGGTCACGGCGAGGTGGCCGCCGGGATTGTATTTGCCTAAAAGCACATCGGCTATGGCCTCGCCCATAAACTCGCCGGGAAACCAGCAATGAAGGATACCGGGCACAAACCGGTCCGCCCAGTTGATGGTCGAGGCGCGTCCGTCGACAAGCACAAGCACTACGGGTGTACCCGTGGCATATACGGCCTCAAGCAACTGCTGCTGACGGCCGGGCAGATTGAGGTCTGTGCGCGAATACTCCTCGCGTACTGTCTTCTCGTTGCCACCGAGTACCATGATTGCCACGTCAGCCTTGCGGGCTGTTTCTACAGCCTCAGCAATCATAGCCTGCTCCGTGCCGTCTAACGGCACATTATACAGCTCTGACTCAGGGAAATATTTGTCTATGATGTCGCAGCCCTTGGCATAAGTTACCTCAGCCTCAGGCAAAGCACGGCGCAGACCATCGGCCACGGTGATAATAGGCGGATTGGCAGGGCCGTAACGGCATATAAGCTGGTCTCGCTCCTCGGCGTTAGGACCGATGACGGCTACACGTCTGAGGCTGTCAGCACAAAGCGGCAGGATGCCGTCATTCTTTAACAGGACTATCGACTCAAGCGCCGCGCGGCGTGAAACCGCCTTGTGCTCGTCGGAGTGTACTATCTTATCGACCGTCTTGACGTCGCCCTTGTAAGGATTGTCAAAAAGACCCATGTCGAATTTAGCACGGAGCACGTCACGCACTCGGCTGTCAATAGTCTGCTCGCTGACCATGCCGCGGGCGATAGCCTCACGGAGTGGGTTGACGAAATTCTCGGGAAGCGAGAAGTTGGTGCGGACGTTCAGACCGGCATTGACACAACGCGCCGCAGACTCCACGGCGTCTGACGTAGTGTGATGTTTGCTGTGCTGAAACTCAACGGCCTCGCTGTCAGAGACAACATAGCCCGTAAAGCCCCATTGATCACGCAGTATCTCGGTGAGGAAGTGATAGCTGCCCGTAATCGGTTCGCCGTCATAGTCATTGTACGAACTCATCACGCCCTTGGCGCCGGCCTCGGTAAAAGCCTTGCGGAACGGCTCGATATAGAGTGTGCGCATCTCGCGCGGAGCTACATGGGGGTCGGTGCGCGTACCACCGTCTCGTCCGCCGACCGGGATACTGTAGACAGCAAAGTGCTTGGGCGTAGAGTACAGTCCTCGGCTCTGCAAGCCGACAATCATCTGTTTGCCGAGCTCGCCGACAAGATAAGGGTCTTCGCCATAACTCTCGACCACCCTGCCCCAACGCGGGTCCTGAGCGATGTCGAGTATCGGCGAGTATATGTTTGTATAACCGAGCGCATTGGCTTCCTCGGCAGTAACACGGGCTATGTCGGCTATGAGCTGACGGTCCCATGTCGCGCCCTGCCCGCATTGTGCGGGAAACATCGTGGCGCGGTCGTGACAAAGACCGCGGATGCCTTCGTTGGTGTAGTCGACGGGTATGCCGAGACGCGTCTGCTCGACAAACCAACGCTGTATGGCATGACGGTTGTCGATTGAGGCGGCATATGGATAGCTGATTGACGACCCGAACTTGCCGAGACCGTTGGCCTGCTCGTCTATGTTGCCGATGCCGTCGCGCCATATCTCGTCGCGCCAGCCGTCTGTGGGAAGCGAATCTTTGAGCACGCGGCCCGAGCCGTAAAGCGTGGCCATCTGACAGGTTTTCTCGTCCATCGTCATCTGCAAAAGCAGGTCGTCGACGCGGCGGTCAATGGGCTGCGAGGGGTCCTCGTAGACGTCCATACGTCCGTTTTTATTGAAGTCTATCCAGCCTTTATGGTAGATGTCTGATGATTTGCGGGCGTCAGCGCCGATGGCAAGCAAAGCCATGGCAAGCACAAGATACTTTGATTTCATAGGATATTTAAGGAGACGGCTTTAGTGATGAAGTTATTGCACAAAGTTAGCCAATAACCCCGACTAATGCAAGCCGTCGACACTCAATATTGCAGATAAACGAAGGGCACAAGTTCGGCGCTGCGTGACTGGATGATGAAAAACAGCACCGCCGCAAGCAAAAATGCCTGCATAACAAGCGGCATAGCCACATAAGCGCGCGTTACGCCACCGGTCCACGACCTCGGCGTCATGTGCATCACAAAACCGGCTGCTATTGCAGCAACAATCAGGCTGTAACTGCCGACAAACTGCATGAAAATCTCGGGATGAAACGCCGTGAAAATCTGCGTATAAATCTCTCCGACAGTCTCCAGAGAACGTGCTCGGAAGAATACAAAGCCTATGACCACAAGCACAAATGTCACCGACATGTTGGCCAAGCGCACAGGCCATGTCCCCCTGACGTTCTCCGGCAGCCGAGGCAAATGCGTGCGACAGAACTTGTGCACGGCGAGCAACATGCCGTGGTAGGCGCCCCAGAGCACATAGAGCCACGACGCCCCGTGCCACAGGCCGCCAATGAGCATAGTGAGGAAATTGTTGAGATAAGTTCGGGCCGAGCCTTTGCGGTTGCCGCCGAGCGGGATATAGATATAGTCGCGAAGCCACGTTGACAGTGAGATATGCCAGCGCCGCCAGAACTCCGAGGGATTCTGAGCCTTGAACGGAGCGCGGAAATTGTCCGCGAACTCATAGCCCAAGAGCAGAGCGATGCCGATGGCAATGTCGGAGTAACCCGAAAAATCGCAGTAGAGGTGCAAAGTAAAGCCGACTGCTCCGGTCAGACACTCAACGCCTGAATATAGGGTCGGATTATCGAATATTCGGTCAACGAAATTGCCGCTGATATAATCGGCGATTATGACCTTTTTGACGAGGCCGGCCATAACGAGCATCAGTCCCCGGCCGGTCATCTCGCGTGTGGCCGACGGCCGGGCGTAGATCTGCGGCAACATATCCTTAGCTCTGACGACCGGGCCGGCAAGCAGCGGCGGGAAGAATGTCAGGAAGAAACAATAGTCTATGAAATTACGCGCCGGCTCCAACTCGCCGCGGTAGATGTCGACAATGTAGCTTATCGAACGGAATGTAAAAAAGGATATGCCTGCGGGCAAGATTATGTCTAAAGCGTCAAAACGGGCGATGCCGAAATTTGAAATCGTCTCAAGCAGCAGATTGAAGTACTTGAAATAGACGAGCATCCCCACGTTGACAACGACGTTGAGCGCAACCAGCGCGCGTCGCCAAAAGCCTGATTTGGCGGCAAAAAGCAACCGTCCGATGACGTAGTCGCTGACACAGACGCCGAGCAGAATAAAGCAGTAGCCCGCGCTCGACTTATAGTAGAAATACAGCGAGAACACTATGACAAAGAGCATGCGCAGCCGTGTGCGGTTGCGCAGAACGTGGTATATGACCAGAAAGCCTGCGAACAGCACAAGGAACAATCCTGTGTTAAACAGCAGCGGCTGATGCACGTCATATGCGAGCATCGACAGCAGACGGTCAAAGTCGAAGGTCGAAAGATAATTTGTAATACGCTCAATCATTGTTTTCGCCCTCCTCTCCGACCAGACCGACAAGAGCGTCAAAAAGCAACGAGCCGGCAAGTTCGTAGCCCGCACGTGTCATGTGTATGCGGTCAGTGTTCAGAAGTTTATCTGCAAGCATCTTGGCTGATGCGCCGGCGCCACCGGCCACCTCATACCAGTCATAGACGGCCACACCGTTACGACGTCCGTAGTCGACGATTATGTCACGCAACTCTGCAACGCGTTTGTTGACAGCATAACTGCGGCGACCGCGTCGGCGACGGTATGAACGCTGGCACTCAGACGGGGTCGTTAACAAAATAAACGCATCGGGATTGGCTCGCCGCAGGCTATTGACAAGCCTGTCAATTGATGAGCGGAACTCATAGTCGGTCGTGCGGCCGAACGCCTCGTTTGTGCCGAGGCTGATTATTATGATGTCAGGCGATAGCGACGCAACCTCGCTGCCATAACTTCCAAAACGGTTGTAATTGTCAAAAGTGGCACCGTTAATGCCGATGGCATGATAGTAGACACCTATGAGGTCAGACGACAGCATCGCGCCGTGCACGCAGGTCTCGCCGAAAGTCGAGACCTTGATTTCGACAGAGGAGCAAGGCATCGGCAGATAGATTTCGACGTATTCAGCCGAAGCGTCAGTCGCAAAAACAAGGGGGACAGACCCGTCTGTCATATCGGTCACATTGTCCACCGACAGCAGAGAGCCGCTGTAATAGAGCCTGACACGTTCGAATGGCTCGTCACAGCATATGGTAAACGTAGCCGACGAGTCAAGGAGTTTTAACGACACACCGCTCAACCCCATAGGCTGAGTCCATGGATCGGCAAGCAGGCGCTCGGCGTTAAATTGTGATGACGAGTTAAATGTATAGTCGACAGGCTGATTAGTTCCGGCTATCTTGAGAGGCGCAATCAATCCCCGGCCGGCGCTGCCGTAACGCTCCTGAACAAGACGTCGTGTCTGCCCCGAGCCCATGTCAGCCTGTATATGCGAGTCTCCGATATGCACTATGCTGACTGTGCGGTCTGACACAGAGCGTATGGCATTTTTCAGTCCGACAGTGTCTTCGCCGTTAAGCACGATGCAATTGGCAGCGAGATTAAGATAGGGGTAGTCTGAATATCGGTCATAGGAGGACGTGACGTCGATATCAGGATTCTCGCGCGTATAGCTGTCACCGTCATCCTCGCCGCGCATAACACACGGCAGGCATAACGCCGCTAAAACGCACACAAATATTTTATTCACCATAGAGTGCATATATCAAAGACTTATAGAACGAGTCGGCAAGTTTTTTGCCGCCCTTATGATTAAGATGGATATAGTCGGAATTGACGAGTCCGTTACGCTGCCACTCGGCGATGGAGTTCTCGCCTCCCATGGCGTCACGTATATCCCAGAAAAGTATCTTGCTGCGGCGCGCACAGTCACGCTGGGCACGTGTCATCGCACCGACAGTCGACATCGAGACAACGTCACTCCCCTTTTTATGACCGCGGTCACCGACCCCGGCAAGTAAAATATCCGCATCGGGATAACACTCGCGCAGGCGCGCTATGACACGGTCCATCACACGGCCGTAAGACGTATAATCGGTCTGCTCGTCAGAAAGAGCGTTCATGCCGTACTCGACAATTATCATATCATAGTCGACAAACTGCGCCATCGCCGACGCAAGTTCCACCGAAAGATTACGCGCCGCGACACCAGAGTTGCCTCTTAACGACATACAGTCGACCGACACACCGGTCGCGTCGTCAAGCCATACTCCGAGGCACTTTACACCGGGAGTAATATTATTTACGGCAAATGTCGAGGTTTCTCCGTCAAGCTCGGCCAAGGAGACAGTCTCAGAGGGAGCAAGTTCAACTTCTTGGATGCCGCCGTCATTTTTTAATGTCACCTTGCCACCGTCAGGAGCTATATACATAAGCCGCGAACACGACCATGCCTGTGCACACTCTATGCGTTTTGTTCCTTTGTAAGTCGATATTGCGCCCTCTTCAGCGACAAAATATTCACCGGCAAGAGGCTTGACCGGATCTGACTGACGGTGACGCATATCATGTCGTTTCCAGCCTTTACCCGACTGCGTGACCGACCGACGGAAACCGGGGAAATCGCTGTGCATCGCCACATAACCCGTTCCGCGGCCGCCAAATCGCTGCTGCATGAGACTTCGCAGGTCCTGAGTGAAGATGTCACCTTCTATATATGAGTCGCCGATGACGGCTATTCTGACGGTGCGGCTACCGCTCTGCGCCAATGCAGCTCTAAGCCGCGCCGGGCCCTGTCCGAGAGCCGTATAATCCTCGATAACAGTCATATCGCCTACTCTCGGAGCCTGCTCGGCCGGCATCGGCTGAGTCTCTGTATCGACAGACGGCTGCACACTGCTGTCATCTAAGGTCCTGACCGGTAGTTCTTCGGCTGACGTGACTTCTTGGTCAGGCTGATTTTCGGCAAGTATGGCCTGCAACTCGGGATCTATCTCGACATTAGCATGTGACGAGGCATCGGGCCTGTCAGTCGGCTCGAAAACATCTTCAAACAGATTGAAATCCTTAAAGCGGCCGCCGCTCCACTCGCCCACAGGCAGACATGAAACAATGACAAGCACGGTCAGTGCTATGAGCAGTGTGGCCGCAGGATTGTCGTCTGACATAAAGCTTCTCATAACCTCTCAGTCTTACCTTCGATAAGTCCTTGCAACAAAGCGGCCTTGTGACAGGTTTCATCCCACTCGTCAGCTGCGTCAGAGTCTGCCATGATGCCTCCACCGACATACATACACCATCGGCCGGCGTTATCAAAGTTGACACAGCGCAGATTGACATAGGCAGCAAGAGACCCGTCGTTCTCGACACATACATATCCTCCGTAGCAGCGACGCGGATGACGCTCATACTCGATAATGTCCTCAAGAGCTGCCGCGCGTGGCCAGCCACAGAGAGCCGGCGTCGGATTAAGCGCGTTCAGTATCACCATCGGTGACACCCCCTCGCAGCGCCCGGTTATACGTGTCAGCAAGTGCTGTATATTTCCGGTCGTGAGTGTCTCTGTCTTACCGACATGAGGTTGCAGCCCGAGATTATAAAGCGTATCGACGATATAATCACGCACCACACCCTGCTCGGCGAGATTTTTGCCCGACCATGGGTTACCGTCATCAATGACCGGACGTGTTCCCGCTAAGGCCATCGTCACAAATGTGTCCGTAGCCTTGTCACAGTCCAACAGAATCTCGGGGGATGCCCCGAGCCATGCGCCGTGCTGCGGCGTATAATACAGATAGCGGAACGCCTCGGGATGAAGATTGAAATAATCAACAGCAATCGCCACCCAGTCGGCGTCGCTATTCTCTCCGCATATCACACGCGAGAAAACCGTTTTGCCGCCGCGCTCGTTGAGCCGTCCTATAAGGCTGTCGCACAAATCGATGTAATCTTCGTGCTCTGTCGGCACTGTCCACGGGCGCGGCGAGTCGACGCCCGACGCCGAAGGCGTTTTATCCAAGACATCGGATGCCGTCGCGCGCCCGACTATGCGATATGTATCTGACGGCGTACCAAACCAAGGACTGACTATAAAACACGGCTCATCGTCTGTCTCGGCTTTATCCCCGATGTCGGCGATGAATACCGGACGCTCACTTCCCGGCATGCAGTATAATGCAAATGTCAGACGCGACTCAAGACAGTGTCTGACTGCCTCCGATGTAACGTTATCGACCTCTATCATTATAAATACATCAAATGAAATCAGACCGGGCGCCCGTAGAGCTCGAATGTATCGGCACCGGTTATCTCTACATCGACCATGTCTCCGACTGAGAGAACACGGGTTTTCTCGACAAGAACTTCCGGATCAACCTCAGGCGAATCAAACTCGGTGCGTCCGACATAGTAATCATCAGTCTCCGAATCGATTATAACACGCTGACAGCTGCCTATTTTAGAGCGGCTGATTTCGTCGGCTATCTCGCGTTGCAAGTCCATCAGACGGTCGAGACGAGCCTGCTTGACCTCTTCGGGGATATCATCTTTGAAGTTTTTGGCACCGTAAGTATCTTCCTCCTCACAATATGCAAAAGCGCCCATGCGCTCAAAACGTTGCTCGGCTACAAAATCCAAGAGCTCGTCAAACTCCTCGTCACCCTCACCGGGAAAACCGACCATAAGAGTCGTGCGTATATGTATGCCCGGCACCTCGCGGCGCAAGCGCTCAAGGAAGGCGCGGGTCTCGGCGCCTGTGATATGGCGGCGCATATTTGCGAGCACTTTATCTGATACATGCTGCAGAGCTACATCAAGATATTTGCATACATTATCGCGACGGCGCATTACCTCGGTGATATCCCACGGGAAATCTGCGGGATAGGCATAATGGAGACGGATACGTTCGACGCCTTCAACATCGGCCATAGCGTCAATGAGTCGCGCAAGTTCCTGCCGACCGTAAATATCTGTGCCATAGCTTGACAGATCCTGAGCAATGACGTTGAACTCTTTGACTCCGCGGGCTACAAGACTGCGTGTCTCCTCTACAATTTCCTCAATCGGGCGCGACTTGAATCGGCCTGTAATCAACGGTATGGCGCAGAAGGAGCAAAATCTGTTACAACCCTCGGCTATCTTTATATATGTATAATGTGGCGGAGTGGTCAAATGACGCTCCCACGGCTTTGACTGCGGCATCTTGGCTGTAAGGTCTGCGACTATGCCGTCCCAGTCAAATTTGCCGTACCATCGGTCGACTTCAGGAATCTCGGCACGCAGTTCGTCACGATAGCGCTCTGACAGGCAACCCATCACATATAAAGCCGTGATTGCTCCGTCTCCCTTGGCCTTGGCTGCGCGCAGTATCATTTCGACAGACTCTTCCTTAGCATCGCCGATAAAACCGCAGGTATTGATGACAACAGCCCTTCCACTGAAACCGTCGGCATTATGGACTGCATCAAACCCCGCATCGTCAAACATGCGCAGCACACGCTCGGAGTCAACAAGATTCTTCGAGCATCCCATTGTGACTATGTCAACTTTCTGACGCGACATACTGACTTATCGTTTATTTAATCTTACGATTGCCGAACAACGAGTCTACAAACTCACGCTTGTTAAAGACCTGAAGATCCGTGATGCCTTCTCCGAGTCCGATATACTTGACCGGTATCTTGAACTGGTCGCTGATGCCGATGACGACCCCGCCTCGTGCCGTACCGTCGAGCTTGGTGATAGCAAGGTCTGTGACCTGCGTGGCGGCCGAGAACTGACGGGCCTGTTCGAAGGCGTTCTGTCCTGTAGACCCGTCGAGAACGAGGAGCACCTCGTCTGGAGCGCCGGGCACAACTTTTTCCATCACACGCTTGATTTTGGTCAGCTCGTCCATAAGGCCCTTCTTGTTGTGCAGACGGCCGGCGGTGTCGATAATCACCACATCAATGTCATTGGCCACAGCTGACGACAATGTGTCAAACGCCACGGCAGCCGCATCAGAGCCAAGCTGCTGCTTGACAACCGGCACACCGGCACGTCTGCCCCACTCGTCAAGCTGCTCGACAGCGGCAGCGCGGAATGTATCGGCCGCGCCAAGCATCACTTTCTTGCCGGCAGCCTTATACTGATAAGCGAGTTTACCGATTGTCGTGGTCTTGCCGACACCGTTGACACCCACCACCATAATAACATATGGTTTACGGCCTGCCGGAGTGTCAAAATCCTTAAGGTCTGTGTCATTGTTATTTTCAGCGAGCAGCGAAGTTATTTCCTCACAGAGCATATCGTTAAGCTCGTCGATGCCGACATATTTGTCACGGGCGGCACGTGACTGGATGCGATCTATTATTTTCAGCGTAGTCTCGGCGCCGACATCAGATGTTATAAAAATCTCCTCAAGTTCATCGAGAAAATCATCATCAATAGATTTACGTCCTATAAACGCACGTTTCAGCTTGCTGAAAACACCTTCCTTTGTTTTCTCGAGGCCCTTGTCGAGAGTCTCTTTCTTGTCTTTTGAAAAGAAATTAAAAAATCCCATTACTATATTATAAATTTGGAGGGCAAAGATACGAATAAGTCGAGAGTAAAGCCAAATTTATTTGAGCTTTACCGAGCGAAAGTATCTAAGACGGAGTCAAAGATACGAATAAGTCGAGAGTAAATAAAATTAAAACCACAATTATTTATAATAGCTATTAAAGCTACAATAGCTATCATAGCTACCCTTGTGTAGCCCCTCGGCAACTCTTGTTTACCTTATTTAAGCAAATTTAAAAGAAAAATCATGCCTGCACGCAAAAAACACCCAATATCGCAGATTGCGGCTCAATTTGTAATCAAAATATTTTGGCGGTTTCAAACAACTTTGTAAATTTGCCAAAGTGAAACGCCGCATCAGTGTATCCGGAGCGACACTGACGCCGCGTCAAACGCATAAATAATCGCAGAAACATGCTGCAGTAACTTAAGTCAAATACCATTTAATCCATGAACAACTACGCCCCGGAAACATAGACAATCATACCTTACTATCAATCAACATTTATCAAATAAATCAATTACACAACTTTAATTTAAATTATTTTCAAACAAATGGAAGCTCAAAAGCCAAACGTTCAGCCCGCAGCTAAAGCCGCAGCAAAGGACAACAAAAAGAAAGTTCCCGGTATCAAAAATGCATCATGGGTTATTGTAGTATGCGCATGCGTCTGCGTCCTCCTGTTCATTTTCTGGTTCGGTAACGACATGCACTTCGACGAAGACGGTCACCCGCAGAATCTCTGGGGCACTGTTTACAAAGGCGGTTTCATCGTGCCTGTACTTCAGACCCTCTTCCTTACTGTAATCGTTCTTGCTATCGAGCGCGGTATTGCCCTCAACGCAGCCAAAGGCAAAAAGAACATCGCACAGTTTGTAGCCGGCGTTAAAGCCAACCTCGCTAAAAACGACATCCAGAGCGCTTTCAAACTCTGCAAAGAGCAGAAGGGCTCAGTAGCAGCAGTCGTTGAGGCAGCTCTCGTTAGCTACGAAGAAATGGACAAAAACACAGTTCTGACCAAAGAGCAGAAAGTCGCCACTCTCCAGAAAGTAGTCGAAGAGGCTACCGCTCTCGAGATGCCCGCTCTCCAGCAGAATCTCCCCATCATCGCTACCATGACAACCCTCGGTACTCTCGTCGGTCTTCTCGGTACTGTAATGGGTATGATCAAATCATTCCAGGCACTTTCTCAGTCAGGTGCTCCTGACTCGACAGAGCTCTCGACCGGTATCTCTGAGGCCCTTATCAACACCGCCTTCGGTATCGCAACAGGTGCTTTCGCTGTAATTTTCTACAACTACTACACAAACAAAATCGACAACCTCACTTACGCTATCGACGAAATCGGTTTCTCGATCGTGCAGACATTTACAGCTACTCACTAATCCCCTATTTTCCAAGTTAGCAACTTTAAATCAATAACAACAAGGTAAATATGGGAAAAGTAAAAATTAAAAGAAAGAGTACGCTCATCGACATGACCGCGATGAGTGACGTGACCGTTCTTTTGCTTACTTTCTTCATGTTGACTTCAACCTTCTTGCAGAAGGAACCGACAATCGTCTACACTCCCTCGTCTGTTTCAGAAGAGAAAGTGCCGATGAACAACCTTGTGACCGTCCTCGTCTCATCTGCCGACAAATCCGGCAAATACGAAGACCCGTCGCTGCTCGAAGGAAAACTCTTCATCTCGTTTACAGGTGATGTAGACTCGACACTCTCAAGCGAAAAAATCCGCCTGATGATGCTCGACGAGGCCCTCAACATCTATAACGACCAGCATAAGAACCATCCCGTCCGTCTCACTCCGGAACAGAAAAACGTCTTCGGCCAGACAAACATGTTCGGCGTAGCCTTCAAAGACCTGCCCGACATGCTCTCAATGAGCCCGACCGAGCGTGACAAATTCCAAGGTGATATGGCCAATCCCAAAGTCGGTATTCCTATCGACGGTAACAAAAACCCGGAGCGTTACAACGACTTCCAAGTTTGGTTACAGGCCATCTATAATGTCGCTCAGCGCATCAACCGCGAGCAAGGCGAAGACCTGTCGCCCGAAGAAAAAGCAAATCTCCAAAACCTTTACACCGCTCTTATGCGCAAAGGTCAGGGTATTGCTATAAAGGCCGACAAGGACACCCCCTTCACAACTGTCCAGCTCGTGTTTGACAACCTCCAGACGATGAAACTCAACAAGTTCAGTCTTATGACTGCTCTTAAATCTGAAGACGAACCCACTAAATAAGTAAATCAGATATGGCACAAATAGAACAATCCGACAAGGGCGGCAAAAAGAAAAAAGGCGCTCAAAAGAAGATACCTATCCATGTCGACTTTACTCCTATGGTGGACATGAACATGCTTCTGATTACCTTCTTCATGCTCTGTACGACCATGATTAAGTCTCAGACTCTCCAGATTATCCTCCCGACCAACGACGAGGTGAAAAAGGAGAATCAGAATCAGGCCAAGGCCTCTGAGGCTATAACCATGATTCTCGACACAGAGTATAACGGCGACAAGCCCGCAGTAGATGCCGAAACCGGCAAGACCATCCACAACATCTACTACTACGAAGGTGTAGCTGACACAACTTTTGCCAAATCAAACTACCTCATCAAAGAGCAGTTTATCGGCAACCAGAACCGTCAGCCTCAGGGCATCCGCAAAATCCTTCGCGGCAAAAACATTGCCGTTATGGAGGAATACGAGAAGCTCAAGACCCAGTGGAAAAACAAGGAAATCACCAAGGAAGACTTCGACAAGGCTGCTAAAAAGAATGCCGCCGACTCTAACAAAGTGCGTCCTGTTGTTGTGATCAAACCCGGTCCCAACACCACTTACGAAGGTCTCATCAATGCTATTGACGAAATGAACATCAACCAGATTTCACGTTACAGCATCGAGCTCCCCACTCATACCGATACCCTCCTGCTCAAACACTACGAGCAGACTCATGGCGAAACAATTATCCGTCCCACAGTCAGAGGAAAGAAATAATTAACCCTTTAACCGTTAAACAAAAATGGCAAAAGACGTAGATCTTTCATCAAAAGAGTGGCGCGATATAGTTTTCGAAGGCAAAAACAAAGAGTACGGCGCTTACACACTCCGTGCCTCATCTGCCTCACGCCACAATAAATCGGTAATCATCGTTCTCTCTATACTCATCCCCCTGCTCATCGTCCTCGCACTTTTCTATAAAGGTGTGTTCGGCAAAGCTGACGAGGAAGAACTCGCCATCTCGACCGAACAGGAGATTACAAACGTAGCTCTTGAAGAAGAGGAAATCATCGAGGAAGAGGAAGAAGAGTTTGTAATGCCTGAAATAGAACAGGAAGTTATCGCACCCGAAGAAGTTGCAAACGAGCAGCAGGTGACTAACATCCTCGTTACAGAAGACGAAAACTTCGAGGACGACAAAAAGGTTAAGAACACCGACGAAGTCATGGAGAACGCCTCTATGATCGGTCAGGTTGACTTCACCGAAGGTGTCGAAGACCAAAACAAGACCCACATCGTTGATCAGGTCGTCGCTGAGGTCAAACCCGTCGAAGAAGAGAAAATTTACAACATCGCTACCGTCGAGCAGCAGCCCGAGTTCCCCGGCGGTCAGACCGCCATGTATAAATGGCTCTCTGACCACATCAACTATCCGCCGGCAGCTGCCGAAGAAGGCGTACAAGGTAAGGTTATCGTCGAATTCGTCGTCTCTAAATCAGGTAAAGTTGAAAACGTGCGCGTGCTCCGCGGCCGTCATCAGGCTCTTGACAAAGAGGCCCTCCGTGTCGTAAAAGCAATGCCTAACTGGAATCCCGGCCGTAACAACGGTCAGCCCGTTAAGGTTACTTACACGCTCCCCGTTTCCTTCAAACTGCAGCAGTAATTCGCTTTTGAATTCCATATCCCTACCCCGAGAGGCTGCGCCTGTGGCGCAGCCTCTTTTGTTAAATCGCCCTGTAAACCGCGAGCGGATTACAGGGCGATTTAACATTTAACTTATAAGAAATATAGGCCTGATAGGCCCTATTGGCCCTATAAGCAAGAGCTTATAATTATTATTGCAGTGTAAAAGTAACAGGAAGGTTGTAAACGACATTGACGAGTTTACCGTTCATCTTTCCGGGAATCCATTTCGGCATTGCCTTGACGACACGAACGGCCTCGCGGTCGAGAGCCGGATGTTTGCCGCGGATAACCTTGACTTTGCTGATTGAGCCGTCCTTACCAACCACGAAGCTGACCACGACCTTGCCTTGCGCACCATCCTCGGCAGCCTGAGCCGGATACATCACATGCGTTGCGAGATATTTTAACATAGCCTGCTCGCCTCCCGGGAATTGAGGGGGCATCTCAACCTCTGTGTACATGAGAGTGTCTGCGGCAGGCGCAACGGCCGAAACCGACGAAGCGCTTTCTGCTGACCACGCGGAGAAACCGACAGTCGAGAGGCCGGCCGAAAGCAGAAGTGTAACGAGTAATTTCATAAATCTGATGGATTAAGTTTTAATACTGTGTGCTAAGATAATATAAAAAACAAGGCGCTGCAAATCGTCACGGACTTTTACGCAAAAAAGACGTTAATCCTCGTCGGCGAGGGCAATGCTTATATTGCCTGATTCGAAAATAATGTCTAACTTCGCGTTAAGAACATGAAGAAGGCCTGGAAGATATTTCGTGCTACGGTAGTTGTTGTCTTAGCGCTGCTTGTCACAGTGCCCGTAGGTCTTTACATAATATTGTCAACACCTTGGGCACAAAATAAAGTACGAGATGTCGCCGTCTCAGAGCTAAAAGCCTTGTTAGCCACAGATGTCGAAATCGGTCGTGTCGACATACATCCATTCAACCGCGTGTCGATATATGATATTCAAGCCGATGACGACAACGGCCGTCAGGCGTTGCAAATCAGCGAGATTAGCGTTGCTTTCGAATTCTTTCATCTGCTCAGGACCGGACATCTTATGGTCGATTTCGCACTCGTCGACGGTCCCGACATGCAACTTTACCGTCAGACTCCCGAAAGCCCCCTGAACATTGCGAATATTATCGCACGCCTCAAATCAGATGACAAAAACAAACCCAAGTCGCGCTATGATATACAAATCAATACCGTCATCGTGCGTCAGGGACGATTCAGTTACGACCTGCTTTCCGCTCCGATTAAAGACGAAGGCTTTGACCGAAATCATATACACATAGGTGACCTGCGGCTGAACGCCTATATTCCCCGAATCTCAAACGAAGAATATACCGTCAGCGTCGAGCATTTGTCATTTAATGAAAAAAGCGGCATAGAAATCACTAACATACTGGCCGATGCCGATATCAAAGCCGACGGCGCCACATTGCGCCGCCTGTCTGTCGAGATGCCCGGCACTCTGCTCGAATTTTTGCCTGCGTCGCTGAAATTTGACGGCATCGATCAGCTCACCAAGGCCGTTCTCGACCAAGGCCTTGACATCGCCTTAACCGACAAAAGCCACATAACGCCTGCCGACCTCAGCGCCTTTTGTCCGCAACTCTCGGCTTTAGACCGTCAATACGCACTCGGTCTCTCAGCACACATCTCGGGGTCATCCGTGAGAGTAGACTCGGTGACCGTCAGCGACCCTGACCGCAGTCTGCGTCTCGCCGTCAGAGCTTCAGCCGACAGTATACGCTCGGGGGTCAACGCCGATTTCGATCTCAAGCGGCTGTCACTGAACATGTCAGGAGCCGAAGCAACACTGATTGCCTCAAAGTTTCTGCCTCCGCAGCGTCCTTCGTCGCCGATATCGCGACTTCTATCAGCAAGGACGATTTCGCTCAGTGCCGACGCCAAAGGCCGTGTATGTGACGCCGATTTCTCGGTCGACCTCGCTGCCGATAACAACCGTGTCAGCATCGACGGCAACTATTACAGCCATGACAGTCTTAAAAACGTCAGACTCGACCTCATCTCCGCCCTCAAATTAAACAATCTCGCCGAGATTCTCGGACCCGGGGCGCCGTCGTCAGCCGACGCCGTCGTCAGCATCGAGTCACGCATACGCGGCAAACAGATTACGGGTAACGCACATGTCGACTCCGCCTCCGTGACCTATCAGGGCTACCGTTACACGGGCATCACGGCCGATGCCAACCTCGTGCCGCGCCATCTTGACGCCACGCTCAACATCACTGACCCGGCACTCTTGGCCGCCATCAATGCCGTGGCCGAGTTCCAAGGCCGCGACAAACATGTCACCGCTGACGTCTCAATAGCCGACGCTTCTCCGTCAGCGCTGCGCTTAATTAACGGATTTGATGACTATCTCCTTTCATTGCAAGCCAATGCCGACTTCACATTCAGATCAATCGACGACGTCACAGGAAGGCTCAACATCAGCAATCTCGTCTTTGATTCACCCGGAGACCACAGTCACGACAGCGCCCACAAATCATTGAAATTAGACAACCTGACTGTCATGACAGATCCCGAAGGTCCGATACCCGGGATTGAAATCCGGTCAGACATCATCAACGGACGCATCGACGGACATTACCGTCTGTCGACCTTCACGCCTGCAGCAAAAGTCATCGTCCGACAATTTTTCCCCGCCCTCTTCACCGAGACCGACAACCGACGCCTCGACCGCATGACAGCCGACGGCAACAATTTTACACTTGACCTCCGGATAGACCGGGCAGACAAACTCTGTGCGTTTCTCGGTCTGCCAGTCTCGGCTATTCACGCCATAGACATCGATGGCATAATGTCGTCTGATAAAGGACTGATGACACTGTCTGTCGACGCCCCCTATCTGCGTCAGGGCGATAAAATTATCGAGCAGACAAATCTCACGGTCAAGCTCGACTCTGCCGAGCCCGAGGCTACGGTATACGCCACGACCATGATGCCCACCAAAAAGGGGCCTATGACCCTGATAGCTCGGCTTAACGGTGCAAACGACCGGCTTGACAGCCACATAGACTGGACCATCGAACGACGCATACCGCTCAACGGCTCCTTTGACTTCTCGGCCTTGTTTGAGCGTAACGACATCGATAAACTCGTCACAAGCATAGACTTCAAGCCCGGCACAATCAACTTCGGAGACGAAGCATGGACCATCAAACCGTCACATATCGTTATTGACCCGGCTGCTGTCGCTGTCGACGGATTCGCACTCAACACGACAGACGCATCCATACGAATCGACGGTGTAATCTCAGCCAATGACTCGGATTTCGTCACAGTCGATTTAGACAACATAACGCTCTTGGACATATTCGAGACACTTGAGATTGACAAGGCTCTCATAGGAGGCAAGGCGACCGGCACATTCATCGGCCGCAACCTTATGACCAAGATGCCGGTGCTCGAGTGCGACCGGCTGCACGTAGACTCCATAAGCTACAACCGCTGCGTGCTCGGTCGCTATGCCGACATCGCCGCCAACTGGGACAACGAGAAGAAATCATTCTATTTAGACGCCGACATAACCGGTCTTGACGGACGCCACTCACGCATTGCCGGCGACATATTCCCTGCCGACGAATCACTCGACATAAGTTTCGACGCCGACCGTGTGCCTGTCGGGTTTATGAAACCATTCATGGAAGCATTCGCCTCTGATGTCGAGGGCTACGCCTCAGGCCACGCCCGACTGTTCGGCACATTCAAATATATCGATATGGAGGGCGACCTGTATGCCGACAGCCTGCGCCTGAAAATCGACTTCACCAACACATGGTACACAGCAACCGACAGCATCCGCTTGCGGCCGGGTATTATTGACATCGACAATGTCACGATACGCGACGTCAAAGGGCACACGGCAATGCTCAACGGTTTTGTGCGCCACAAGTTTTTCAAGGAACCATCATTTGATTTCCACGTCACTGACGCGCATGATTTCCTATGCTACGACGTCAAGGCACACCAGAGTCCTGACTGGTATGGCCATATTTACGGCAACGGCACGGCTACAATCAACGGACAACCGGGTGTCGTCAACATCGGCGTCAACATGACGACGGCCTCCAACTCGGCGTTTACATTCGTTCTCTCCGACCGTCTTGACGCCGACGAATATTCGTTCATAACATTTCGTGACAGCCGGGCCGAGGCGTTGCGCGATTCACTCAACCGTGTATCCGACGTGCCCGAAGCCGTCAGAGAATTGCAGCGGCGTATATCGGAAGGCACTGACGACAATCCGTCGGCCTACAACATGGACCTGCAGATCGGCATCACACCTGACGCACGCATGACGCTTGTCATGGACCCCGTCGGAGGCGACGAAATCAGGGCATACGGCCAAGGCAACCTGCGTCTCACCTACGGCTCGCAGAACAATGACCTGCGCATGTACGGAACTTACACGCTCGACCGCGGCACCTACAATTTCACTTTGCAGGACATCATCATCAAGGACTTCTCAATAAAAGAGGGCAGCAGCATAGCCTTCCACGGCGACCCCTACTCCGCCCAGCTTGACATACAGGCCATTTATGCCGTCAATGCCAACCTCAGCGACCTCGACGAGTCATTCCTGCAGGACAAGGACCTCAACCGCACAAACGTGCCTGTCCACGCTCTGCTCAAAGTAAGCGGCGACATGCGGCAGCCCGACATCAACTTCGACCTCGAGTTCCCCACCCTGACCTCAGACATCTACCGCAAGGTACGCAGCATTGTCAGCACCGAGGAGATGATGAATCGCCAGATTATCTATCTGCTCGCGCTAAACCGTTTCTACACACCCGACTACATGGCGTCGACGACCAAGGGCAACGAACTGTTCTCAGTCGCCTCGTCGACTATCTCGAGCCAGTTAAGCTCTATGCTCGGCAAACTGAGCGACAACTGGAGCATAGCACCTAACCTGCGCTCTGACCGCGGCGACTTCTCTGACGTGGAAGTCGATGTGGCGCTCTCAAGCCGGTTGCTCAATAACCGGTTGCTATTCAACGGCAACTTCGGCTACCGCGACAAATCGCTAAACACCAACCAGTTTATCGGAGACTTCGACGTAGAGTACCTGCTTAACCGCCGCGGCGCATGGCGACTGAAAGCCTATAACCGCTACAACGACCAGAACTACTACGTGCGCACGGCTCAGACCACACAGGGCATAGGCATAGTGTTCAAAAAAGATTTTGACGATTTCCTGTCATTCCTCCGCAAAAAACGCAACAAGACGACCGTGGAAAAATAAACTAAAATGTGGTATAAGGTCGAGCGCCGTTAGGCGCGTTTAAGCCGCGTTAGCGGTGCAAGCATGTGAGCCTATGACAAGCGGGCTGTAGGTCCGCGCAGTCATAGGTAATTATATATAAATAGATAATTCACCCTGTAGGGGTGATGCAATCATTAATTCTTTGATAATCAATGCAGCGCACCTACAGCGTGCTAATTTAGATGACGGATTATATACCACGGTTGCGCAGACCTGACGGCCTGCTTACCGTGGCCTAATATGCTATCGCTGCTCTGCAGCGATGACCGCTAACGCGGACGGATTTTGCGGAAACACATTTACAGCTCCGCGCACTCTTTTAGCCAAAGAGCTGATGAGGCATCTGACGGCATGCGCCAGTCACCGCGCGGCGAAAGGCACACAGAGCCGACTTTCGGGCCGTCGGGCAGACACGAGCGTTTGAACTGCTGATTGAGGAAGCGGCGGAAGAAGGTAGTCAGCCAATGTTTGAGAGTCTCGCGGTCATAATCGTCGCCAAAGGCCTGCAGCGCCAGATAGAAGATACGAGAGGGCGAGAAACCGTAGCGCAATGTATAATAGAGGAAAAAGTCATGCAACTCGTATGGACCGACAAGGTCCTCGGTTTTCTGCCTGATATTGCCCTTCTCGTCAGCCGGCGTCAGCTCGGGGCTGATGGGGGTGTCGACGATGTCCAAGAGCGTGCGACGGCAGGCTTCACTATCGACAGTCGTGGCAAAATAGCGCGTAAGGTGGCGCACAAGTGTCTTAGGCACGCCGGCGTTGACGCCATACATCGACATGTGGTCGCCGTTGTAGGTCGCCCAGCCGAGTGCAAGCTCCGAGAGGTCGCCGGTGCCGAGCACCATACCCGACTCCTTATTGGCAATGTCCATAAGCAACTGTGTACGCTCCCGCGCCTGTGAGTTTTCATAAGTCACATCATGCACGTCAGGGTCCTGACCGATGTCGGCAAAATGCTGTCTGACGGCCGGGACGATTGAAATCTCGCGCGAAGTAACGCCGAGCTGCTCCATCAGAGCGAGAGCGTTGGTGTGAGTGCGCCCTGTTGTGCCGAATCCCGGCATAGTCACGCCGATAATGCCCTTGCGGTCGAGGCCGAGCCGGTCAAAGGCCCTGACGGCTACAAGAAGTGCCAAAGTCGAGTCAAGACCGCCCGAGATGCCGATGACGAGGCAGCGCGTATGCGTGAATTGCAGGCGACGGCACAGTCCGGCAACCTGTATGCTGATAATCTCCTCGCATCGCTCATCAAGGCAATTACTGTCTGCGGGAACAAAGGGCAGACGCTTGACGTCTCGAAGAAGTTTCCGCTCAAAATCACGGCTGTCATCACTGTCACAACCGGCTTTTACTACAAGGAAATCTGCGGCTCTAACACCATTACGCACGGCGCAGTCACGGAACGAGCCGATGTGCAGGCGGTCACGACGCAGGGCGTCGATATCGATGTCGGCCACACTGTGGGTCGGCGTCTGCTGCCAGCGACGGTTACGGGCGAGGATAGAGCCGTTCTCGGCTACAATAGCCTTGCCGTCAAAGACGAGGTCGGTCGACGACTCGCCATAACCGGCCGAAGCGTAGACATACCCGCAGATGCAGCGGGCCGATTGCTGTGCGATGAGACGTGTAAGATAATCATACTTGCCGATAAGATCGTCGCTCGCCGACAGATTGACGATAACCTCTGCTCCGGCCATCGCAAGACGGCAACTCGGAGGCACCGGTGTCCATAGATCTTCACAAATCTCGATTCCGACTTTGACGCCCTCGATTTCGACGAGAATGTCAGTTCCGAACGGCACGGTCCGGCCGTCACGTCGGCGCCATACGCCGTTTGAAGCGGGAGCCGACGCCCACCAGCGTTTTTCGTAAAACTCGTTGTAGTTCGGAATATATGTTTTGGGTACGACTGCTATGATTTCGCCTCGCGAAAGTACGGCCGCACAATTATAAAGCACGCCGTCGACACGCAATGGCGCGCCGACTATGACGGTCGATTTCATGCCGGTCGTATGAGCGGCCAGAGCCTCAAGTGCGACCTCAACCGCGTCAAGCAACGCCGAGTTGTGAAAGAGGTCGGCGCAAGTATAGGCGCTGAGCGACATCTCTGGCATGACAACGAGCGATGGCGCGTCAGATTCGAGCGAGTGAAGCGACTCGATTGCGGCGTTGAGATTGAAAGCCGGATCAGCAGTCTGAACCGCCGGCACAGCAGCGGCCACACGGAAAAAACCGAAATTCATAGTCAGTTGCAGTTTATTTATTTCGATTCAAAAAGACCGTTGTAACGGTGGAGCAGGTTGAGGAAACGCAGGTCGTCACGCAGCGGAGCACAGTTGATGCGGGCATCTGTGTTATACATCCAGTCAAAAAGGTTGCCGTAACCGGCCTTGAGAGATGCCTCGGCACACTGCAGGGCGCGGTCATTGTCACCGGCCTGAGCGTAGAAACATGCGCCGTAGTAGTTAATCATACCGTCGTAGTCAGGCACTGTGGTGAGGATATTGTTAATCCAGCTCTCGGCCGCTGTGATATTGTCGTTGAAAAGCAGAGCAAAGCCCTTGAGCGAACGAATATTGTCGAGATAGAACTGGTCCATCGAAGCAACCTGCTCATAGAACTGAGCGGCAGCCTCGGGCTGTTTCATATACTCGCCAAGCAGCCATGCGCGCACCATGTAATAATACGGATTCTCCGCATTGGTCATGATGGCCTCGCCAAACAGATTGTTGGCCTCCTTGTAATTCTCCTTCTTCATGTATGCAAGACCCATTTCCAGAAGACCGTCGGCATAGTTACGGTCGCATGACAGAGCGCGTGCTCCGGCCTCGACAGCCTCGTCATAGCGTCCGAGAGCGCGGAGTATTTTTGACTTGAGTGCAAAATAAGGCGCATCGTTCTTTACCATGCCGAGGGCATAGTCGATGTCTTTGAGCGCATCCTCGAAACGTCCGAGGTAAAACTCACACTCAGCCACCGACGCATGCAGGCCGTGATAATTGTACAGCTTGTTGTCGATGATATGGTTAAAGTCCTCAATGGCCGAGAGATAATGGCAATGTGCCTGTGCGATGACAGCGCGAAGATACCAGAACATACCGACATCGGGCACCTGACGAATGGCGTTGGTCAGACCGGTCATCGTGGCCGTGTAGTTGGTATTGCCATACTCGACAAGCGCCTCGATAGCCTTATTGTTCTTGCTGTCAGAGCTGACAGCGAGTATGAGGTCGTCGACCGCGCCGTTGTGGTCGCCCATCTGCTTACGCACGGATGCACGGCGAACATATGTGTCGGCATTATTGGGGTCGAGAGCCACAGCCTGAGCGAGATAGTCGTTGGCAAGCCCGAGGTTGTTCTCTTTGATGGCGATACGGGCTAATCCGAGAGGCGACTCCGAGCTGCGCGAATTCATGCGCTGCAGTTTCTGATAGTCAGCCTTGGCCTCGGCAAACTGCTCGAGCTCATACTCAGTGTTGGCACGCTGATAAACTGCGGCATAAGATGTCGGATCAAGGTTCACGGCCTCGTTAAAATCGGCGAGAGCCTGTGCATGGCGTCCTGTAATGCTGTAGATGGCGCCACGGAGCATGAACTCCTGAAAACGTAAATCCTTATCAGACTGCGGAGTCAGTTTTATAGCCTGCTCAATGTCTTTGAGCGAACGGATATACTCGTTGTGATGGTAATACTCGTTTGCACGACGGAAAAGAGTCATGTAGTCATTGGGATTCTCTCGGAGCATGTTTTCATAAACGCCAAGCACAGCCTTGGTCACGGGATTGTCAATGCCGTGCTGTGCGACAGCACCGAATGAGACAGGGAGAATAGAAATTGCAATTAACAGGAAACGCAGTATTTTCATTTCTTTGTTACGTTGTAAACGGTTGTTATGTGATGTTTGATTGTATACGGTTTTATGATCATCAGAACTTATTGACACACATTCGCAGCTCGGTCAGGCGCTCCAACAGGGGTTCGAGCAGGTCAAGACGGAGCATGTTGGCCCCGTCACTTTTGGCTACGGCGGGATTCATGTGGGTCTCGATGAAGAGGCCGTCGGCCCCGACGGCTATGCCGGCACGGGCGATAGTCTCGATAAGTTCGGGACGACCTCCGGTGACGCCCGACCCCTGATTTGGCTGCTGAAGCGAGTGTGTGCAATCAAGTATCACCGGCACTCCGTCGCTCTGCATCACGGGGATGCCGCGATAGTCGACGATTAGGTCGCCGTAGCCGAATGTAGTGCCGCGCTCGGTGACCGCAACCTGATTGTTACCGCTGTCACGGACCTTCTCTACTGCAAAGTGCATGGCCTCGGGCGAGAGGAACTGACCCTTCTTTATGTTGACAAACTTGCCGGTACGGGCAGCTGCAACCAAGAGTTCGGTCTGGCGGCACAGAAAAGCCGGTATCTGTAGTATGTCGACATATTCGGCGGCAATCTCGGCCTCACGTGCGTCGTGGATATCTGTCACGACGGGCACATCGAACTCACGGCGAACACGAGCAAGTATCTCAAGAGCATTTATATCGCCTATGCCGGTAAAGGAGTCGACACGCGAGCGGTTGGCCTTACGGTAACTGCCTTTGAATACATAGGGAATACCGAGACGACGGCAGACGGGCACGATGGCCGATGCAATTTCGAGAGCCATTTCCTCGCCCTCGATGACACACGGCCCGGCAAGCAGGAAGAAATTGCCGACAGGCGATGATTTGAGATATTCGGTTGTAGTCATTATATTCTTATAATTTTAACTGATTGACGATATGGCATGTATCACAGGCGACTATAGCTGCGGTCTCTGTGCGCAGACGGTTATCTCCGAAAGTGACAGGCACAAAACCGGCGGCAAGCGCACTGTCAACCTCGTCAGGAGCAAAATCGCCCTCCGGACCGATAAGTATGGTCGTATCGCTGCCCGGTTGATAAGCGCGGGCAAAGAGACGGCGCTCGACAGCGTCGTCACAGTAACCCATAAAACGGCCCTGACTGCTGACAGATGCAAGAAAGTCTTTTAAAGTCATCATCGACGAAACCTCGGGAAGCACAGCCTTGAGCGACTGTTTCATAGCCGATACGGCAATCTTCTCAAGACGCTCGGTCTTGATTTCCTTGCGCTCTGACCGGCGGCAACGGAGCGGCACGATACGGTCTACGCCTATTTCGACAAGCTTTTCGACCATCCACTCCATACGGTCGAGATGCTTGGTCGGGGCGACGGCTATAGTGATTGAGCCGGGCCAGACCTTTGGCAGCTCGACACGCGAGACTATCTCGAGCTCCGTGCGGCGCGGATGAGCCGTCACAATGCGACATGTATATAAACCGCCCCGCCCGTCGACGACTTCGACTGTATCGCCGGACTGCATACGTAACACGCGCGCGCAGTGCTGCGAGTCACTCTCGGGCAAAATACCCGTCGTCTCTATGTCTCCGGCATAAAATCTTATCATGGTCGTCTCTGTATCGTGAGATTAATTATATGGCATCAGCCTCTGCCTCCTTAATATCGCGAGAGGTCTCTTTAGTCTTTTTTTCTTTAAATATAATCATAAAGAGGACTGCAACTATGAGCGCATAGCCGGCAAATATCAGCCACGAATGGCTCCAGCCTTCAATCTGGGCCTCACCGGCTGGCTGAGAGTAGACATAATGATTGATGACCTGCTGTGCGGCGAGTGTACCGATTGTCGCACCGATACCGTTGGTCATCAGCATAAACAGGCCCTGTGCCGACGAACGTATCGACGAGTCGGTCTTAGTGTCGACATAAAGCGATCCGCTGACGTTGAAAAAGTCGAAAGCGATACCATAGACAATCATCGAGAGGATAAACAGCCACACACCGCTGCCGGGATTGCCGACACCGAAAAATCCGAAGCGGAAAACCCACGCGAACATTGCCATAAGCATCACGATCTTTATGCCGTAGCGTTTGAGGAAGAACGGGATGAGGAGGATACAAAGCGTCTCGCTAATCTGCGAGATTGAAATAAGTGCATTGGCATTTTCAACGCCCCAAAGACCCTTGTATGTGTCAATCTGACCGAAGCTCTGAATGAAAGGATTAGCAAAGCCGTTAGTAATCTGCAGCGAGACTCCGAGCAACATGCTGAAGATAAAGAATACAGCCATCTGGCGGTCTTTAAACAACGTAAAAGCTTTGAGACCGAGAGCATCAGCAACAGACTGTTTGCCTGCGCCCTTTGAGACGGGACACTCGGGCATCGTGAGAGCATAAAGAGCGAGGACAAAACTGAGTATGCCCGATGTAAAGAGCTGCTGATATGTATTCTGATAGCCGGTAAAGTTGACAAAAAGCATGGCTATGATAAAGCCGATTGTGCCGAATGTACGGATAGGCGGGAAATGCTTGACCGTGTCGAGACCGGCGCGGCCGAGCACCGAATAAGCCACTGAGTTTGTCAGGCCTATTGTCGGCATGAAGAAAGCCACCGAAACAGTGTAGAGCGTGAAGAGCGAGCCGAACGAGACATCAGCGCCGCTGTCCATCGCATACCAGCCCGCGCCAAGCATGAATGCGCCGGCGATTACCTGACACAACGAAAGCATTTTCTGAGCCGGAATCCAACGGTCTGCGACTATGCCGACAAGCGCGGGCATAAAAATCGACACAATGCCCTGAACGGAATAAAACCAGCCGATGTTTTCCTGTAGTCCTACATTAAAAAGAAACGAGCCGAGTGAGGTCAGATAAGCGCCCCAAATGGCAAACTCAAGAAATGTCATGAGCGCGAGGCGCGTTTTGATAGCTTTCATAAATTTATGGTTGTGTTAGATTTAATTATTTTCATCGTCCGGCAGGTCGTCAGATTTGCCGTCACGGACAGCTTTTTTACGGTTTAATATCTCGCTTACACGGGCTGCCTCCTCGTAATTCTCGTCCTCGATTAATTGTGCAAGAGTGCGTTCAAGTTCCTCAATAGCGTAATTCTCGAGTTTCGGCTCGGCAAAATAATCTGCGCCGGGAGTCTCGGTCGGCTCACCGCCGGCGTTGTCGGTCTTATCGTCCGAGAGCTCTTCGTCGCCGATGACAAAACCGGTCTCATTTACTATGGCCCGCGTGGTGAAAATAGGCGTATGCGTGCGCATCGCTATGGCTATGGCGTCGGATGTGCGTGCGTCGAGCACTATGCTGCGCTCGCCGTCGCTGAAAGTAAGTTCGGAATAAAAAATGCCGTCTTCAAAACGATAGATGAAGACCTCAAGCAGCTTGACACCAAAAGCATGTGCGAAACTGACAAAGAGGTCATGGGTCAATGGTCTCGGCGGTATAATGCCCTCCATGCGGACGGCTATCGACTGAGCCTCGGCGCCACCGATGACAATCGGTATCTTGCGGGGCCCTCGCTCCTCGGCCAGAAGTAAAGCATATGCGCCGGTCTGCAACTGGCTGTACGACAAGCCCAAAACTCTGAGTTTAACTCTATCATCCATACGTTTGAACTACTTAGTGTCTGAAACTGAATGATCTGTGACAACACTGCGGCCGGTTATGATGCCCGATCCATAACATATCTTGGCATCAGAGTCATATATGACAGCAAACTGTCCGGGCGCTATGCCCTGCACCTTGCGCTCGGAGGAGATGACATAATCTCCGTCGGGCTGACGGGTAATCGTGCCACGCAAAAACTCGGGCATGTGCCGGTTTTTGAATGTCACCTGACGTCCGACACAATCCTCGCCCCACGGGTCTGCGGTGATGAAGTGCATCTCGGCAAGATGAAGGCTGCGGCCATACTGCCGCTCCGTGTCATAGCCGTTTGAGACATATATGACATTGTCGTGAATGTTCTTCTTTACCACATACCACGGTCCGCCGCTGAGACCGAGGCCCTTACGTTGGCCGATGGTGTGAAACCAATACCCTCGGTGCTCACCGATCTTGCGCCCGGTCTCTATCTCGACAATAGGTCCGCGACGCTCACCGAGATGACGGCGTATGAAGTCGTTATAGTTGATTTTTCCGAGAAAACAGATGCCCTGCGAGTCTTTGCGCAGTGCGTTAGGCATCTTGACGCGAAGAGCTATCTCACGCACCTGCGATTTTGGCAAATCTCCGATCGGAAACATGAGATGACTGAGCTGGTCATAACTGATGCGCGCAAGGAAGTCGGTCTGGTCCTTGACCGGGTCGACAGCCGTGCCTAACCACACGCGGTCGTCACGGACGAGAGTCGTGGCATAATGGCCTGTGGCGGTCTTGTCAAATTCATGCCCCCAACGCTCCTCAAAGTAGCCGAACTTTATCATCTTGTTGCACATGATGTCGGGATTAGGCGTGAGACCCTCGCGGACTGTGCGCAGGGCATACTCCATGACATTCTCCCAATACTCCTCATGCAGCGAGACGACATCAAAAGGCAAACCGTAGCGACGTGCAATGAAACGGCACATCTCTATGTCTTCCTCTGCCGAGCAATCTCCCTCATCAGTATCAAGGCCAATGCGTATATAGAACAAGTGCAGGTCATGTCCGGCCTCAATCAGCCTCTCGACAGCTACTGCACTGTCCACGCCACCCGATATCAATACGGCAATTCTCATCAGAGCGTCAGTTTTTATTCATCAGCGAGCGGAAAGCCGCGAGGATGTTGTCTACATCAAGATTCTTACCGAGCACTTTTTTGTTACGGTCAAGATAATATATTGCAGGGAAATGACGTAAATCAAAAATCTCTGATGCCATAGGAGTGGCAACATTAAGCCATCCTGATGGCATTGCCGATACTGCCTCGCTGAAAGAGGCGTCAGGCTCTCCGGCATAAAGGCTCACGACACGTACTATACCGGCATCGTTAAGTTGATTAAGCACCATATCTGCCGAAAGACGTGTACGAGCCAACGTGCAGTCAAAATTGTCAGGCGCATAGATAAACAGCAGAGTATAATCAGACGTATCGGCTGCCATAGTGGTTTTGGACCCGTCAGCCTTGGTCAGCTCAATATCAGGCAGTGTCGCACCTACGCGGCTGTTGTCAAGGATACGCTTCTGAGCCTCATAACGTCGGCGCTGCTCGGCCGGAATCTTCTTGTTGACAGCCGTATGGCCGAGAAATCTGTAATAAAGCTCGTCAGAACGATACTGAGCCGTGTCAGAGTAAAGCCATGCCTCTGCCATCTCGGCGAATGCTGCGGACTGGTCGGCAGACTTACGGACGCTTTCCATCAGACGGTCGATTGACATGTAGACCGTATCGACTGTCGCATAAGGCATGAAACCTATATAATCACCGAAAGCTTTGCTAAGACGCGCGCGGGACGACATGGCAGATTTAAAGTTGCAGCGTTCCCAGAATTTATCGACAAGAAAGTTGCAGCGGTCATACAGGTTGCCCATGTCCTGAGGCACCTGCGGATACGGGAATAAGGTAGTCTCGTTCTGTGCACGGAGCAGTCCCGAGCCCAAAGCAACGAAAGCGGTTATGACTAATATTAGTTTTTTCATTTATTATATGTGAATATTCCCACAAAATTAATGAAAAAACAGCGACATCACCCCATGTCGCTGTTAAAATTGCAAAAAATGCCGGAATGGTTAAATCATGAGTTTTTAATTACCCGACAAACTTTTTACATATCCTGCATATCAAGTCCGTGGAGGGTAATTTCATAATCATTAAAAATCGGCATGTTAGCAGTCATGTTCTCTACTTTTTCTTTAAGGTCAGCCAAGTTTATATTTTTTCGATTACGCTTGATTTCAAATACTTCAACTTTCTTGTCAAACTCATTGGCGGCAATCATGTCAATTTCATTTTCACCTTTTCGGTCCCACCATCTTCCGATAAGTGTGTAACGCTTACTTTCAATGGCCTTATCTCTGAAATATCTTTCGAGTGTAAGGCCTGAGAATGTCGGATAATCTCTCTTCAATAGAGCACGAAGTTGTTCATAGCCACCAATTTCAAGTATATGAGCGTATTTGAAGACAAATCTAAACCAAAACGTAAAGAAATTATCACGTATCACGTAGAGAGCATTCTTGCTAAGCGTCTTTGCCCCGACAGGCAACTGCTTGACTATAATGCCGTAATCATCCTCAAGGCGCGTAAGATAGCCGCCTATGGGCCTCTCTATTATTGATTCAATCTCACTCCGTCGTGTTTTGCCGGCGGCAATAGCTGAGAGAATCGAAAAATAGGTGTCGTAGTCCTTGCCAAACTCCTCTACCAATATCGACCGACCTTCGTTGACAAAAACAGAATCAGGACTTAGAATGCTTTCAATCATCCTGTCAAGCGTCAAGGTGTTGTCATCGACAAGTAATTGCACATATTTGGCAACGCCTCCCGTAAAAGTATAAAGAGCAAGCAAATCATCCTTTGTATATCCGGGATTATACTCGGCAAGTATTTCCTTAAGCACAGACGGCTGAAAAGCCCGTATCGTCATAAACCTGTTCTGGCGATTATATAGCGGCTCTTTGTTGTCACGAAAAATACGAGTCATCATCGAGTAGACCGAGCCGCAGACAACGAGATTGATACGCGACTTTTCGTGATTTAAATCCCATATTTTCTGCATATCGCTGAAAACCGACGGGTTGACACGCTCGAAATTCTGAAACTCATCAATAAAAAGCGTGAAACTTTTTTGCTCTGAAAGCTGCATAAGAAAACCGAATAGCTCGGCAAATCCTGACGGAGTGCCGCCCGTTTTGATATTCAGCTTAGTTTCAACTTCTTGACGAAATTCCTCACACAAAAGGCTTTCTGCCTTTCGTCCGACGAAAAAATAAAGCAAAGCACTGTCCTCATATGCTTTTAGCACGAGCGAAGTCTTGCCGATTCTGCGGCGTCCCGTCAGAACGGTGAACTGTGCACTATGCTCTGCTGATTCCCTGATTTTACGCAGGGATGCAATCTCATCTTTTCGGTCAAAAAATTTCATATCATTACAAAATAACAACGTCCGTTTCCGCAACCACGGTTTCTATTTGCAAATATAGCGACAATAATCGCTGTAATCAAAATATTCACGCAAAAAATTATCGGAGAATGATTGTAGCCATTGCAATCATTCTCCGACAGATTATCTAATGATAGCTACGTTAGCTACAATATCACCCGCAGTGGAAGTAGCGGCGGACGATGCGGAGCATCGGGTCGGGGTCGGTCTTGGCGGCGTCGGCCTCTGCTTGGTCATACGAACGCAGGCGCTTGAGAATGCCGTCAATCATGCCTGGCGAGAAGACTCCGCCGCGCTCGAAGATTTCGCGCTGACGTTCAAGGCAATCGGCCGAATCAGCGCAGTTGACGGGCAGACTGTCGAGAGTCGCGAGACGGTCTGCATGTTCGGCGCTGTGGATGTTGACATCGACATAAGTGCGGTCGGCAATTTCGAGAGCATTTTCAAGTTCAAACCCGTAGCGGACGGCAACGGCGAGTCCGGCAATGAGCTGGTAGATATCAGCCGACCCGTCGGCCGAGCGTATCTCGACGGTCTGCTTGAGCGTGGCGTCGACATCGACCGTCGGAGAGCCGGGGTTAAGCTCGGCGCACATGTCACGGTCAGCCGTCCAGCCGAGTGGCACACGGACGAGCACAGAGCGGTTACGGTCACCCCAGCAGACATTTGTCGGCGCCTCCTGATGCGGCACAAGACGGAAATAGCTCGTCGGATTGGTATTGCCGAAGGCTGTCAGCGCCGGAGCAAGTTTCATCAGTCCGGCGATGGCGCGACGTGCTGTCTCGCTGAGACGACGGTCTGAGCCGAGCATCATGTTCTTGCGGCCGTCGACGAGGCGCATGTGTATATGCAGACCCGAGCCGGCCTTGCCTGCCGTGATTTTCGGGGCGAAAGTCACATCGAGTCCCTCGCGCCATGCCATGTTGCGGATGACCCATTTGGCAAGCATCAGCTGGTCAGCGGCGTCACAGGCGTCGACAGGCAGAAACTCTATCTCATTCTGTTCATATATAGTCCCGTCAAGGGTGAAATTGCCGACCTCCGAGTGACCGTATTTGATCTGTCCGCCCGTAGCGGCGATTGCACGCATGCAGCGCGTGCGGAAATCGTTAAACTTGGCGAACGGCGCCGACTCGTGATAGCCGCGCTGGTCGTCGGCCGGAAACTCGCCGGTGTCAGGTGTGATGACATAATACTCAAGCTCGCCCATCGCCTGAAAAGTCAGGCCGGTGACACGCGTCAGCTCGGCACAGGCCTTGCGCAAAGTGTACTCGGGCGAACTCTCTAACGGATTACCGTCTTTGTCAAAGAACGAGCAGAGCATAGTCAGTGTCGGTATCTCGGCAAACGGGTCGACAAAGGCCGTGGAGAATCGCGGCAGCACGTAGAGGTCGGAGCTGCCGGCCGAGATGAAAGGAAAGAGCGACGACCCGTCGACTCTCTCTCCGAGGGTGAGGATAGTCTCGAGATACTCGAGGCTGTTAATTACAAAGTTAAGTGTCTTGAGGCGGCCGTCGGCTGCGGGATACATAAAGTTAATCATCTCGATGTCGTGAGATGTCACAAAAGAGATGATGTCGTCGCGCGTAAACTCGCGTGGCGAGCGTCCGAGAGCCTCTACAAGCCGGTTTTTGCTTAATGCTAAATGTTTGTCCATATCTTTTAAGTATGGGGTATAGAATAAGGATAATAATGTTTTTATGGCGGCGTCAAATATACTACAAAATGGCGTCGTGGCGACAAAAAACTCTGTTTTTTATATAAATTTTAGATATATATTGTAACTTTGCTGAAAAATTCATTAACATAGATTTAATCTTTCTGCTTTTAGCCATTCATCGCCAAGATATGAAAATCAAGCTAAAGAAAGGTCTTGACCTCAACATAGCCGGAGCGGTCACCGAGGTGCAGCCGGTCAAATGTGACGTTAAGCTGTTTGCCGTCGACCCCGACGACTTCCCGGGCCTCAAGCCGAAATTATGTGTCAAAGAGGGCGACAGTGTGCTGACAGGCACTCCCCTGATTTTTGACAAAGATTATCCGCAGTTAAAACTTGTCAGCCCTGTAGCCGGCACAGTCAAAGCCGTTGTGCGCGGCGAGCGCCGCAAGATACTGCGTGTCGAAATCGAGGCCGGCGCCGAGCCGACAGCATCTGTCGAGTACGCCGTCGCTCCGACCAAAGACGCAGAGGCCATATACGACTTTTTAGCCGAAGCCGGCCTTATTGCCGAGATGCGCCAACGTCCCTACGACATCGTCCCCCGACCGGGGCGAACAGTGCGCGATATTTTTGTCACTGCCATTGATTCGGCGCCGCTTGCCGTAAGTCCCGAGGCCGCATTGGCCGGCCGCAAGGACGACCTCACTGCCGGCGCCGCGCTGCTTTCAAAAGCGACCAAGGGAAAAATCTATTTCTCGGTGCGTCCCGGCTCCACACTACCTCTGATTGCAAAGACCGAGCGTGTTGAGGTCGAAGGCCCCCACCCCGCCGGTAACGCAGGCGTGCAGGCCGCCAACATCGCACCTGTCAACAAGGGCGAGACCGTCTGGACACTCAGCGCCGTGACACTTGCGAGCATCGGCGCACTTGTCAACTCCCGTCGCCGCGACTGCCGCGCGCTTGTCGCAGTCTGTGGACCCGAGATTGACCGTCCCTGCGTAGCCGACACATTCGAGGGAGCTGCCATCGCTCCTCTGCTCGCAGGCCGTCTCGCCGAGACAGGCCACAGCCGCCGCATCATCTCGGGGAACGTCTTCACCGGCACGAAAGAGGCCGAAGACGGCTTCATGCACTTCCCCTACACCCAGCTGACTGTCATCGCCGAGGGTGATGACCGCACCGAGTTTATGGGCTGGGCCTCTATGGCGCCCTCAAAGCAGAGTGTCAGCCCGACATTCCCCGGCCACTTCCTCCGCCGTGTGTTCAGCCCCGATGCACGTCTTAACGGCGGACGTCGTTCAATCATAATGAGCGGCGAATACGACCGTATGCTCCCGATGGACATCCTGTCGGAATATCTCATCAAGGCAGCGCTCAACAATGACATCGACCGGATGGAGAAATTAGGCATATACGAGGTCGCGCCCGAAGACTTCGGCCCGGCCGAATATGCCGACACATCCAAACTCCCCGTGCAGCAGATAATCAGAGACGGTCTCGACTATATGCGCGAAGCGGTAGAATAAAATCACTCATCACAACATAAACCGATAAATCAGTGAAATTTCTCAAAAAATATTTAGACAGGATGCGTCCCGACTTTGAGCCGGGAGGCAAGCTGCACGCGTTCAGGTCGGTTTTTGACGGATTCGATACATTCCTGTTCACTCCGTCGTCGACAGCCGGCCGCAAAGGCGCACAGATACATGACTCCATCGACTCTAAACGCACGATGATTATCGTCGTGGCTGCGCTTATGCCCTGCTTCTTCTTCGGCATGTATAACACCGGCTACCAGCATCAGTTGGCATTAGGGCTTCATGACTTCCCGTTCTGGGAGATGATGCTCTATGGATTCCTCGCTGTGCTCCCGCGCGTGATTGTGGCCTATGTCGTCGGCCTCGGCATCGAATTTGCCGTGGCACAGTGGCGAGGCGAGGAGATACAGGAAGGATTCCTTGTGACAGGCATCCTCATACCGATGATTCTCCCCATAGAGACTCCGCTGTGGATGATAGCCGTCGCGACGGCCTTCTCGGTGATTTTCGTCAAGGAGGTATTCGGCGGCACGGGTTACAACGTGCTCAATGTGGCGCTCGTCACGCGTGCGTTCCTCTTCTTCGCCTATCCCGCCCAGATGTCGGGCGACAAGGTCTTCGTCGCTACGGGCAGCGCGCTTGGCTACGGCGAGTCTGTGGCTGACGGCTTCACCTGCGCCACACCCCTCGGCCAGATTGCCACACATGCCGGCAACGGTCAGCTCAGCCTCACCGGCATCGACGGAAGCGCCATCACGACATGGGACGCATTTGTCGGACTCATCCCCGGCTCGTTCGGCGAGACATCTGTAATCTGTATCGCCATCGGAGCCATAATCCTGCTCGCAAGCCGCATCGCCAGCTGGAAAGTCATGCTGTCGGTCTTTGCCGGAGGTCTTCTGATGGGCTGGATTGCCAATCTATGCGCCACGCCGACCTACCCCGCGTCATATCTCACGCCCGTCGACCAGATTGTATTCGGCGGATTTGCATTTGCGGCTGTCTTCATGGCCACTGACCCCGTGACGGCGGCACGCACCGAGACAGGCAAATATATATACGGTTTTCTCATCGGCGTCATCGCCGTGCTGATACGCACATACAACAACGGCTATCCCGAGGGCGCAATGCTCGCCGTGCTGCTTATGAACTGTTTCGCACCCCTTATCGACTGGTGTGTCGTGCAGGCCAATATCCGCCGCCGCCAGCGCCGTGCAATCTCTAAAAACGCGTGAGCCATGAACAAGCAAAGCAACACTTACACTATCATCTATATAATCGCACTTGTAGTCATCGTTGGCTCGGCGCTCGCGCTGACGGCCATGGCACTCAAACCCATGCAGCAGGCCAACGCCGACGCCGACAAGATGCGCCAGATACTCTCGGCCGTTCACATCACAGCCGACAAAGACAAGATAATATCAGTGTTTGACTCTACGGTCACTGACCAGTTTACGGTCAACAGCCTCGGCGAGCGCACCTCTGACGACGCATTCTCGGTCAACGTGGCCGCCCAGACCAAACTGCCTGCCGACAGCCGCGAGCTGCCCGTCTACGTCTGCCGCGTAGCCGACGGCTCCGTCAAATACGTGCTCCCCGTCTACGGTGCAGGTCTCTGGGGCCCGATTTGGGGCTATGTAGCCTTGGACAGCGACGGCTCGACCGTCTACGGCGCCTACTTCGCCCATCAGGGCGAGACGCCCGGTCTCGGTGCCGAAATCGAGAAACCGGCCTTCAGCAACCAGTTTGACGGCAAACAGATGTTCAAGGGCTCGCAGTTCCGGCCCGTGACAGTCGTCAAGGCCGGGCAGAAACCCGCCGGCGACGAGGACTATGTCGACGCCATCTCCGGAGGCACCATCACCAGCAAGGGCGTCGCCGCGATGCTCGACGGCTGTCTCAAACCTTATGAAAATTATCTCAGAACACTCAGAAACGAATAATCATGGCTGAGAAAATAAAAAATAAAGACGTATTCTTCAATCCGTTCTCAAAGAACAATCCGGTCATCGTGCAGGTGCTCGGCATCTGTTCGTGTCTCGCGGTCACCGCAAAATTAGAGCCTGCCATCGTGATGGGCCTCTCGGTCATCATGGTGCTCGCCTTCTCAAATGTCATCATATCGCTGATACGCTCGACCATCCCTACCAATATCCGCATCATCGTGCAGCTCGTGGTCGTGGCCGGACTCGTGGTCATTGTCAGCCAGCTCCTCGAGGCCTACGCATACGACGTCAGCAAACAGCTCTCGGTCTTCATCGGCCTGATTATCACCAACTGCATCCTGATGGGCCGTCTTGAGGCATTCGCCATGGCCAACCGTCCGTGGCCCTCATTCCTCGACGGAGTCGGCAACGGCATCGGCTACAGCATAATCCTCATAATCGTCGCCTTCTTCCGCGAGCTGCTCGGCTCCGGCACGCTGATGGGCTATCAGGTGGTGCCCGACGCCTTCTACAAGGCCGGCTATGTCAACAACGGTCTGATGATACTGCCCCCGATGGCGCTGATTGTCGTGGCCTGCATCATCTGGGTACACCGCGCTCTCAATAAAGATTTACAGGAAGATTAAGCACATCTCAGCAACCCGAAAAAATGGAAAATCTAAATATATTCATACGGTCGATATTTGTCGACAACATGATATTCGCCTACTTTTTAGGCATGTGCTCGTTTCTTGCCGTGTCAAAGAACGTCAAGACAGCTTTCGGCTTGGGCATCGCTGTGACATTCATGCTCGTCATCACGCTGCCGATCAACTATCTCCTCGAGACCTACGTGCTCAAGGCAGGCGCCCTGAGCTGGTTGGGTGTCGAATTTGCAGATGTCGACCTGAGCTTTCTGTCACTGATACTTTTCATCGCTGTCATCGCGTCGATGACACAGCTCGTCGAGATGGCTGTCGAGAAATACAGCCCGTCGCTCTACGCCTCGTTAGGCATCTTTCTGCCGCTCATCGCCGTCAACTGCGCGATACTCGGCGGCTCACTGTTCATGCAGCAGCGTGACTTCCCCGGAGTGGGCACAGCCATCTGTGCCGGCGCCGGTTGGGGCATAGGCTGGCTGCTGGCCATCACGGCCGTAGCCGCTATACGCGAGCGCATCGCCTCCTACTCAAACATCCCCGGCCCGCTGCGCGGCATAGGCATCACGTTTATCATCACGGCGCTGATGGGCATAGCGTTCATGAGCTTCTTAGGCATCAAAATCTGACACAACACTATCATGACCACCATTATGATATCAAACATGCTGTCGCCTACGGCCGCCACACTCTTGGCCGGAACGGGCATATTTCTCGCAATAACACTCGCCTTGGTCATAGTGCTGCTCATCGCCAAGCACTATCTTGTCAACTCGGGTGAAGTCACAATAAGCATCAACAAAGACCGTAAACTGACGGCCAACGCCGGCGGCTCGCTGCTGTCGACACTCGCCGCCGAAAACGTCTTCCTGCCCTCGGCATGCGGTGGCAAAGGCAGCTGCGGCCAGTGCAAAGTACAGGTCACCGAGGGAGGCGGCGAGATACTGCCGACCGAGACCGTACACTTCTCACGCAAGCAAATCAACGAAGGCTGGCGTTTAGGCTGCCAGCTTAAAGTCAAAGACAACCTGTCGATAAACGTGCCCGCATCGGTGCTTGACATCAAGGAGTGGGAATGCGAAGTCATCTCAAACCGCAATGTCGCCACATTCATCAAAGAGTTTATCGTCGCCCTCCCTAAAGGCGAGCACATGAATTTCCAGCCCGGCTCATACGCCCAGATTAAGATACCGCCCTTCTTTGTCGACTACAATACCGACATCGACCGCGAGCTCATCGGCGAGGAGTATCTGCCGGCATGGGAGAAATTCGGCCTGTTCTCGCTCAGCTGCAAGAACGAGGAGACGACCGTCCGCGCCTACTCCATGGCAAACTATCCCGACGAAGGCGACCGCATCATGCTGACCGTGCGCATCGCCACCCCGCCCTTCAAGCCCAAACCCGCCGTCGGCTTTATGGATGTCAACCCCGGCATCGCCTCAAGCTACATCTTCAGCCTCAAACCCGGCGACAAGGTGCTGATGAGCGGCCCCTACGGCGACTTCCATGTCAACACCGACTCAAAGGCCGAAATGATGTGGATAGGCGGCGGTGCCGGCATGGCTCCCCTGCGCTCACAGATTATGTATATGACCAAGACGCTCCGTTGCACTGACCGCGTCATGAACTACTTCTACGGCGCACGCGCGCTCAACGAAGTGTTCTACTTAGACGACTTCCTCGCCTTGGAGAAAGAGTTCCCCAACTTCAAGTTCCATCTCGCCCTTGACCGTCCCGACCCTATAGCCGACCAGCTTGGCGTAGCCTATACACCGGGCTTTGTCCATCAGGTCATTTACGACACATATCTCAAGGACCATCCCGACCCCGAGGATATCGAGTACTATATGTGCGGGCCCGGCCCGATGAGCGCCGCTGTCAACAAAATGCTCGACTCGCTCGGCGTAGAACCCTCGTCAATCCACTACGACAACTTCGGCGGATAATCCGCTACTGACATAAAACACAACTCAGCGAAATCCGCGACCGGCATCCCCCGACCGCGGATTTCTTTTATGACAGCTGATAACTAAGATAGCTACTATGGCTAAAAAGCTACCCCATTCGCCCCTATCTCCCTGATTTACCTAAACGCCTACTTTCTGCCTCGAAGGCGTCAAGAAAATGGATTTCTACCGGCGATAGTTGATATTGGGTGCGCTCGCGGAATTTATCGTATTCCTCATCTGCTTTCAATTTTGCGACCTCAGCAGATACGCTTCCGGCGTGATTCAGCAATTCTTTGCCTGATAACTTAAGGAAGTCGTCTAATTTCTTTATCCAGTCTTTCATATACATCGCGACGTGACTCTTAGCCTGTAATTCGGCAAAGTCAAGATAAAGATTGACTATACGGTTAAGCATATCGACTTCCTCTTCAGACAGATAATTCTTTGCTATCTCTGCCTCATGCTTGGTGGGCATAGCCCCGCGCCATGTTGTCAAACCCATGAAATCTTTTTCAGCATCCGCTCGGTTATAGATTACTTCTGCAGCCGTATGTCCGTGAGCGGCAAAGTGCATCTTATTTTGCACCGTCTTAAAGAATTGCTGAGTGATGGATGTGCGAGGGTCATAGTCGATGCTAAGTGCATAAATTTCAAGGACTTTGCGATAGAACACCTTCTCCGAACTGCGGATGTCGCGGATACGAGCCAACAGTTCATCAAAATAATTTCCCTGCCCCGCGTTTTTGAGCAAATCATCATTGAGTACAAATCCCTTAATCATATACTCTTTCAGCACCTGCGTAGCCCATTGCCTGAATTGGACGCCACGATGTGAGTTAACTCGGTACCCCACACTGATTATCATGTCTAAGTTGTATATAGGTATTTTACGTTCAACCTGCCTTTTGCCTTCAGTTTGAACTTGTGCAAAAAATGCACAAGTTGAATCAGCAGTCAGCTCTCCTTCATCATATATTTTTTTGATATGTCGTTGTATAGTTGAACGGTCACGCTGAAACAGCTCGGCCATTTGATCAGCAGTAAGCCATACGGTTTCATTGGCGAGTCTTACCTCTATTTTCGTCTCTCCACCCGGCGTCTGAAATAATATGATCTGTCCTCTATCCATTTGATGTATTCTATTCTTGCTTATTTAACAAAGTTAATCAATTTCTGCGAGATTCTGACTATCAGGCATAAATATATTTTTCAGGAAGTGTTAAAACGCACGGCTTGCAAAATTGTGTGTAACCGAGCGTGAAGTCGGCTCTATCTTTGCGCAAAACACAAGACACTATGAAAAAGACACGCAAATCAAAACAGACCATCATCAATGCTCATATTCCGGTCGAGTTTATACGTCAGATTCTCGCCAATCCTGACAACTTGGGACTCTGTCACGCCCTTGTTTCGGCCATAGTCGAGGCCGAGCGTGTGCGTAAGCCCGAGGGCATTGCCGCCGAGTTAGACACAGCCGGGCTGCAGCCCGAAGACACCGTCGAAGTCTATCAGATGGTCAGCCGTGCCGAAAAGTGCGCCCGTCGCATGAAGGAGCGTCGTGAGAAACGCCTTGCACGCCGCGAAAAGCGCATGCAGAAGTTAGACATGTTCCTCTGCGACAATGTGCCCGTCAGCCTCCCCGAACTTTACGCCTCAGGCATTTTCACGCCCGAACAAAAACGCATGATTACGGCCATCCTCAATCCTGACGGACAGACGACGCCCATACTGACTCCCGAACAGCTCCGCGCCATCTTCGACCCTCAGTTAAAAAGTTACGACGAATACCTCTGCGAAATAAACCACGGCTACGCCACCATGCCACCCGCAAGTTTCTTCCTACGCGACAGATGGTGACAGTATTCGCCATATCGGGCTCATTCATCCCCGTGCCGCGTGTTTTTGTTTGCAAAAACGAGTGACAATTTCTAACTTTGAGGCAAATAGTGCAATCTATTGAAACAATCATAAAACAAGCAATGAAAAAGTATTATTTGTCATTAATCGCGGCGACAGCTATCAGCGCCGCGGCCGCCGACAGCCCGCTGTGGCTGAGAGAAACGGCAATCTCGCCCGACGGACGCTCGATTGCTTTCACCTATAAGGGCGACATCTTTGTCGTGTCTGCCGAGGGCGGCACGGCCCGACAGCTGACAACATCGGCGGCTTATGATGCACAACCGGTCTGGAGCCCCGACGGCAGCCACATCGTCTTTGTCAGCACCCGTGAAGGCGGCAAAGACATCTATATTACCGACGCCCGCGGAGGCAAACCGCGCCGTCTGACCACCCACAGCGCGGCAGAGACACCCCTGACATTTGCCAACGACTCCACCCTGCTCTACAGCGCGTCGCTGATGCCCGCGCGCGAGGCCATCCAAGGACCGTTTCAGGCTCAGGTCTATGCCATAAATGTCAACAACACCACGCCGCGTCCGCGCCTTTACGCTACCGTGCCCATGGTCAGCGCATCTGTCAGCGACGACGGCCGCATGCTTTATGCCGACCGTAAAGGCTACGAAGACATCTACCGCAAGCACGAACGTTCGGCCGGCACATCTGACATCTGGCTTATCGACAACGGCGTTTACAAAAAGTTGACCGACTTCAACGGCCACGACATCAATCCCGTCTGGGCCTCTGACGGCAAGAGCTATTACTACGTCAGCGAGCAAGACGGCACGCTCAATGTCTACAGCGCTGACTTAGACGGTCGGCGCCGTCAGCTCACGCATTTCAAGGAGCACCCCGTGCGCTCGCTGTCCGCATCGCGTGACGGTCGCCTCGCCTTCAGCTGGGACGGTGAGGTCTACACCATGGCCCCCGGAGCTGCCGAGCCTGTGAAAGTGGCTGTCGAAATCGTCAGCGACGACTATGACCGCGACGTCGTCAAGAGTGTGCGCACCTCGGGCGCCACGAACATGGCCGTTTCGCCCGATGGCGACGAAGTGGCATTCACTCTCGAGGGAGACATTTATGTGACATCGACAAAGTACAAGACCACACGACGCATCACTGACACTCCCGAGCAGGAGCGATGTGTAAGTTTCTCAAAAGACGGCCGCACATTAGTCTATGACAGCGAGCGCGACGGTCACTGGCAGCTGTTCACGGCCACAATCGCCGACCCCGATGAAAAGAAGTTTGCCTACGCGACAGACATCATCGAAAGTCCCCTCTACAGCTGCGCCACAAGCGCCATGCAGCCTGTTTTCAGCCCTGACGGCAAGAAAGTGGCGTTCTTGGAAAACCGCACCGAGATAAAAGTAATCGATGTCAAAAGCAAAGCTGTCACCACTGCCTTAGACGGCAAATATAACTACTCATATTCTGACGGCGACGTCTCCTTTACATGGAGTCCCGACAGCCGTTGGCTGCTCACATCATATATCGGTGTCGGAGGATGGAACAATTCCGACATCGCGCTCGTCAAAGCCGACGGCTCGGAAGTTACCGACCTGACCGAAAGCGGCTACTCTGACGCAAACCCGCGCTGGGCCTTAGGCGGCAAAGTCATCACCTATGAGACCGACCGTTTCGGCATGCGCAGCCACGGCAGCTGGGGCGCGACAGGCGACATAGTGCTCATGGCTCTCGACGGAGAAGCATGGGACAAGTTCAACATGACCGAGGAGGAGGCCGAACTCGCCGATAAGGCCGAGAAAGATGCCAAAAAGGATGAAGCCGACGACAAGGACAAAGACAAGAAAAGCAAAAAAGACAAGAAGAAAAAAGATGTAAAAGAAGACGATGATGTCAAGCCTCTGTCATTTGAGCTTGACGCGCGACGACACCGCATGCGCCGCCTGACCTCGTCTTCGGCATCAATAGGTGATTACGTACTCTCGCCCAAAGGTGACAAACTCTATTACAGCGCCTCAGCAACCGAGGGCGGACGCAATCTTATGGTCAAAAATCTGCGTAAAGGCGAGACCAAAGTTTTGGTCAAAGGCGTGTCAGGCGGTTTCGAGACTGACCGCGAGGGCAACAATCTGTTTGTAATCAGCGGTAGCGGCCTTAAAAAAATCGATCTCGCCAAAGGCGATGCCGAGGCTGTCGAATTCGAGGCCCCTTACAACCGCCGTCAGTCGATGACCCGACAGTATATCTACGACCACATGTGGCAGCAGGTCAAGGACAAATTCTATGACGCTAACCTTCACGGCGTCGACTGGGAGGCCTACGGCGAGCACTACCGCCGCTTCCTGCCTCATATCAACAACAACGAAGATTTCGCCATATTACTGAGCGAGATACTCGGCGAACTAAACGCCTCACATACCGGCGGCCGTCATTACGGATTCAATGCACCGATGTCAACAGCCGAGTTAGGAGCATATTTCGACCCCGACTACGATGGTGACGGTCTGCTTATCAGCGAAATTATAGCCGGCGGTCCCCTGTCGCCCAAGCGCCTCGGACTCAAGGCCGGCGACCTGATAGTGTCGATTGACGGTCAGAGCATTGTGGCCGGCAAAGACTACTTCCCGCTCTTGGAGGGAAAAGCCGGCAAGAAAACCCGCATAACTGTCAGACGCGCCGACGGC
>DXYS01000074.1 GCA_019415705.1 Bacteroidales bacterium | reverse complement strand
TCTGAAACTTTCAATTCTCAGAGGCTTTAACAAGTGGAGTTCTGCAACACCCCCTGACGCACCTGACGGCGCTCAATTTACAGTATATATATATCCTTACCGGCTCATAACATGCTGATTAATCAGCGTTATTCGTCAATCGTGTAGTTGAGGAAGTCAATCAGCGGCTTTGCGGCGCTGAAATCCTCGGCCGCACGCTCATACCAGCGCTCTGACTCGAAGTAGCGGCGGTCAGTCTGATGAAATTTGCCGTAGTCCTTCAGGCGCAGCAACTCTGCGTCAGGATGGTCTTTGGGCCATCCTTTGGGCACGGTCTTGAGCGCATCGCCGATCCAGCCCGGATAGAGCGACGCGAGGCGCGGCTCGTTGATTATTTCCGTAAATTCCTCTATATTGTCAACTATAGCCTGACGCATCTTGCGCAGCAGCGGCGCGTCGGGGCAGTAGAGGCCGATGTAGAGGCCGTTCTGGTCGCGTCGTGAGTCAACCTGCAGGTAGTAACCTGCACGGACGGCTTTGCGGCCGTAAGGCGACAGTGCGGCTGAGAAAAAGGTCTTAAGCGGGCTCTTGTCGGGCGAAAAACGCGTGTCGCGATAGAAACGGTAGGTTGCCGAGCGCCCTGTCTGGGTGTTCATGCCCGGCTCGTATTCACACATCAGTGCGATGAGACGGTCGAGGTCGTCAATCCACTGCGCACGCAGCGCGTCATAGCGCTCACGGTTGGCTGCGAGCCACTCGCGGCTGTTGTTGGCGACCACGTCGTCCAAGAAACTGTATATTCCTTTCATTGCCGCTGTTTATTTAATGTCTTCCCACTCGATGTCGACAATCTGCTGCTCGGTCTCGACGGTCGTCGTTGTGTGACCGGCGCTGTCGGTCTTGCTGTCGACGGTCGTAGTGCTTTCGATTTCTTCGAATTGCACATATTCTCCGTCGGCAGGGTCTATCTTTTTTTTCTTTGGCTTGGGAGCTGCCGCGGTTTCGTCGGCGGGAGCACCGGCGCCGTTACGTCCGAAACTGTCGAAAAACTGACGTGCCTGACGACGGGCGCGATATATCGCCGCGCCGACACGGAATATCGGTATGACTACAAAGAAAATCAGCAGGAAGATTAATATGACTGCAAAAAAAGACATATTTCGTGTTTTTTGTAGGGCGCTCCCTATAGGGCGCCTTATAAGTTAGTGTATGTTTTTATAAATCGGCGGCATTTGCCGCAGTTGTAACGCCGCAGGCTCAGACGGTGTCGTTTTTGCGCGAAAGAGCCGATATAAGCATATAGAGTACTATAGTCCACGCGAGGCCCGACAGACCGTAAATGAGTACAAGCCCTATGGCGGCGAGGATGATGGCGTAGCGGCGGAAATTTTCCCTCAGGCTGAAGTTTTTGAATTTCAGCGAGAACATGCGCATACGGCAGACCATGGCGAGCGATATCAGCACGATGATGATGACCATGGCTGCTGTGCCGGGATAGCCGTATTGCTCTATCCAGCCCGACATGCCGATCCAAAAGATGGCATTTGCTGGGATAGGCAGGCCGCGGAACGAGGTGGTCTGCGTCGTGTCGATATTGAATTTGGCAAGTCTCAGGGCGCCCATCACAGGAATGAAAAGGGCGATGAAACACAGCCACGGATGCATGCTGTAGGGCAGCATCATGTTAAGCATCAGCATTGCCGGGGCGAGACCGAAACTGACGAGGTCGGCGAGCGAGTCAAGTTCTTTGCCTATCAGAGAGTAGGCGTGCAGCAGACGGGCCGACGCGCCGTCGCAGAAATCAAAGACGGCGGCGAGCCCTATCATCACGGCCGCCCAGTGGGCGCCGCTGAGCGCTCCTAACTGTGCGTCTGCATAGAAGGCCATGTAGACGGCCATGCAGCCCGAAAGAAGATTTAGACTTGTGAGGAGATTTGGTATGCTGTTTATGATACGGCGAATCATTTTTGTTGGCTGTTGGGGCACAGGCGACCGACTTCGGTGATGCCGCCGATTGTCTTGTCGCCGATCTTGACATAAATTTCGGTGCCGAGCGGCAGATAAATGTCGACACGCGATCCGAATTTGATAAATCCTAAATGGTCTTGTATCGAGGCTTCTTCGCCGGGACGGGCGTATGTGACGATGCGTCGTGCCATGGCTCCCGCGATTTGTCTGACGAGCACACGCTGACCCGAGGGGGTGCGTATGACGATGGTCGAACGTTCGTTTTCGGTACTTGACTTGGGCAGGTAGGCTGCCAGAAAGCGTCCCGGATGGTGTTTGGCAAAAATCACTTCTCCGTCGACCGGAAACCAGTTGGCGTGGACATTGAGCACCGACATGAACACTGACAGTTGTATGACGCGTTCGTTAAGGTATTCGCTTTCAAACGTTTCCTCTAAAGCGACAACTTTGCCGTCGGCGCTTGAAACCACGACGTTTTCAGGATTGCCTTTAAATTGGCGGCGAGGCGAACGGAAAAAGTTGACAACCAGAAGGTAGAAAACGGCAAATATAGCGGTCACTGAGGCGGCCCACGCAAACGGGCGCACCCATATCCACAGCGGGATTATGACTGCAAGTATAAACAACATCAAGAATATCAGGATGTTGGTGCCTTCGTGGTGGATTTTTACTCTCATTGTCGACCTTAGCCGTTAATACATAGATTGCACAAAGATAAAGCAAATTTTTTTAAAAACGCTATCGGCAGACGCTTTTTGTTGTTTTTTAAAAATAATATTATCTTTGTAACTGACAAAGCAAAGACAGTCAATGTGTGACAGACCGTATGATTTCCTGATAGTCGGCGCCGGGCTCTATGGCTCGGTTTTCTCACGTGTGGCGACTGACCGCGGCTATCGCTGTCTTGTCGTCGAGCGTCGTGACCGTCCGGGCGGCAATCTGCGGTGCGAGACGGTCGCCGGTGTCGATGTCCATCGTTACGGACCGCATATCTTCCATACGTCTGAGCGACGTATCGTCGATTTTGTCAGCCGCTATTGCGAGCTCATGCCGTTTATAAACACTCCGATGGCCCTCAGTGGCCGACGGCTTTACAATCTGCCTTTCAATCTAAACACATTTTATCAGCTATGGGGTTGCACGACTCCGTCTGAGGCTGCGGCGAGGCTTGACCGCGAGCGCGAGGACGCCCGGACGGAACTTGCAGCCGCAGGCGTGACCGAGCCGGCCAATCTTGAGCAACAGGCCCTGTGCATGGTCGGGCGTGACGTTTATGAACATTTTGTCAGACATTATACGGAGAAGCAGTGGGGGCGTCCGTGCAGCGAGCTGCCGCCGTTTATCATAAACCGTCTGCCGGTCAGGCTGACATTTGACAACAATTACTTTAACGACCGCTGGCAGTTTGTGCCTGAGGGCGGCTACAATCCTCTTATCGAGCGTCTGCTTGCCGGAGCCGAGCTCTGCTGCGACTGTGATTATTTCGATGACCGCGCCCGCCTCGACGGCCTTGCACGTCACACGGTCTATACAGGCCCGATAGACCGTTTTTATGACTATTGTTACGGACGCTTAGAGTATCGCTCTCTGAAGTTTGTCGACGAGGTGCTCGACATAGCCGATTATCAGGGTGTGGCGGTTGTCAATTATTGTGACGCTGAGCCGCGGTGGACGCGTATAGTCGAACATAAGCATTTTGCCCCCCGTGGCTCTGTCAGTCAGCAGACTGTCATAACACGAGAGTATCCTGTCCCCGCGTCTGACGATTGTGAGCCGTTCTATCCGGTCAATGACAGGCGAAACAATATTATATTCCAACGCTACAATCTTTTGGCTCGTGCTGAAGAGCGTGTCACATTCGGCGGACGCCTTGCCGAATACCGATACTATGACATGGACCGTGTAATCGGCCGTGCGCTCGACGACGCCCTGCGTCTTACACCGGCACGCTGAGTGTCTGCTGATTATCAGCGGCGAAGCTGTTGCCGTCTCTCATAATCAACAATCACCCACACTTCATTTATCGCTTATGGAAAAAACATTTTGCCCGACAGGCAGAGTCGGGTCCAAGTCAGCTATCTCAAAAATGGGAATCATGGACTATCTGTCTTATCTAGCCGCAGGCCTCAGACAGACAGGTCACGAGCGCACGGCAGAGACTTATATTGCGGCGATGAACAGTTTCCGCCGTTACAGACATGGTGTCGACATCAGACCCGCTCATCTGACGTCGGCAATTGTCGAGTCTTATGAGTCATGGCTGCATGCACGCGGACTTATGGCAAACACTATTTCATTCTATATGAGGGTGCTGAGAGCCGGATACTATCGTTGGGCAGACGAGACCGGCTCCGAATGTCGACGCATCTTCAGACGTGTATATACCGGCATCGACCATACTCCGAAACGTGCTCTCACAGTCAATTGTCTCAGACGCATCAACAGTCTTGACCTGAGCGCAGCGCCACATCTGCAGCTGGCCCGCGATTTGTTTATGTTCAGTTTCTTCACACGCGGCATGGCTTTTGTCGATATGGCTTTTCTGCGTAAAAGCGACTTGCGCGACAATGTGCTGAGCTATCGTCGTCATAAGACCGGGCGGCGTGTCACCATCAACTGGGAGGAACAGATGGCGGCTATAGCGCGGCGCTATGCAAATCCGCAGTCTCCGTTTATTTTACCTATCATAAGACGCCCCGGACTGCGCGAGCGCAGCCAGTATCGGGGCTCGGTGACGTCTGTCAACCGTCTGCTAAAAGTGATTGGAGAAATGGCCCGTACACCGCTGCCTCTGACCACCTATGTCGCGCGTCACTCGTGGGCCACAATCGCCCGTCAGAACAATGTGCCGCTGTCGGTGATTTCCGAAGGCCTCGGCCACAGCTCCGAGCGCATCACGGGCATATATCTTGCCGAAATCGACCGACGGGTTATCGACACGGCAAACCGACGCATAATCTGTTCGGTCTGAACTTTGGACGCGACGGTGCTGTTTTGTCTTTGATATAAATCTTATTAAAACGATTGTCAAAGACAAGATATGGATCCGAAACTTCACACTATTTATCTCGCCGGCGGATGTTTCTGGGGCACGCAACATTTTCTGTCAAACATCCCGGGCGTAATGGCCACACGGGTCGGATATGCCAACTCGCAAGTGCCTGACCCGACATATGAGGATGTATGTCGCGGCGACACAGGGGCGGCCGAGGCTGTCGAGACTCTCTATGACGCGTCGGTGCTGAGTCTGCCGCGTCTGCTTGATTTGTTTCTGGCCTCGATAGATCCTACCTCGGTAAACAGGCAGGGAAATGATTTCGGCGCACAGTACCGCAGCGGCATATATTACACAGACCCGTCAGACCGTCCCGTCATAGAGGATTTCATCGGCCGTGTCTCGGGTGCCTATGGCAATAATATAGCAGTGCAGGTGATGCCGCTCGAAAACTTTTATGAGGCCGAGAGTTTTCATCAGGATTATCTCGTCTTCAAGCCTGACGGCTACTGCCATATAGAGCCTGAACTCATCGATGTGGTCAGGAAGATTACCCCGGGACGCAATATTTCCCGTGTGTTTGTGGCGCCTGACGACGCACGCTTGCGCGAGGTGCTTACCCCGCTGCAGTATGATGTGACACGTCGCGGAGCCACAGAGCAGCCTTTTGCAAATGCCTATTATGACAACTTCACCCCCGGCATATACGTTGACATCGCCTCGGGCGAGCCGCTTTTTGCGTCGGGTGACAAGTTTGACGCCGGTTGCGGCTGGCCGTCGTTTACCCGGCCTGTTGATCCGTCGGCCATAGCCGAGGTCGATGACTACAGCCACGGCATGGAGCGTGTGGAGGTGCGTTCACGCAGCGGACGCTCCCATCTGGGGCATGTCTTTGATGACGGACCGTCAGACTTCGGCGGACGCCGATACTGCATCAACAGTGCCGCGCTGCGTTTCATCCCGCTGCGCGATATGGCTGAGGAAGGTTATGCGGCATATATCCCTGCGGTAATAGCTTCACACCGGAGACACGAGCTCCGTTAATCGGCCTTTTGTGCCGGGGTGTCGATGCTTTCGAAGAGTTTGACTGCGTCGACATAGCGTATGATACCTTCGGCTACACGCTGTGCGTCCTGCATGGCGTGCACGACAGTGGCCGGACGGTTTGTGACATCGCCGCCGGCGAACACGCCTTTGCGAGTAGTCATGCCGTAAGGATTTTCACGTGTGATGACATATCCGCGCTCGTCGACCTCTATGCCTTCGGTAGTCGAGACTATACGGCTTGCGGGCATGCTGCCCACGGCCATAATCACACGGTCGGCCGGCAGTGTGTGGCGTCCGTCCTCGTCTTCGATTACGATTTCGTTAAGTTCGCCGTTTTGATCATGGATTTCGACGATGCTTGATTTCCAGCGGAATTTTACGCCCTCGGCCACGGCGTCGTCATACTCGGCTCGCAGAGCGCTCATCTCGTTGATAGTGCGGTGGTAGACCACCTCGACATGCGATGCGCCGAGACGCACGGCTGTGCGGGCGGCGTCCATCGCTGTGTTTCCGCAGCCGATGACATAGACGCGGTGTCCTTCTTTGACCGGCACCTCGTTGCGGTTGATATAGCCCGAATTATACAGGCTCACGCGGCGCAGGAAGTAGATGGCCTGACGCACGCCCTCAAGCCGCGAGCCGGGGATGTCAAGCCATTTGGGCTTGCCCGTGCCCGTGCCCATGAAGATGGCGTCGAATCCGCGTGCGAATATATCGTCGACAGTCAGGTCGCGGCCGACAGTGACATTGCAGTGGAACACAGCTCCGAGCAACTCGATTTTTTTGATTTCATGACGCACGACTTCTTTCGAAAGACGATACTCGGGGATGCCGTACATAAGCACGCCTCCCGGCTCGTTTTCCATCTCGAAAATCTCGACTGTGAATCCCTGACGCGCCAATGCGCCCGCGATGGTCAGTCCGGCGGGACCCGAGCCGATTACGGCGACATGGCCGCGGTCTTTGCGCACGATGTTCTCGCCTATCAGGCCCATCTCGCTGTCAAAATCGGCGACAAAACGCTCGAGGCGCCCGATGTTGATGTGAGCTCCTTTTTTGTTAAGTATGCAGTTGCCCTCACACTGGCGTTCGTGAGCGCACACACGGCCGCAGACAGCCGGCAGGTTGCTCTTGGCGTTGATGATGGCCATGGCGTTACCGATATTGCCCATCGACAGCTCGTGAATCCAGTCGGGGATATCGTTGCTTATGGGACAGCCCTTCTTGCATTGCGGCACTTTACAGTTAAGGCAGCGTTTGGCCTCGTTGATGGCCTCAAGCATGGTGTAGCCTTCAGAGCTGTCGTTCTTGAGTTCTTGTGAGGAGAGTTTGTTATCGTCCATTTCTATGTTTTGCTTGTTAAGTGCACAAAAGTAGTTATCCTATGATGACTTATAGGACGAAATATTGACAAAAACAAGTATAGCCGTTCGCGCGGGCCGGTATTTTATTTGCTTTCGGCAGCCGGACGTGTAAATCCGTCTTTCTGACAGCGCTCGGTCATGGCTTTGATGCGTGACTCGGTCTCGGGATGCGATGAGAACATGCGCTGGACATAAGAAGTTTTCTGGTTTGACTGCTGCTCCATGTTGAGAAATTTCTCAAATGACATGACCATGCCCCACGGGTTTTTGCCTTTGGCCACAAGGAAATCATAGCCGCAGTTGTCAGCTTCGCGCTCTTGTTTCTGAGAGTATTTTGCGCCGATGAGCGCCGAGCCGAGGGTGCCGAGCTGGCTGTCGGTGAGGGCGGCCGCACGGTTGCCGGTAGAGGCTACGGCGTCTTTTAACGCGCCGGTGAGCAGTTCTTCCTTAAAGCCGTTCTTGGAGTGGCGCAGGATGACATGGCCGATTTCGTGGCCGATGATGCCGAGAAGCTCGTCGTCAGACATGATGTCCATCAGCGATGAGAACACTCTGACGCTGCCGTCGGGACATGCGAATGCGTTTACGTCGACGACCTTGTAGACTTTGAAATTCAAAGGTATGCCGTCGGCGTCGGTAATGCCTTCGGTCAGTTTGCGCAGACGGATGTCATATGGGTCGTCTGCGGCGGCGACCGGATTGTTCTTATCCATCCAGTCGACAGACTCTTTGACATATTCGGCCATTTGCTCGTCAGTGAGCGTCAAGGCTTTTACGGCTTTAGCGGCGCCTTTTGCGAGACGTCCGACATTAAACTGGGCTGATGATGTCATAGGCGAACACACGGCTGCGGCTATGACTGCGAGTGCTATGATAGATTTTTTCATCGGGATTATGATTTTCGGGTTTGTGCTGCAAAAATATAACTTTATTGCAAAAAGCGCAAACGAAACTTAGACCCGATCAGAGATAACGGTTGGAGGTTACGTCGAGATGCTCGTCGAGTTCAAACAGCCATGGCGAACCGGTCGGAATCTCGAGGACCGTGATATCGCTGTCAGATATATGCAGCAGCATTTTCGCCAATGCGCGCAGACTGTTGCCGTGAGCGGCCACGATGACTGTATCATATAGTCTGAGAGCCGGCGCGATAAGCTCGGTCCATGCCGGATATACGCGTCCGATAGTCGTCTTGAGCGATTCGGTCAGCGGCAGTTCTTCGTCAGACAGAGTGGTGTAGCGCGGGTCGTGTCCGGGCCAGCGCGTGTCGTCACGTGTCAGCGCCGGCGGCTCGACGTCAAAACTTCGACGCCAGATATGGACTTGTTCGTCACCGTATTTTTTAGCGGTATCATCTTTGTTGAGTCCCTGCAGGGCGCCGTAATGACGCTCGTTGAGATGCCAGTCTTTGACGACTGGCAGCCAGACAAGGTCGAGAGAGTCGAGGACAATGTCGAGGGTGTGCACCGCACGTCGCAGATAGGACGTGAAACAATAACGGGGCACTACGCCGGCGGCTGCAAGGCGGCGCGCGGCTTCGCGCGCTTCGTCGCGTCCGCGGTCGCTGAGGTCAACGTCAGTCCACCCCGTAAAACGGTTTTCGAGATTCCATTGGCTCTGACCGTGTCTGAGGAGAATGAGGCGGGGCATAGACTAATCTTCTTTTAAATTAGCTGTTTTAGCTAAATTAGCTAAATTAGCTGCTTTAGACGATTTTTTAATGTAAGCCATTACTGCGACGGCGGCCACGAAATAGACGACGGTCTGTATCCACATGGCGATGAACGGGCGCGCCGACTCGGCGAGCGTGGCGCCGTTGGAGTTGATGCGTATGAAACCTTCAATGCCCCAAGTGGCCGGCACGAGGTTGCTCGCCCATGTCCAGAAATCATTCATGGCATAGCGCGGCCATGTCAGACCTGACAGGAACAGGAACAATACCGATGTGAAAACGATTATGATAAAAGGTGTCTCGCGCTCTTTGATAAAATATATCAGCGCCTGCCCCAAAAACGCCGTGGCAAGCAGCATGGGCACAAGGAATGGCAGATATTGCACCGGTGAGCCGTAGCGTGGCAGGCTGAACATATCGGGTATCAGCTCGGTGACATACAGCGTCATGGGTATGTATATGACAAAGTAGCACAGTGCTTTGCCCCAGACCGTCGCCGATGACGACGCGTCATTTATCGACAGCGGGTCGAGGCCGCCGTTGCGGCGACGGCGTTCGCGCGACGTGCCCCCTATAAATGTTATGCCTAATATCATGCTCTGCTGCAAGATAAGTATCACGATGCCGGGCATGATAAACGACGCGAAGCCCTGAGTGGGGTCGCCGAGGAAGTTGTTGTGCTGATCGACGGGCATTTTGGAGATGCCGGTTGTCGCGGCGCCTGATTCCTCGACACGGCGCAGGGTGATATCGGCTGTCTCTTTGAGCTGCAGGTCGGTCATGGCAGAGTATAAGGCGCGGTAGCGCAGCAACAGGCTCATGTCGCAGTAGAAGTCAATGTTTGTCTGCTCGTTGCGGGCGATGTTTTTGGAGTAATCGCGAGGCACGACGATGATGGCAGCCACATCGCCCGAGTGGAGCCAACGACGCGCCTCGGCCAGATTCGATGCATAGCCGGCGACCTTGATGGCCGGAGCTGCCGAGCAGTCTCTGACAAACTTGCGCGACTCGGCCGAGCGGTCATTGTCGACGATTGTCACCGGGACATCGGTCACAACCTCCGGATTGTATATGAGAGTATAGGTGATGGGGTAGAACAGTGGTAGCGCAAAGAAGAAAAGCATGACGCCGAAATCTTTGAGCACAAGACGCCATTCGTTTCTGAAGACGCGGCCTACATCGTAGAACCAACTGTTTATTTTATCAAATAACTTTTTCATAATCAGTCAGCTAATCAGGGCACATAAACGGGATGGAGCAATGCTTTTTTCAGCCGTCCGACCAACAGGGAGCAAACCACGGGGAAGAGCGCAAGAGCGAGGAAGTACCACCGCGAATAATAGACCGGCGCGCCGTTGAGGGCAACGTTATCAAAAATCAGGAAATAATAGCGCACGGGGACAAGCCAGCTGAATACACCGATAAAACCGTACATGTTCTGCACGGGAAATGAGAAACCGGCGAACGAGAAGGTCAGGATGCCTATCAGCGCCGAGAGAATCATCGACAGACGCGGATTGGGGACAACCGATGAGAAAAATACGCCCATTGCCTGTGATGCGACAACAAATAGCAGCGTCGCGCATATCATGGCTGTGAGACTGCCGTTGAGTGGGAAGTGAAGATAGCCGTACAGCAACGAGACCATAAACAGAGCCATAACCGACCAGATGACCGTGTGGGGCAGCAGTTTGCCGATGAGGGCGGTGGATATGCGTCCGCCTGCTGTCGCCATCCACTCGACAGACGACCCGTATTTGATTTCCATCGTAATGGAGAATGTCGTCATCAGCATTATCATCAGGGCAAAGAGCGCTGCGAGGAATGACGGCGACAGATAATACGAGTAGTTTGTCCACGGGTTGCCGATCGGGTGAGTATTGAGACTGAGAGGCTGCACTAAAGGCGCCACGACTGTCGGGTCAGCACCGGCGTCGACTAAAGTGGCCTGCACCATGCTGCCGGCGGTCCCGACGGCGATTGTCTTGAAACCTTTGTAAGCGAGTGTGCCCGGTACAAAATAGGTGAGGTTTGTATAGTACTCGAGTGTCGGTGTGCGGCCGGCGATAGCATCACTCTGGAAGTCTGCCGGAATGACAAAGAATGCGAAAACATCGCCGCGGCGCACCGCAGCCATTGCCTCGTCATAGCTTTCGCATTTTGTGGTGATGTCAATGAGCTCGGTAGCGTTGAGTGAGCGTGTCACTTTGCGCGACATCGTCGAGTGGTCAAGGTCGACGATTGCCGACGGTATCTTCAGAGGCAGACCCTCGCCGAGCAGATTTACAAAAAACAGCGACATCAGCAGGGGCACGACAATCATGGCTCCGAAGTAAATCCGGCGCGAGCACATTCGCCTTATCTCGCGGCGCATAGTCGCTTTCAGACCGATGTCTGTCATAATGCGGGGTGTTTTGATTTTTTAAGTTTCGAACGTCGTTACTTATAATATATAGCGCTCATGCCGGGACGCAGGTCGGAGACATCGCCCGAGGGACGAGCCTTAATTTCAAATGTGCGGCTGTCCCAGTCACCGGTCGATTTTGTCGAGCGCCATGTGGCGTATGAGCCCATGTCGCGGATGTAATAGACTTCGGCGTCTATCTCGCGGCGCCCGAGGGCCGGTATCATCAGTCGCACCTTGCTGCCCTGCTTGATGTCGTTGAGCAGTTCCTCGCGTACATTGAACGTAATCCAGCGTTTGTCGCTGCGGAGCAGTGTCATAATCGGCGCTCCAAGTGCTACAAGCTCGCCCGGCTCGGGATAGACTTCGTCGATGGTGCCGTCAAACGGTGCCGTCAGATAGCTGTCGGCGAGGACGGCCTTGACCTGCTCTACGCCTCCGCCGGCGGCTGATACGAGTGCGGCTGTCGACTCTTTGTCTTCTTTCTGTGCGCCGGCTTTGGCCAACGAATAGTTGCTTTCGGCGGCGTTGCGGGCGGCCACGGCTGCGTCATAGGCGGCTTTGGCCTCGTCACGTTTCTGCTCGGAGAGAACACCCTCGTTGTAGAGGTTGTCCATGCGGCGGTAAGTCTTCTCGGTGATTGTGACGGCGGCTTTTGCCTGCTGGAGCATGTCATAGGCGGCCTGAATAATCTGGCTGCGTGTGCCTGCGTCGACCTTGCGGTTCTGAGCCTGTGCGACCTCTTTCATGGCCTCGGCCTCGGTGAGCTGGGCTTCGGCGACAGCCGAGTGTATGTGCACAAGTGTGTCACCGGCTTTGACACTGTCGCCTTCCTCGACAAAGATTTTGACGACGCGTCCGGGCAGTTTGCCCGAGATGCGCACGGTTGTGCCTTCGACCTGACCCTCGATGATTTCGGAGGGTTTGTTCATAAATATGAAACCGATAATCGCAATTATCGCGACAAAGATTACGACTATGCCCATTGTCAGCATGAGCGAGCGGTTGGCCTTCTGTTGGGGCGTCTTATCGTTGGTTTCCATTTCTGTTTATATTTTTGATTGTGATTTAATGCTGTTGATTAATCTGATACTGCAGGGTGCCGAGGGCTTTCTCTAAGTAGGTGTTGCACAGTCTGACGTCAATCATGGCGTCGATTTGCTCGGAGTGAGCCTTGAGCCATGCGGTTTGGGCTTCCATGACATTGTCGGTCGTGGCCACGCCCTCGCGGAAGGCCAGATTGGCCGTGCGCAGATTTTCGTCCGCTTTTGCGAGATTGGTGTTGGTCATGTCATATGTGCGGTATGCTTCCTGAGTTTTGAACGAGGCTTGGCTTACCTGTAGGTCGACGAGGTCGCGGGCGTCGCTTAGTTTGAGCTTCATAATGATTTCCTCGCTTTCGGCGGCTTTGTATTTGGCACGGTTGCCACCCCAGTGCCAGATGGGTATGCTGAGTGTGGCTCCGACCGAGAATGCCCCGTTAAAGCGTTTGGCGAAACCGTTGAACATATTGGGATTGGAGAAACTGTAGGCGCCGACCAAAGCAAGTTTTGGCAGCATCTCTGAGAGTGCCACTTTCTTCTGCTGTGCGGCGATGTCGGTGCCGAGTTTCAGAGCCTGCAGGTCGGGACGTCGGCTGTAGACTTCATCCATGTTGTAGTCGTTGGCGACTTCGGCTGTCAGGACCGGGGACGTTTCGGAGTCTTCGTCGACGAGAGTCATGACCGTGTTGACAGGCAGACCGCAGACTTGTGCGAGAGCCATGCGTGCCAGTGTCAGACCGTTCTCGACTTTAGTGAGGTCGACCTGAGCCGAATTGAGCTTGACATCGACGCTGAGCTGGTCGGAGCGAGTGGCGACGCCTTGCTCGACCATCAGTCTGACGTTACGCGACAATGAGTCCAAAAGGTCGACATAGCTGACGGCGAGACGATACTTGGCTTTGAGCGAGACAACCTGCCAGTAAGCGGCATCGACGGCATAGACGACGTTCTCGGCCTCGTTATTGTTCATCTGACGGGCGAGTTCTTCGGCAAATTTGGTTATTTTGTTCATGGCCACAATCTTGCCCCCCATAAAAACGGGTTGTGTCAGAGTGACGGCGCCGAAAAAGACATTGTGTATGTCATAGGTCATCGCGTCTTTAGGCAGATATGCCACCTGAGAGGGGATGTACTGGCCGTCAGGCCCTTTGACGGGCATGCCGGTCTGCGGGTCGGTGACCAACGAGAACTCGTAAGACCCTTTGGCCGGGTCAAAATTCTTTATGGGCAGAAACTGGTCATGCGAGAAGATGGATATGTCTTTCTGATTGTAGACATATCCGCCGTTGAAATCGATAGCCGGCAGATAGGCCGCAAATGCCTCACGGTTTTGATAATGAGCCGTCTTGATGCTCTGGCGCGACATCATTAGTTTCTTATTGCTTGACAAGGCCATTGCGCGGCAGGAGTCGAGTGAGACTACACCGCTTTGCGCCGTGGCCGACAGGCATATGGCCGCCGTGCTTATGACTGCCGTTAAAATCTTGAGCCTCATAAATTTTATGGTTGAAACGTTATATAAATCATTTTAAAGGCATATACACCGTCTTTTTTAAGACAGCGTCTGCAAATATAACGTCTTTGGCTCAAGAATGGTTGTGGCGGCTGCTAAAAATGGACTTATCGGGAAGTTTGTCGGAAAAATAGAATATCTGCAACCTCTGAATCCGGCCTCTCGGTGACTTTTCTCGCCTGCTATTTCGAAGACACGTCTGCCGGGGATGCCTTCACTACGTAGGTTGCTTCGCGCGGAAGTCCTGTGGTGAAGTCGGCAATGTCGGTCGGGTCGATGGCTACAGCCTGACAGCGGGTCTCGAAGTGGAGATGCGGGGCCGTCGAGTTGCCCGAGCGTCCTCCGAGCGCAATCGGCTCGCCGGCGGCGACTGTGATTTCGGGCGTGACAAGGAATTTTTCAAGATGGGCATATAACGTCTGCAGCCCGTTGGGATGTGACATCAGCAGATAATAGCCGTAGCCCCGCGGATCATAGCCGCAAAGCTCTATTCTCCCCGGGAAAGCCGCGCGGACAGTGTCGCCCTCGGCAAGCGCGATGTCGATGCCGCGGTGCATGTGGCCGTTGGCGCCGCGCGGACCGAATTTTGACGATATGCGTCCTCTGACCGGAGCTTGAAATTCGCTGACATTGGCCACAACATCGTGGCGCAGTCCGTGGCTCGGACGTTTCATGAGATAGCTGTTGCCTCCGATGAGCTGCGGATGGTCGGGGTCATCGGCCGAGTCAAAGATACCGCACAGATAGTCGATTGTGGCGTCTACGCCGGCGATAGTGTCTGTGGCGGCCGTGACAGAGTCCATCGACGAAATGATTAAGTCAAGCGGAAGTTCGTGATGAGCCTCATCGTCTGCCGTAATCACGGCAGACGCCGCCGGGACAATGATGGTTAGAAATGATAATGCCGCTGACAGGGCTTTATTTGCCACTGATTTTGTGCCTGATTTCAGTGATACGGTCTGCAAAAATGACTTTGGCGGATGCCGCTGCCACACCGAGGAAAATAAAGGCAAACAAAATCATGAATTTTGAAGGCTTTGACGGGCTGTCGGGGACTGTCGCCGGTTGGATTATGGCATATACAGGTGTATTTTCCTGTACTTTGGCCTTGGCGAGCTGCAGTTGCTGAGAAGTCTGGTTGAAAAGATTGAACGCAAGCTGTGATTCGTTTGCCAGACGGTCGCGCTCTATTGATGCCGAGTGGAGGCTGAGGCCGTGGTTACGGTCGAGGTAGTCGGCATAACGCTGCTGGGCATTATAGTAATTCTGCCGGGCTTCTTCGTTGAGTTTCTCGGCATATTTAAGGTCTTCGCGGGCCTTGGATGTGCGGTAGTCGGTGATAAATTCTTTAAGATGTGAGGCCACTGTGTCGGCGAGCAGTGCTGACACAAGCGGGTCCTGCATAGTGACTGTGATGGTGTTGACCATTGTCTTGATGTCATAGTCACATGAGATGCGTCCTCTCAGAGCGTTAACTGTGGCTGTCTCCTCGGGTGTGAGTTTAAACGGATTGGGTCCGTCTGATTTTATTTCAGGGGGAGTGTCCCTGAAAAGTGACATGAATCCGCCGATGGCCTTGCCGGGCAACCCGAGTATGGCCGACCACCAAGGAGTGCGGTTGTGCTCAGTGAGATATTGTGCTACAGTGTAGACCGAATCGTCCTTGCTGACTGTGACGGGTACATCGAGTAGCCCGACATTAAACTTGGCCGATTTGACTACATCGGGGTACAGCTGTGGAGCCACGGCGTCACCCGATGACATGCCTGTGGTGATGCCGGCCATGGCTGCGAGCGCCGATATGGAGCCTCCGCTCGAGCCTTTTGTGCCTTCTGAAGCAAGTTTGATGGTGGTCGAGTATTCCTTGGGGATGCTGAAGGCGACAACTAATCCTATGACAGCGGCGATGCCGGCCCATTTTGCAATGGTGATACGTGACGCCCAGAGCTTTGAGAGAATCTCGACGATGTCAATCTCTTTTTCGTTGTCTTCGGCGGTGACGTCTATGCTTTCGGCTTTTTTTTGCTCGTCGTTCATTGTTGTGATTTTTTATGAAAAGGCGGTTTTGATTATTTGGCTATTGCCGCGATTGCGGCGGCCATTGTGCCGAGCGAACCGAGCGCGCTGGTGATAGACAGTATTCGTGCCCAGTCGAGGCCTTTGCCCTCAGGCTTTGAAGGCACGATGATGTGTGAGCCGGGTTCGACCGGAGTGTTGCCTTTGGCGCGTGCCACGGTGCCGTTCATATATACTATGAAAGTCTTGCCCTTGTTGGCGCGGTTGCCGTAGCCGCCGGCTTGGTTGATATAGTCTTTGATTTTTTTGCCTTTTTCGAATGTGACGGTGTTGGGGAACATTACGTCTCCCGATATTTTGACTGTGCTTACCATCTGCGGCACGACGATTCTGTCGTTAGGCTGCAGGACGATGTCAAATGTCGAGCCGGGTTCGGCAATTGCTTTCTCGAGGTCGATGCCCACTGAGTAGACGTCTGATATGTCGAGTTTCGCTATGGAGATAGAGTCTTCGCCCGTACTTTGGCGTGCCAGACGCAGTGTTTCGTCTCTGGCTGTGATTTCGGCGTCGGTCATGCGGCGCAGCAGGTGTGCGCCGCGCACATAGGCCTCTTTTGTCAGACCTCCGGCACGTGAGATGATGTCGCTTATGCGCTCGTTGCGTGTGGCGAGCACATAACCGCCCGAAAAAGTCACTTCTCCCTCGACTGACACTGTCTGCTGGGGCACATAGTTGGGGCTGCGGCGCACCTCGACGATGTCGTAGGGCTTGAGTGTGAACTCATGGTCAGAGCCCATCAGCAGTCCGTTTTTGAGCGTGAACGTGAAGACTTCGGCGATACGGTCTGAGGTTGTGGTGGCCATTGGGTCAACGATGCGGCGAGAGATGTCGACTTTGGCGTGTGACGCTCCTTCGCGCAGACCCCCGGCTGCAAGTATGAGGTCTTCGACAGTCATGTTTAAGGCGTAGGGATAGGAGCCGGGATTGGCGACAAGTCCGTTGATGGTAAGTGCGCCGCGCTCGTTGATTTCGTTGACTGACGAGATGACAAGCACGTCGTTGCGCTCGAGGTTTATGTCGGGAGCAGAGCCTGCGAGCACTTTCTGCAGGTCTACGGGCATGACTGTCAGGGACAGGTCGGGAGCTTCGCGATAAAGTATTGCGCGTGACGTATATGCGTCTTCAGACAGTCCGTCGGCTTTGCGTATAAGGTCACGGACGGTATTTATGCCTTCGCCTATGGCAAATGTACCGGGCCGCATTACGGCTCCGCGCACTTCGACACGGTTGGCAAAACGGTTGAGAATTGAGCCTACGGTGATTTCGTCGCCGTTGTTCAAACGGTAAGAGTCAAATTCCTGACCGGAGACGTTATACAGTTCGTTCTCGCGTTCGGTACGGCGTGCAACGCGCACCATATCGGCGTAAGCATCGTCATTGAATCCGCCGGCATAGTCGATAAGATCGGCGAGGGTCTCGCCGTCTTTGAGTTCATAGCGCATCGGACGTTTGACGTTGCCTGATATGTTTACGATATTTTTAAAGGACGGGACGATAATCATATCGCCTTCCTGCAGGCGTATATTGCCTTTCTGGCTGCCGTTGAAAAGAAAGTCATAGATGTCGACTGTCGCGACACGACGTCCGTTGCGCATCACCTCGACCTGACGCATCGAGCCGATGTCGTTGATGCCGCCGGCCTTATAGATGGCGTGAAAGACGTTCGAGAAGGGTGACAGCCGGTAGGTGCCGGGCAGTGAGACCTCGCCCATGATGTCTACCTGTATGGTGCGTAATTGACCGAGTGTGACAGAGATGTCGGTGGTGTTGTTGCTGACGCCGGCGTACTTTGAGGCAAAAGCCGTGCGCACGTGGTCGGCGGCTTCGTCAATTGTCATGCCATTGAGATACAGCGGCCCGAGCTGGCTTATCATGATACGGCCTTCGGGCGTTATGGTCTGACGCAGATGGTCTTCGCTGTCGCCCCAGATGTCGATAATCAGTTCGTCGCCGGGGCCGAGACGATAGTCATTGGGAGTTGCGGCGTTCTGATTGGGCTCAAAAGTGAGGTTGCGGCTGTTAAAGACGTTGTGGCCGTAGATTGTGTTGTTGCTTTGGGCGATTTGTTCGATGGCGGGATTCTCGGCGTCGTCAAGGGCGTCGGTACGCATACTGCCGTTCGTTGCGGCGGCGGCCTGTGAGACTGCCTGCGTCGCCTCACTTTTGTTATATTGTTGCTGTATGCGCTTGACCTGAGCCTGTGTGACACCGCGTGCAAGAAGTTCGCGGCCGATTGTGCGCTCGTCTTTGCCGTTGGCGGTCTGTTGTTTAATATATTCGATGACCTGTTGGTCAGTCATCTTGGCCGAGATGCCGGTTGCTCCGGCAAACAGGGCGATAGCGAGTATAAGCGGTCTGAAATTCATAATCAGTTTTATAATGTCGCAAAGTTATGTTTTTTGCGGATATATTGCAAGTCGGTCAAGCGGTTATGTGTTTTCGCTGTCGGGTATACGGAAAATCGAGAAGTTGACCGACCCGTATTCGCGGTGGTCGACGAAGTGTGGCAGCTTGCTGAAATCGTGCTTGCGGTTGTGCTCGACGATGACGATAGTGCCGGGCCGCAGCATCTGTGACTCAAGGATTTTTACGGGCACTGACGCGAAGTCGGGCATGTCGTATGGCGGGTCGGCGAATATGATGTCAAACTTTTTTATCGAGGTTTCGATATAGCGCAGGGCGTCGCCGCGCAGGGGGCGAATGTTGTCGTCGCGCAGTTCGGCGGCGACTTTGTGAATGAAATTATATTGTGTGGCTGCCTTTTCGACAGACACAACTTCGGCGCAGCCGCGCGAAAGAAATTCAAACGACACTGCGCCCGTGCCCGCAAAGAGGTCAAGCGCCGTGAGGCCCTCGAAGTCAGTGAGGTTGGCGAGGACATTGAATATGTTCTCGCGGGCAAAGTCTGTGGTAGGGCGTGCGGTTATGTTTGTAGGCACGTCAAAACGCCGCCGGCCGTATTTTCCGCTGATTATTCTCATGAAAGCATCAAGTGTAGGGGATATAGGGGGCGCCCCGAGGGGTCGCAGTCTATTTCTTTAGGATAAATTAACGGCATTACCGAGTTTACATATCGTCGCAGACTGTCGGTGAGTGTCGTCTGCATGCTTTCGGGAGCCGAGACAAAGAGTTCGTCGTCAAGCACATCAAAGTGTGAAGCTTTGACGGAGGCGAGGATGTAATAGAGCGCATCATCATCTTCGGCTAATTCAAAACTGTTGGTTATTAACAGTTTGTCGGCAGTCATGGCGACGATGTCAAGCTGACGGGCGCTGTCGCTGACAAAAGCATTAATTTTCACGCGGTTGGCGGGCCGGCTCAGTGTTGCGCACCATCGTGTGATGACAGCGAGCGGCTGCACGATGCGTGCATCGCCGAATGTGCGTCTGACAAAGCCGGCCTCTCCGCTGTCGGGCAGCGATATAATCGAGCATCCCATGGCGGCTTTGTCGGCGGTTATCAGCTGACTGTCGAAATCATCGCCCCAAATCTGTCCGGCCACGGCTTCGAGAGTGCCCGTGTCTGTGTCGGCGGCCTCGTCGGGCACGACGGTCAGACGGGGAGAGCGGAGCATTATCTCGACCGACGCAAAGTCAGTCAGCAGGCCGGGCTTGAGATAGACGGCCTCCTCGAGCATTTTTAGCCGGGAGTCGGTCGGCGCGTCGGGACGCAGAGTCTCATACGAGCGTTCGCCGGTCTGCAGGTCGGTCACTGCGTAGTCGACACGCCCGTAGCCGGCGGCAAGAACGAGTCTGCGCCTGCGGCCGGGTCCTGAGAGGCTCCGGCGTGCGGTGTCGTCAAGAGGCGTGTTGGTTTCCATATTGGGCAAAGTTACGAAAAATATGTGTAACTTTGTCCATGCTAATCAAATCTGACCATCATGCGCATTGACATCATAAGCGTAATACCCGAAATGCTCGAATCGCCGCTCGGCTGTTCTATACTCAAACGTGCTCAGGACAAAGGACTTGCCGAAATTGTGGTGCATAATCTGCGTGATTACACGACCAACCGCCACCGCAAAGTCGACGACTATCCTTTCGGGGGTGACGCGGGCATGGTGATACAGGTCGAGCCTGTCGACCGCTGCATCTCGGCTCTGCGCGCCGAGCGTGAGTATGACGAAGTTATTTTTACAGCTCCTGACGGTGAGGTGTTTAATCAGCGCACGGCCAATTCGCTGTCGCTTCTCAATAATATCATTATACTCTGCGGTCATTACAAGGGCATTGACTACCGTATCCGCGAGCATCTAATTACCCGTGAGATTTCGGTGGGCGACTATGTGCTTACGGGCGGAGAAATACCGGCGGTCATTATAGCCGATGCTATTGTCAGACTAATCCCGGGAGCTATCGGCGACGAGCAGAGCGCCTTGACAGACAGTTTTCAGGATAATCTGCTTGAGCCGCCGATTTATACTCGTCCGGCGTCTTACAACGGTTGGGATGTACCCTCTATATTATTGTCGGGACATCAGGCCAAAATAGATGAGTGGCGCCACGAGCAGGCATTGGAGCGCACACGCCGTCTGCGCCCCGATTTGCTCGACTGAGCATTTGACAGGCTTGTGTCAGAGTGAGTTGAGCCCGATATAAATTACAATCAGAAAAGCCGATATAACCACTATCAGCACCGACGAAGCGACTATCGAGGTCACGGCGGTGTTGCGCCATGCGCGTGTCGCGGCTTTGAGACCAAAACAGGCGGTGACAAAACCGGCCACGGCGACACATAGCGCCGCTATGCCGTTAAGCGACAGTATTACCCAAGCTATAACTGTAATTATAATTGAAATGAGCGCAAATCGGTTGCGGCTGCGCCCCTGAGTGTCGGCAGTCTTGGCGGTCTGCTGCTCCGGGGTGGTCTTGGCCGTGTCTTGTTGTATTTCAGGCTCCGCAACTGTCGGTGCGGCGGTTTCGGAGGTTATATTTTTTGTTTTATCGTCAGTCACGTTTGATGTTTTTAAATTGTCGGCAGCGTGTGTATATCATATAACGCAAATTTACACAAAAATGTGCGCAAAATCAACAATGCTGTATAATTATGACAATTTATGTGAAAAAAAGTTTAATCAACAGTCTGCAAAATTTGGAATTTTATTGAAAACAGGCCTTAATGAATTAGCGCCGTTAGGCGCGTTAGCGCTGCGTGGCAGCGCCGTATGTGAGCCTATGACAAGCGAGCCGTAGGATCGCGCAGTCATAGGTATGCGGATGAGAAAAGAAATTAAGCAGCCTGTAGGGCTGCCGCAAGGGCCTCCCTTAATGCGCCTCAAGCCAGTTGTCGCCGACTCCGACGCTGACCTCGAGCGGCACTCGGGCTTTGTAGGCCTCACTCATCAGTCTGACGGTAATCTCCTTTAGCTGTTCTAACTCTTCGGGTACGACGGTGAATACGAGTTCGTCATGTACTTGCAGTATCATGCGCGATTTGAGGCCGCGGCGTTTTATTTCGCGGTGTATCGCAATCATTGCCATCTTGATGATGTCGGCCGCAGACCCCTGCAGCGGGGCATTGACGGCATTGCGCTCGGCGTAACCGCGCACGACGGCGCTGCGCGAATTGATGTCGGGCAGATAGCGCTTGCGACCCATGATGGTGGTGACATAGCCTTTCTGACGTGCCTCTTCGACAGCCTCGTCGATATACTCTTTGATGCGCGGATATGTGGTCATGTAGCCATCTATCAGCTCGCGGGCCTCGGCGCGCGATATGCCGAGACGTTCCGACAGACCGAATGACGAGATGCCGTAAATGATGCCGAAATTGGCGGTCTTGGCGTTGCGGCGCTGATTGTCTGACACCTTGTCTATGTCGGTGTGATATATTTTAGCGGCAGTCGAGCGGTGGATGTCCTCGTGTTCGCCGAAGGCCTCAATCATCGTCTGGTCTCCGCTGATGTCGGCCATCAGACGCAGCTCAATCTGCGAGTAGTCTGCACTCATCATCAGGCTGCCGCGGTCGGGGATAAACGCGCGGCGTATCTCGCGTCCGTCATCGGTGCGGATGGGGATGTTCTGCAGGTTGGGGTTGGTCGACGACAGTCGCCCTGTGGCGGTGACGGTCTGGTTGTAGGTGGTGTGTATCTTGCCTGTCAGCGGGTTGACGAGCTTCGGCAGTGCGTCGATATATGTTACAAGCAGTTTCTTGAGACCTCTGATTTCGAGTATCAGACCGACGATGGGATGGCGCGAACGGTACTTCTCGAGCACTTCCTCGGTTGTAGACCATTGGCCGCGCTTTGTCTTGCGAGCGCTCTCATCGATGGCGAGACGACCGAAAAGTATCTCGCCGACCTGACTCGGCGAACTGATGTTGAAGGTCGTTCCGGCCATCTCATAGCATTGGGCCTCGAGCCGGTGAAGACGCTCTGTCAGACGGCGCGACAGTTTGGCGAGCTCGCTGACGTCGATTCTCACACCCTCCCATTCCATCGAGGCAAGCACCGTGACCATCGGGAACTCGATGTCGTCTAAAAGACTACGCTGGCCTTGTGCGTCGATTTCGTCGGCAAGCGGACGCATGAGCTTTCTGACGACCGAGGCGCTTTCGATGGCGACGCGTCGTGCAAGCTCGGGATCGGAACTGTATAATTTACGCAGTTTTGTAGCGTCGATGTCAAAATCGGCGGTACGCAGTCCGAGATAGCTTTGTGCGACGGTCGACAGGCGGTGGTTGGCCTCGGGCGCGAGGAGATAGTGGGCTACAGACGTGTCGAAAAACTTGGCCGTAAACTCGATGTTTTCGCGGCGCAGCAATATCATGTCGCGCTTGACGTCATGGCTGACGAAAGTTATTGACTCTGAGGCAAAGAGCGGAGAGAGCAGGGTGGTCAGCACCTTGCGCTCTCCTGTCGTGGCCGGGAATTCGATGTAAAACGTGCTTTTGTCATCCGGCGAGAGTGCTATGCCGAGCAGTGGTGCTGTCATGGCTTCCTCTCCGACGGCAAACAGTGACATGCCTATGGTTGCGGCTCCGAGCATCGACTGCAGCGTGTCGGCGATTTCTTTATCTTCGGTTAGGGTTACGAAGTCCGTTTCTACGGCTTGCAGTGCCGGCTCATCGGGCATCTGACTGTCGTCGGCGAGGTCAAAAAGCGAGCCCATGGCCGGCCGGTCTGCCGCGTCGTTGTCTTTTTTTGCTGATGCTGATGCTGACGGCTGACGGAAGCGGTCGAGAAGGCGTGCAGTGAGGGTCTTGAACTCGAGTTCGTTGAATATTTTCTCAAGTGCGGCCACGTCGGGCTCTTGTCTGACAAGTGAGCCGGGGCTCATCTCTAAAGGCACGTCGGTCTTTATTGTTACAAGGAATTTTGAGAAACGTATCTGCTCGCTGTTTTCGGCGATGCGTTTGCCTAGCGCTCCCTTTATCTTGTCGGCGTTTGCGAGCAGGTTTTCTATCGTGCCGTATTCGCCAATCAGCTTTGCAGCCGTTTTCTCTCCCACGCCGGGACATCCGGGTACATTGTCGGCGACATCGCCCTCTAAGGCGAGCAGGTCGATGACTTGCTGCGGCGAGGAGATGCCGTAACGCTCGCATATTTCTTTGGGACCGCGTATCTCGAAGCCCTGACCCTTGGTTGACGGTCTATACATATATGTATGCGGTCCGACAAGCTGTCCGTAATCCTTGTCGGGGGTCATCATGTATGTGTCGAAGCCCTCGTCGGCGGCCTCTCGGGCAAGTGTGCCGATAACGTCGTCGGCCTCGAAGCCCTCGATTTCGATGACAGGAATGCGGTATGCCTCAAGGATGCGCTTGATATATGGCACGGCAAGGGTAATATCCTCGGGCTGTTTGTCGCGTTTGGCCTTGTAGTCGGCGTAGACTTCGTGGCGGAAAGTCTTGCCGCCGGCCGGGTCAAAGCAGACGGCCATGAAACCGGGATTTTCTTTGCGCAGAATCTCGTCAAGCGTCGTGCAAAAGCCAAAAACGGCCGATGTGTTGAAGCCTTTTGAGGTGACACGCGGAGAGCGTATCAGGGCATAGTAGGCGCGGTAAATCAGTGCGTAAGCGTCGAGGAGAAACAGTTTCTTGTCGTCCATAAAGTGTGTTAAATTAATATGACAGGCTAAAATTACTAAGAATTAGCCGTTTCGTCAAAAAAAGTTACTACCTTTGCAACTTGTAAAAAAGAGACATGACGACACTACAGCTATTACATCAGCAGCTTGCGCCGGAGCTTAATGAGCTCAATCAGCGCATACGCCGGCAGCTCACCACTTCTAATGGGCTGATGAACAGTGTCGTCGTCTCGCAGCTTAGCTCGACGGGCAAACAGATACGCCCCCTGATTGTCATCCTTTGTGCCCGACTTTTCGGCGAGGTTAACGAAAACGTGATGGCTGCTGCGGCCGCTGTCGAGTTGCTGCATAACGCCTCGCTCATTCACGACGATGTCGTCGATGAGTCAAAGGTGAGACGCAATCATCCGACTATCAACTCTATATGGGACAATCATATCGCTGTGCTTGTTGGCGACTTCTATGTGTCAAGTGCCATGCAGCAGGCCCTGCAGACGCGCGATATACGCATAATCGAGTCACTTAGCATACTCGGCAAAGACCTGTCGCTCGGAGAGATAGACCAGATTTACAATGCACGCAGCCACTCGCTCACCGAGGAGGCTTATTATAATGTGATCAACCTTAAGACGGCGTCGCTCTTTGTGGCGTGCGCGCGTATGGGCTGCTATGCCGCCGGAGCTGATGACGACAGCGCCGCACGTCTCGCGCGTTTTGCCGAGCTGCTCGGCCTGTGTTTCCAGATACGCGACGATATTTTCGATTATTTCAGTGACGATGTCGGCAAACCGACCGGCAACGACCTGCGTGAATGTAAAATCACGCTGCCGCTGCTCCATACCTTGTTGCGTGATGATTTACCCGATGTAGGCCGTATGCGTGAGATTGCCTCACAGGAGACTCTCACGGACGATGAAATCGCCGAGCTGATAGCTTTTGCGGTCGAAAACGGCGGCATCGATTATGCTTTTGACGAGATGCACCGTCTGCGCGGAGAGGCTGCCGAAATTCTCGCCGGTTTCCCCCGCACCGCGACCACTGAGCAGCTGATGTCGATTTTTGACTATATTATCGACCGAGACCACTGACCTTCATTCGTAATTATATGATATAAGCGGGGCGGCATCCACGAAGGAGCCGCCCCGCTCTGTATCTTGTGGGTTGCGTCAATGTCATTTGGCCGCGGCCTTGGCACGGCGCTCCTCGAGTATCTGTCTTAAAATAGGCGTCATCTTATCTGCGTAATGGCGGAAGCCGAGGTCGGTCAGATGTATGCCGTCGACGGTGCCGTCGTCCTCGGGGCCGTCAAGGCCGACAGAGTCAACATAATACAGATTGTCGGGATTCTCGGCTTTCAGTCGCTCGTAGTTGCGGCGGAAGGCAGCATTTTTGCGAGGCAGATATTTCTCAAAGAAACTGTCATAGCGGGCGTAGGGATAAATCGGGCCTTCGAGCATCACGATGGCTGCGTCTGGGCGTGCCTCACGGAGAATTTTTATGAAGTCGTAGGTCAGGGTGTCACACATCATCTCCGTGCAGTTGGGCACCGGGTCGATGAGATAGATGTCGGCGTCGGCGATTTTGCCCATCTCGCGGGCCATGCAGTTGTCCATCTTGCCTTCGCCCGAGATGCCGATATTGGCCACCTCGCAGTTAAGTTCGCGTCCGATGATGTTGGTCGGCGCCATGCCGGTGCGCGATGCGCAGCCGCCCTGCAGAATGCTTGTGCCGTAGGCCACGATTTTTGTGTTGCCGTCGATGAGTTCGGTCGAGCCGGGAGTGATTTCAGCGTCCTCGTCGATTTTTATCCAAAGCTGATTGACGCCGTCATAGAGCGGCAGGTAGACCATATATTCGTGCATCTTTCCGTCAAGATTGCTGACATAGGTTGATTCGACGATTTTAGACTCCTTGTCCTTGACATACGGGCGGTTGGTATTGACGTGACGCCAGACCGAGTCACCCTCGTGTATGTAGAGGTCTGTGCCTTTGAGGCCGGTGTCGGCCATGTGTATCATGTGGGTGTTCCAGAGCAGCTCATATTTGACGCCGATGCGTGTCGAGTTGGTGGCGAATCTGACACCGATGCCTGACGAGCACTGCGCGCGTTCCCACAGGTCGGGACGCACTGAATCTTTTAAAGTAGCAGGAATACGTGTGTAGGGGCGCAGCGTGTTGTCCCATGCTTTGTTGATGACGCGCAGATCGAGAGCGTCGACATAGCGCCACGGCTTTTCTTCGTTGTCGGCGGCTTTTGCTCCCACCGAGAGGCTCATTGCTGACACGAGAGTCAGTAAGGCTAAAAATAGTTGTTTCATTATAGGTGATATGATTAATGTATGGATGACGGCGACAATACGCCGCTTGCGAAGTTAGATAAAAAAGCTGACCGCATATGTAGTTTAAGGCATAAAAACATCGAAAAAATGAAAAAATCAGGTATGCTGTAAATTTTTTCGTCGAAATATTTGCACAAATCAAAAATGCGTCTTAACTTTGCACTCGCAAAAGCGATAAAGCTTATGCCTCTCACACGAGTTTGGAGAAACTCACATTGGTGCGGTAGTTCAGCTGGTTAGAATACTAGCCTGTCACGCTAGGGGTCGCGGGTTCGAGTCCCGTCCGCACCGCAAGAGGAGAGAGGAGAATGAGAATCGGATTAATCTTCGGATTAACTAATTCTCATTCTTTTTTTGTATAGTAGCTATCTTAGCTATAGTAGCTATCTTGGGTCGGCGGATTTCGCAAAGAGTTAAAACAGCTCTGAGTGTGAGCCAAAGCGAACGAGTTTTATTATTCCTGTTTCTTTATCCCACCATATTAAAAGAGTGTCGCTTTCAACATGGCACTCCATATATCCATTGTAATTGCCGCTTAGTAAATGCGGTCGGTTTGTCTCGGGGATTGGTAATCCTTGTGCAAGTAGGGGCTCAATCCGAAATCCCGGTGCATTTGTTAAAACAGATGGAATCGAGTGTTAA
>DXYS01000073.1:251-24305 GCA_019415705.1 Bacteroidales bacterium | reverse complement strand
ACGCAAATTTAACACTTTTCCCTTAATCCATGCACCGTGATTTCGGCTTGTGCCATTATTAGGGCGCCCGCTGTGACGGATGAGGCCAATAGGCCGAATGGGGCGGATAAGAAGTGGCAGATTTAGCGCCGCTCTGTAGCGGCTGAGGCTATCGGATTAATGAGGCAGGCCGGCGTGGCGGATAAGGCCAATAGGCCGAATGGGGCGAATAAGACACCGGCAGATTTAGCGCCGCTCTGTAGCGGCTGAGGCCATCGGCTTTATGAGGCAGACCGCCGTGACGAATGAGGCCAATAGGCCGGATGGGGCGGATAAGACAGCGGCAGATTTAGCGCCGCTCATCGGATTTATGAGGCAGGCCGTCATGGCGGATGAGGCCAATAGGGCGGATGGGGCGAATAAGAGGAGACGGGCTTAGATTATAAGGCAGATAGATGGACGACGAGGCTTTGCGACGACGAGCTCGTCGCCGCACGGAGGTGATTAAGAGGCTATGATGTGTATAGCCGGGGATGGGGATTATTCCACGGTCTGTTGCATGGCGTGTTTGGGGCATTTGCGGACGCATTTGCCACATTCGATACAAAGAGTGTAGTCAATGACAGGATATCCTTCGGCATCCTGAGTAATGGCTCCGACCGGACATAGCTTAATCAGAGGACAGACGTGATCGTGAGGACAGATGGCTTTGTTTACTTGTATCATAATCGTATTTTTTTACAAATTTAATATCATATTCATGTTTGACAAAACAGATTTTATCTATCTTTACATCTAATTTATCGAACAACAATACCACATCATGACTCTTCAGCAAATGGAATATATCGTGGCGGTGGATAAGTATCGTCACTTTGCAAAGGCGGCCGAATCATGCGGCGTCTCACAATCGACTTTGTCTTCGTTGGTTCAGAAACTGGAACTTGAGCTTGATGTCACTATTTTTGACCGTAACAGCCACCCTGTCAGCCCAACGTCGGTCGGCGAGGAAATCATCAGTCGTGCAAAACGTGTACTGTTTGATGCAGCACAGGTCAGGGAGTTGGTCGCCACCCGCAAGGGTGAGGCTGTCGGCAAGATTTCGTTGGGTATCAGCGCGACTGTAGCACCTTATCTGCTTCCTAAAATGCTCAAATATCTGTCAACCAACCATCCGGACATAGAGCCACATGTCGCGGAAGGACGCGCAGCAGCCATAATAGCACAACTCGAGCGCGGAGAGACGGATGTGGCACTTCTGGCAACTCCGCTCAACAACAGCGAACTGCTCGAGATACCAGTCTACCGCGAGCGTCTGCTGGCCTATGTGTCGCCTGACGAGCCTTTTCACGATAATATAGAAGTGCAGACCGACCACCTGCCGGTCGATAGCGTATGGGTGCTCCGCGAGGGCTATTGCCCGGGCCGGAGTGTCTTCCCTTTCTGCGATTACAGAGCCGGACGACGCGCAGTCTATGAGGCCGGGAGTGCCGAAACGCTTATAAGGATTGTGGATGAAAACGGCGGATATGCCATAATTCCCGAGCTGCATCTGCCATTGCTTAGCGATACTCAGAGAGCAAATGTGCGCATGTTGACAAATCCGGAGCCATCGCGCAAAATCGCATTTGTAGTACATCGCAATTTTGTGCGCGAACGCTTGCTTAATATTCTTGCCGATGCAATAAAATCGATTATCCCTGCAGCCATGCTTGACAGCAGAATCGGGAAGTTTCCGATTGTGCTTTAATCGATAAAAACGAACATCACATCTATTTGATAGTTTGTATCAATATCCATGATTGCGTAATTTTGTCAGAGAATCATTACACAACAAATCACATGGCAACGAAAAGATTTTACAGAGCATTACAGATAAAAGGTTATCCGCTATATTGGATATTGGCCGTATACCTCGCCGTCGGATATTTCTATCCCGTAATAGGTTTTCTTGCAATCATCTGCATGATAGCCCCGGTGGCATTTGCTGTGCGACGGGGCCGCTGGTGGTGCGGCAACGCATGTCCGCGCGGCAGTATGTATGACCGTTTGTTAGCCAAGTATTCGCCACACAGACCGATTCCGGCCTTTGTGCGCAAACGTGGCTGGCGCATCTTCATGGTATGCTTTATCTTCACTATGTTCGGCGTGCAGATGTATCGCGCCCGGGGCGATTGGGACGCTATGGGGCGTGTGTTCTGGACCATCATCCTCGTGACTACCATCGTCGGTGTGGTGCTCTCGTTTATCTATGCTCCGCGCACATGGTGTTCGTTCTGTCCGATGGGCACGCTCTCGTCGTGGGTCACACCACGCAGCGGCAAACTGCCCGCCGGCTACCGTCGCATAACGGTCAGCGAACGCTGCACGACAAAGTGCAAACTGTGTTCGGCCGTCTGTCCCATGCAGCTCAAACCATACGAGAGCCGCGCCGAGGCCGAGGGTCTGCTGCATCCTGACTGTATAAAATGCGGCCGCTGTGTCAAAGGCTGCCCTCTAAAAGTTCCCGAGATGAGCGCATGTAATTTGGCGTAAAAATACATAGCGCTAACATAATTTAAGCGATCTGTGCAAAATCACCGCCCAAGCGTCGTTATACATTTGTCGGTGAAAGCCATAGTGACTTTCCCAGTAACACTAAAAAATGTAAGCGATGGCAATTCTCCTTTGTTTATTATGCATTATGGCATGGCTCGTGCCGGCACTCAAAGACGGTGCTGACGTAAAATAATTATATCTCGCTATCTCACTAAAAATTTGCCGCGAGATGTGACGTAGATGCCCGGGGCGACAGGGCGGCTTGTATCAACCCGTTGACCGTCGAGAGTGTAGACCGAGTCGTCAGACGACGGCATGTCGACTATGATGTCGCCGATGCCCGAGGCACGGGTCAGCAAGTCTACTTCTTCAGACATCAGCACTTCGCCGGTCTGATAATCGAGCACTCCGCAGACATAGCGGCCCTCGGGGGGCACAGATTTATACCACGTCGTGAACAGCGCATGGTAGTCGACATCGGTGGTATCAGCGGGCCCTACATCGACAACCAGGGGGTCACCGACGCCCAAGCGCTCACCGCTGAGATTGTCCAAGAAAACATTGATGCGTCCGTAGTAGCGCGAGCCTGTCGCGTTGGCGAGTTTAAGCCGAATCAAAAACTCAGAGCGTGAATAAACAGGGCCGGCAAAACTATGGTCTGTAACGGTCAGAGCGGCACGTCGTCCGGACGTGACTGTTACATCTCGGCCATTGACGCTCAGAGTGAAATACTGGCTGTAGTCAGACATCATGCCTACTCTGCGCCACACTCCGTCACCGACACGGAAGACAGCCTCGGCGCGATAATCGCCCTCAGGCAGCGATGTCGGAAGCGTAACATCATAACCGTCATAGCTCTGAAAATCAGACAGAGTCAGCGTTGAGGCCGCGGCAAGATACGTGACACTGCCGTCGGCCGCTGTCAGACACACGCCCGGCGTAATGTCATAGGCTTTGGCCGAGCCTACAGTAAAAGCGCCTTTGACAGTCATAACGTCACCGAGTTGCAAAGAAGTTGCGGGGGACGTGAGGGATGTGCCACAGCTCAGCGGCGGGTAGTCAAGTCCCTCACCCGGACGGTGGATGTTGGCAACGATGTTGTGCGAATAGACATATCCTCCCGACGACGCGGCCGGAGTCAAAGCCGAGAGGCGGTAATAGCCGTCAGACAAGCCGCCCCACCCCCAGTTGATATGGAAATAGCCGTCTTTGTCATAGCCGTCGCATACGAATGTATGGCCTTCATAGTTATCGTAGCCCGAGTAAATCACCGGCCCGTTTTCGGCAAGCTGCTCATAGACCATCTCGTCCCAGCCCGTAGTACCAAAATTGTCATAGAGATAGCGATAAAAGACGCTTGCGCCTTGGTCGTAGGTGAAATATTTGTAGAATGCCGCCGGAATCTCGTCGGCAAACGCACCGCTCGACGCCGGATTGTAGTCCATGTCGACCGACACACCGCAGGCAGACATCAGGGAAGCTACGGCCGCTTGCGATGCCTCTGAGGATTTGTCGTCATATACATCGGCCATCGCGGCCCAGTCAAATGTTGTAGAGGAATAATCAAAGCTAAGCGTGCGTCCGTTCCATTCATAGGAATGGGTCCCGGTGCCGCGCTCAGGATAGTTATGCGACTTCAACACCTGCGCCATGGCTGTCGCCACACATCCGGTGCGGCAGCGGTATGAGCCTTTAGTCGGACACAGGTTATTATAAGGCGAGCCTTGCGACCACGATGTCGAGACCATCGGAGCGATGGGCGCGCGGCTGTCTGTGACGTTTGCAGTCTCATAAGACTCGGCTGCTGATTCAGCCGAACGGAGCCAAGCAATCTGGGCGGCATATCCGTCGAGCCACGCCTTGGCGGCAGACGGCATGCGTCCGGCGCCGTCAAAAGCACGGTCGCCGTAAGCGAGTACGGCTTCAGTGCGGTCATCAGCCGAAAGCACATAAAACCGGCCTGACGAAGCTCCGGTGAAAACATATACTGCAGGGAGGTCTCGGGCCTCGCAGGTCATGGCGAGACGCAGCGGGTCGGTTTGGCGGACGATTTTATTAACTGCTGATGTCTGACCGTCAAATGCACGGGCCAGTGCAGCCTCGGGTGTGAGCACCGCAGCGCCGGCCGTCTGTGCGACGGCAAATATTACGAACGGTGCAATAAATCTTTTATACATGGCAAGAGCGTTTTGATGACAGCTATATGTTTACAAAGCTACAAAATAAATCGAAACGACGATGAAACATCGCCGTTTCGATTAAAAAGTTTGCTACGAAAAATATCGGTTAACTGTCTATCGTTTCTTAGGCTGGATGTTGAGACGATACTGCACCGAGAACAAAACATAACGCGGGAGAGCGTTGGTGTAAGTGACCGTGCGTCCGGTTGCAGTGACGGCATAGCTGACGTTCGACAGTTTGTGGAGGAGATCAAAGCCGTCGACCATGAACACCCAGTGTTTGTTGCGCTGCGGAGCGTATGTGAGACGGGCGTTCCAAACCGGGTCTGTGGTGTCAAGCTCGGCAGAGCCGTAGCCGCGGCGGGTATAGCACATAAAGTCAGTCGAGATGCCGAAACCGGCCGGCAACGTGAAGACACCCGAGATGCCATAGTTGACATGATTGGCGTTAAGAGTATTGAAATCCTGCCGGTCAGATGTCGTGTGGCGGTTTGTATAGTCACAGCGTGCAGTAAGGCTCTGACGGGCAAACTGCCAAGTCAGTCTGACTTTCTGGTTAAGGCTGCGCTGTTTCACTTTGAAAAGGGCCGGAGCCTCCATATCAATACCAATCATATCGGCATATTTAGTCCAAGCGGCATCAGACTCAGAGAAAAGCGTGAACTGCTTCTTTGAGCCGAACTGCCAGTGGAGCTCATTGGTGACGGCTGCGCGTGTGTTGCCCGACGCATTATACATACGGTTATATCTGATGCCCGTAGCACTGTCATAGGTATAACCGCGCGTAAGGCTGTTGGTCGTGTGGTTATAGCCGACATAGAGTATATTGTTAAACGCATACGAATGAGGCGAGTAGCTCCAGCGCGCGAGATGACGGTGGGCATACTGTATCTTAAGGTCGGGATTGCCGTAGTAGATATTGAGGGGGTCGGCGTCGTTGACCACATCAATCATGTCGAACATATCGGGCAGCGTGGGCTCGATGCGGTAGCTGTAGCGCACAGTGTTGCGCGGCGAGGGACGACCGCTCTCGGCTGAACTGAAACCGAACTGATACTCAATCATGCCGTCCCATATAGAGCCGACCGAAACCGCAGTACTGGTCTTCGACATATTATATGAGCGGTTATCGCGCCAGTAGCTGAAATTACGGTGGGTAATCTGCAACTCCGGACGGAGGTATAGCAACAGACGGTCCTTATTCTCAAAATTATGGTTGAGCATTGCCGTCGGCATAATGACATGCTTCCCGTTTATCTGACGCGAGGTGTAACTGTTGGCAGGGTCGAGAGCTTCGAGATAATTACCGGGCACGACACCATAGATACCCATATCGGCAAGACTCTCGAGAGCATACATATAAGAGTCCTTGACCTGATCGCTGTAACTAAATCTGTAGCCGAGCGACAGGTAACCGTCTTTTACGCGAGCATTGTAACTCAACGATCCGTACAGCGAAAGCGTATGATTGGGTTTATTGTCAAGCAACTGACGACGGTGAACGACAGGTGTGGTATTGTCTCCGTAATTGACATTATAGTCACGCCATATCTCTTCTTTATCAGACATATATGACACACCCGTACGAAGTGAGATATAATCGGACGTTTTTGGTATTTTATAACTTATGCTCGGAGAAATAGAGCCGCTGTAAGATTTATGCCAACCGTCAGTACGGTTTTTCTGACGGTTGATTACAGACTCGAGCAATTCGGTGCCGTCGGAATATATTGCTTCGAGAATTTCGGATGTCATGACCTCAGGCTCCTCATCAAATACGCCTGCGATATCAGACTGCCAGTTCTTAGTATACGAATATGAGCCCGAGAGGCCGGCTCCGAAGTTGAAATCATTAATCGTGTTATAAGCGCTGTGATATGTGTCAAATGCCAGCTCGCGGTCTTTGCTGCTTGAATATGAGCGCTCGTAAGTGTCACCGCCCGGCAGGAAGTTTATACGGTCGGTCGAACGATAACGGTCATTGATGCTCTGCGCGAAGGTCGCCTGACCACGGGCAGATTTTTTTTGGTCTGCATCCTCATAATTGTAGTCAAGACCCGCCATGCGGTATGATTTTTTGCCTGACGGCATCTGTTCGGGAGTCCATGTGTCGTTGCGTCCGGGCTTGCGCGAGTCGTTGAGGTTATTGACATTGCCGACAAAGCTGACACGCGTGGTAGAGTTAAACCATGACGCAAATGCCTTGGCCAGATAACGGTCTTCGGTGCCGTAACCGGCCTGAGCATTAACGAGCCAGCCCATGCTGTACTCTTTCTTGAGCTTGACGTCCATCGTGAGCACCTTGCGTGCGGTGAGGTCTCTCTGGCGCTTTGCCTCGGGAGTCTGCCCCTCATAAACCTGAACGTTTTTGACAGTATATGCGGCGATGTTGTCAAGCATCACATTGTTCTTGCCGTCCATAAACTCCTTGCCGTTGAGCAGCAGAGACTCGACAAACTCGCCGTTGACTTTAATCTGGCCGTTGTCACTAAGCTCGACACCGGGCAACTGTGCAATCAGAGCGTCAAGCATAGAGCCCTCGGCAAGCTGAAACGCATCGGCATTATAGACAACCGTATCGCCTTTGTGATAGAACTTGATTTTAGTCGACGTCACGGTCAGTTCGTCAAGCTGACGGGGCGCACGGTTAAGATAGACCGTCGGAATCTCACGCCACTCCTCACGCGAGCCTACGTCAGACACCTGATAAGTAACAGTCTCTGTTTTGTAACCGTCACACACAACATCGAAAACGTATGTTGAGTCGACCTTAGGCACGGAGAAATAAAAATTAGATAATGTGTCGATGGCACCGCTATGCCATGTGCGGCCGCGGTTGGCACGTATGCTGTCGGTGACATTGCCGGCCGAATCATACAGCAGCACGTAAGCGTTGGTGAGGTCGTTGCGGCCTGCGGCCTCCTTCACACGGCCGGATAAAGTCAACTTGTCATCATCACGCGCTGACAACGCGAACACGGCGGCAAACAGAGCCGCAAACATAACAAAAGTTTTTCTTGACATAAATGTTTAAAGATTATAGATTGTAAAACTAAGTGTGAAAGAATGATTTCATGATAATTGTATGTGCTGAAATTTTTGCAAATATAATGATTAAATAATAGTAAACAACATTTTTTAATATAAAATCCATTTATATCGTGACAATGTACGATAAATGACTAAATTTGAGAGCTAATACGACTGTATCGTGCAAAAGTCAAGCATAATAACGAAATTGGAGCGGGCTATCGACGAACGGGTGCTCGTAATGGACGGCTCGACGGGCGTCGGGCTGCGTCATCTCTGCCCGCATGACTCCAGTTGCGACCTGCTGTCTCTCAGCCTTCCCGAAGCTGTGGCCGAGCTCCATCGCAGCTATCTAGAGGCAGGAGCCGATATAATAGAGACAAACACGTTCAATGCCACCACCGTAGCGCAGGGAGCTTACGGCATGGCCGACCGCGCGGACGAGATGAACTTGGCGGCAGCGTCTCTCGCTCGCGAAGAGGCAGACAGATACATGACAGAGCATCGCGGCGAGACTAAATTTGTGGCCGGTGCCATCGGGCCGACACATATTGCAGTATCCAAGATTGCAGATTGCGCCGAACGCGACACGATATTCGCACGGCTGACTGAAACCTTCCGACGTCAGGCCACGGCTCTTATCGCCGGAGGGGTCGATATGCTGGCGATAGAGACCATTTATGACATGCTCAGCGGCCGAGCGTCCGTAAAAGGCGTGACTCAGGCCATCGCAGAGAGTGGACGTGACGTGCCATACACGTTGTCTGTCACACTGTCGGCCACAACAGGACTGATGCCATCGGGACATAGTGTTGATGAGTTTCTTGCCTCAGTGGATGATGCACGTCCACTTGCCGCCGGATTTAATTGCTGCGAGGGGCCGGCCTTGCTCTTGGCTCCGCTTCGCAAATTGGCCGCATGCTCGCCGTTCCGTACAATCGTCTATCCCAACGCGGGGCTCCCCGACCGTGACGGCCGATATCCCGTCGGGCCGGCTGAATTTGCCGACGCTGTCAGTGTAATGTTAGACGAGCGGCTAATTAATATAGTCGGAGGCTGCTGCGGCACCGGTCCCGAACACATACGCCGTCTGCGCAAGGCTGTCGACCGCTCGCCAGCACCTCACAAACCGACCGCCGCTCTTGCACAATAATGCAAAAGATTGTATCTTAGCATCACGTTTCCAACCGAATTTCAAGATGAAAAGATTAGCCTTGAATCTTTGCCTGATTCTGACCTTTTTTGCGGGCAGTATATGTGCCGCCGCCGATGAGACTGCCGAAAACCAAAGTGTTTATAATCTGACCCGTTACATACGATCGGCCAGCATGTTCTCGCGCTATATGCCGCAGGAAAAGGTATATCTGCACTTCGACAACACATCATATTTCCACAATGACCGCATTTGGTTTAAGGCCTATGTCGTCGCCGGTGGCAATCTGCGCCCTACCCCGCTGAGCCGCACGCTGTATGTCGACCTCATAACGCCCGGCGGTCTCGTCGTCGACCGACGCATACTGCGCATAGAGAACGGCGAAGCTCACGGCGATTTCACCCTAAGCCATCAGCCATTCTATTCAGGTTTCTATGAGATAAGGGCTTACACGAAATATATGCTCAACTTCGGCGAGGGAGCTTGCTTCTCACGCGTCATACCGGTCTTTGACGCTCCGAAGAAAGCGGGCGAATATGCCAACCCGAAGATGCTCCGTTACGGTGTAGGGAAATATGAGTACAAGCGCCCTCGGCCCGAGCGTCAGAGCGACGACATAGCCATAAAATTCTATCCTGAGGGCGGCCGCCTCGTCGACGGGGTCAGCTCGAGCGTGGCATTTGAGATTACAGGCAAGCAGGGCGTGCCGGTCAAAGCCTCAGGCCGGGTGACCGACCGCGAAGGACGCACGGTGGCCGAATTCAGCAGCGCGCATGCCGGCAAAGGCGTGCTCACGCTGACGCCGGAGAGCGGCGAGAAATATCGCGCCGAGGTCGAGTATAAGGGCAAGACGCGCCACTTCGATCTTCCGGCGGCCGAGCAGTCAGGCATCGTGCTGCACGTAGACAATCTGACGGCCCCCGATTCGGTCATCATCAGCGTCAGCCGCAATGCGGCCACAAGGCCTGAGACCTATGGCGTGGCAGTGACGGGCCGCGGCGTGCTGCGCAACTATTTCATCGCACCGTTGGATGAGCAGACTGACTTCACACACGCTGTCGACCGCAAGAGCCTGTCGACGGGCGTCAATCAGATTATAGTCTTTGACGGTGACGGCCGGACGTTGGCCGAGCGCCTTGTCTTCGAAGGCAGCGACGACTACTCGCGAGTCAGCCACCGCATAGCCCATCGCGACGATGGCCCATACGGACGCGTCGAAATGGAATTTGAGGTCGAGGGCGACAGCACCTTGCGCCCGCATGACATGTCGGTGTCTGTGGCCGATGCGGCCGACGCCTTCTCGCAGACCGAAAGCATGCTGACCGACCTGCTGCTGACCTCAGACATCAAGGGGTATGTCAGCAACCCGTCATATTACTTCGCAGACGCGTCGGCCGAGCGGCGCGCCGCGCTCGACAACCTGATGATGGTACAAGGATGGCGCCGCTACTCTTGGCCCGTAATGTCAGGCACAGAGCCCTTCGAGCTGCGCTATACGCCGGAGCAAGGCGTCGAGGTCAAGGGCCGCGTGGTGTCATACTCCAAGAACAAGCCCAAACCGGGCGTGACAGTCTCGTCAATGCTCATGCAGCGCGGCGACGAAGACAATACGGGCTCCGGCGGCGGCTTCTACGATACGTTTGAAACCGACAGCGCCGGACGCTTTGCGTTTGTTACCGATGTCGAGGGTAAATGGAGCCTCATCTTCTCGGCGAGCAAGAAAGGAAAGAAAAAAGACTGCCGCATAATGCTCGACCTCGATTTTCGTCCGTCGGCCCGTGCCTATCGCGACGACGAGCTGGCTCTGCCGCCGCTTTATGACCCGGTACGGCGAGCTGCGACATTCAGCGATACAGACTCGGCGTTCACCGACATCGACGCCGGAGGCTCGCCAGACAACCGTAAAGTCTCGCTCCACGAACTCGTCGTGACGGCCAAGAAGTCAGAGCATGACGAAATTTATGACAACCGCTCGTCATCAGTGGCATATTACGACGTGCGCTCCGAGCTCGACGATATCCTCGACTCGGGCGACTATGTCGGTCAGGACATACACGAGCTACTGACGCGTCTCAACCCCAACTTCATCAAGACATGGTCAGACGGCGAGGAAGGCATCACCTACAAGGGCAAGCGCCCGATGTTTGTTATCGATTACAAGCCCTACTATCTCAACCCCGAGGACTCGACAAACTCGACGCTCTATCAGAACATTTATTTAGAGGCCATCAAGTCGATTTATATCAACGAAGACCGTCCGACCATCGTCAAATACGCCGACCCTCAGATGTCACCCTATCAGGCCGACTCGATGTATAGCTGCGCCGTGTTTATCGAGACATATCCCGACGACAAAATTTCAGTCAAACCTAAAAAGGGCATGCGCAAGACGTGGCTTGACGGCTACAGCCATGTGGAGGAATTCTACAACTTTGATTACAGCGCCGTGCTGCCTGACGAGCCCGACTTCCGCCGCACGCTGTACTGGAATCCGGCGGTCAGCGTCGGAGCCGACGGCCGCGCCCGCATCACCTTCTACAACAACTCATCTGCCGAAGACTATATCGTGACCGCCGCCGGCATCAGCCCGGAGGGTCACATCTCCGTGACTCCGCCCGAGGAACTGCAGTAAAGACAAATCGTAATAATTTTGAAGATTTTCATTGCAATTGTATAGGAAATTAAGCAAAAATATGTAATTTTGTGCGGTCAATTTCTAATCCTATAACAATTCTTAATGAAAACTTCAAGTATTATTGAGGACCTTAAACGACGGTTTCCAAATGAGCCTGAATATCTGCAGGCAGTCGAAGAGGTACTCTCGTCTATCGAAGACGTCTACAACGAGCATCCAGAATTTGAGCATTACAATCTTATCGAGCGTCTGTGTATCCCCGACCGCATTTTCTCGTTCCGCGTGTCGTGGGTAGACGATTCGGGCAAGGTGCGCAACAATATGGGCTACCGCGTACAGCACAACAACGCCATCGGCCCGTACAAGGGCGGCATACGCTTTCACGCGTCGGTCAACCTCTCGATTCTCAAATTCCTCGCCTTCGAGCAGACATTCAAGAACTCACTGACGACGCTCGCCATGGGCGGCGCCAAGGGCGGCAGCGACTTCTCGCCCCGCGGCAAGAGCAACATGGAGGTCATGAGATTCTGTCAGGCTTATATCGCCGAACTATGGCGCCAGCTTGGTGCCGACACTGACGTGCCCGCCGGCGACATCGGCGTGGGCGCACGCGAGGTCGGCTATATGTACGGCTATTTCAAGAAAATGACACGCGAGTTCTCGGGATCGTTTACCGGCAAGGGCCTGTCGTTCGGCGGCTCGCTGATACGTCCCGAGGCTACAGGCTACGGCAACTGCTACTTCCTACTCAACATGCTCGCCACCCGCGGCATCGACATCGCCGACAAACGCGTGGCTATCTCCGGCTCGGGCAACGTGGCCACATATACAGCTCAAAAAATCATGCAGCTCGGCGGCAAAGTTATCTCCATGAGCGACTCCAACGGCTCAATTATTGCACCCGAGGGCCTGACACAAGAGCAGTTTGACTATATTTTCGAACTTAAAACCTATATGCGCGGCCGACTGTCAGAGGTCATCGAGCGTTTCCCCGAACTGGAATATCATGCCGGCAAACGCCCGTGGCGCCTTGTCAAATGTGACATCGCAATGCCCTCGGCCACCCAGAACGAGCTCGACGGCGACGATGCTCAGGCTCTGCTCGACAACGGCTGTATCGCAGTGAGCGAGGGTGCCAACATGCCTTCGACTCCCGAAGCCGTGCACAAATTCATCGACGCACGCATCCTTTATGCTCCCGGCAAAGCCGCCAATGCCGGCGGCGTGGCCACATCGGGCTTGGAGATGGCTCAGAACTCTCAGAAGCTGTCGTGGACAGCCGAGGAGGTCGACCGCCGTCTGAGCGACATCATGGCCAACATTCACGCCGCCTGTGTCAAATACGGACGTCAGGACGACGGATTTGTCAACTATGTGCGCGGCGCCAACATCGCCGGCTTTATGAAAGTCGCAAACGCCATGATGGCACAGGGCATACTCTGACCTATAAGCATAATCATAAAAATCCCCGGGGCTGCTAAGCAGACTCGGGGATTTTTCATGGGGGGCAATTATATGTTTCCTATAGGGGCATATAGGGCATATGGGGCCTATATGCCCTATATTTTTAGTGCTTGCTTAGTCTATTTTGACTACAAGATAGTTGCTGAGGCTCCAGAACTGGTCGGGATTAGTGATGACAAGCACTTTCTGACCGTTGTCGTCGACTATATTGTAGCTTCCGGCCGGCTGGTTGGTCAGCACTTCAGCCTTTTTTGAGTGGAGGGCAATGCGAGTGAGCGTGCGCTTGTCGGCGGTGGTAAAGAAACTCTGGTCGAAGTCACCCTTCATCAGCTTGGTCTTGCGCAGGAAACCGGTCTCGATGATTTTCTTGTCTTTTAGCTCGCTCTTTGAGCCGATAGCGTAGTAACAGGTGTTGAGTTCGTTGGCAAGATTGACATTTTCTTCCTGTGCGGTGTTGCGCTCGTCGGTAACAGCTGTTACAGTCGTATTGAGCGAATCAACTGCGGCGTCAAGCTCACCGATGCGGGCGTTGGCCTCGCCGAGATTATTCTTTAAAGAAGCGATTTCAGCGGCCTGCGAGTCAATCTGGTTGCGGAGCGAGGTGATGGTTGTGCGCAGATTGTTGTTTGTAAGGTTGGAGTTGTCTAATTTCTTCTCGAGTTCCTCGAGTTTGAGACGGCGGTCCTGCAGAGCCTTCTGAATGGCAGCGATATCGCTCTGAATCTGTTCGCGCTGACCGGCTGTCTCACCGGGGATATTGTTTGAAACTGTAAGTATATTTTCGAGCTGTTTAATCTGCTCCATGCCCGAATTAATTTCGCTGACGAGGGTGAGCAGCTGGTCACGGTCGGCGACCGCATTGGCAAGTTCCTCGCGTGTGGCCTGATTACGAGCTTCTTCAGCCTTCTCCTCCTCACTCGGTCCGTTTTTACAGCCGGTAATGGCAAATGCCGCAACAAGGCATAATGTCAAAATCTTTTTCATATTAGTCTGTTTAATAGTGTAAAACATGTTTTATTCTTTAAACTTATTGCGATGAATTTTATCGGAAGGATCCTGTTCATGACCTCCGACAATTATAACAATCTCCCCTCGCGCTTGGTTCTCGGCGAAAAAAGCGGCAAGTTCACCGAGTGTGCCACGATGGTGTGTCTCATGCATTTTTGATATTTCACGCGAGACACAGGCCTGACGGTCAGGACCGCACACTTCGACAAGCTGCGCGAGAGTCTTGGCGACACGCAGAGGCGACTCATATATGACAGTCGTGCGCTCGTCGGCAGCGATAGCGGCAAGGCGTGTCGCACGGCCCTTTTTAGGCGGCAGAAAGCCTTCGAAGACAAAGCGGTCGCAAGGCAAGCCCGAAGACACGAGGGCCGGCACAAACGCCGTCGGACCGGGCAGTGTCTCGACGTCGACACCGGCGCGACGACATTCACGCGAAAGCATGAAGCCGGGGTCGGATATGCCGGGGGTACCGGCATCAGATACCAGCGCTATTGTCTCTCCTCCGAGCAGACGACCTATAAGGCCGCTGACAGTGGAGTGCTCATTATATTTATGGTGGCTGACCATCGGTGTGTCGATGCCGAAATGACGCATCAGCGTAGCGCTCGTGCGGGTGTCCTCGGCGAGAATAAGCGAAGCGTCACGCAAAACTTCGACGGCACGCGGACTCATATCACCGAGATTTCCCACAGGCGTAGGGACGATATAGAGTTTGCCGCTCATAGACGATAGCCATTGAAATGATTGGCGACCACGGCCATAAACTCGGCTATTATGTCGCTGTCGCGGTCCCACGGCATGCCGGCGAGATAATCATCGGCCTCGGCCAGAGTCGAACATTTGGCGAGATTGTCGAGAACGGCCATAAAGGCGCTGTCATCGCCTGCAAAAAGCTCGCGACGAAAGCGGAAACGGTCGTTGATGGTAAATGCCTTGCGAATATCAGAGACCGGCTTTGCGGGCTCAGGCTCAGGCTCGGAGTACTCGGAGCACTCGGAGCACTCAGAGGACTCAGAGGGCTCAAAGAGCTCAGAGGTCTCAGAGGTCTCGGAGAGCTCAGAGGTCTCGGTGGGCTCAGAGAACTCACAAGACTCAGAGGGCGCCGGCTCTTGGTCTGCTATTATCTCATCAATCAGCGCCTTTAGCTCGCGCTGACGCTCGTCAATCTCACGGGTAAGCTCGGCTATACGATAAAGTCTGTTATCCATATCAATTTAAAAATGTATTGCTCAGCAAATCCTCTATTGCGGCTTTGACCGAAGCACGTTTACAGAAAAATCCGTTGACCATCACAACTATAATATGTGTCGGATTGTCTTCGTCGTCAAATTTATAACCGGCATAGCACTGCACCGAGCTGACCGAGCCGGTCTTCATCGCGATTTTGCCCTTCAGAGGCGATTTGGCAAGGAAAGAGCGCATCGTGCCGTCGATGCCGGCGCGCGGAAAGAATCCGACATAGGTCTCGGCGTGGCGGCTCTCGGCCATCCACTGCAGCACGTCGGCGATAAAGCGAGGCGACAGTCGGTTGGCGCGGGTAAGGCCGCTGCCGTCGTTAATGATTGTATGGTCGGCATTGACGCCGCGGTTGGTCCACAAATCTTTCTCGCGCTCTATGGCGCGGCGGCGTGAGTCGGAGGGAGCGATGGCTCGCAGCACACCCTCGGCAAACAGATTGTCTGAACGCACCATCAGCGAGCGCAATATGTCACGCAGACGCGGCGAATAGTGTGTATATACAGCAGTTGTCTCACCTGCCGCAGCCTTGCGCGCGCCGGAGGTGATTTTGATGCCGCGTCGCGTCAGTACTTCCCTGAGAGCATACACAAAAACAGCAGAGGGATCGGGCATAGTCGTCTGAATCGACCACTTTTTATTTGTTGTCGAACGGGCATAGACGACAAGGCGGTCTGAATCAATGCCACGGACAAGGTCGTTGCCGTCAGGTGACGGCCTGAGATCTATCTCAAGCCCCGGCACGAACGGCTTTGTCTCGCCGGTCAACGGCCAGACGGTGAACGTGTTGTCCCTGTAATTAAGACCGAAAAGTCCGGCTCCGTAGGGCCATGCGAGGTCCTCGACCTCCCACTGCACTATCGGCCCCGCATTCTTGAGTGTCTGCTCGACCACTATATTGCCCGTGATTTCGGTCACACCCATGCGGCGGAGCGCGACGGCAATCGAGTCACAAAAGCCGAGGTTGCCTTTAAAGTGTTCGCTCTCGAGCGTGGGATCGCCCGACGAACGCACAATCAGGTCGCCCGCCCAACCCGACGTGCCGTTGCGGCGTCCGCTCAGGACGACCTGTGTCTTAAACTGAAAACTCTCGCCCAAAAGGCTGAGAGCCGTGGCCGACGTGACCGATTTCATCACCGAGGCCGGGGTCAACGCAAGCTCGGAATTATAATCATATAGCACCTCGCCGCTGCGCATATCCTTGATAAACACCCCTATCGACGTCGACTCCTCGCCGTCAATGCCCAGCAAATCCTGTGAAACCGCGACAAAAGGCGTAGACGCCGCCATGGCAACCGCAATCAGGCACCCATATAATTTTCTCATTACAAGCATCTATATATCAATTAATTATTTACAAAACAGAAACGGTCCGCAATGCAGATCATCAGGCGGCGAAGTTACGAAAAAACGATGAAACATTTTCTTAATTTAGATAAAAGTTGTAACTTCGCGCAACATAATAAGTCACACATCCTCGCGAGTGACTCTTAGCACAAAGATGGTACTGAAGACACGAGAGAAGCTCATCGAAGTCGCCCGTCAGCTATTTGTCCACAAAGGACTTGAGAATACGACGATGAACGACATCGCCAACGCCTCCGAGAAAGGACGGCGCACCATCTATACATATTTCCGCAACAAAAAAGAGATTTACAATGCGGTGCTCGAGCACGAGAGCGACAGCATCGTCAGCCGCCTGCGCCAAATTGTCGAGTCTGACGACGAGGCGCCCGAGAAGCTGCGCAAATTCCTTACCGTACGTCTCGAGCAAGGCAAGGAACTCAGCACGGCATATTCATCGCTCAAATCGCTGCTCAAATTCGATATGCGCCGCATGTCGCGCATACGCCGTCTCGTCTTCGACAAAGAGGCCGTGCTGTTCAATACTCTTATTGACCGCGGTGTTGCCGAGGGCTACTTCGACGGCGATCGTGCCGCTTTGCTCAAGTCATTCATCATCCCGGTCATACAAGGCATGGACCTCGCCGAGATTGACGCTGACAACGACCCCGGACGAGCCGAACGCCAGAAAGCGTTTGTCGACTTTATAGTCAGCGACATCGCCAGGCCGAACAACAATAGAATCAAGTTAACTGAAAACATTTCAATAATTACATCAAAATGAAATTACTCGAAGGAAAAACCGCCCTTATCACGGGCGCCGCTCGTGGCATCGGCAAAGCCCTCGCCATCAAATTCGCTCAGGAAGGTGCCAACATCGCTTTCACCGACCTCGTAATCGACGAAAACGGCAAAGCCACCGAAGCTGAAATCGCCGCTCTCGGCGTAAAAGCCAAAGGTTATGCCTCAAACGCCGCCGACTTCAATCAGACAAAAGAAGTCGTTGCTGAAATACAGAAAGACTTCGGCCGCATCGACATCCTCGTCAACAACGCCGGCATCACCAAAGACGGTCTGATGATGCGCATGACCGAGCAGCAGTGGGACGCCGTCATCGCCGTAAACCTCAAGAGCGCATTCAACTTTATCAACGCCGTGCTGCCCATTATGCTGCGCCAGCGCTCAGGCTCTATCATCAACATGGCATCTGTAGTCGGTGTCCACGGCAACGCAGGTCAGTCTAACTACGCCGCCTCAAAGGCCGGCCTTATCGCCCTCGCCAAATCAATCGCACAGGAAGTGGGCTCACGCGGCATCCGCGCCAACGCTATCGCTCCGGGCTTCATCGAGACAGCCATGACAGCCGCCCTGCCCGAAGACATCCGCGCCGAATGGATTAAAAAAATCCCCCTGCGCCGCGGCGGTCAGGTCGAGGACATCGCCAATGTGGCCACTTTCCTTGCATCGGACCTTTCGAGCTATGTCACCGGTCAGGTCATACAGGTCGACGGCGGCATGAACATGTAAAAGCATACTACAGTAAATAAAACGGGGCACAGCCTGCGCGGAACAATCGTCGGATTTCCGCCGCGACTGTGCCTCTTGCTTTAAACGAATGGCCTTTACGCGAAAACAATAATTTTTTCGGTAATTTCGTACGTGTTGTTCGGATATTTTCAATAACTTTGAGTCATATTTTTAAATAAACGACAGTCACCTGAATGTTGACATACAACTCACATCTTAAGAAACTGATACTGCCCGAATACGGGCGCAACATACAGAGCATGGTCGACCACTGCCTGACAATCGAAGACCGCGGAGAGCGGACACGATGCGCGCGCACCATTGTCAAGACCATGGAGACCCTCTTCCCGGCGAACGGCAACGTAGAAGACTATCGCCGCAAGCTCTGGGACCACATTGCCATCATGAGCGACTTCGCCTTGGACGTCGACGTGCCGTTCGAGCTGATACGGCAAGACTCTCTCGACGAGGTCCCCGAGCCTGTGCCCTACGGCACACCGTCGGCCACGCACCGTCATTACGGCTATTATCTCGAACAGATGATTGCACGCGCCGCCGAGATGGAACCCGGCGAGGAACGCGACGCTCTCGTGCTGCTGCTTGCCAATCACATGAAGAAACTCATGTATGCCGTCAACCGCGACGGTGTCGACGACGCAAAAATTTTCAAGGACCTGCGCGAAATTTCGCGCGGCGCCATCGTGCTCGACCCTTCGGCTGTCAGACTCCATGAATTCAAGGTGATAGCTCCGGTGACAGGCAAGAAGAAAAAGAAGAAATGATCAGCGACAACGAAATAACGCCCATAGGCCGTTTCGTCAAGACCCACGGAGTCAACGGCGAGATAAATGCCCTTGTCGACCCTGACATAGACATAGACTCGCTCAGATGTGTCGTGGTCAAAATCGACGGCATAAATGTGCCGTTCTTCATTGCATCTTCGCGCGCCAAAGGGTCTGAAAGCGTCCTCCTGACCATTGACCGAATCAAAGACACCGATCATGCCGCCGAATTGTGCGGACACGACATATACGCGCTGCGCTCTGATTTAGACGATGATGCGGAGACCGGCGACGACGGCTTTTATGTATCGGATCTAATCGGATATACTCTTTTGGACGGCAATGCCGCGACCGTCGGGACTGTCACTGGATATGACGACTCGACAGCCAATGTACTGCTGAAAGTCACCACCGCTGACGGTCGAGAAATATATGCACCCATAGCCGCCGAACTAATCAACGACATCGACCCTGACAGACAAGTTATTTCCATAAATTTGCCCGAGGGGCTGCTCGACCTCTGACCTTACTTATTTACACAATACTCTTACACCAACCTTTTAATGCCTACATTCAACGAAGCCGATGCGGCCAAATATATCCGCACGCGTCTTGACGGCGATATCGCCGAAAACCTGTCCAACTCCGAAATACTCGATGTCATAGAGCTGTTTTTTGACTATTATGACCAATTAGACGACGAAACTGTCGCCGAAACAGACGACGAGGATGTTGCCGATGAGGACGACCCCGAGGTCATAGCCGCTTTTATTGTCAAACGCATGCAGCGCCGCCATCCGCTGAAAAATTCGCCCGACACGATTGCCGAAATCGTCGCTTTAGAACAGGCATACGAAGCCGGGCTCGATGACGAATTTTAAAACCACTGATAAGTCCATGCGCTACAGACGCCTGTTTACCATTGCATTTGCCATCTGCACTGTCCTTATATCCGGTCAGTCTGTCATTGCGGCAGACAACGATACGGATCCAACCGAACTGAGTTTTGAGGAAAATATCAACAGTCCGTCGATACCCTCACGCAAAAAAGAAGACGTCCGCTCTAAAATCGACCAGATACGCCGCAACCTTGAACGTGCCGGTCTCAAATGCGCCGAGCAACGTCAGGGAGAGGTGCTGACGGTCACCATACCCTGCTCGACACTATTCGCGCCAAACTCAACCGAGCTGTCAGCAAAAGCCGGTGAAACACTCGGCGCGCTACGCTCGCTGTCAAGCCATGCCGGACGCTTCAAACTCATCATAGCCGTGCACACCGACGACACCGGCGATGACATTTATGCCGACCGGATCACAGCTGACCGTGCAAATGCCATCGACGATTTCATTGCCGCCCAACCGGGTCTGTCACAGATGGTCGTCATACCATACGGCATCGGGCATGATGAGCCTCTCACCAAAAACGAGACCATGAAAGCCCGCGCGGCCAACCGCCGCGTCGAGCTCTATATCGTGCCATTGGAGAGCCTGTATAAAAAATAGTGTATAGCTTATTTAGCTATTATAGCTACATTAGCTATTTACTTTTGCGTGCGATTGATTTTATGTGTAAATTTGCATCAAAATTGACAGCAAATGGCCGATAACTCACTGTTGACACGCTTAGACGGCATTGACGCCCGGTTTGAAGAACTCAGCACACTCATCACCGACCCCGCCGTCATCGGCGACATGAAACGCTATGTACGCCTCACCAAAGAGTATAAAGAACTCGAAAAATTAACTAAAGCCACACGCGACTATCGTCTGACGCTATCGTCGGCCGACGAGGCACGCGAGATATTATCCTCTGACTCAGACCCCGAGATGCGTGAGATGGCTCGCGAGCAGTTAGACACGGCCACAACGCGTCTGCCCGAACTTGAGCAGGAAATCAAGCTTCTGCTTATCCCCGAAGACCCGGAAGACAGCAAAAACGCCATCATCGAGATACGCGGCGGAACGGGCGGCGACGAGGCAGCCATATTCGCCGGAGACCTGTGCAAGATGTATCTGCGCTACTGCGAGAGCCGCGGATGGTCGGCCGCAATCACCTCGGCCAGCGAGGGAGCCGCCGGCGGTTACAAAGAGGTCATAATATCTGTCACGGGCGACAGCGTCTACGGCACGCTCAAATATGAGAGCGGCGTGCACCGCGTGCAGCGCGTGCCGGCCACAGAGACTCAGGGCCGTGTGCATACCTCGGCCGCCACAGTCGCCGTGCTTCCGGAGGCTGAGCCTTTCGACGTCGAAATCAACGAGGGCGAAATCAAATGGGACACGTTCCGCAGCGGTGGTGCCGGCGGCCAGAATGTCAACAAGGTCGAGTCGGGTGTCAGACTCCGCTACATGTGGCGCAACCCCAACACCGGCGAGACCGAGGAAATTCTTATCGAATGTACCGAGACTCGCGACCAGCCCAAGAACAAGGAGCGCGCTCTGAGCCGCCTGCGCACATTCATCTACGACAAGGAACACCGAAAATATATCGACGACATCGCATCGCGCCGCAAGACCATGGTGTCGACCGGCGACCGTTCGGCCAAGATTCGCACCTACAATTATCCGCAGGGACGTATCACCGACCATCGCATCAACTACACGGTCTATAACCTGCAGTCGTTTGTCAACGGCGACATACAGGACGTCATCGATCACCTTATCGTGGCCGAAAACGCCGAGAAACTCAAAGCATCAGAACTCTAAAGCAGCATAAACACAACAATGAAACGTACAGACTTAGTCGAGAACATCCGACGCAAAGGGTCATTCCTCTGCGTGGGGTTAGACACTGATATCAAGAAGATTCCGGCAAAAATCGCCGAGGGACCCGACCCTATTTTCACATTCAACAAGGCCATCATCGACGCAACGGCCGAGCACTGCATCGCCTACAAACCTAATCTCGCGTTCTACGAGAGCTTGGGTGTCGAAGGTTGGCGCCAGTTAGAGATGACCGTAAAATATATCCGCGAAAACTACCCCGACCAGTTCATCATAGCCGACGCCAAGCGCGGCGACATCGGCAACACGGCGTCGCTTTACGCCCGCAGCTTCTTCGAGCATCTCGATGTCGACGCCATCACCGTCGCTCCCTACATGGGCGAGGACAGCGTCAAACCCTTCATGGGCTATGACGGCAAGTGGGTGATACTGCTCGCGCTGACCTCAAATCCCGGCAGCAAAGACTTCCAGATGATCGAGGACCGCAACGGCCACCGTCTCTTCGAGACAGTCATCAACAAGTCAAAGCACTGGGGCTCGCCCGTCGACATGATGTATGTCGTAGGCGCCACACGCGGCGAACTCTTCAAAGACATCCGCCGCGTCGCTCCGCGCCATTTCCTGCTCGTGCCCGGTATCGGCGCACAGGGAGGCAGCTTGGAGGAAGTATGCCGCTACGCCATGATTGACGAGTGCGGCCTGATTGTCAACAGCTCGCGCGCTATCATCTACGCCTCACAGGGCGACGACTTCGCCGAGGCCGCCGGAGCCGAGGCCGCAAAGGTCGCAGCCCAAATGAAAGAATTGTTAATCTCGGCTAACATCATTTAGCCCTCAGACACTTGACGCTTAAACCGAAAACAATTAAATTTGCAGACAGATTAAGCTACATTAGACTGACTCACATAAATAACACATAATTTTCAACACCAATGACTATCGACAACTTCAATTTCGGCGGCAAAAAAGCCATCGTACGCGTTGACTTCAACGTGCCCCTTGACGAGAACGGCAATATCACCGACGACACCCGCATCCGCGGTGCTCTCCCCACACTTAAGAAAATCCTTAACGACGGCGGCTCGCTCATCATCATGTCACACATGGGCAAACCCAAAGGCAAAGTCAACCCCAAAATGTCACTTGTCCAGATTAAAGACGCTGTCGCCAAAGCACTCGGCACACCCGTTGAATTTGCTGCAGACGCAGCTGACGCAGAGGCTGCAGCCAAAGCTCTCAAGCCCGGCGAGGTGCTCCTTTTAGAAAACCTGCGTTTCCATCCCGAGGAAGAGGGTAAACCCGTAGGCATCGACAAAGAAGACCCCGCTTACGACGCAGCCAAAAAAGAAATGAAAGAGCGTCAGAAAGAGTTCGCCAAGAAACTCGCAAGCTACGCCGACGTATATGTAAACGACGCTTTCGGCACGGCTCACCGCCGTCACGCCTCGACAGCAGTCGTAGCCGACTACTTTGACGCCGACCACAAAATGCTCGGTTACCTCATGGAAAAAGAAGTCAAGGCTGTCGACAACATCCTCAGCGACATCCGTCGTCCGTTCACAGCCATCATGGGCGGCTCTAAAGTGTCGACCAAAATCGGCATTATCGAAAACCTCATGGACAAGGTTGACAATCTCATCCTCTGCGGCGGCATGACATACACATTCGCCAAAGCTCAGGGCGGCAAAGTCGGTGATTCAATCTGCGAGAACGACAAACTCGACCTCGCTCTCGACATCATGCGCAAAGCCAAAGAGAAAGGCGTAAACCTCGTGCTCGGCACAGACTGTGTCGCAGCCGACGCTTTCAGCAACGACGCCAACACCATGGTTTGCTCGGTAATGGACATCCCCGACGGCTGGGAAGGTCTTGATGCAGGTCCCGAGACACGCAAAGCTTTCGCCGAGGCCATCAAGGGCTCTAAGACCATCCTCTGGAACGGTCCCGCCGGTGTATTTGAGTTTGACAACTTCACAGCCGGCAGCCGCGCGATTGCCGACGCTATCGTCGAGGCTACCAAGAACGGCGCATTCTCGCTCGTCGGTGGCGGTGACTCAGTCGCCTGCATAAACAAATTCGGTCTCGCCGACGAAGTTTCATATGTATCTACAGGCGGTGGCGCACTCCTCGAAGCCATCGAGGGCAAAGTGCTCCCCGGCATCGCCGCTATCAAAGGCTAATCGCCTGATATAACCCCATCAAGAGAGAGGATGCTGCCGCTTACCGTCGGATAGCGTCCTCTCTTTATTATTTAATAAATGTAGGGACGTGCCAAAGCGACCGCAGAGAGCGCCGGCATGTATAATATGATATGGAATAATTGTTTTCAACAAACGTTTTTTATCTTTCTACAAAATGACACCTGACAGCATATTCTGGCAATGGGTCGAGCAGAATAAAAACATTGACCCGTCACGACTCCGCCTCAAATACGGCTCAAAGACCGAGCCGGTC
>DXYS01000073.1:0-241 GCA_019415705.1 Bacteroidales bacterium | reverse complement strand
CCGCCGTTTCGACAAAAAGCTCGCCGACACACTCGCCGCCGACCCGGAGTTTCTGTTCCCCACGCTGCTGTCAGGCGAGCAGTCGACGTCAGACCGCCTCGCCGCCTATCATAAAACACTGCTGCGCGAGGGTGACTCAATCATCGACCTGACCTCGGGATTGGGCATTGACTTCTTTCATTGCACCGCGGGGTGCACCCGGCAGATGAGCGGCGTTATATTGCAGGGCCTCGGCCACGGC
>DXYS01000072.1 GCA_019415705.1 Bacteroidales bacterium | reverse complement strand
CGCTTGACGAGAGCAGTCTTCACCCCGTGCCGACACCCGAAGCAGACGCGATGGCCGAAGACGCCCGCCGTCGCGTAGAGAGGGCCAAAGAGCGCCGCGAGGCGCGTAAGCAACGCGTCGAGAATCGTATGCGTATTCTCGGTCATATCTTCCGCGACGAAAAGCCTGTCTCGCTCTCGGCCCTTTTCGGCTCGGGCCTTTTCACTCGCGAACAGGAGCGCACGATTGATGCTCTGCTGAATCCGACCGTGCGCCGCATCAACAAGCTCACGCCCGAGCAACTGTGGGCCTACTTCCTGCCCTTAATAACCAAGTTCAACAAAATTCCCCTCTCTGAGTTGCCCGTCTACGAGCGCCGTCACGCTCTCGGCCGACCGCGGCAATCGTGTTGAAACAATCAGATTGTAAAAAACTGCCGCAACTGAATGAACAATGGCATAACCCATGTGTTACTAATTCATAAGAGTGATTAAAAAACGTGCTCTGACCTCTCAGGCGTTTCAACACATCACTTTGTTTATGAGATAAAATAACACGTAAATTATAAGTTTAACAAAAATTTCAGAGAAATGAAAAAGAATGTGCTTTGGTCTTTCGCTGCATGCAGCGCAATGCTTTTATCAGGAGTTACAGCTAACGCACAGGACGAGACTGTAGTTGTCGAAGAAGAAGTCGCAACCGTCACCGAGGTGCCCTGCAAAACTCATTACTATTCGACAAGCCGTGACAACTGGTTTATTCAGGTAGGTGCCGGCATCAACGTTCCTTACATCGAGAAATCGCTTGACCAAGGTCATGCCAAACGTCATATCTCGGTGGCCTATAACTTTGCATTCGGCAAATGGATTTCGCCGTATTTAGGATGGCGCGGCAGCTTCCTCGGTGGCCCTATTCACTGGGACAGCGGCACATTCCGCAAAGCTAAATACGTCAACGCCAACGTAGACTTCATGTGGGATATGTTCAACTCACTCGGCGGTGTCAAGACTGACCGCGTATTCTCGATTGTTCCTTTCGTCGGTCTCGGCGGTACATTTGTATGGGACTTTAACCGCGACGGCAACATCGTCGGCCGCGACGGCAAGCCCAAAGGCAACTCTTGGACACTCCCCGTCTCAGGCGGTATCCAGCTTAATCTCCGTCTGTGCAAATATGTCGACTTTTTCGTAGAGGGTCGCGCACAGTTCTACGGAGATAACTTCAACAATCAGGCTTACGGCTATCCTATCGACATCAATGTCAGCGCCGTCGGCGGTCTGATTTTCAAAATCGGCGGAGACGACTTCAAGACATACAATCCCTGTGACTATCTGGGCTATATCAGCAATCTCAACAATCAGGTCAATGACCTGCGCGGCGCTCTCGCCACAACTGCCGCCGCTCTCGCAGCCGCCGAGGCTCAGCTGCCTTGTCCCGAGGTACAGCCTGCCGCACCGGTTGTAGAGGCCGCTCCTCTTATGGCAACTGTAAGATTCACGCTTAACTCGGCACGCATCAGCGATCAGGAGATGGTCAATGTCTACAACATCGCCGAGTGGATGAAAGCCAATCCCGACCAGAAAGTCGCAATTCAGGGCTATGCCGACAAAGATACCGGTACAAGCGAGTACAACATGGGTCTGTCTAAACGTCGTGCCGAAGCCGTTCAGAAAGTCCTTGTCGACAAATACGGCATCAACCCCGACCGTCTGTCAATCCAGCCCGAAGGCTCTAACGTACAGCCCTACGATGTCAACAACTGGAATCGTATCGTAATCTTCTCGGTTGACAAATAAACGAAACTCTTTTCTCTACCCATAACTGTCAGACGGGCCCGCAGGCGTGATGCCGGCGGGCCCGTTGGATTTTATGGCGGTGTTAGCCGGCGAGCTTGCCGGCTTTTTTGTCTATCGGCGCATCTCCCAGTCGGCCTTGACGTCGAGATTGCGGCCGCGCACGCGGAGTATCATCGGATAGCAGTCTTTGGCGGCGACATCTCCGGCGGCCGCTCCGTCTTTGACTGTCGGGTTTGACGGCACACCGGCCGCATGTCCGACTATCATGTCTGTCACCTCGCCGTCGCCGACCGAGAGCGTGACGTTGATGTCGGGGGTGGTGAGGGTCATGCCGTTGACAAACTGATGTCCGACGGGGTCAAAGATGCGGCAGTAAGGCGCTTCCTTGCTCCAGTCTTTGACCTCGTGTGTGTCGCCGGCTATGACGGGACGGTCGTTGAAGATGAGCACATATTCATAGACATGCTCGCTGTCGGAGGTGCATGTGAAGCGGTCTTTCATCTGACGACCGCTGAGATCGATGCTGCGGCGCATGTCGACACCGGGATAAGCAGTGAGTGTCTGCATCTCGGCCGAGCCTCCGTCTTCGCGCGGATTGAAACTGAGCAGACGGCCGACGCTGCGGCGCTGGTCGCGTCCGTCGACGGTGACGGTGTTGTGTGACAGGGTGCGCTTGTACCACTGCAGGTAGTCGGGTGTGCTGTAGCCCGATGTGCCGAAGTCTGAGATGAGTTCGCGCTCGCCGTCGTGGATGGTCAGCGACAGTTTGTCGGGATGGCCGTGGCCGATGCCTTCGCCTCCGAATTTCAGCACGACAGTGCGTTCGCCGCTGCGCAGCAGGCAGAAACCAGACTGCGGGAACGAGAAGCCTTTCTGCAGATATTTACCTGATTTTACGGCCTTGGTCTCGCGCGGATTAAGCAGCGACTCGGGGTCGAGGCGCTTTTTGCCTCCGTAGCAGAGCTGTAGGGCGTCGCCGAGAGTGGCGTCGTTGTAGCGTGCGTCTGCTATTTCATACAATGCGGTCTGCGACAGCAGGTTGGCTCCGTACCAGCCGTCGCTGTGTGCCGGGAACGACAGGTCGGGGTAGGTGCCGCGTATAGGCATGACAAACATGTCGTGGAGGTCTGTATCAAATAGGTTTATGCCGCGGCAGCGCACGGCGTTGGCGGTGAATATCAGGGCCTCGAGCGGATAGTAGTGGTAGTGGGGCGAGCCCTCGTTAATCCAGCCGTCGGCATTTTTGTGCTTTTTGTTGAGGGCGTGATAGCCGCGTTCGCGGTCATTTAGGGCGATGTCTATCGCCTTGTCGTCCTCCAAGGCGATGGCAAGCGCCACCATGCCGCTGTTGTGCCACATCTGCCAGTTGGCGCCGGCGGGACGGCGTTGCAGCAGACCTAAGGCCGGACGCAGATAGCCGCGCTCGATGGAGTCGCGTTCGGCGGCAGTCAGCAGCGGGCGCACGGCGGTGTAGGCCATGGCGATTTTTGTGGCCCAGTTGGCCTCGTCGAGACTCTGGGCAAAGGCCTTGCCGCTGTGCTGGTCGGTGGCTACGAAGCCCGAGTTGTGCTCAAACCATCCGTCATAGAGCGATGCGTAGTCGAGGAACATCTCGCGGATGTAGTCGGCGTAACGGCGGTCGCCCGTGGCGAGGTAGACATACATGCAGTTGTAGAGATAGTCTTTGTTGCGCGAGTGTACCTGATGTACCCACGCGTGGTCGTAGCGGGCGTTGCCGCTCCAACGTTTGCCGCAGGCGGTGCAGAGGTGTGCTTTGGGCGAGTCCCAGTCGAAAGTAAACAGCAGGTTGTGGACCGGGCAGAAATAGTCATGGAAGTGGCCGCCCGGCTCGTCTTTGAGCTTGAGTTCGTGACGACGGCGCTCGCTGATGGCTTTTTTGAGCTCGGCGATGACTTTTTTGCCGCGCGGAGTGCGTGCGACAGTCTTGATGGTAGTGATATCCTCGGGCGAGAAGAAGTAGAAACCCTGCTCGCCGCGTGTGGCTATCTTAGACCAGTCGCCGCCGTAATAAGCGCGGCGCAGATCGGCCACGGCCTCGTTGTCACCGCGTGACTTGAACAGGTGCTCGAGGTCTTTATAGATATAGAAGGCGAGCCAGTAGCCCGAGTTGTAGCGCTCGCGGTCGCTGCGGGCAGTCATCCATTTGGCATACCAGTCGGGATTGAGGCCATACTGGCGGGCAATCTCGCATGCTTTCTGCGCGCGTTTCCAAATGCCGTCTGACATGCGTTTTGACAGTGTCTGCCAGTCTTTGTAGCTGTAGCCGGAGATGTCGATGGGCTCGCAACGGTCATCGATGCCGAGGTCGGCAAACGAGACGCTGTCTTCGTAGACCTTGTCGCCGTCGAGGTCGTAGCTGATGAAGTCGATAAAGCCGTTGCCGTCGCGGTCGGCGTAGCTGACCGTGGCAAATGATTTGGGATAGAAATCCTGACCCATCCACATGCGGTCCCAGCCCTCGTAGTATTGTGCGTTCTGGTCTATGCGCCACACGCCGCTCTCGGCTCCTGCAAGATGCAGACGACCGTCGAAACGACTCAGATAGAGGCGTCCTTTGCCCGAGTTGTCCATATCCCACTCGCCGCGGTCGCCTGAGGCGTCGCTCTGCTTGTGGTTGTCGACTCCGCCGTTTTTCCATCCCGATTTAAACGGATCTCGCGGCTCGTAAAACTCGACGCGCTCCCAGCGGCCGTTGTCGTCGTCCTCGTCATAGACGAAGTTGACGCGGGTCCATTTGCCCTCGCCGAATATCTTGCGCGGAGCCTGATTGTGGTCGGCATAGACGAGATGAGTCATTTGACGGTAGCGCGAATCGAGGAAATATTTGTCATGGGCCGGATTGCCCCTGAGGTTGCGGACCTCGTGGCGGCAGTCTGAGTAGTCAAAGCCGGGACCTTGGAAGCCGAGTGTGATGTCAAAGTCAAACTCGTTGCCCGTGCGGTTGTCGTTGTCAAGGTCTACGGCATACGAAATCCAGTCGGCGCGGCCCGAGTACTGCGGCCCGGTGTAGCCGGCGAGGCTGTCCTCGCGGTTGCGGCGCGGCGAGTCGACGACACGGATAGCCATCTCGGTCAGACCGTCATTGTCGGGGTCATAGAACAGGAAAGGATTCTCCCAGTTGACGCTCAGATCGGCCTGAGATGTTGTCGGAGCGTGCATCTTCATGAACATGGTCTGTCCGGCATAATCCTCGTAGAAATCAGACAGGCCGACGTGGTCCCAGCAGCGCAGCGAGAAGTCGTTATAATTGATATAATTGAAAATATTGTCTCGGTCAAGGTCGCGGATAATCATATAATGGGCTCCGCCGGGATTATCTTTGTCTTTATACTCGACGATAATCTGCATGTCGGCTTTGCCGTCGCCGTCCTCGTCGACCCAGTCGATGATAAGGTCGCCCCATGAGCCGAACTCTCCGTCGCGGTTGCGGTCGATGAGCAGGCAGTCGTTGTCCATGTCGCCCTCGGTGTCGCCGGGACGCATGTCACCGTCGTCGTCTAACCAGAGCACGGGTATGTTGCCGGCGGTCATTGTCATAATAGCGTCGGGACGTCCGTCCTTGTCGGCGTCGATGTAGGTCGGCTCTATGCCGGCTGGAGCCGGCGGCAGACGCAGAGGCATAAGATGTGTACGGTAGTTCCAGTAGGGCTTTTCGTCATTACCGGCAGCGGCGGTCATGCCGGGCAGCATTGCGGCGAAAAGCACCTGTATTAACAAGGCTTTTTTCATGTGTGAAGATGATTGGTAAGAATTTTTGCACAAAAATAAGCCCCGGCGGTTAACACGGGGCTTAATATGTGATTAAATTTCGGCAAAAGTGCTCTGTCAGGGGGCGGTTGCAAGCGCAGAGAGCTGATGTTCGAGCTCTGTGCTTGTCAGACGGGTCGACAGACGTCCGCGGTGTGCGAGCGAGATATTGCCGGTCTCTTCGGAGACAACGATTGCCACGGCGTCTGTTGCTTGAGCGATGCCTAAAGCCGAGCGGTGGCGCAGGCCGAGCGAGCGCGGCACGTCGCTGTCATGGCTTACGGGCAGGATACATCCCGCCGATTTGATGCGGTCGTGGGCTATAATCATCGCGCCGTCGTGCAACGGCGAGTTTTTGAAGAAAATATTCTCGATGAGGCGCGTGTTGATGTTGGCGTCAATCATGTCGCCGGTTTTCTCATAGTTGTCGAGCGGTATTGACTGCTCGATGACTATCAGGGCGCCGGTCTTGCTCTTTGACATCGACATGCACGCATAGACGATCGGCATGACCCAACGGCGGGAGTCTGCCTCGAGCC